>NZ_JBITSF010000018.1:0-40988 GCF_044540485.1 Streptomyces sp. NPDC085946 | reverse complement strand
GGGGGCGGCCGCGGGGGGGGGGGGGCGGGGGGGGGGGGGGGGGGGGGGGGGGGGGGGGGGGGGCGCCGCGGGGGCCGGCCCCCCCCCCCGCCGGCGGGGCAGCCGGCTGCCCCGCTCCTTGAGGGATCCCTCCCCCGGCCGTGGTCCCTTCTCCCGGCCCCTTCTCCCGGCCGCGGCCCCGCGCCGCCGGCACGCCGGGAGCCGGCCCGGCCGGCGGCCGGGGGGCGGCGGCCCTCCGGACCAGCAGGACAACCCAACCGGCAGAGCCAGCAGGGCCGACAGGGCCGACAGGGCCGACAGGGCCGACAGGGCCGACAGGGCCGACAGGACATCCCAGCCCGGCAGAACGCCCCGTACCAGTGGGACCCCGACCCGGCAAAACACTCCGGCCCGGCAGGACACCCCCACGCGAATCCCAGCCCCGCTCCCGGCAAGCGGCCCGCCCCGCCCGCTCCTCCCCCAGCACACCCGCGCCCGCCCCGCCGGCCCCCGGATGTGAGAGGCGTTACAGACCTGAACCGGCTGTTCACGCCGCCCGTGGACAGGGGTGACCCCATGCCGCGCACGGACCCGGAGCACCCCGCACCACCCGCCTGACAGGTCTAAACCAATTATCGATCGGCCCTTGTCAGCGCACCCCCGGGTCTGATGAGCTGTGGCCTGGGACACAACGGACACCCTGGGAAAGGCAGATGCCGTGAGCAACGAAAGCCTGGCCAACCTGCTCAAGGAAGAGCGCAGGTTCGCACCCCCCGCCGACCTGGCCGCAGGTGCCAACGTCACCGCGGAGGCGTATGAACGGGCCACGGCTGACAGGCTCGGTTTCTGGGCCGAGCAGGCCCGTCGGCTGACCTGGGCCAAGGAGCCGACGGAGACGCTGGACTGGTCGAATCCGCCGTTCGCCAAGTGGTTCCAGGACGGCGAGCTGAACGTCGCGTACAACTGTGTGGACCGGCACGTGGAGGCCGGGCACGGCGACCGGGTCGCGATCCACTTCGAGGGGGAGCCCGGCGACAGCCGTGCGATCACCTACGCGCAGCTGAAGGACGAGGTCTCCAAGGCGGCCAACGCACTGCTGGAACTCGGCGTGCAGAAGGGCGACCGGGTCGCCGTCTACATGCCGATGATCCCGGAGACCGCGGTGGCGATGCTGGCCTGCGCCCGGATCGGCGCCGCGCACTCGGTCGTCTTCGGCGGTTTCTCCGCGGACGCGCTCGCCACCCGGATCCAGGACGCCGACGCCAAGGTGGTCATCACCGCCGACGGCGGTTACCGGCGCGGCAAGCCGTCCGCGCTCAAGCCGGCCGTGGACGAGGCGGTCGAGCGCGTCGGCACCGTGGAGCACGTCCTGGTGGTGCGCCGCACCGGCCAGGAGGTCGCCTGGCACGAGGGCCGCGACCTGTGGTGGCACGACCTCGTCGAGCGGCAGTCCGCCGCGCACACCCCGGAGGCGTTCGGGGCCGAGCACCCGCTGTTCATCCTGTACACGTCGGGCACGACGGGGAAGCCGAAGGGCATCCTGCACACCTCCGGCGGCTACCTCACCCAGACCGCCTACACCCACTGGGCGGTCTTCGACCTCAAGCCGGAGACCGACGTCTACTGGTGCACCGCTGACGTCGGCTGGGTCACCGGGCACTCCTACATCGTGTACGGGCCGCTGGCCAACGGCGCCACCCAGGTCATGTACGAGGGCACGCCGGACACCCCGCACCAGGGGCGCTTCTGGGAGATCGTGCAGAAGTACGGCGTGACCATCCTCTACACCGCGCCGACCGCGATCCGCACGTTCATGAAGTGGGGCGACGACATCCCCGCCAAGTTCGACCTGTCCAGCCTGCGGGTGCTGGGCTCGGTGGGCGAGCCGATCAACCCCGAGGCGTGGGTCTGGTACCGCAAGCACATCGGCGCCGACCGCACCCCGGTCGTGGACACCTGGTGGCAGACCGAGACCGGCGCCATGATGATCACTCCGCTGCCGGGCGTCACCGAGACCAAGCCCGGCTCGGCACAGCGCCCGCTGCCGGGCATCAGCGCCACGGTCGTGGACGACGAGGCCAACGAGGTGCCGGACGGCGGGGGCGGCTACCTGGTGCTGACCGAGCCGTGGCCGTCGATGCTGCGCACCATCTGGGGCGACGACCAGCGGTTCCTCGACACGTACTGGTCGCGTTTCGAGGGCAGGTACTTCGCCGGTGACGGCGCGAAGAAGGACGACGACGGCGACATCTGGCTGCTGGGCCGGGTGGACGACGTGATGCTGGTGTCCGGCCACAACATCTCCACCACCGAGGTGGAGTCGGCGCTGGTCTCCCACCCGTCGGTGGCCGAGGCGGCCGTGGTGGGCGCGGCGGACGAGACGACCGGGCAGGCGATCGTCGCCTTCGTGATCCTGCGCGGCACGGCCGCGGAGACCGAGGACCTGGCCGCCGAGCTGCGCAACCACGTCGGCGCCGCACTCGGCCCGATCGCCAAGCCCAAGCGGATCCTGCCGGTCGCCGAGCTCCCCAAGACCCGCTCCGGCAAGATCATGCGGCGCCTGCTGCGCGACGTCGCCGAGAACCGCCAGCTGGGCGACGTCACCACCCTGACGGACTCCACCGTCATGGACCTCATCCAGGCCAAGCTCCCCGCGGCACCCAGCGAGGACTGAGCACACCACGTCAGGGGCACTCGGCAGCACACCGGCGCCGGGTGCCCCTTCGGCGTCCCGTGCGCGGCCGGGCCGGTCCACGGCCCTCGCCCCGCCGTGCGACGGCCCGGGGCTGCTCGGGGCAGGCCTCGGGGCGGCCCGGAGCGCCGTGCGCACAGGTCGGGCGATGCGCCCGGCCTACACGTTAGATAAGCTAAACATCAGGTGAGCCGGGAAGTCTGGTCGGCACGTGTTCCGTCCTGCCCCCGACCGGAGGTTCCGCCCGTGACCGCCCCCCGCACCACCCCCCGCAAGGTCCTCGGACGCCTCTCCCTCCCGGAGCGCACCTTCGTCGCGGACGCGCTGCGCACCGAGACCGTCGGCGGCGTGCTGCTGCTCATCGCCGCGATAGCTGCGCTGACCTGGGCGAACATCCCCGCGCTGCACGACGGCTACGAGACGGTCAGCCACTACCACCTGGGCCCCGCGTCCCTCGGCCTGAACATGTCCGTCGCCCATTGGGCCGCCGACGGACTCCTCGCCGTCTTCTTCTTCGTGGCCGGCATCGAGCTCAAACGCGAACTCGTCGCCGGCGACCTCAAGGACCCCAGGGCCGCCGCGCTGCCCGTCGTCGCCGCGCTGTGCGGCATGGCCGTACCGGCGCTCGTCTACACCCTCGTCAACGTCACCGGCGGCGGCTCCCTGGCCGGCTGGGCCGTGCCCACCGCCACCGACATCGCCTTCGCGCTCGCCGTCCTGGCTGTCATCGGCACCTCCCTGCCGAGCGCGCTGCGCGCCTTCCTGCTCACCCTCGCCGTCGTCGACGACCTCTTCGCGATCCTGATCATCGCCGTCTTCTTCACGGACGACCTGGACTTCGCCGCGCTCGGCGGTGCCGCCGCCGCCCTGGCGGTCTTCTGGCTGCTGCTGCGCAAGGGGGTGCGCGGCTGGTACGTGTACGTGCCGCTCGCCGTAGTCGTCTGGGCGCTGATGTACAACAGCGGCGTCCACGCCACCATCGCCGGCGTCGCGATGGGCCTGATGCTGCGCTGCCACCGGCGTGACGGGGAGGCGCACTCCCCCGGCGAGCGCATCGAGCACCGCGTGCGCCCGCTCTCGGCGGGTCTGGCCGTGCCGCTGTTCGCGCTGTTCAGCGCGGGAGTGCCGGTCTCCGGCCGCGCGCTCGGCGAGGTGTTCGGCCAGCCGGAGACCCTCGGCGTGGTCCTGGGGCTCGTGGTCGGCAAGGCGGTCGGCATCTTCGGCGGCACCTGGCTGACGGCCCGCTTCACCCGGGCCTCCCTCAACGAGGACCTGGCCTGGGCGGACGTGTTCGCGGTGGCGGCCCTGGCGGGCATCGGCTTCACCGTCTCGCTGCTCATCGGCGAGCTCGCCTTCGAGGGCGACGCGGCCATGACCGGCGAGGTCAAGGCCGCCGTCCTGGTCGGTTCGCTGATCGCCGCGGCCCTGGCCACCGTCCTGCTGAAGATCCGCAACGCCCGGTACCGCCGGCTGTGGGAGGCCGAGGAGCGCGACGAGGACGACGACGGCGTCCCGGACGTCTACGAGGAGGACGACCCGGAGTACCACCTGCGGATGGCGCGGCTGCACGAGCGCAAGGCCGCCGAGCACCGCCGGATCGCCGAGGAGAAGGCCGCCGAGCGACGCGCGCTTGCCGAAGTGCCGGGCGGGGCAGGCGATGACCACGACGGTCCGGCATGATCTGACGAGACGGTACAGAAGACGGGACCGTACGCAGTCAGACACGCGACGACCGAACGACGGAACCGCACGCACAAGAGGAGACCGCGATGAGCGCACCCGACGGCAGCCCGGTCGGCGCCGAACGCAGCATCGGCCAGCTGTTCGCCTCGGCGACGGCGGACTTGTCGGCCCTGGTGCACGACGAGATCGCGCTGGCGAAGGCGCAGCTCAAGCAGGACGTCAAGCGCGGCGCGACGAGCGGCGGCGCGTTCTCGCTGGCCGGTGCCGTCCTGGTGTTCTCCCTGCCGATGCTGAACTTCGCGCTGGCCTACGGCATCCGCACCTGGACCGAGTGGAACCTCGCCCTCTGCTTCCTGCTGTCCTTCGCGGCGAACGTCCTGGTCGCGCTCGTCCTCGTGCTGATCGGCGTGACCTTCGCGAAGAAGGCCAAGAAGAGCCAGGGCCCGCAGAAGGTGGCGGCCTCCATGAAGCAGAGCGCGGGCGTGCTGCAGAACGCCAGGCCGCACCCGCGCCCGGAGCCGGCGCGGGACCGGGGCCCCGAGGCCATCGAGGCTGTGGCACGCTCGTCGTCATGACGGACCCCGCCCTCCCCCCGGCGCAGCCCTCCCTCCCGGCGCCGCACGCCGCGTCGGCACAGCCCACCTCGGTCGTCCGGCCGGAGGGCCCCTGGACGCACCGGGACGTCGCCGCGAACGGCGCCCGCTTCCACATCGCGGAGGCCGGCGACGGCCCGCTGGTGCTGCTGCTGCACGGCTTCCCGCAGTTCTGGTGGACCTGGCGGCACCAGCTCGTCGCGCTCGCCGACGCGGGCTTCCGGGCCGTCGCCATGGACCTGCGGGGCGTCGGCGGCAGCGACCGCACGCCGCGCGGTTACGACCCCGCCAACCTGGCGCTCGACGTCACCGGCGTGATCCGCTCCCTCGGCGAGCCGGACGCCGCGCTGGTCGGCCACGACCTGGGCGGCTACCTCGCCTGGACGGCCGCCGCGATGCGTCCGAAGCTGGTGCGGCGGCTCGCGGTCGCCTCCATGCCGCACCCGCGGCGCTGGCGCGCGGCGATGCTCAAGGACGTCAGGCAGACCCGCGCGGGCTCCTACATCTGGGGGTTCCAGCGGCCCTGGATCCCGGAGCGGCAGCTCACCGCCGACGACGGCGCGCTCGCCGCCCGGCTGATCCGGGAGTGGTCCGGGCCGCGCCTGCCGGACGAGGAGGCTCTGGAGACCTACCGGCGTGCCGTGTGCATCCCCTCCACGGCCCACTGCTCCATCGAGCCGTACCGCTGGATGGTGCGCTCCCTGGCCCGCCCGGACGGCATCCAGTTCAACCGCCGGATGAAGCGGCCCGTGCGCGTGCCGACGCTGCACCTGCACGGCTCGCTGGACCCGGTGATGCGCACGCGCAGCGCCGCGGGCTCCGGGGAGTACGTCGAAGCCCCCTACCGCTGGCGGCTGTTCGACGGACTCGGGCACTTCCCGCACGAGGAGGACCCGGTGGCCTTCTCGACGGAACTCATCAACTGGCTGAAGGATCCCGAACCCGACCGGTGACCGCGCGGGCGCGTCCGGTGCCCGCCGGGTGAACACCTGTCCTGCGCACGGCCACTTGCCCGCCGCATAGGCCAATTGGGTTCCCCCCGAACGGTTATCGACCTTGGGGCGGGGGCACACGTCGGGGTATGGGCTGGACGCACGACTACAGTGACGCAAGCCGCAATCGCCGCTCGGCGAGCGGCGCGGGTACCCACCAGCGAGGCGGTGCACCGCAGATGGCGGGCACGGACCTGAGGGTGGGGATCCCGCGCATCCTCCGCCGCCGGGCCCGCTGGGTCTCGGTACGTCTGCGCCATCCGCGCGGCTGAGCCGGCACCGCTCCCGGCAACCGCCGCGCACTCCACGCCGTACGCCTCACAGGGCGCAGCTGTCGCTGCCCACCTGCTGGTCGGCGGTGCGCCCCTTGGCGATGTCCTCCCGGATCTCGTCCACGGTCAGCGCGTACCCCGTCTCGGCGTCGTCGAGGGACTTGGCGAAGACCACGCCGTAGACCTTGCCGTCCGGAGTGAGCAGCGGGCCGCCGGAGTTGCCCTGGCGGACCGTCGCGTACAGCGAGTAGACGTCGCGGCGGACGGTGTCGCGGTGGTAGATGTCCGGGCCGTTGGCGGTGATCCGCCCGCGCACGCGCGCGGCGCGCACGTCGTACGCCCCGTTCTCCGGGAAGCCCGCGACGATCGCGCCGTCGCCGCTGTTCGCGTCCTCGTCCGTGAACCGCAGCGCGGGCGCGTCCAGGTCCGGGACGTCGAGGACGGCGATGTCGCGCCGCCAGTCGTACAGCACGACCGTGGCGTCGTACTTGCGGCCCTCGCCGCCTATCTGCACGGTCGGCTCGTCGACGCCGCCCACCACGTGCGCGTTGGTCATGACGCGGCGCTCGGCGAAGACGAAGCCGGTGCCCTCCAGGACCTTGCCGCAACTCTGGGCGGTGCCCATCACCTTGACGATGGAGCGCTGGGCGCGGGTGGCGACCGGGCTGGCGGCGAGCGCCGGATCGGGTGGACGGACGTCGGTGATGGGCTCGTTGGCGAACGGGCTGAAGACCTGCGGGAAGCCGTTCTGCGCGAGGACGGCGGAGAAGTCCGCGAACCAGGTGCCCGCCTGGTCGGGCAGTGCCCGCGAAACCCCCAGCAGCACCTTGGAGTTGCGGACCTCCTTGCCGAGCGTGGGCAGGGTGGTGCCGGCGAGCGCGGACCCGATCAGCCAGGCGACGAGCAGCATGGCGACGACGTTGACCAGCGCGCCGCCGGTGGCGTCCAGGGCGCGGGCCGGGGACCAGGTGATGTACCGGCGCAGCTTGTTGCCGAGGTGGGTGGTCAGCGCCTGGCCGACGGAGGCGCAGACGATGACGACGACGACCGCGACGACGGCGGCGGTCGTGCTCACCTCCGCACTGTCCGTCAGGGCGTCCCAGATCACGGGCAGCACGTAGACGGCGGCGAGACCGCCGCCCAGGAAGCCGATCACCGACAGGATGCCGACGACGAACCCCTGGCGGTACCCCACGACCGCGAACCACACGGCGGCGACCAGCAACAAGATGTCCAGCACGTTCACGAAGGCCACCCTGTCATGACCGCCAGTCGAGCGGGACCTGCTTCTCCCGGTCCCAGGGCCGCTCCCAGCCCGCGTAGTGCAGCAGCCGGTCGATGAGTCCCGCCGTGAAGCCCCAGACGAGGGCCGATTCGACCAGGAATGCCGGACCCCGGTGGCCGCTGGGGTGGACGGCGGTGGCGCGGTGGGCGGGGTCCGTGAGATCCGCCACGGGGACCGTGAAGACGCGGGCCGTCTCGTTGGGGTCGACGACCCCGACCGGGCTCGGCTCGCGCCACCAGCCCAGCACCGGCGTCACGACGAAGCCGCTGACCGGGATGTAGAGCTTGGGCAGGACGCCGAAGAGCTGCACCCCGGACGGGTCCAGTCCGGTCTCCTCCTCGGCCTCGCGCAGGGCGGCCCGCAGCGGCCCGTCGGCGTGCGGGTCGCCGTCCTCGGGGTCGAGGGCGCCGCCGGGGAAGGAGGGCTGCCCGGCGTGCGACCGCAGCGAGCTCGCGCGCTCCATGAGCAGCAGCTCCGGCCCGCGTTCGCCCTCCCCGAACAGGATGAGGACGGCCGACTGGCGGCCCGTGCCGTTCTCCGGCGGCAGGAAGCGGCTCAGCTGGCCGGGGGCGACCGTCTCCACGGCGCGCACCACCGGGTCCAGCCAGTCGGGCAGGCCGTCCTTGCCGATCGCCACCGGGCCGCCTTGGGCATTGCTCGCTCGCGTCATCGTCACCCCCGTCGTCCTGCCCGTTCCAACGCCCGGCCATCCGCGGATCGTTCCGCGGACCGTGTCCGGGGCCGCCCGCGGAGCCGCCGGCGGGCGGCCCCCGGCCCGCGCGTCACCCGGCCCCCAGCGGCGGGGCCGGCCTGCCGCCCGCGTCGAGGTAGGCCTGCGGGGGCTTCAGGCGCTGCCCCGGGAAGCCGCCCTTCTCGTACTTGAGCAGCTTCTTCGCCTTCTCCGGATCGGTCTCGCCCTCTCCGTACGCCGGGCAGAGCGGGGCGATGGGGCAGGCGCCGCAGGCGGGCTTGCGGGCGTGGCAGATGCGGCGGCCGTGCCAGATCACGTGGTGCGAGAGGTCCGTCCAGTCGCTCTTGGGGAAGAGCGCGCCGACGGCGGCCTCGATCTTGTCGGGGTCCGTCTCCCCGGTCCACCGCCAGCGGCGCACCAGGCGCTGGAAGTGGGTGTCCACGGTGATGCCGGGCCGCCCGAAGGCGTTGCCCAGCACGACGAAGGCGGTCTTGCGGCCGACGCCGGGCAGCTTGACCAGGTCCTCCAGCCGGCCGGGCACCTCCCCGCCGAAGTCCTCCGCCAGGGCCTTGGACAGCCCTATGACCGACCTGGTCTTGGCGCGGAAGAAGCCGCACGGGCGCAGGATCGCCTCGACCTCCTCCGGGTCGGCGGCGGCCAGGTCCTCGGGGGTGGGGTACTTGGCGAAGAGGGCGGGGGTCGTCTGGTTGACGCGCAGGTCGGTGGTCTGCGCGGACAGGACGGTGGCGACGAGCAGTTGGAAGGGGTTCTCGAAGTCGAGCTCGGGGTGGGCGTACGGGAAGACCTCGGCCAGTTCGCGGTTGATGCGGCGGGCGCGGCGGACCAGGGCGGTGCGCGACTCGCCGCCCGGCGGCTTCGCGACGGTCCGCGCGGGGCCGCCGCCGACGGCGGCGCCGGCCTTCCGGGGCGCGGCCGCGGCCTTCTCGGGAACGGGAGCCTTTTCCGCGGAGGCTTTCCCCGCGGGGACCTTCCCGGCAGTGGCCTTGCCGGCAGTGGCTTTGCCGGCCGGAGCCTTCCTCGCCTTCGCGCTCCCCTTCCGCTCCGGGGGCGCCTCCTCCACCGGCTCCTCGGGGTTCACCGACGACTCCTCGGGGTTCACCGACGGCTCCTCCCGGACCGGAGCCCGCTTTGTCGCTTTCGTCGTTTTCCTACCTCCATCGGGGCCTCGTTCGCCCACAGCGGAATCACGACGTACACCCACCCGCGCAGCCCCCTCGGCCTGTGTTCTCACCGGCGATTTGGACACCCGGCCAGCCTACGACCCGGTACCGACATCCGCCCCGGACCCCGAAGATCGGCGTCCAATTGGACCCCTGCCGCGTACCCCGGGACACCTGTGCGGCATCCTTGTGACAGATCACACTGTTTGGACCGTCCGGCAAAATGGGCACCACGGTCCCCTGGTAGACGGGGGAGCAAGATCCCCTGAGCAGGTCGACAAGGAGAGAACTCGTGGACGACGTTCTGCGGCGCAATCCGCTCTTCGCGGCTCTCGACGACGAGCAGGCCGCGGAGCTTCGCGCCTCCATGAGCGAGGTGACCCTCGCGCGGGGCGACTCCCTGTTCCACGAGGGCGACCCCGGCGACCGGCTCTACGTGGTCACCGAGGGCAAGGTCAAGCTCCACCGGACCTCCCCCGACGGCCGCGAGAACATGCTGGCCGTCGTCGGACCCGGCGAGCTCATCGGCGAGCTGTCGCTGTTCGACCCGGGCCCGCGCACCGCGACGGCCACCGCGCTGACGGAGGTCAAGCTGCTCGGCCTGGGCCACGGCGACCTCCAGCCCTGGCTGAACGCCCGCCCCGAGGTGGCCGCGGCGCTGCTGCGCGCGGTCGCGCGCCGGCTGCGCAAGACCAACGACGCCATGTCGGACCTGGTCTTCTCGGACGTCCCGGGCCGTGTCGCCCGCGCCCTGCTGGACCTCTCGCGCCGCTTCGGCGTGCAGTCCGAGGAGGGCATCCACGTCGTGCACGACCTGACGCAGGAGGAGCTGGCCCAGCTGGTCGGCGCCTCCCGCGAGACGGTCAACAAGGCGCTGGCGGACTTCGCGCAGCGCGGGTGGCTCCGCCTGGAGGCCCGCGCGGTGATCCTGCTGGACGTGGAGCGCCTGGCCAAGCGCTCGCGCTGACGCCCCACCGGTTCCGCGCTGTCGGGCCCCGTCTCCTTCCGAGGCGGGGCCCGATGCCGTACCGGCACCGGAAACGGGCCGCGCCCGCACGTCGCCTCGCGGCACAGGAGCCGTACGGCCGATTCCACCGCTCGCCCCGGACTCGACGCCCGGGGGTTCCCTCGCCCGGGGGTTCCCTCGCCCGGGCCCCCGGTCCCTTCCGTCCCGTCGTCGCCGCCGCGCGGGACCGGCTCGGGGAGGTGTCCGGGGCGCGGCCGCACAGCGCGTACCTCCACGACTCGGTTCCGCGCGGGACACAGCGACCCACCTGCCGGTGGCCCCGCGCGAGGAGCCGGCCGACGCGGACCGGGCCGCCGCCCGCGCGCTCGACGCGGCGCTGGACGAGGAGTTCCCGCGGATCGACGGGGCCGCCACGCTGCTGTCCGGCCGGGCGCGCCTGCCGGGCGCGAGCGGTACGGCCCGGGCCGGTCCGTGGCCTGCCTGTGCACGCCCCTGCCGGGCGAGGACCCGGCCGCGCGGCTGCCGCCCTGCCGGCCCCGCTCCCTGCCGTCCCGCGAGCCCGGCGGCGGCCTCACCGCGCTCCTGCCCGGCCGGCGCGAGCGCATCGCCGCCGCAGGCGACGCCGCGGAGGCCCCGCGGCCCCTGGTCCGCTCCCTGTCGCGGCACCTGGTGCGCACCGCCTTCACCCTCGTCGTGCCCCACCGCGGCGGCCGGACCGGTGAGCCGCACGAGACGGCCGAGGCGTTCGCCCCGCACGGCCCCGAACGGGCCCGGCAGGTGTCGCCGCGGCCGTCCGCGGCCGTCCGCCGGCCGGGGGGACCGCCGCGCTCCGCTCCCCCGTCGACGATCGGGCCCTGGCTCGCGCGCGTGCACGGCGCCGAAGCGCCGCGTCCGGACCGGCCGGACCGGTGAGCCGCACGAGACGGCCGAGGCGTTCGCCCCGCACGGCCCCGAACGGGCCCGGCAGGTGCCGCCGCGGCCGTCTTCGGCCGTCCGCCGGCCGGGGGGGACCGCCGCGCTCCGCTCCTCCGTCGACGATCGGGCCCTGGCTCGCGCGGGAGCACGCGCGCGTGCACGGCGTCGGGGCGCCGCGTCCGGACCGGCCCTAGATGAGCCCGTGCTCCTCCAGGTAGTCCATCTGCGCCCGCACCGACAGCTCCGCCGCCGGCCACAGGGAGCGGTCGACGTCGGCGTACACGTGGGCGACGACCTCGGCGGGGGTGCGGTAGCCGTCCTCGACGGCCGTCTCGACCTGGGCGAGGCGGTGGGCGCGGTGGGCGAGGTAGTACTCGACGGCGCCCTGGGCGTCCTCCAGGACCGGGCCGTGGCCGGGCAGGACGGTGTGGACGCCGTCGTCGACCGTGAGGGACCTCAGGCGCCGCAGGGAGTCCAGGTAGTCGCCGAGGCGGCCGTCGGGGTGGGCGACGACGCTGGTGCCGCGCCCGAGGACCGTGTCGCCGGTCAGGACGGCCCGGTCGGCCGGCAGGTGGAAGGAGAGCGAGTCGGCGGTGTGCCCGGGGGTCGGCACGACCCGCAGCTCCAGGCCGCCGACGGTGATCACGTTCCCGGCGGACAGGCCCTCGTCGCCCAGCCGCAGCGCCGGGTCGAGGGCACGCACGCGCGTGCCGGTCAGCTCGGCGAAGCGGGCGGCGCCCTCGGCGTGGTCCGGGTGACCGTGCGTCAGCAGGGTCAGGGCGACGCGCTTGCCGGCCCGCTCGGCCGTGGCGATCACGTTGCGCAGGTGCCCCTCGTCGAGCGGACCCGGGTCGACGACGACCGCCGACGCGGAGTCCGGCTCGGACAGGATCCAGGTGTTCGTGCCGTCCAGGGTCATCGCCGAGGCGTTGGGGGCCAGGACGTTGACGGCCCGTGCGGTGGCGGGGCCGGAGAGGACCCCGCCGCGGGGCCGGCCGGGAAGGGCTGCTGCGTCCGTCATGCGAGGGCTCCACCGGTCGGAGGCGTCGGGATGTGCCGGGTGAACTCGTCGTGGCCCGGCCAGGACAGCACGATCTCGCCGTCCTGGAGGCGGGCGGCGGCCAGGACGGGCGTCAGGTCCCGCTCCGGCGCCGCGGCCAGCGCGTCGGCCGCCGTGCCGTACGGCAGCAGCTGGCGCAGGGTGGCGATGGTGGGCGGCATCATCAGCAGCTCGCCCTTGTCGTACCCGGCGGCCGCCTCGCCCGGCGTGATCCACACCGTGCGGTCGGCCTCCGTGGAGGCGTTGCGGGTGCGCTGCCCGGCGGGGAGCGCGGCGACGAAGAACCAGGTGTCGTAGCGGCGGGGCTCGAACTCCGGGGTGATCCAGCGTGTCCAGGCGCCCAGCAGGTCCGAGCGCAGCACCAGGCCCCGGCGCTCCAGGAACTCGGCGAAGGACGTCTCGCGGGCGACCAGCGCGGCGCGGTCGGCCTCCCAGTCGTCGCCGGTGGTGTCGCCGACCACGGTGTCGGGCGTCGGGCCGGCGAGCAGGACGCCCGCCTCCTCGTACGTCTCCCGCACGGCCGCGCAGACGATCGCCTGGGCCGCCGCCCCGTCCACCCCGAGCCGCTCGGCCCACCAGGCGCGCGGGGGGCCCGTCCAGCCGATGCGGCGGTCGTCGTCCCGCGGGTCGACGCCGCCGCCCGGGTACGCGTACGCGCCTCCGGCGAAGGCCATGGAGGCGCGTCGGCGCAGCATGTGGACGGCGGGTCCGGTGCCGGTGTCCTTCAGGAGCATGACGGTGGCCGCGCGCTTCGGGACCACCGGGGTGAGGGTGCCTGCCGCGAGCGCGCGGATGCGGTCCGGCCACTCCGGGGGGTACCACTGCCCATTCGCCATGGCCGGAGGCTATCCCGTGGTGCGCGGATGTTCGAGAGGGGCCAGGGGCGCTACGCGAGCTCGACCTGGATCTCGACCTCCACCGGCGCGTCCAGGGGCAGCACCGCGACGCCCACCGCGCTGCGCGCGTGCACGCCCTTGTCCCCGAGGACGGCGCCCAGCAGCTCGCTCGCGCCGTTGAGGACCGCCGGCTGGCCGGTGAAGTCGGACGCGGAGGCGACGTAGCCGACGACCTTCACCACGCGCGCGACGCGGTCCAGGTCGCCGGCGACGGACTTCACCGCGGCCAGGGCGTTCAGCGCGCAGGTCCGCGCCAGCTCCTTGGCCTCCTCGGGCGTGACCTCGGCGCCGACCTTGCCGGTCACCGGCAGCTTGCCCTCGACCATCGGCAGCTGCCCGGCCGTGTACACGTACGGGCCGGACTGCACGGCCGGCTGGTAGGCGGCGAGCGGCGGAACCACCTCGGGCAGGGTCAGGCCGAGTTCGGCCAGTTTCGCCTCGACGGCGCCCATCACTGCTTCTCCCGCTTCAGGTAGGCCACGAGCTGCTCGGGGTTGTTCGGCCCGGGCACGACCTGGACGAGCTCCCAGCCGTCCTCGCCCCAGGTGTCCAGAATCTGCTTCGTGGCGTGGACGAGCAGCGGCACGGTTGCGTATTCCCACTTGGTCATGCGGCCGACTCTAGCCGCTGCCGGGCACGGTTCCGGTGGCCGACCACGACCCCCGTTGTCCACAGCCTCCCGCCCGGTCCGCGCCCGGACTGGTTACGCTCGAAGACGTGAGCAGGCTCCAGGTCGTCAGCGGCAAGGGCGGTACCGGCAAGACCACGGTGGCCGCGGCCCTCGCGCTGGCCTTGGCCACGCAGGGGAAGCGGACGCTTCTCGTCGAGGTCGAGGGCCGCCAGGGCATCGCGCAGCTCTTCGAGACAGAGGCGCTGCCTTATGAGGAACGGAAGGTCGCCGTCGCTCCCGGGGGCGGGGAGGTGTACGCCCTGGCCATAGACCCCGAGTTGGCCCTTCTGGAATACCTCCAGATGTTCTACAAGCTGGGGAGCGCCGGACGGGCCCTGAAGAAGATCGGCGCCATCGACTTCGCGACCACCATCGCGCCGGGTGTCAGGGACGTCCTGCTGACCGGCAAGGCGTGCGAGGCGGTCCGGCGCAAGGACAAGGACGGACGGTTCGTCTACGACTACGTGGTCATGGACGCGCCACCGACCGGGCGCATCACCCGCTTCCTCAACGTCAACGACGAGGTCGCCGGGCTCGCCAAGATCGGCCCGATACACAATCAGGCGCAGGCCGTGATGCGGGTGCTCAAGTCGCCCGAGACGGCCGTGCACCTGGTGACGCTGCTGGAGGAGATGCCCGTCCAGGAGACCGCGGACGGCATCGCCGAGCTGCGGGCGGCGCGGCTGCCGGTGGGGCGGGTCATCGTGAACATGGTGCGGCCGGAGGTGCTGGACGAGACCGACCTCGACCTCGTGCGGACGGTCCCGCGCTCCGACGTCGCCCGGGCGCTGTCGGCGGCCGGGCTCGGCGGGGCCCGGCGCGGCGGGCACGCCGAGCGGCTGGTGGACCCGCTGCTCGCGCAGGCCGAGGAGTACGCCGAGCGCTACACGCTGGAACAGGAACAGCGCGCGGTGCTGGGCGAGCTGGCCCTGCCCCTGCACGAACTGCCGCTGCTCGCCGAGGGCATGGACCTGGCGGGCCTGTACGAGCTGGCCCGCGCGCTGCGCGACCAGGGCGTGTCATGAGCCGCCGCACCGGGGCCGCGACGAGCCCGGCACGGGTGCCGGGGCCGTCACGGCCCGCCGTGAGCCATCGGGAGAGGTCCGTCAGCCACCGGGCGAGGCCCGTCAGAAGTCGGAAGCAGGGGATGTCATGAGTCGTCCGGACCCGGCGCACACGCCCGACCCGGCCCGTCACCAGCTCGCCCCGGCGCGCGTGCTCGACGTCGATCCGCTGATCGCGGATCCGGCGACGCGGATCGTGGTGTGCTGCGGCTCGGGCGGCGTCGGCAAGACGACCACGGCGGCGGCCCTGGGCCTGCGCGCGGCCGAGCGCGGCCGCAAGGTGGTCGTCCTCACCATCGACCCGGCGCGCCGGCTGGCCCAGTCCATGGGCATCGACTCGCTGGACAACATCCCGCGCCGGGTGAAGGGCATCGACGACTCCGCGGGCGGCGAGCTGCACGCGATGATGCTCGACATGAAGCGCACCTTCGACGAGATCGTCGAGGCGCACGCGGATCCCGCGCGGGCGGCCGCGATCCTGGGCAACCCCTTCTACCAGTCGCTCTCGGCGGGCTTCGCGGGCACGCAGGAGTACATGGCGATGGAGAAGCTGGGGCAGCTGCGGGCCCGGGACGAGTGGGACCTGATCGTGGTCGACACCCCGCCGTCCCGTTCCGCGCTGGACTTCCTGGACGCCCCCAAGCGCCTCGGGTCGTTCCTGGACGGGCGGCTGATCCGGCTGCTGACGGCCCCGGCGAAGCTGGGCGGCCGGGCCGGCATGAAGTTCCTCAACGTCGGCATGTCGATGATGACCGGCACCCTCGGCAAGCTGCTCGGCGGGCAGCTCCTGAAGGACGTCCAGACGTTCGTGGCCGCGATGGACACCACCTTCGGCGGCTTCCGCACGCGCGCGGACGCGACGTACAAGCTGCTCCAGGCGCCCGGGACGGCGTTCCTGGTGGTCGCGGCGCCGGAGCGGGACGCACTGCGCGAGGCCGCCTACTTCGTGGAGCGCCTGGCCGCCGAGAAGATGCCGCTGGCCGGTCTGGTCCTCAACCGGGTGCACGGCAGCGGCGCCGACCGGCTGTCGGCCGAGCGGGCGCTGGCCGCCGCGGAAAATCTTGAGGACTCCCGCATTGTGGATCAGGAGGCCGGGAAAGCTGGACTTCGTAACTCCCCCGACACGTACGACAGTTCAGCCTCTCCCGTGTCCGGCGCACCGGTTCCCGACGACGGCTCCCCCGCCGAGACGGACCAGGCCGCGGCCGCCGGCGCGGAGACCGGCGCGGACGCCGTCGCCACGGACCCGGAGCGGTCCGTCGACCGGCTCGCCGCGGGTCTGCTGAGGCTGCACGCCGACCGTATGCAGTTGCTCGCCCGCGAGCAGCGCACCCGGGACCGGTTCACCGCGCTGCACCCCGAGGTGGCGGTCGCGGAAGTGGCCGCGCTCCCCGGTGACGTGCACGACCTCGCGGGACTGCGCGACATCGGCGAGCGGCTGGCGGACAACCGGCCGGAGCTGCCCCAGGCGAGCGCCTGAGCCCGGGCGGCCTCGGAGCGCGCCCGGCGCCCGAGGCGTACGCGTACGCGCGCGCCGAGGCGTCCTCACGCCCCGTGCCCTGACGCGTGCTCAGGCACGGGGAGACCGTACGCCGTGCGGACCTGGGGCGGGCCCCCGCGGACGGCCGCGAGGGGCCGACGGACGCGCCCAGGGTGCGAACCGCGGGAAGGCCGGAGACCAGGGGGGAGGCCGAGGAGGGACCCGGTGGGGCCCTCAGCTCACCGCCGCGTAGTTCTCGTACACCTCGTCGTCGTTGAGGGGCACCACACCGGTCCCCCGCTCGTACTCCGACCGCGCGGTCTCCAGGAGACGGCGCCAGGAGGTGACCGTCGGCCGCCGGCGCAGCAGTGCGCGGCGCTCCCGCTCCGTCATCCCTCCCCACACGCCGAACTCGACGCGGTTGTCCAGCGCGTCGGCCAGGCACTCCGTGCGCACCGGGCATCCGGTGCACACCGCCTTGGCCCTGTTCTGCGCTGCTCCCTGAACGAACAGTTCATCCGGATCGGTAGTGCGGCAGGCCGCCTGCGCACTCCAGTCGGTTACCCAGCCCATACCGGCGCCGTCCTCTCCCGAATCGAGGCTCCCCCACGGCGGCAGCGGCATATTCACCGCCGCCAGTTGAGGACGTTACGGAAGGCGGGCACAGCGCAACACCCCCAGCGGGCCCAATCTTGAATGGTCCGAACGGACTATGGGTAAGCGGCAGATCACCCGGGGGAGTGACCTGGCGACATACGCGACCATCCCGGCACACCAGGACAGTTCTGCTGCGTCACAACGGACGCCGGGTGACACACGAGGCGGATTCGGACACGCCCCGCCAAGAAAATCGGCTCCGTCCGGAACGCTTCGGGGTCGCCGGACGTATGGATACGTGACGGTGCCGTTGTGACAGTCGAGAGCAGCTTAGGCCAAGGCCTGGGCGCCTGTCCGGCGAATACGCAGGGAGCCGCACCGCCGGTCCGTGACCTGCCCCACGCGCGCAGGCAGGGTGCTCCCTCGGATCCGCCATCGCCACGGATTAGGCTGCACCCATGCCAAAGAAGCGCTCGGGCGGCGGACTGTCCCCCACGCAGCAGGCCGCGAAGTTCCTCGGTGTCAGCGTGCTCTCGGGAGCCGTGCTGGCCGGCATCGCGCTGCCGGCCGTCGGCGTGCTGGGACTCGCGGCGAAGGGATCGGTCGAGAGCTTCGACGAGCTCCCGGCCAACCTCAGGACGCCTCCGCTGAGTCAGCGCACCACGATCCTCGACGCCGACGGCGGCGCCATCGCCTCGGTCTACTCGCGCGACCGCACGGTGGTCGAGCTGAAGGACATCTCGCCGTACATGCAGAAGGCGATCGTCGCGATCGAGGACTCGCGCTTCTACCAGCACGGCGCGGTCGACCTGAAGGGCATCCTGCGCGCGCTCAACCGCAACGCGCAGAGCGGCGGCGTCGCCGAGGGCGCGTCCACGCTCACCCAGCAGTACGTGAAGAACGTCTTCGTGGAGGAGGCCGGCGACGACCCGACGAAGGTCGCGCAGGCCACCCAGCAGACCCTCGGCCGCAAGATCCGCGAGCTGAAGTACGCGATCCAGGTCGAGGAGGAGCTCGGCAAGAAGAAGATCCTCGAGAACTACCTGAACATCACGTTCTTCGGCCAGCAGGCGTACGGCGTGGAGGCCGCGGCCCAGCGCTACTTCTCCAAGCCGGCCAAGGACCTCACCCTCCCGGAGTCGGCCCTGCTGGCCGGCATCGTCCAGTCGCCCAGCCGCTACGACCCGGTCAACGACGAGGCGGAGGCGAAGAAGCGGCGCAACGTCGTCCTCCAGCGGATGGCCGAGGTCGGCGACATCTCGCGGGCGGAGGCCGCCGAGGCGAAGCGGGCGCCGCTCGGCCTGAAGGTCAGCCGGGCGAAGAACGGCTGCATCACCGCGGTCAAGGGCGCCGGCTTCTTCTGCGACTACGTGCGCGAGATCTTCCTGAACGACCCGGTCTTCGGCCAGACCAGGGAGGCCCGCGCCAAGGTGTGGAACCAGGGCGGCCTGACCGTCCGCACCACCCTCGACCCGCAGGCCCAGGAGTCCGTGCAGGACTCCATCAAGGACCACGTCTACAAGAGCGACGACGTGGCGACCGCCGCCACCATCGTCGAGCCCGGCACCGGCAAGATCCTCGCGATGGGCCAGTCGCGTCCGTACGGCTTCGGGAAGAACGAGACGGAGATCAACCTCTCCGTCGACCAGGACATGGGCGGCGGCCTCGGCTACCAGCCCGGTTCGACGTTCAAGCCGATCGTGGCCGCCGCCGCCATCGAGGACGGCATGCCGCCGACGAAGGTGTACTCCTCGCCCTACGAGATGGACTACCCGAGCCCGGTCCAGGCCTGCGACGGCAAGGTCTGGAAGAACGACCCGGCGAACCCGGCCGAGCTGGAGAACGAGAACGAGTCGGAGGTCGGGCCGTACGGCATGAAGGAGGCGACCGCCAAGTCGGTCAACACCTACTACGTGCAGTTGATCAGCGACATCGGCATCTGCCCGGTCACGACCATGGCGAAGAAGATGGGCGTCGAGCGGGCCGACGGCAACACCATGCCCCAGGTGCCGTCCATCGCCCTCGGCACGCAGGAGATGTCGCCCCTGACCATGGCGAACGCGTACGCCACCTTCGCCTCGCGCGGCATGTACTGCACGCCGGTCGCCATCGAGTCGGTCAGCCAGCGCATCGGCAACAAGTCGAAGTCGCTGCCGGTCCCGAAGTCGACCTGCTCGCGCGCCATGTCCGAGACCACCGCCGACACGATCAACACGCTGCTCAGGGGCGTCGTCGAGGACGGTACGGGCACGAAGGCGGGCCTCGGCAGCCGGCCCAGCGCCGGCAAGACCGGTACGACGGACGAGCGCTACGCGGCCTGGTTCGTGGGCTACACGCCGAACATGGCCGGTGCCGTGTGGGTCGGCGACCCGGCGCACAAGCGCAAGATGGTCAACATCTCCATCGGCGGCGTCCCGCACAGCAAGGTCTTCGGTGGCGAGGTGCCCGGCCCGATCTGGCGGGACATGATGTCCGGCGCGCTGGAGGGCAAGGAGGCGCCCGACTTCAACACCGTCCACATCCCCGACGGCCCCGACCGTGACCGCGACCGCGGCGAGGGCGACGAGGACGACGAGGGCGACGGCAACAACGGCGACGGGAACGGCAACGGCAACGGCGGGTTCCTCGGCGGCCTGATCGGCGGCACGAACGGCGGCGGCGACGGCGGCACGGACGGCGGTACGGACGGCGGCACCGACGGCGGCACCTTCCCGACGCCCTCCTTCTCCTTCCCGGAGGACCTCTTCCAGGGACAGGGCAACGGGAACGGCGGCGGACGCGGCTGAGCCTCCGCCCGGCCCGCCCGGACAGCGGTCGGCCCCTTCCTCCCGGTACGCGCGTACCGGGAGGAAGGGGCCGACCGCTGTCCGCGGGTACGGCGGCGGACCGGGTGGTCAGCCGGCGAGCAACCGCTTCACCACGGCGGCGACCCGGCCGCCCTCGGCCTGCCCGGCCACCTTCGGGTTCACGATCTTCATGACCGCGCCCATCGCCCGCGGCCCCTCGGCACCGGCGGCCCTGGCCTCCTCGACCGCCTGGGCGACGATCTCGTGGAGCTGCTCGTCGGACAGCTGCCGGGGCAGGTACCCGGCGAGCACCTCGCCCTCCGCCTTCTCCCGCTCGGCCTGCTCGGCGCGGCCACCCTGCGCGAAGGCGTCCGCGGCCTCGCGCCGCTTCTTCGCCTCCCGGGTGATCACCTTGAGGACCTCGTCGTCGGAGAGCTCGCGCTTCTCCTTGCCCGCGACCTCCTCCTTGGTGATCGCGGCGAGCGTCAGCCGGAGCGTCGAGGAGCGGAGCTCGTCGCGCTCCTTGATCGCGGCGTTGAGGTCTTCCTGCAGCTTCGACTTGAGCGTGGTCATGCGGTCGATTGTCGCAGGTGCCGGGGGCCCGACGCCCGTTCATTAACGGGGCGCCGGGCGAGGGCCCGTACGGGACCGCGCGGGACGGGACCCGCCCGGGGTCTGACACGATGGGAGGCATGCGCGCGCGATACGGAATCCCCCTGGGAATCGCGGCGGCTGGCGCCGCCGGTCTGGTGTACGCGGCGGGTTTCGAGGCCCGCTCCTTCCGCCTCCGCCGGGTCACCGTCCCGGTGCTGCCCTCCGGCATGCGGCCCCTGCGCGTGCTGCAGGTCTCGGACATCCACATGGTCGGCGGCCAGCGCAAGAAGCAGCGCTGGCTGCGCTCGCTGGCGGGCCTGCGCCCCGACTTCGTGATCAACACGGGCGACAACCTCTCCGACCCGGAGGGCGTCCCGGAGGTCCTGGACGCGCTGGGCCCGCTGATGGAGTTCCCCGGCGCGTACGTCTTCGGCTCCAACGACTACTACGGCCCCAAGCTCCGCAACCCCGCCCGCTACCTGGTCGAGAAGGCCCAGGGCCGGCACGGCCTGAACGGCAACGCGCCGGCCGTCGGCGTGGTCCACAACCCGTGGGAGGACCTGCGGGACGGCTTCGACGCGGCGGGCTGGCTCAACCTGACCAACACCCGGGGCACGCTGAAGATCGACGGCGTCCCGATCGAGCTGACCGGCCTGGACGACCCGCACATCAAGCGGGACCGGTACGACGAGGTGGCGGGCGGCCCGTCCGGCACCGCCGACTTCGCGATGGGCGTCGTGCACGCCCCCTACCTGCGCGCCCTGGACGCCTTCACCGCCGACGGCTACCCCCTGGTCCTGGCCGGCCACACCCACGGCGGCCAGCTGTGCATCCCGTTCTACGGGGCGCTGGTGACCAACTGCGACCTGGACACCGACCGGGTCAAGGGCCTGTCCACGCACACGGCGGGCGGGCGCACCTCCTACCTCCACGTGTCGGCGGGCTGCGGGACGAACCGGTACACGCCGGTACGGTTCGCGTGCCCGCCGGAGGCGACGCTGCTGACGCTGGTGGGGCGGGAGTAGGCGGGGCCGGCAGGGCGGGAGCGGCAGACCGGGCCGGGAACGGGGCGGACGCACGGCGGACGCGTCACCCGTACGGCCCGCCCCGTATCGCCCGCATTGCACCCTTTGCCTAGCGTGAGGGCATGACCGCCCCGATACCCAGGGACATCCCGGACCTCCCCGCGATCCCGTTGCCGGGCACATCGACGCTGCTGTCCTCCACGGTCCCGGCCACGGCCGTGATGACCCCCGTACGCCGCCCCCTCGCCGCCGTCTTCCGTCTGCTGACCGCCCTGACGGCGGCCACGGCCGTAACGATCGTGCTGCTCCTCGGCGACCCGGCGCTGGTCCTGAGCGACTTCACGGTCCAGAGCACCCTCCTGCTGACGCCGGTCCTCGCCGTCTCGGCGCGCCGCGCCTGGAAGGCCCGCCGGCCCCTGCCGGGAGCACTGACCGGGGCCGCCCTGCTCTACGTGGTGATCGGCGCCCTGGTCCACCACCTGCTGCTGGACAACGCGGCGAGCCCCTTCGCCGCCCCGGCCCCGGCCGCCGCGCCGACGGCCCGGTCGGGCACGGCCGCCCACCACATCCTCCACACCGTCGTCCCCGCCGCGGCGGTACTGGACTGGCTTCTGCTGAGCGTCCCCGGCCGCCTGCACCTGCGCCAGGCCAGCGCGTGGCTGCTGTACCCGCTGGCCTACCTGGCCTTCTCCCTGGCCCGCGGCGAGCTGCCGCTGCCCGGCACGCCGCCCCGCTACCTCTACCCCTTCCTGGACGTCGCCCGGCACGGCTACAAGGACGTCCTCGGCAACGCCCTGCTCCTGGGCCTGTCCTTCTACGCCCTGGCCGTCCTCCTCGTGGCCCTCGACCACGTCCGCCCGAACCCCATCCGCCACCGCGCCAAAACCGGATTTCGTCTCCAGCCCCCGGTGGGCTAAAGTAAACGACGTCGCCGCGACAAGCAGCGACGATCGGGGTGTAGCGCAGCTTGGCAGCGCGCTTCGTTCGGGACGAAGAGGTCGTGGGTTCAAATCCCGCCACCCCGACAGCCGAAACACCAGGTGAGGCACCTAGGAACGTTCCTAGGTGCCTCACCTGTTTTCGTGTGCGTGTCTATCTGCGTGACTACCGGTTCCCGCGTGCCTACGGGCGCTGCGGATCAGCGCCGAAGATCCCGTCCATGACCACGGCGCCGGTCTGGATCACGGGCCGGATCTGCTTCCGGTAGACCTCCTCGGTCACGGCCGTCCCGGAGTGCCCGACGAGCCGGGAGATCACTTCCAGCGGTACGCCGCGGTCGGACAGCAGGGACACGAAGCTGTGCCGGAGCTCCCGGGGCGTCCACTCGTCGGCGTTGATCCCGTCGATGCCCTTGAGCGCCTGGCGGAAGGCACGGCGGACGTTGGCCGCGTCCAGCGGCTTGCCCACGGCCGAGGAGAAGACGAGTCCGTGTTCCTCCCACTTGTCGCCGGCCGCCAGCCGATCCCATCCCTGATCTTCGAACTGCTGCCAGAGGGCTTCGACGCAGCGCGCCGGCAGAGCGAGCGTGCGCCGGGACTTCCGGGTCTTGGTGTCCCCGCCCCGCCGGACCGAGCGCCACACCGCGATGTGCGGAGGCTGCGGCGGGTCCGCGTCCGGCTTGCCCTTGAGGAAGACGTGGTCCCAGGTGAGCGCCCGCAGCTCCTCGGTCCGGGCACCGGTCAGCAGGGCCACGACGATGTACGCGTACATCGAGGTCCCCTCGGCACCCTTGAGCACGGCCTCGGCCTGAGCGAAGGTGAGCGCCTTGGAGGGGCGCCCGGCTCGCCCCTGGGGCACCGAGCACAGCTCGACGACGTTCCGCTTCACCTTGTCCCGGGCCATGGCCCGCTTGACCGCACGGTTGAGGCACGAGTGGATCGCCTGGAGAGTGCGCGTGCTGAGCGTCTTCGCCTTGGAGGCCAGCCAGCGGTCTACGTCCTCCGCGCTCAGGTCGCGGAGCTTGCGGGCACCGAGCGACGGAATGACGTGCTTCTGGCTCAGGAGCGTGGTGGTCTCGACGGTGCTGGGGTCGAGGCCCGCCAAGCCGTACGTGAGCCAGTCCGTCACCGCGTCCTTGACCGTGTAGTTGGTGGGCGCGATGGCGAGGCCGTCCTCGTGGTCCCGCAACACCTCCTTGAGCTTGTTCTTCGCCTCCGTCTTTGTCTTGCCACTCCCCCGCTTGACGATCCGCTTGCCGCTCGGATCGAACCCGAGGTTCGCCGTGGCGATCCACCGTTGCCGTCTCTCGTCCCAGTGCAGGCCGCCGTCACCGCGGCTCCGACGCTTGGTCATCAGGCCGCCCGCTCCATCTGCTCCGCGATGAAGTCACCCAGGGCGGAGGCCGGGATACGCCGGCACCGGCCGATGGTGACCGAGGGCAGCCGTCGCGTGCGGATCAGGTCGTACACCGTGGACCGACCGAGCCTGAGGCGAGCCATCACCTCGGTGACGGTGAGCAGTTCGTCATCACGCACGGATCGGTTCTCCTTCGGTTCCGGGGGCGGGCTGAAGTGATGCGGCGAGCCAGGCCTCACCGACGCTCAGGCCCGTGCCGGCGAAGACCCAGTGAGCGAGGACGAGCGTGGTCTCGCCTTCCTGAGGCGTGGCGGGAGCGGCTTGGGCACGGCGCCAGTCGGCGCGGGCGTCGCGGAGGGCGCCGAGGGTGGTGGAGTAGCGGCGGGACTTGGTGGAGAAGTGGCCGCGGAAGCCGAGCATGTGGGCCCAGGCCCGCAGGCGGAGGTCTGCCAGCTCGGGGCGTGCGCCCAGGGTCCAGGCGGTGCGGATCATGCGCCGGGCGTGGTCGGTGATCCTCGCTTGCGCCAGCTCGGCGAGGAAGCGGATCGGCCGGTCGAGGGTGCCCGTCGCCGTCTCGGCGCCTTTGGTTGCGTACTTGGCGACGTACGCCGCTACGGCCCGCTCGGTCAGGTCCTGGCCGTCGTTGAAGTCGGTGGACCGGATCGTACGGACGTCGAGCTGTCGGCCGAAGACGAAGGTGTGCGGCCGGCCGTCGACCTCCGGGCCGTCGACGCGAGCGGCAGCGGCGGCAGCGCGGATGGCGTCGGTCAGCAGCTCGGCCGTTGCCCAGGCCGGGGGCGCGGTCTCGCCGCCGTCGGGACCGTCGAGGCGGATGACCCCGTGGAAGTGGACGGCACCCCGCTTCTGGTACTCGGCCACCTTGGCGAAGGAGACCCGGGCGTGGTCGCGGAAGGCGCGCTGGGTGAGGCCGGCTCGCTTGGCGACCTCCCGGCGGAGGTAGATCGAGAAGCGTTGCCAGAGGGCTCCGGCGTGCGCGTTCCACAGCACGGCCGCTTCGTAGTCGTACGTGTCCGGGTCGAGGGGCGTGCCCAGGGCCGGGTCCTGGTCGTCGTGGCGGATGCCGCAGCGGCAGGGGCGATCACCGGAGGGGCGGTTGTGGACCGGGCCGAAGCCGGGGGCGGTGAAGGTGGCGAAGACGCGCGGGTGGGTGGCGACCCGTTCGGGGGTGCCCTTGCCGCCGCGGAGTCCGGCGGTGATCAGGTGGTAGGTGTCGCGGCGGTAGGTCTCGGCGCAGGCCGCGCACCGGGTGGCGCGGCGGTTGTTGCAGCGGACGAGAAGCTGGCCGGCCGGGAGGGCGGAGGAGTCCAGATGGTGCAGGACGCGGCCGATCTCCCCGGTCGTCCGGTCCACCGCGTATTCGGTGCGGTGGCCGTCGAGGCGTACCGGGCGGGTGCAGCCGCCCAGGCCGGACAGTTGGCGGCCCAGCTCGGGCAGGGTGCCGAGGGAGGCCAGCATGGAGAGTTCCGCCAGCGGAGGCGGAGTCTGCCGGGTGATGATGGGAGTTCCTTTCGGCTGTCGTGACGGTTCGGAAGGGACGGCCCCGGGGCGGCGGGATGCTTGGCGGCTTGTTGCCGCCCCGGCGGCCGGTCAGCGCTTGTGCGCGCCGTTGACGAGCGAGCGCAGGACCACGGCGGCGATGGCCACGGAAACGGCCGAGACGGCGACCGCCGCCAGGAGCGCGGTGAGCACGATCCCGACGACGACCACGGCGGCGACCGCGCCGGCACCGACGCCCACGTACGGGGCGATCGAGCGACCGGCCGAGAAAGCCGGAGCCTGCGTCTGCCGAGGCGTGACGGTCACAGTCGGCAGAGTCGGGACGTCGGGCAGCTTGGGACGGAACACAGCGGATCTCCTTGTCACTCGTGGGTGCCGTTGACGACGTCGACCCCGGAGCGGGTGCCGGACTCGATGGCGGGGGCGAGGAAGGTGTGGGAGAGCCAGAAGCCGAAGAGCGCGATCACGACGGCGACCCAGAGCCGGACGCCGAGGAACTTGATCGCGGCCCAGGCGATGACGCCCAGGACGAAGACGAGCGGCAGCGAGACGGTCACGGGAGCTCCTTCAGCGGACGGCGCAGCGGTGGGTACGGGCGGCCAGCTCGGCGGCGGCGCGGCTGTCGTAGTCCGCGGCGAAGCCGCAGCGCGGAGCCGTGCAGGCGGCGGTGTGCTTCTCGCGGCCCCGGCCGTCGTAGTAGGTGGCGACCTGCACGGGGCCGATGCGGACGACGCGGCGGAAGCGGCGGTTGGTGGTCATCAGGGGGTCTCCTTCGGGTCTTCGCCGGTGAAGTCGGTGACGTGCTCGGCCAGCCAGCGCAAGATCTCGTCGCCCTCGTACTCGTCGGCGGCGAGGATCACGGGCTCGGCGATGAGCACGGCTTCGGTGAGGCGGTTCTGTCGGGTCAGCTCGGCGGCGCGCTTCAGCGCGCGGAGCGTGGACGGGCGCACGGGGGAAAGTCCTCCGGGTCAGGTCAGGTGGGCGGAGAGGGCTTCGGCCAGCGGCAGCGGGACGCCGAGCCGGGCGCGAAGGGTCGAGGTGTCGATGGGTGTTCCGGTCCGGGCGCGGTGTTCGTCGGCGACCTTGCGCGCGAGCGTGACGAGCGCCGGCGGGACCGGGACCGTGGAGGACGGAGCCGGTTCCAGCTCCGCAGCGGTCAACTCGGCTGCGGAGACAGGCGCTTCGGGCGTGATGGGTTCCGGGGCCGACTCGCGTTCCCCCGTCGAGGCGTCCGCGGTTGCTCCGTGGGCGAGCAGCGTCCCGCCGAGGAAGGCAACCGCAGGCCATCCGGCGACGAGGATGCGCAGCCAGTCCGGCACCTCGTGCAGGTCGAGGAGTCCGGCCGTGGCGACGTTGGCACCGAGCGAGGCGGTCAGGGCGACGAGGAACCAGCACCACCCGGCCGTTTTCGCCTCACCGGAGCGCAGTCGCCGCCAAGCCGCGACCAGCAGCAGGTCGACGGAGACCGGATAGGCCCACGCCTTCCAGCCGTCCTGCCCGGCAGCCAACGCCAGGTCGTGCAGGTGGGCGAAGGACAGCGCGGCGGCGATCAGCGCTTGGACGAGTACGGCGTCGATGCGGACGGGCAGGGCACGCACGGCGCAGCTCCTTCCGGTTCCAGGCATGGAGGGGGTAGGGACGTGGCACGGGACGGCCGTGCCGGCCGTGGGCGGGGTGCGCTTACTCGGTGACCGGGCGAGCCGTGGCCACGGGCCCGGACGCCTCCACCGGCACCGGCGGGACGTACGGCCGGAAGGGATCGAGCGCCGGTACGTCGGGGGCGAGGTCCGCCGTCGCGCGGCAGGTGGCCGCAGCGTCGGCGAGGGAGAGGTAGGGGGTGCGGATGCGGGACCAGCCGCCGGAGGTGTCGCCGACGACGGCCAGGCCGGGCAGCTCGGGGGCGATGGCGCAGGCCGCGAAGACGGCCTCGGGGGCGATGTCGCCGAGTGCCATCTTGGCCGAGGCTTCGTCGTTCACGCGGTGGCAGACGCGACCGGTGAGCTGGGCGCGGAGCATGGTCGCGCCCTTGCCCAGTTCGGCGCCGAAGCGCTGTCCGCAGACTTCGAGGTAGATGCCGGCGGCCCGGCCGAGTTGAGCGAGCCGGATGAGGTGGGTGACCATCTCGTCCCGTCGCTCCTCCTCCTTCCGCGTGGCGACGAGGAAGAGTTCGGCCACCTCGTCGATGAACAGCACGATCGGGGCCGGGCGTTCGTCCTCCGGCAGTCCCCAGACGTCCGAGGTGATCAGCTCTTCCGGGGTGCCGGGCGCGATGCCCTGCCGGGCCTTGATCAAGTCGTATCGGTCCTCCATTTCCTTGACGAGCGCGGGAAGCAGCTCGGCCGCCTGGTCCGGGTCGGTCGCCAGGGCGGAGAGCCGGGGTGCGAAGGGCGCCAGCTCGACCCCGCGCTTGCAGTCGATGCCGACCAGGGCCACCGGCTGAGCGGCGAGCCCGGTCAGCAGGTTCCGCAGGTACATGGACTTGCCCGAGAGCGTGGCACCGAGCACCAGCTCATGCGGTACGGCCCGGTAGTCCCGCACGAACGCGGTCGCGTCCTCCCGTAACGCCACCGGAATCCGAAGCGGTCCGCCGTCGAGTCGCCGGGGCATCCGCACCTTCCGCAGCACGTCGAAGCCGACGAGCCGCAGTTCGACGACGCCGGGCTTGACGTCCCGCACGTGGACGGCGTGGACACCCCAGGCGTGCCGGAGACGTTCGGCGGAGGCCGCCACGTCCGCCGGCTCCTGGCCCGGGGCCAGCCTCAGCCGTATGCGCAGGCCGGTCGTGGTGGGACGGATGACGCCCCGGCGAGGAGACACCGGCCGGACCTCACGGCGGGTGGTCGCCCGGACGGCCAGTGCCCGCCACCGGGACGGTTCGACGGTCAGGCCGCAGGCGTCCATGGTCGAGGAGTACGAGGCCAGCAGCCGGACCACCGAGACCGGCAGCCCGACCGCGGACCAGTACGCCGCCGGGCAGGCGTGCCGGGCGTAGGCGGCGCCGCCTATCGCAGTGAGCGCCCCGCCCAGCTCGGCCCACGTCACCAGGTCCGTCACGGCGATCAGCCCGCCTGAGCCATCGGGAAGGCACCCGGAGCGACGGCGGTCGCCCGGTAAGCGATGCCGTGCCGCTGCTGGCCGTTGAAGACGCTCTGCCACGGCCGCGCCACCAGACCCGGAAGTGAGACCGGAGCACCGACCGTCAGGCCCTCGGTCACGCCGCTCTCCGGGACGGTGACCTGGATCAGCGACGACTCGCCCTCGTCGATGTAGACGATGCCGACGGTCATCAGCGCCTCACCGGTCACCGCGTCCTTCGCGATCTCACCGGTCTGCCGGTCGCGCACCTTCGGCGCCGGAGCCTCGGTGAGCAGGATCGTGGCGGTCGAGGCGTCAACGCGGATCACACGCACAGGGATTGCTCCTTCTGAGAGTCGATCAACCTGCCAACCTGACAAGTTGACTTAGCAAGTTCGAAGCTAGAGACGACAGGTTGACTTGTCAAGTTGCTGTCGCGAGGAACCTGCCCCAGGTGAGGGTCAGTTCAGACGGTAGGTGTCTTCGAGTTCTTGCCGGTCAGCCGGAAGGAGAACGTCGGAGACCTGCAAGGCTCGGCCGGAGGCGTCGCACGCGACGACCAGGACACTCAGCACGGGAACGCCGTCCGGCAGGTCCAGCAGCTCGGCTTCACGCGCTCCGGGCAGACGAGCGGAGACCCGCTCGGTCACGTGGTCGAAGCGAATCTTCTTCCGCGCTTCGAGGTGTTCGCGGGGACTCCCCCGCAAGGGCTCACCGGACCCCAATTCGGTTCCTTCGACCAGGCCGGCGGGGAAGTACGACGAGACCAGCTCGACAGCTTCACCGTCCTCCTCGACCAGGAAGCGACGCATGAGAGCTTCGGCCCGCTTCGGCAGACCGAGCACCGAGCCGACCCGAGCCGGGACAGGGACTTGCCCGACTTCGATCAGACGGCCCGCACCCTGCGACTCGTCGCGCTCCAGCGCTTCACGCCCTCGCCGGTCCTTCTGCTCGACAACTTCCGGGCGACCCCGGACGATCGTGCCGTACCCCTGCCGGGATTCGAGCCAGCCGTCCCGCTTCAGCAGTTCCAGGGCCCGGACGACGGTCGGACGGGACATCCCGAACGCCTGCACCAGCTGGTTCTCACTGGGGACGCGGGTGCCGGGTGCGTACGTGCCGTCCTCGATGCGCCGCTGAAGCGTCTGCGCGAGGCGCACGTACTTCGGTGGCTCCACTTCATACGCCATGAGCGCCGCCCGTCGAGATTGGCCAAGTCAACTGGTCAACCAGCCTAGCGACAGATTCGAGGTGGCAGTAGGAGAGGTGAGCTATCCCATCACGCCGGCCAGGCATCGGCGACCACGAAGGAGACGACCGTTCCGCCGAAGCGGCTGGGCCCGGAGCGCCAGGAGTCGGCGATGTAGTCGACCAAGAGCAGCCCTCGCCCATGGGCGTCGTTCACCTCCGGATGCCGCAGCCGCACGTTCGCCGGGAAGCCCGGGTTGTGCACGTCGACGCGGAGCGAGGTCCCCTCGCGGTACCACTCGACCCGCACCACCCACGGGTCGTCCGACCTCCCGTAGCGGATGGCGTTGGTCACCAGCTCCGAGATCATCAGCGCGCAGTCATCGACCGAGCAGGCCGGGTTGTACGGAGCGATGAACTTCCGGAACCAGCGCCGGGCGCGGGGGACCGACTCGGGCTCTGGATGCAAGGTCATCGCTCCGAGCCGCGGCGAGTCCTCACAAGGGTGACGGTCGATCGTGTAAGCCATGCGTGTTCACTCCTTGCCGCTGCCGTCGCAGTCGAGGCAGCGCCGCTTCGACGTGGCACGGCTGCGGTCGTTGGCCATGGAGAGCGCCAGCGCCGTTCGGGAGCCGACGCGCTTCCATCCACGCCCCCGACACCCCCGGCAAGCTGACCGCGCGTCCTGCACCGGCCGCCGACTCGTCACGTCGTGCCCCCTTCTCCTCCAAGTGGCCTTAGCCACTTTCTGGATAGTGGCATTAGCCACTTCGGAGGCGCAAGCGGTTCGCCGCAACTGGCGAGCCGTCAGGTGAGGGGGTAGCCCTGCTCGAACGCCCAGCGGTGCGGCGGATAGGTGGCCTCGGCGAACTCCAGAGGACGGTCCTGGAGGTCGAAGACGACGTGATGAACGATGAGAACCGCGGACCCCGGCTCCAACCGCAGGTCGGCCGCTTCCTCGTCCGTGGCGGCCCGAGCGCACATCCGGTCCTCGGCATAGCTGCCTTGGCGCCCCGTCATCCGCTCGACGTACATGAGCGTCCCTTCCTGGATCCGCTCGGGATCCGTGAGCTTGGGAGCGCGCTGGCCGACGTCCGCGGCGAACCACGAGGTGGACAGGTTGATCGGACCGTCCTGGTTGTTCGTCACCCGCCGGCGGTGCACGGCTTGGCGGTCCTTCACCAGCCCCAGGGCCTCGGCGACGTAGTCCGGAGCCTCCAGCCACCCAGCCGAGGTGATCACCGCGTACTCTCCGGGCGTGTAGATCTTCCCGGTCTGCCGGGCACGCCCGTACAACTCGCGTGCACGCCGGTTCACTTCCAGGCTGCGCACGTACGTTCCCGAGCCCTGGCGCTTCTCGACCAGGCCCTGGTGGCTCAGCGCCTCCAGCGACCGCGCGGCCGTGGGCCGGGACACCTTCCAGTCCGCGGCGAGCTGCCGTTCCGAGGGAACCTCGTCCCCGGGCCGCAGGTCACCCCGAAGGATCTGGTCCCGGATGTAGTGGGCGATCTGGAGATACTTCGGTTGAGCCTCTTCGATCTGCGGCATCCCCCCTCCCTTCCTTCTCCAAGTGGCTATGGCCTTTAGCCACTATAGGGTGAGTGGCCAACCCTTGAACCCGTAGTCTGAACGCATGACGCGGTTGATCGTCGCAGCAGGAGGAGGGGGCGACGCAGTCGCCGCCTCCATGCTTCACGCCGCCCTCTACGGCGACGAGGATCAGGCGGTGATCCTCACGTACGCATGGGACCGCCTCCTGATCGACCCGCTCCCGGGACCGCGAGGAGCCGACAGCTTCACGGGACTCGAACCCGTCACTCAGTCCGTCTGGTCGGTGTTGGCCGAGGCCCAGCCGATCGCCCCGGCGGGCTCCACCCTCCCCCGCCTCGCGGCAGAGCTCCCGCACATGCTGGCCCTGCTCGATCCTCACCACGGCGCCGAGGGCATCACCCGCCAGCTCGAAGAGCTGGTGTCCCACCTGGCGCCGGCATCGATCGATCTGCTCGACGTCGGCGGCGACATCCTCGCCCAGGGCGACGAACCCACCCTCAAGAGCCCGCTCGCCGACGCCCTCACCCTCGCCGCCTGCTGCCAGGTCAACGCCCCGATCCGGCTCCTGGTGGCAGGCCCCGGGCTGGACGGCGAGATCTCCCCCGCCGACCTGCGCCCCCTGCTCGGCACCCTCGTCCACACCTTCACCGCCGAGGACGTGGAGACGATCGGCAGCATCCTGGAGTGGCACCCCTCCGAGGCCACCGCCATGCTCGCCGCAACAGCCCGAGGAGCCCGCGGCATCTGCGAGGTACGCGACGCCGGCCTCCCCGTCCCCCTCACCGACGAAGGCCCCACGGTCCACGAGGTCGACCTGGACGACGCGGTCAGCCGCAACAGCCTGGCTCGCGCCATCATGACGACCGCCACCCTGGACGAGGCCGAGGCGTACAGTCGCGAGATCTGCGGCTTCTCGGAGATCGACTACGAACGCAACAAGGCAGCCTGGCTCAAGGACCAGCCACCGGTCCCCCTCGCCCCCGAAGACGTCCTCTCCCAGCTCGACCGGTTCCAGGCAGACGCCCGCGCCCGTGGCATCACCCACACCACGTTCCGCCACCTCACCGAGGCACTGAAACTCAACGGCTCCCAGCGCGACGAGCTACGCCGGCTCCTCATCCACAGCCGACCGGACCAGTACGACGCCCCGCTGTGGAACATCGGAGCATGAGCGCGTTCGCAAGCGACCCAGGCCTGGACGACATCCGGGACGCAGCAGGCCGCGGCACAGAAGTCGACGTAGCCGTACACCTGCACGACGGCACCGTCAGGCTCTCGATCCTCTGGACACAAGAGATCCTGCTGAGCGCCGACGACGCCGACCAGGTGGCCCAGGCACTCCAACGTGCCGCGGAACAAGCGCGCAAGATCACAGAAGCCAGGCCGCTGGCTAGCCAACCGACGCCTGAATCCAACTGAGTTACAACCTTCTCTACGGGTTCAAGGCGGCTCGCTCCGCTCACCGCGCACGGCCCGGCCCCCGGCCGGGCCTGCGCTCCTGTCTCCGCCCCGCTCCAGCCCGGCCGGCGCCCGCGCCGCGCGCATGGCGATCAGCCGCCGAAGCGGGCGCGCGCTCCGCCGGCCACGGGACTACTCGTTACCAGGCGACGTTAATCGGCCTAGGCGACCACGGGCGGGACCACTCGCAGGGGTTACGCGGAACGGCCGGATCTTCTTGAAGACCTGTGCGACGCGTGGCACATGTTCTATGGTGAACCGTCTCCACCCTCCCTACTTATAGCCGCACGACTAATCTGAGGAAGAGCAAGATGAAACCTTGGAATGTGCAGTGGGAGAACTTCCGCGGGTTCTCCAAGCCTACTTCGCTAAGCTTTCCTCGTCTAACTCTCCTCATCGGCAGGAATAACGTAGGGAAAACCTCAGCTTATGCACCGCTTCTAATTCTAAGGCAGACACTCGAAGCCAGGAACCCGCGGACTGCTCTACTTACACGCGGGGAAATCTTTGACGCTGGAACATATCGCGACTTGATCACCGATCACAATCAAGATAAGCGACTCGTCTTTGCGATCGGGTTGACCCAGGACGGCTGGATTGGCTCCCGTCGAAACAAAAACATCCAGCCGGGCATTTTGGAAGTATCATTCGCTGAGGCCGAATCGGGCGAGGTGCTTCTCGTGAAATACAGGGTCCTCGCACCTGACGGCACCCCGTTGGTCACACGCACATTGGCAGGAAACGGGCCCTCTTACACAGTCACTTCGCCCATTCTGCCAACCTCTGAATCCATCGGCCGCCCCCTAAGGGAGGTGTCAGAGCTCCGAAAGTCACTCAGAGAGGAGCGGCCCGTCGGCTTTATGTTCAGCGGGTATGGTGCGCTAGGTATGCCTAGCTCATGGAGAGAGAACGAGGAAAGGTGGAAGAAGGCTCGACGTTGGTATATCGCAGCAAACAATCTCGTCGAGTTGCACATGCTTGTAAACCAAGAGATCGAGCGTAGCCTCAAAGGAATTTCTTACCTTGGACCGCTCAGGTCACTTCCAAAGCGCATCTATCGACTCTCTGCCGAGGTTCCTACGGACGTCGGGCGCGACGGCGAGTATGCCCCCGAACTGCTGTTCCGACGAGGAACTGACCGAGTTCACGCGTCCGTGAACAAGTGGCTCAAGGAGCTAGGTTACGGCCAGCTTGAGTTTGCGGCCCAGGGAGAGGAGTTTTTCCAAGTGAATCTCCGGCAAGAGGGGAAGGGTGGAATTCAGGTAAACTTGGCTCACTGCGGAATTGGACTATCCCAGCTCCTGCCCATGCTGGTCCAAGGTGCAATTACGCCTACCGGTGGAACCTTGATTTCTCAGCAGCCAGAGATCCATTTGAACCCAGCTCAACAGTGCAAGATTGCGGACTTCTTGGTTGAGACTGCGGCTCAGAATAAGCGTGTCATTGTAGAGACGCATAGCGAGCACGTCCTGCTGAGGGTTAGGCGTAGAATCGCGGAGGGTAGAATCAGTAGCGACGATGTGGCCGTTTACTTTCTCGACAAAGAAGAGGGACGTACAGTCGCAGAACGCATCCCGATGGGCGGATTGGCTGAAGTTGCGCCGTCAACTTGGCCAACAGGCTTTTTTGAAGAGCAACTTGAGGACTCCTTCGCACTTGCGCTAGCTCAATCAAGAAAGAAGGATGCGTGACCGAAAGTATTGGCGAAATCTGCCCAAAAGACTTCGTGATAGACACGTGTGTGCTCGCTCATGCATGTCAAGCAAATTACCCTCTCCATGAATCCGCCTTCTCTCTGATTGAGTGGCTCGGGGGGCAGTCGAAATCGCAGTGGGTTCTAGATGACAACGGAAAGAAAGCACCCGCAGCGGAGACAAGTCTGCTTTATGCTGAATACCACAGCACTCTGTCACCGCAAAGTCTGCCGCTTGTGCTGCTCGCCCGCTACATGCGGTTCGGCCTTGTGAAGTTTTCACCCAGGCCGCGGCAGCAGCTACGCGATCAGATCCGAGGAATGGTCCCCAAAAACAAGAAGGATCAGGTGGTTCTCGGTGCTGCCGCTGGGGCTGAAGATAAGGTGCTCTTCAGCAATGATGAGGATGACTTTACGCAAGAAGTCAGGCGTGATGCAGAGGCTGACTTGGGCGTAAGAATCTACTTTTCGGACGAGGTGCATTTTGGCTGAAGCGAATGAGACGCACGGAGCGCACGATGGGGCGGGCAAAGCTGGTCTTGCCGTCACATCACTTGCGCTTCGCAAGGTGTGAGCTCCTTCGCCGTGGTCACCAGCCTGCCTTCGCGGGTTCCGCTGGTAGGCACCCCGAAAGCGTGGCTGACGCCGGTTGGGGTGCAGCGAGGCATACGCGCGCCTGACCGTTCGACGGACTCGCCGTCGTGGCTGACCGTCGTCGGCTGTGGTTCAGTCGTTCCGGGCCAGCGCTCTCAGCACACTGCCGGTTGCCCTCGAAGAGGTGCCCCTCACGCTGACCGGGGCGGTCCACTCAGCCGAAGAGCTGGGCCGTCCCTGGGCCGTCCGAGGCCGCTTGACAGTGGCCAATGACGACCAACGACGACCACTAGGCGCACGACCCCACCACCCCTGACCAGCAAAAACCCAGCTCCCCAAGATCCCTGACAAGACCCAGGGCAAGAAGAAGCCGAGGCCACAGCGGCAATCGGCTGGCCAGGACGTCTCATCACCCCCACGATGGCCGCATGGACCGGTTGCAGCACAGCGCTTGGCAGCACGTGGCGGAGGTACTCCCTCCCGAAGAATTTCCGATGCTCGCTGCGCATGCGCTCGTTGACGGACGTGATTCCCCTTCCCTGCGCGAACTGGCTGGCCTGCCGCGCAGGAGCGACGAGACCGAAATCCGTGAACTGTACGTCCGAGCCCTGCACGAACTCGGCATACCCCTACCCGACGAGGAGACAGCCGGCCGACACCTTCTCGTGAGCCTTGCGTTCGGTCTCGTGAAGGGCGAGCTGAGCCCCAAGGACGTGGCCGACCAACTGTTGATGACGGTCGCAGCCCGCACCCGGGAGGAGACACGGTTCCTCTCCGTCGCAGCGGACTACAGCGAATGGATCAGCCCCGACGAGCTCCCTGGATGGGAGAACGACCTGAAAGCCGCGGCCCACTCGTTGACCACCTCCACCGACCTCGGCCCCGGCATCGGCGTGCCGGGTCCGCGGCGCCACTGACTCACCCTCCTGAACACGCCCCCATGTCAACCCGTGCCAGACAGTGCGGGAACTACGGGGACAGCGGTCATCCACCCAGCACGCCCTCAGGTCGTGAGGCCGCTCCGCAGCAGGTCAGCAAGCCCATCGACTCCGTGGAACCCGAGCTTCCCAAGCTGATGGCGCCACCGGAGTTGGCGGAGGCAAGTGGCTTCAGCCCTGCCCTCGCAGTGTTCGAGTGCCTACGATCGCGCGGTGAGCTACGACATCTACTTCTTGCGCCGGCGTGACGGGCAGTCCTGGGATGAGGTCCTGGAGGCGATGGAGGCAGCCGACGACAGCGAGCCGATTCCTGCTCGGCTCCTCGAAGCCTGGGGCCGAATAGTCCCGCAGGCCCGGGCCCTGCTGGGTGAAGTGGACATCACGGAGTATGAGCAGGAGTCACGGGACCTGAGCCACTCGGACACGGGCATCGACCTGTCTGTCTTCGGTGATGAGGTGAGCATCACGTGCCTTACTGGCATGCGGGGGACAACGCTGCGGTCGTGCTTGGTAAGGTCTTCGCCCTTTCGACCATCGTCGAGAAGGAGACCGGGCTGACTGCCTACGACCCCCAGGTGGAGCGTCCGCTGGCCGAGGCGTCGCCGCAAGGCGTGATCGGGCTGATGTCTCGGACCACCGAGGACTTGCGCAGCCGATACGGTGGCTGACCACCCGGCAACGGAAGAACCGGCGAAACCCCGGGCCGCCTGTTCGCCGCGTGCCACAGCCGTGCCAGATACAGAGGTCAACCACGGTCAATAGGAGTAACTAGCGGGTGTATCCCCACCTGTTAGCTCGGCCGGTGAAGCCGCAGGTTACCCGCAGGGCGCCCCAGCCTCTCTCCTAAACCGGTGGTTCGCGGCGGCAACGTGTACCAGTCTGCTTTCTGGGGTCAAGATGCAAGTTTGAATGTGGCGCTGGCACTTGATGCAATCAGGCGCGCGGTTCACTACACCTATCCCCGAAAGTTTTTCACTCTTCGGCAGCCTTCCCCCAGGCTCCTTGACAGGGTTGCCATAAAAATGCTCATTCTAGTCGACGGTCTGACCTTTCCTTAGTTCTGCCAGACGGGTGAGAGCACTGGGGTTGCCGGCGTCAGCAGCGATTCGCGCGAGTTGGTCGGCTTGACGTCTGTCTCCCGCTATTTCACGCATGACCGCAACCCGCGCCATGGCATGCGTATCCCCTGTATCAGCCGCAAGCCGAGCGAGTCCTTCGGCACCTTCTAGGTCCCCCGCAGCTTCCCGCATTTCGGCCATTCGCACTAGGGCAGTGGTACTTCCTCTTTGGGCAGCCTGCCGAGCAAGAAGCACTGCTCCTTCCGGGTTTCCGGTAAGTTCACGCATTTCGGCGAGCCGAGTGAAGGCGCTGGCATCACCGGCATCAGCAGCCAGCCGCGCCAGCTCCTCCGCTCCCCTCTGGTCTCCGGCTGCTTCCTTCAGGTCAGCCAGACGGGCTGCGGCGCTTGGGTTACCCGATTCGGCAGCCTTCCGGGCCAGGTATTCCGCTTCCTCCGGCTCACCGGCGGCCACTTTCACCTCAGCGAGTCGTGCTACTGCGGTGGGATTTCCCGATGCTGCGGCCTGCTGATACAGGCGCTCAGCTCCTTTCAGGTCTCCGGTCGCTTCGCGGATGGCAGCGATGCGGATCAGAGCGAAGCGGTGCCCCGCCTCGATGGCTTGCTGCGCAAGTTTCTCGGCTTCCTCGTGGGCACCGGCTACCTCACGCATTTCGGCGAGTCGGACCAGGGCGAAGGACTGGCCAGCATGTGCGGCTCGCCGAGCAAGTTGTTCGGCTTCTTCTCGGCGGCCGGACGTCTCCCGCTCGGCCGCTAGCCGGGCAAGCGCGCTCGCGTTTCCCACACGGCCAGCGCGTTGGTAAAGACGCTGGGCTTCGTTGCGAGCTGTCGGCCCGCCAGTTTCTCGGATCGCGGCAAGCCTGACCAGGGCCGTGGTGTCGCCAGCTTTGGCGGCCAGTTGCCCCAGTCTCTCGGCTCCGTGAGTCGCTCCTGCCAGTTCTCTCATCTCGGCGAGGCGGACGAGCGGGCCAGTGTCGCCTGCCGCAGCAGACCGTATTGCGAGTTCTTCGGCCTTCTTGCGATTCCCGTAGACCTCGTGAATCTCGGCGAGCTGGCCCAGCCCTCTGGTGTCGCCCACGTCTGCGGCCCGTTGGGCAAGCACCTCGGCCTCTTTACTGAGGCCGGCCTTTTGCCGTATGCGGGCGAGACGGATGAGCGCAATGGTGCTGCCTGCGTCGGCGGCTTGCTGGAGGAGCTGGTCGGCTTCCTGCCAAGCACCGTTTGCCCGTCGGATCTCGGCAAGCTGTGCAATGGCGTCGGCGTTACCCGAATCAGCGGCCTGTTGAGCGAGTCGTTCGGCCCAGTAGAAGCGATGGCGGATCCGGGCGGCGTCAGCGAGGTTGATGAGGCTCTCAGGAGCGAGATGGTCGCGCGCTGCCTGCCAGAACGACTCCGGAGGGCACAGACGTGCGCGGTTACGTCGTCCGTGTTGTTCCAGGTAATCAGCGAGCCGGTACGAGTGTGACGGGGCAGCCTCCATCGCGGAGGATCTTCGAGCGGGACGTGGCCGGACTCGACGCAAAGGAGCCAGGCGTCCATGAACAGGCGAGGTCACGTCGGCAAACGCCTGATCAAGCCAGTTATCCGCGAGATCGTCGTACTCGTCGTCGCTGAGGTAGTCGTCTACAGCTTGTTCCAAAAAGCCGACCGGCAAATGCAGTTCGGCTCCGAGACGTCGAGCGTCCATGGCAACTTCGAGCAGGGCACGAACAGGCGGGTCGGCTGTCCCATAGCGGCGCAAGAGCTCTGGTGCTCCCGCAAGGAATTGAGTCAGCCGACCACTATCGGTATGTTGCAAGGCATGAGCGAGCTGGCGATCACCAGCGACAGCAAGAACTTTCGCCTTGTTTAGGGCGATGTGGTCGAAGCGATCTGGCATGGTGATGAGGCGTCCAGCCAGCAGCGCACGAGCCTGCGGATGCGGGTCAGGACTTCCCGGATGAGGCAGGGCCATGTAGTCGTTTTGGTACTCGGGCCATAAGGTTCCCAGGACCAGTACAGGGCTGCGCGATACGTCGGTGAGCAGCCTATGGATTGCGGCGGCGATTTGTTCCCCGCTCTCACCGCCAAGGTACTGCTGGGCATCGTTCAGCCAGACTACGGTTCGCTGCTCGACTCGATGCAGATCAGCAAGCGCGGCATCGGCCCGTGTGGGATCGAAGGGATGCCACAGCCGCCATCCGAGAGCAGCTAGAGGCTGCACGGCCTCCCAACAGGCACGCGTCTTACCCGTGGAAGACGACCCGACAAGAACAGCCATCCCGCTGTGCCCCTCGTCGGCGGCCTCGACGACTGTTGCAAGATGCTCATCATGCGGGCGACGCACGTAGGCAGGCAATGTCCCAGCCCGCCCCTGCCAGCTTTGGTCTCTGACTCCGCTGGGGCCGGAGCCCAAGGTCGGCGGCTCGACGGCAAAGTGGACCTCTAGATCGTGGGGGTCCCACATATGGATCGGGCTACCCAGTGCTCCGGTATCGGCAGTGGCGGCGGAACCGCGCCCGTACGCGGTGTCGAGGAGCCCTAGCAACACACTCACGTCAAGACGCAAGGCCCGGCCCAGCGCTCCCACAGTGTCCGCGGATGGCCCTGGCGCGCCGGAGCTCAAGGCTCGGCTGACCGTTGTGCGCCCAAGCCTGGCCGCACGCGCAAGTTCAGTCTGGTTGATCCCCCGAGCTACCCGCGCTGTTTCAAGGCGAGACCGCAACTGTGCCAGTGCCGCAGGGTCGTGCACTTCTTCCATCCCCATGCGGAGCCCCCCGCCCCTCGCTGTGCTCAGTTGTTCGCCCATGTTCATCTTCGACCAGCGAACCGCGATGAACGTGGCAACGCCGAAGGTCAGTGACACCAAGCAGTTATGCCGAATCGTAGGAGTGTTCGACAATGTCTGACCACTGTGCCGTGATTCTTATGGCGTGTGCCCTGGTGACCTTGACCGGGGTCCTCATCGCAGCAGCAGCCGGCTACCTTGCCCGCCGTGACCATGCCTCCTATCCAGCGGCACTCACCCGGGCAGCAGTCGCTTTCACCACCACCCTCACTCTGACCATCGCTCTGGTAACAGCTCTCACCAACCTGGTACGAGGGTGATGGAACATCCCGCCCAAGGCACGCTCACCACGACTCTGACCGAGACCGCCCTGCGGCGACCCACAGGGTGCTCGCAGTCGACTATTCGACTGCGAGCACCCGGCTCCTCTGCTGTTCCTGGAAGACACGACGCAGTATGCCGAGCCCCTCCGAACAAGACTGGCCCTGGGCCCAGCACTCTCGGTGCCGGGCCTGAGGGCATCGACACAGTGACGCACCCTGAAGGAGCCAGTCTGCTGCCCTACGTCGACGGAGCAGCCACCGAGGGCGGGTTGCACCACCTGGGCACCGGATCGCGCGAGGGGCCAGCGGTAGATTACGAAGGCACTTCCGCACTATGAGGGCTTGTGACGAGCGATGTATGCGGTTCGTACGCACCCATCAACCGAACGAACACCTCACGGTCTGACATCACCAATTGACATCAACGGTGCCGGACGAAGGGGTACACCAGCACCCCTGTCCGGCTGTCGCCCTCGCCGACGACGGCCTCCTGAGCGGACTCGGACCGAACTCCTAAAGCGGTGGTCGGCGACTGTCAGCGTCGGCACTCTGTACTCATGCTTGCCGAGGATGACTACTTGATTCGCATAGGTCGCTACTCCTACCTGGTCACCTACCTTGAGTGGCAGGTTCTAGGCGATCTTCCGCGTATTCCTGGCCTGCCTGCCGAACTGGACCTGCGGAAGCTGATCGGCATGACCACTGGCCGCCTGGCACGGACCTTCAAGAGCGAGGCAGTTCTTAACCAGGTCTCTGATGCCTCGACCCGAGACTGGCTTCGGCGGTCCGGCGAGTTGCTGGCGATCACCGCTCGTGACCGCAACGCCGTTCTGCATGCTCGTCCCGCCACTCTCGACGGCAAGCAAGTGCTGTACCGCTGGCATCCCGACGGGAACGAAATTTTCGCCGTCGACGATGCCTGGCTCGAGGCTGCAGAGCAGCGGCTGCGGGACGCTATCGGTGAGCTGTCTGGCATGCGCGTGGCCTAGGCCGTGTCTGATAATTGATCTTGTGGTGGGTCGTGGTGAGCTGACGGATGCGGCGTGGGAGCGGATAGCGCCCCTGTTGCCGGGTGTTGACGGGCGGGG
>NZ_JBITSF010000017.1:0-180829 GCF_044540485.1 Streptomyces sp. NPDC085946 | reverse complement strand
CGGCGCCCTCGAAGGCCGACACGACGGCGGGCGGCGCGCCCGCCGTGCCCTCCGGGTCGGGGTCCGGGGTCCGGGACGGGGACGCCGAGGCCCCCGAGGCACCCTCAACATCCCTGGCGGGGAGGCGAGTTCGTCCGGCGCGCGGAGCGGCCCCGCGCCCGCCCGGGGGGGGGGGGGGGGGGGGGGGGGGGGGGGGGGGGGGGGGGGGGGGGGGCCCCCGGCCGGGGGGGGGGGGGGGGGGGGGGGGGGCCCCCCCCCGCGCCGGGCGGGCGGTGTGCCGGTCAGACGAGCTTCGCGCTCAGCGTGATCGGGACGGCCTTCAGGGCCTGGCTGACCGGGCAGTTGACCTTGGCGTCCTCGGCGGCCGCGACGAAGGCCGCCTCGTCCATGCCGGGCACGCTGCCCTCGACGGTGATGTGGATGCCGGTGATGCCCTCACCCGGCTGGAACGTGACGTCCGCGGAGGTCGTCAGCTTGGCCGGCGGGTTGCCGGCCTTGTCGAGGATGTTGGAGAAGGCCATGGAGAAGCAGCTGGAGTGCGCGGCGGCGATCAGCTCCTCCGGGCTGGTCCTGCCGTTCGCCTCCTCGGTGCGCGCCACCCAGGTCACCGGCTGCTCGGCGAGGACGCCGGAGGAGTCGAAGGTGACGACGCCGCTGCCCTTGAACAGGCTGCCTTCCCAAACGGTGTGTGCGGAGCGCGTGGCTGCCATGACGCATCCTTTCGGATTCCGGCTGTATGTGATCATGCGGTCATCAGGGCTCCCGGTACCCGGGGTCCCGCCCCCATCCGATCACACTCCGGCGCACCGCACGCGCAAGACCGGCCCTTCGCCCCCCGGCTCCCGCCCCTCAGGCGGTCCGCTGCCGGCGGCCCGCCATCACCGCGTACACGAGCACGCCCGCGAAGAGGAACAGCACGCCCTGGTAGACCGCCGCGTAGCCGGCGCCCGCGACGAGCCACAGGGAGAAGGCGGCGGCGACGGCCGTGACCACGGCGTCCCGCACCAGGCGCCCGCGGTCGACCAGGTCGCCCCGGCCTGCCACGAGGTGGCGGATCCGGGCCGCGGTGGCCAGCAGGTACGGCACGGTCGCGGTGAAGGTGGTGACGAGGACCAGCACGTCGAAGACCTTCGCCGTGCCCGCCGCGTAGTTGTAGACCGTCAGCAGCGAGGCGAGGACGACGGTGACGCCGACACCGACCGTGGGCACCCCGCGCCGCTTGCGGGCGAACGCCGCCGGGAACAGCCCGTCGCGGGCCGCGGCGTACGGGGTCTGGGCGCTCAGCAGGGTCCAGCCGTTGAGGCAGCCGGTGATCGACACCAGCGCGGCGAGCGCGACGGCCCAGCCGCCCCAGGTGCCGCCGAACATGATGTCGACCGCGTCCGAGAACGGCGCGGAGGACTCCGCCAGGCGGTCCTGGCCGACGGTGCCGAAGACGGACAGGGTGCCCAGCAGGTAGACCAGTGCGGCGCCCGCGGTGCCGATGACGGTGGCGCGGCCGACGTTGCGCCGCGGGTCGTCGACCTCCCCGGCGCTGACCGCGGCGGACTCCACACCGAGGTACGAGAAGAGCAACAGGGCCGCGGACGCGGACACCGCGCCGGCCACGCTGCCGTCCCCGGCGTGGAACGGGCCGAGCTTGCCGGCGTCGAAGAAGAACAGTCCACCGACGGCGACGAGCAGCAGCGGCGCGAACTTCAGCACCGTGGAGACGAGCTGGACCGCGCCCACGTACCGGGTGCCGGCGAAGTTGGCCAGCGCGGGCAGCCACTGGATGACGAGCGCGGCCAGGCAGGCGGTCCAGCGGTGGCCCTCGACGGGGATCAGCACGTCGAGGTAGCCGACGGCGGCGACGGCGAGCGCCGCGTTCGACACCCAGGTGGTGATCCAGTACGCCCAGGCGGCGAGGAACCCGGCGAAGTCGCCGAAGGCCTCGCGGGCGTAGACGTACGGGCCGCCGGTGCGCGGGTCGCGCTGCGCGAGCCGGCCGAAGACCAGCGCGAGGGCGACGGCGCCGACGGTGAGGACGCCGAACGCGAGCAGGCTGACCGTGCCGTAGGGGGCCACGGAGGCCGGGAGCAGGAAGATGCCGCCGCCGATGATGTTGCCCATGACCAGGGCGGTCGCGACGGGCAGGCCGAAGCGGCGGGTGTGCCGGCCGGTACCGGCGGACGGGTCCCCGGCGGGGGCGGGCGTGGGTGCCGCGCTCTCCTGCGGGGCCGGAGCCGACGGGGGGACGGTCCCGGTGACGTGCATGGGGTGGTGCGCCTCTCTTCGAACTGGTGCCCGGGATCGCCGGGACGGCGCCCATGGTCGGACATGACCCGACCCACCACCAAATCACGCGCTTTTGTCCTGTACGACCCCGTCCGGCACCGGAAAAGGTGCGCTGTCGGCCACGGACGGCCGGGAAACGTCCACCGGCACCTCCGGGCCGTTCGACTCCTCCAGCCAGCGGCGCAGTATGTCGTGGACCCGCTCGGCGCCGGCCGGTTCCCCCCCCTCGCCGGCCGGTGCGGACAGGGCGAGGGGCGACAGCAGGAAGGGGCGGCCCTGGGCGCCGCCGAGCCCGCCGTGCGAGCCGATCTGCTCCTCGAAGGAGAGCACCTCGCCGTCGGCGGGATCGTGGAAGGAGTTGACCATGATGTCGGCGGTGTGCGGGAAGGAGTGCGTGCGGCGCACGGCCTCGACGGCGCCCGGGCCGAACGGCGCGAGCGGGCCGGGGTCGTCGTCGAGGTCGTCCAGCGGGATCTCCGCGCCGTACGCGCCGAGGACGACACCGCCGTGCCGCTCGCTGCGCACCAGCAGGAAGCCGATGCCGGGGTGGTTGGCGAGCGTCGGCAGCAGCGCGGGGTGGCGCGCGTCGATCTCCTCCTTGGTCATCCGGTGCGGCACGTCCGGGAAGGAGACCAGGCCGAGGTTGCCGGAGGCCAGCACGACGGGTTCCGAGCGGCGGGCCGGGCGGTACGGGTCGCCGGACTCTTCCTCGGGGATGCGCAGGGCGGCACGGACGGCCGCGCGGGCCTCGGCACCGCTGCGGGTGCGCTCCGCCCGGCGCGGCACGGGCAGCCCGCAGCCGGCCCGCACCAGATCGGCCAGGGTCAGGCCGTAGCGGGCGCGGAAGGTCTCGCCGGGGCTCTGGCCGTGGTCGGACAGCACCACGATCCGGTACGGGCGCGGCGCGTGCTCGGCGACCTGCTCGATCAGGGCGAGGGCGCGGTCCAGGCGCCGGAGGACCTTCTCGGCGTCGCGGCTCCCCGGCCCGGAGTGGTGCGCCACCTCGTCGTAGGCCACCAGGTCGGCGTAGACCGCGGTGCGTCCGGCGAGCATGTCGCCCATCACCGCGGCGACGACGACGTCCCGTTCGACGACGGTCGCGAAGGCCCGGATCAGCGGGTACAGGCCGCCGCGGGAGACGCGCGGGCGCTGCTTGCGCAGCCGGGCCCGGGTGGACTGGCCGATCTCCCGGCCCACCTCGGCGACGAAGGACAGGGCGGTGCGCACGGCGTTGGCCGGGTCGGAGAAGTAGGCGAAGTAGCCCGCGCGGGAGCGGTTCTCGCGGCTGCGGCGGCGGGTGGCGATGGAGAGCACCAGGGCCTGTTCCCCGGCGCCGCCGCTGAACAGGTTGCCGCGGCTGGCGCCGTCGACGGCGAGCAGGCCGTCGTGCCCGGCGTACTGCGCGGCGCGGCGCTGGAGTACGGCGGCGCTGGTCGGGCGGTTGCAGACCATCACCTCCCGGGTGTCCTTCTCGTACCACCGGAAGGCGGGGACGTCGTGGTTGCTGCCGTGCAGGATGCCGAGCTGGCTGGCGCCGGTCTGGCTGGACCAGTCGGTGCGCCAGGGCGTGAGCCGGTGGGTGGGGCGGTGCCCGGCGCCCGCGCCGAGCCAGCGGGCGACGGTGGGCATCAGGCCCCGGGCGGCGGCGTCCGCGAGGACGTCGTGGCCCACGCCGTCGAGTTGCAGGAAGACCGTGCCGGGGGCGGCGGGGCAGGGCGGTCCGGACCGGCGGCGGCGCCGGTCGGCCAGCCGGTAGAGCCGGCGCCGGTAGGCGTCGTCGTCGCGCACCGCGAGGGCGGCGCCGGTGGCGGAGGCGACCGCGGACATCACGGCGGCCACCACCACCGCGGTCTCCGGGGCGACGGCGCCCCGCTCGGCCGGGTTGAGCCAGAGCGCGACCAGCAGCAGCGCCCCGTTGAGGAAGAACACCAGCAGGCCGAGGACGAGCGCCGGGACGAGCAGCAGGAGCCGCACGAGCAGCGGCCACACCACGGCGGACAGCACCCCGAAGGCCCCCGCGCCGAACGCGGCCGTGACGCCGATGTCGGTGGCGCTGTCGCCGTCGGCGTCACGGAGACGGAAGTCCGGCAGGATGCCGGCGAGCACCAGCAGGGTGAGGGTGGAGACCGCCCACACCGCGACGCTCCGCCCCGTCTGACTGGCGATCCGCCGCCATCGCTCGCCCCGCACGCCCCGCACACCTCACGTCCCGGCCCGTCCTCGGTACGGACCCCGCCTACCCTGACACAACGACCGGTACGGCCCCTTCGTCCCCGGCTCCCCCGCCGCCTCCCCACGCCGGGGCACGAGCGCACGCCGGCCGGACGGAAGCCGGCCGCGGGCTGCGGGAGCCGCGCGGCCCATGGACGCGGGCCGTGCGCCGGCCGGCGGTGGGCCGTGTGCGGGCCGGCCGCGGTCCCACCGCGCTAACGGCCGTCGTACCCCGCCGTCGGCATCGACAGCCGCCGGTGCACGCACGCCTTCATCGCCGCGTCGTACGACGGCTCCGCGTGGCCCACGGTCTCCACCCGCACGCCGCGCCGCGCGCACTCCGCGGTGAACTCCTCCACGGAGGACAGCGCGCTCTCCAGTACCCGGCGGCTGGGGGCCACGAACACGTCGCGTCCGGGCCTGACCCCCTCCCACAGCGCGTCGTGGTCGGGCCGCAGTCCGCGGACCAGCAGTTCCCGGGTGACGACGTAGCCGTGCTCGGCGGCCCAGCGGGCGCACATCGCGTGCTGGCTGCGGGAGTCCACCAGGAAGGGATCGGCGTCCAGTTCCTCCAGCGGCGTCAGACTCGCGATCGCCGTCACCCGCACCGGCCCCATGGCGCCCCCTCACCTCCGGTTTTCGTCGCCGACCCTACTCCTGCCCGTAGGCTTCGGGGAGTCGCGCGAAGGAGGCGAAGAGGTGCCGGTGGAGATCACCTGGTGGGGTCACGCGACGTGTGCGGTGCACGATTCGAACGTGCGCGTGCTCACCGATCCGCTGTTCGCGCGCCGGCTCGCGCATCTGCGCCGCCGGCGCGGGGCGCTGCCCCCGCCCGAGGCCCGGCGCGCGGACGTCGCGCTGGTGTCGCACCTGCACGCCGACCACCTGCACGTGCCGTCGCTGGCGCGGCTCGCGGCGGGCACGCGCCTGCTCGTGCCCCGGGGCGCACGGCGTGCGGTACCGGCGCTGCGCCGGCTCACGCACCTGCGGATCGACGAGGTCGCGCCCGGCGACCAGGCCCGGATCGGCGACCTGGTGGTCCGGGCGGTGCCGGCGCGGCACGACGGGCGGCGGCTGCCGTTCGGACCGCACCGCTGCCCCGCCCTCGGCTACGTCCTGGAGGGCGAGGCCCGCACCTACTTCGCCGGGGACACCGGCCTGTTCGACGACATGGCCAAGGAGACCGGCCCGGTCGACGTGGCGCTGCTGCCGGTGGGCGGCTGGGGGCCGTACCTCGGGGAGGGCCACCTGGACGCGGGCCGGGCGGCCGAGGCGCTGGCCCGGCTGGCGCCGCGCAGCGCGGTGCCGGTGCACTACGGCACGTACTGGCCGATCGGCATGGACGCCGTGCGCCCCCACGAGTTCCACACGCCGGGCGACGAGTTCGTGCGGCTGGCGGCGCGGCACGCGCCCGGGGTGGCGGTGCACCGGCTGGGGCACGGGGAGAGCGTGCGCCTGGAGGCCGCCCGGTGATGTGGCCCATGGCCGGGGCGGCGCCGGCCGGTGGGGCGGAGCCGCTGTCCTCCGTCGGGACGGTGGCCGCCGCGATACCCACGCTCATGACACCGGAGTCGACGCAGCAGGCGATCGGCTATCCGTCGCTGTTCCTGTTGGTGCTGATCGGCGCGCTGGTGCCGGTGGTGCCGACCGGGGCGATCGTCAGTTCGGCGGCGGTGGTCGCCGTGCACCGGACGGCGCCGTTCTCGCTGGCGCTGGTGTTCGTGACGGCGTCGCTGGCCGCGTTCCTCGGGGACATGGCGCTGTACTGGCTGGGGCGGCGCGGGATGACGTCGAAGAACGGCTCGCGCTGGCTGGAGGCGCTGCGGGCGCGGGCGCCCGAGGACCGGCTGGCGCAGGCGCAGGGGAAGCTGGCGGACCACGGGGTCGCGGTCCTCGTGCTGTCGCGGCTGGTGCCGGCGGGCCGCATCCCGGTGATGCTGGCCTGCCTGATGGCGAAGTGGCCGATGCGGCGTTTCGCCCGCGGCAACCTGCCGGCCTGCCTGGCGTGGGCGGTGACGTACCAGCTGATCGGGATCCTCGGCGGCTCGCTGTTCCCCGAGCCGTGGGAGGGCGTGGTCGCGGCGGTCGCCCTGACCGTGCTGGTCAGCGTGGCCCCGAGCGTGTGGCGGCGGCTGCGCAGGGCGGTCGCCCGGTAGGGGGCGCGGGGTGGCCGGCGGAAGGGCGCGGGGCGGCGGGCCGAGGGTTCGAGGGGTGACCGGCGGACGGCTGCGGGGCGGCGGGCCGAGGGTTTGGGGGGGGACCGGCGGACAGTTGCCGGGCGGCCGGCTCAGGACGTGCTCCTGTCCAGCGGGCCGAGCGCGGCGCGAGCAGGGCGCCCGGCCGCCCCGGCGCGGGTGCGGGCGGCGGCCCGGGCTCCCGGCGTCGGGGTGTCTCCGGCCGGTCAGGCCAGCACGCGCGAACCCCCCACCGGCAGGTCCCACAGGTCCTGCCGGGGCAGGCCGGCCTTCTCCCAGGCGGTCCGGACCCGGGTGAGGGGCTCCATCACCGGCTCCGCGGAGAGGACGAACGTGGCCCAGTGCATGGGCGCCATGCGCCGCGCGCCGAGGTCCTGGGTGGCCCGCACCGCCTCCTCGGGGTCGCAGTGGACGTCGCTGAGCCACCAGCGCGGGTCGTAGGCGCCGATGGGCATCAGGGCCAGGTCGATGCCCGGGTAGCGCTGCCCGATGCGGGAGAACCAGTGGCCGTACCCGGTGTCGCCCGCGAAGTAGAGGCGCCGCCCGTCGGGGTCCGTGAGCACCCAGCCGCCCCACAGGGTGCGGCAGGTGTCGACGAGGCTGCGCTTGGACCAGTGGTGGGCCGGGACGAAGTCGAAGCGGACGCCGTCCAGTTCCGCCGCCTCCCACCAGTCCAGCTCCGTGATGCGGGTGAACTGGCGGCGGCGGAACCAGCGGCCGAGGCCGGCCGGCACGAACACCGGGGTGTCGCGCGGCAGCCGGCGCAGCGTCGGGGCGTCCAGGTGGTCGTAGTGGTTGTGGCTGATGACGACGGCGTCGACGCGGGGCAGGCTCTCCCACGGGACGCCCACGGGGGTGATCCGGGCCGGGGTGCCGAGGATGCGGCGGGACCAGACCGGGTCGGTGAGGACCGTGAGCCCGCCGATCCGCACGACCCAACTGGCGTGCCCCGCCCAGGAGACGGCGAGCGTGCGCGCGTCCACGCGGGGCAGCGGCTCGGGCGCGAAGGGCAGCCGGGGGATGTCGGCCAGGCCCTCCTTGTCGGGGCGGACGGCACCCTCGCGGGCGAAGCGGGCGAGGGCCTTCAGGCCGGGCAGCGGGGCGGTCAGCCGGTCGTGGAACGTCCGCGGCCACGTACGGGACTCGCCGAGCGGACGCGGGGCCGCGGGCGGCGGGAAGGGGGGCGCGAGGGGTGACGCGTCCGGTGGGACGTCGGCCTCCCGGATGGTGGTGCTGGTCGTGGTCGACTCGGACTGCTGCGTCATCGAGGAGGCTCCCATCGCCGAGCGTCGTCGCGGAGATCGTCGAAGGCCGACTTCACGTGGTTCAACGCGCGTTGCACGTGCGGCAGTTCCAGGGGCGCGGGCGCGGTGAGGCAGGCCGCGCGTTCCTCCTGCGAGCCGCCCAGCAGGGGGCCGGTGGACAGGCGGACGCGCGGGGCCGCGAGCTCGTCGCCGAAGCGGTGGCCGCCCGGCGCGGGCATGCCGAGCCGGGCGGTGAGGAAGTCCTCCAGTTCCTGGGCGTCGCCGACACCGTGCGCGGCCAGCGCGGGGCGCAGCTCGGTGAGGTCGGCGTACACGTGGCGGCCGGCCTGCGGGGGCCGGGCGACGGCGCCCGCGCCGACGACGGCGGCGTGCACGGCGGCGGCCACGCGCGCGTGCAGGCGGACGGCGGCGGCCACGCGCGCGGTGACCGGCGCCGGCTCGGACAGGGCGTATCCGGCCGCGGCGGCGACGGGTGCGGCGACGCGGGCGCCGAGCGCGGTGAGGACGTCGAGCACGCGCGCGTGGAGGTCGTCGCCGGCGGCGGCCGGGGGGAAGCGGGCGACGGCGGCGGGCCAGCCGGCCGGGAGCAGGGCACCGGCCAGGTCGGTGACGACGGTGACGTGCTCGGGCAGCATCTCGGCGGGGCTGAGCAGCACCGTGCCGCGCGGGTCGTGCAGCGTGTCGCGCCAGGTCTCGTCGCTGACCAGGTGCAGGCCCTCGCCGGTGGCGGCCTCGACGGTCTCGTGCAGCAGTTCGGGCGGGGCGACGGTGGCGGTGGGGTCGTCGGCGACGGACAGCACCAGCAGGCGCGGGTCGCCGCCCTCGGCACGGACCCGGCGCACGGTCTCCAGGAGGGCGTACGGGTCGGGCACCCCGCCGTTCTCGGCCGGGGTGGGCACGTGGAAGACGGGTCTGCCGAGCAGGCGGGCGTACGGCGCCCACCAGGCGGCGCAGGGTCTCGGGACGAGGACGTCGCCGCCGAGCGCGGCGGTCAGGGCGACCAGCAGGGCGGGGGCGCCGGGTCCGGCGGCCACGCGCTCGGGACGGCAGGCCAGGCCACGCCGGTCCCAGTAGCCGCAGGCCGCCTCCCGCAGGGCGGGGCCGCCGCCGACGGGTTCGGTCCCGGGCGTGGTGGAGGCGGCGGCGAGCACGGCGGACAGCTCGGGCAGCACGGGCAGCCCGTCCTCGGGGAGCGGCGGGCCGAAACGGACGGGGCCGTGCCCTTCGGGGTCCGTCCGCCGCATGCGTACCTCCGCGCTGTCCTGGTGCCGTGCCCTGGCGCCCGCCCTCGGCCCGTGCCCGTGTGCCGTCCGCGGCCGGACGGTGCCGCTCGTGCCCTGCACCGTCGAGTACCCACGGGAACGCCGTGCCATGGCCGCGCCGCCGGGTTGTGACGATCACAGCGTGCGCCGGGCGGGGCGGGGAAGGGTCAGCCGCGGCCGCCGGTGTCCCGGTGGCGCAGGCGGTGCGCCGCGGCGACGACGGCGGCCGCGATCAGCAGCGTGCCGGCGGCCAGGGCGGGTGCGGAGTCGGTGAAGGAACCACCGCCGCCCGCCCGGACCCCGCGCTGCACCGTCGCGCCGCCACAGCCGGGTGCGTACCGGTCGGCGCAGGGGCGGGCGGAGGCGGCCGGCCCGGCGCAGCGCGGGGTGCGGGCGTCGGGGCAGGCGGGGGCCGCGCCGTCGGCGGCGGTGCCGGGGACCTCGGCGGTGCCGGAGTCCTCGGCGGCCGTGCCCGGAACCTCGGCGGATCCCAGGCCCTCGGCGGAACCCAGGCTTTCGGCGGCCGTGCCCGGAACCTCGGCGGATCCCAGGCTTTCGGTGGCCGTGCCCGGAACCTCGGCGGATCCCAGGCTTTCGGTGGCCGTCGCCGGGTCCTCGGCTGCTTCCAGGAGGGCCTCGGCTTCCAGGGCCTCGGCTTCCAGGGCGTCGGTTTCCAGGGTGTCGGCTGCGGTTGCCGGGGTCTCGGCGGCGCCGGAGCCCTCGGCTGCCGCGCCCGGCTCCTCCGCGGTGCCGGAGCCGCCGGCGGCCGTGTCCGGAACCTCGGCGGGCCCCAGGCCCTCGGCGGCGGTCGCCGGGTCGTCGGCGGACTGCGGGTCCTCCGCGGAGGTCGCCGGGGCGTCGGCGAGGGCCGAGCCTCCGGCGGCGTCCTTTGAGAGTTGCCGGGTCCTGGTGGCCGTTTCCGCGTCCTCCGCGGACCTCAGGCCCCCGGCGTCCGCCTCCGGGCCCGCGCCCGAGCCCGAGCCCTCTGCCGGGGCCCGGCCCGCCGCGTCGGCGGCCGGGCGCGTCCTCCCGGCCCTCTCGGAGACGGCCCTCTCAGAGACGGCCCTCTCGGAGGCAGCCCTGCCGGAGGCGACCCTCTCGGAGGCAGCCTTACCGGAGACGGCCCTCTCGGAGGCGACCCTCTCGGAAGCAGCCCTGCCAGAGGCGACCCTCTCGGAAGCAGCCCTGCCAGAGGCGGTCACCTCGGAGGCGGCCCCGCCGGCCGCGGTCACGTCGGCCGCGGTCACGCCGGCCGCGGCCGGCGTCGCGGTCCCCGGCTTGCCGTCGTCCGCGGACCCCGGCGGGCAGGTGCCGTGCGGCGTGCCGCCGGCCGGGCGGCAGGCCACCTCCACGGTGACGTTGCCGCCCGGTGCGAGGGTGCTCCGGCCGGCCTCGGCGGCCGGCTCGGCGGCGACGGCCGGCACGAAGACCCCCCAGGCGGTTCCCGCCAGCAGGGCGGCGGACAGGGCTTGGGCGGTGCGGCGCATGGGACGGGCTCCTTCGAGCGACGGCTGCTGTACAGCCATCAGAGCCCGCCCGTCACCCGTCCCGCGCGCGGCCGGACCCCATTGGCGGGACGAGGGACACCCGAGCGGGTGACGTGGGGCGCGTCGCCCGGGCGGTCCGCCGCGATCACGTGCCGCGGCGCCCCCGGGACCATCCGGGACGCCCCGAGCGGTACGCGGGCGCCCCCGGCCACCCGGAAGCACCCCGGGACCGCCCCAGGGGCACCCCGGGGCCGGCCCCGGGAAGCGCCGGCCCGGCTCAGTCCCGCTCCGCGTCCCGCAGCACCTGCTCGCGCACCTGCCCGCAGCAGCGGCTGATCAGCCGGGACACGTGCATCTGGGAGATCCCCAGCTCCTCGGCGATGCTGCTCTGCGTCATGTCGCCGAAGAAGCGCATGTACAGGATGGCCCGCTCCCGCTCCGGCAGGGCCGCCAGCTGCGGCTTGACCGCCTCGCGGTCGACCACCGTGTCGAGCGCGGGGTCCGGCGACCCGAGGGCGTCGCCGAGGGAGTGGCCTTCCTCGCTGCCGGGCGGCTCCGCGTCCAGGGACAGCGCCGTGAAGCTCTCCAGCGCCTCCAGCCCGGCCCGGACGTCCTCCTCGCTCAGGTGGGCGTGCTCGGCGATCTCGGCGACGGTGGGGCGGCGGCCGGAGACCGTCCGGGACAGGTCCTGGCAGGCGAGGCGGACGCGGTTGCGCAGGTCCTGGACGCGGCGCGGCACGTGCAGGGTCCACATGTGGTCGCGGAAGTGACGCTTGATCTCGCCCGTGATGGTGGGCACGGCGTAGCTCTCGAAGGCGTGGCCGCGCGCGGGGTCGTAGCGGTCGACGGCCTTGACGAGGCCGAGGGCGGCGACCTGCCGCAGGTCCTCGTGGCTCTCGCCGCGGTTGCGGAAGCGCCCGGCGAGCCGGTCGGCCATGGGCAGCCATGCCTCCACGAGCGCGTCGCGCAGCGCGTCGCGCTCGGGGCCGGGCGGGAGGGTGACGAGCCTGCCGAACGCGTCGGCGGTGTCGGGGGCGTCGTCGTGCGGGTGGTGCCTCGTGCTGAGTCGGGTCGGCATGATGCGTCGCAACTCCCCGGAAGGTGCTCTGTGTTGGACGGACGGTCTCCGTGACGGCGCACCCGGGTGTCGGGACAGGTGCGTTCCGGCGGCCCGGCGGCCGCTCCCACGGACGTGCCTCCTGTCCGAAGCACTGGGGGTGCGCCTGCCCCTGGCCCCCGGCCGCAAACCACCCGGCAGGTTTTCCGGCGGCCCGGGCGGTGACTCGTACGGGTGCTGCCCGAGTCCGTCACGTCCGGGAGGTCGTACATGAGCGTCAAGGTCGCCGATCACATCCTCGAACGGCTGCGCGCGTGGGGTGTGGAGCACGTCTTCGGCTATCCCGGCGACGGCATCAACGGTCTGCTCGCCGCCTGGGGCCGGGCGGAGGACCAGCCCCGCTTCATCCAGTCCCGGCACGAGGAGATGTCCGCGTTCCAGGCCGTCGGCTACGCCAAGTTCAGCGGCCGGCTCGGGGTGTGCGCGGCCACCTCGGGGCCCGGCGCGATCCACCTGCTCAACGGCCTGTACGACGCGAAGCTCGACCACGTGCCGGTGCTGGCGATCGTCGGCCAGACGCACCGCAGCGCGATGGGCGGCTCCTACCAGCAGGAAGTGGACCTGCACACGCTGTTCAAGGACGTCGCCTCCGACTTCGTGGAGACGGTGACGGTGCCCGAGCAGCTGCCCAACGTGCTGGACCGGGCGATCCGCACCGCGTACGCGCGCCGCTGCCCCACGGCGATCATCGTCCCGGGGGACGTGCAGGAGCTCGACTACTCCCCGCCCACCCACGAGTTCAAGATGGTGCCCTCCAGCCTGGACCGCAGCTCGTGGACGGCGGTGCCCTCCGACGACGCGGTGCGGCGGGCGGCGGAGATCCTCAACTCCGGTGACAAGGTGGCCGTCCTGGTCGGCCAGGGCGCGGCCGGCGCGCGGGCCGAGGTGGAGCGGATCGCCGAGCTGCTCGGCGCGGGCGTCGCCAAGGCGCTGCTCGGCAAGGACGTCCTCAGCGACGAACTGCCCTACGTCACCGGCTCGATCGGCCTGCTGGGCACCCGCCCGTCGTACGAGCTGATGCGGGACTGCGACACGCTGCTGACGATCGGCTCGTCGTTCCCGTACTCGCAGTTCCTGCCGGAGTTCGGCACGGCGCGGGGCGTGCAGATCGACATCGATCCGCACATGGTCGGGATGCGCTACCCGTACGAGGTGAACCTGGTCGGTGACGCGAAGGCGACGCTCCAGCGGCTGATCCCGCTGATCGAGGGCGGTCGCGGCCGGGAGTGGTTCGACACCGTCTGCGACAACGTCCGGCGCTGGCGGGACGTGATGGAGCGGCGCGCGAACCTGGGCGCCGACCCGATCAACCCGGAGTACGTGGCGCGTGCCCTGGACCCGCTGCTGCCGGACAACGCGATCGTCACCTCGGACTCGGGGTCGACGTCGAACTGGTACGCGCGGCACCTGACCATGCGGCCCGGGATGCGGGGTTCGCTGTCCGGGACGCTGGCCACGATGGGCTGCGGCGTGCCGTACGCGATCGGGGCGAAGTTCGCGCACCCGGACCGGCCGGCGGTCGCGCTGGTCGGGGACGGCGCGATGCAGATGAACGGGCTGGCGGAGCTGATCACGGCGGCGAAGTACCGTCACCAGTGGGAGGATCCGCGGCTGGTGGTGGGCGTCTGGAACAACCACGACCTGAACCAGGTCACCTGGGAGCTGCGCGCCATGGGCGGCGCCCCGTCCTTCCTGCCGTCGCAGGAGCTGCCGGACGTGCAGTACGCCGCGTTCGCCCGCTCGCTGGGGCTGACCGGCATCCGCGTGGAGAAGCCGGAGGACGTCCAGGACGCCTGGCGGGCCGGGCTGGAGGCGGACGGGCCCGCGGTGATCGAGTTCCTGACCGACCCGGCCGTGCCGCCGGTCCCGCCGCACGCGACCTGGGAGCAGATGGAGGCGACGGCCGCCTCCCTCCTCAAGGGCGACGCCGACCGGGGGTCGGTGATCAAGCAGGGCTTCAAGGCGAAGATGCAGGAGTTCCTGCCGGGCCGCGAGAAGAGGTAGCGCCCGCGGGGGACGCCCCGGCCCCGGCGCCACTGCGGGCACGAGGAGCGGGACGAGCACGGCGACGACCGCCGTGGCGTGTCCTTCCCCAGGGTGTGCGCGGGGGCCCGGGGCCGGTTCTCCCGGGCGCGCGGCGCACATCACACGGTCCGGTGATCCTCCGGGAGAAGTCCGTGTCGGCCTCCCCTGTCCGGGTACGCGGTGCGGATCCCCGTACATCTGGAGGGAGACATGCAGCGAGGCAGCGACCGGCTGAGCGTCCACCGGGACGACGAGATGAAACACGAACTGCAGGGTCTGCTCAGGTCCGGGCACCCGACACGCACCGAGGAGTGGCACGATCCGGAGCCGGCCGCCGAGGACGATCCCGAGGTCTTCCGCGGCCCGGTGACGCCGAGCCGTGCGCCGTCGTCGCTGGAGGCGGTGCGGCTGGAGCTGGCGCGGATCCTGGGCCGCCGGGCGTTCCCGGCGACCTCGCGCGAGCTGACCCGGGCGCTGCGGGAGCACATGGCGCCCGACGCGCTCGTCGCGGCGGTGGAGCGCCTGCCGCAGCGGGACCGTTACGCCACGGTCCAGGAGCTGGCCGAGGCCGTGGTCGGGTCCGGGCAGGGCGGCGCGGAGGAGACCGTGCACGCGGACACCGGCGGGCGGTCCGCGGGGCAGGACCGCTCGTAGGGGCGGGAACCGCTCATGGAGCGCGCGGGCAGGGGCCCGCGCACAGGGAACCGGCCCGGGGGCGCCGCGGCGGTGAAGCGGCCGCGGCGCCCCCGGCGGCCGGGCGACAGGAGGGGCGTGCAGCGATGGCTCAGTTCGTCAAGGACGTCATGACTCCGGGCGTGGTCGCCGTGCGCCCGGACGCCTCGCTCGTCGAGGCGGCGCAGCTGATGCGCGCGCAGAACATCGGCGACGTGGTGGTGGCCGACGGCCAGGAGGTCGTCGGCGTGCTCACCGACCGCGACATCACGGTGCGGGCCGTCGCGGAGGGGACCGATCCGCTGACGGTCAGCGTCCGCACCGTGTGCACCCCGGACCCGGTGACGGTCGAGCCGCACGACCCGGTGTCGGCCGCCGTCGCCCTGATGCGGGCGCACGCCGTGCGCCGGCTGCCCGTGGTGGAGAACGGGCTGCCGGTCGGCATGGTCACCCTCGGCGACCTGGCCGAGGCCGAGGACCCGGGGTCGGCGCTGGCCGACATCAGCCGGGCCGAGCCCGACGCCCCGGGCGGCGTCTGAGCCGGGGGACGACCGGCGGCCCCGGCGGCCGCCGGCGCGACCGCCACAACACGCGACAACCCGCAACAACACATGGAAGGGCGTTGAACCATCATGCGCATCGCTTTCCTGACCGCGCCCGAGGGCGTCGAGCAGGTCGAGCTCACCGACCCGTGGCAGGCGGCCGAGGACGCGGGTCACGAACCGGTCCTCGTGTCGACGAAGCCGGGCGAGATCCAGGCGTTCCACCACCTCGACAAGGCGGACACCTTCCCCGTGGACGAGGTCGTGGGCGAGACCTCGGCCGACTCCTTCGGCGGGCTGGTGCTGCCGGGCGGCGTGGCCAACCCGGACTTCCTGCGCATGGACGACCGGGCCGTCGCGTTCGTGCGGGACTTCTTCGAGCAGGGCCGTCCGGTCGCCGCGATCTGCCACGCGCCGTGGACCCTCGTCGAGGCGGACGTGGTGCGCGGCCGGGTGCTGACCTCCTGGCCGAGCCTGGAGACCGACATCCGCAACGCGGGCGGCACCTGGGTCGACGAACAGGTCAAGGTCTGCGACCACGGCTCGAACAAGCTGGTCACCAGCCGCAAGCCGGACGACCTGAAGGCGTTCTGCGAGACCTACCTGGAGGTGTTCGCGCAGGAGGCCGGCTGAGCGGAGGACCGGACCGGCCGGCGAGGGCCGCGCGGGGAGCAGCTCCCCGCGCGGCCCTCGCGCGTCTCCCGGGTCGCCCCGGGTCAGGTGCCCGGGGTCGCGGGAGTGCCGTCCTCGCCGGAGGTCCGCTCCCGCGCCCCCTCCCGGGTGCGGCCCGCCGCCACCGGGCGCGTGGGGTTGCGGCGCAGGTACTCGCCCTCCAGCTGCGCCATGCGCTCGTTGTGGGCCCGCAGCGCGTCGTTCGAGCCGTACAGCAGCGTGTCGTGGCGCGTGCGGTGGATGGTCTCCAGCTCCTTCATGAGCTGCTGGTCGTCCAGGCGGCTCGGGTCGACTCCGGTCCTCGTGGTGCCCCGCTCGTCGTGTTCGTTCATGCCGCCCGGGTACCCGCCTGCGCAGCACTACCCCCGAACGGCATCCGGGAGGGACCCATGGATCTCGCATTCCTGCATCCCCTGTACGAGCAGCCCGGGCCCTGGGCCTCCGTGTACGTCGACACCTCCCGTCACACGGAGGACACCCCTCACGAACGCCGTCTCACGGCCCAGGCGATGGCCCGGGAGCTGGCCTCGCAGGGTGCGGACGAGGCGACCTGCCGGGCCGTGCGGAACGCGATCGAGGATCTTCGGCACTCCTCCGAACCGCACGGCCGGGCCCTGTTCGCCCGCGGCGGCGAGGTCGTGCTCGATCCGCCGCTGGCGCGTCCCCCGCAGGGCGGCGACCGGGCGCAGTGGGCGGCGCTGCCGCGTGTGGCGCCGCTGCTGGAACTGGCCGGTGAGGATCCGGTGTGCGTCGTGGCGTACGTCGACCGCAGGGGCGCGGACTTCGAGCTGCGCAGCGCGCTGGGCCGCGAGGAGGCGGGCGCGGTGACCGGATGGCAGTGGCCCGTTCGCCGCACCGCCTCCGCCGACTGGTCGGAGCGGCACTTCCAGCTCAGGGTCGAGAACGTCTGGGAGCACAACGCGGCGGAGGTCGCCGACGCGCTCGCCGTGTGCCAGGAGGAGACCGGTGCCGACCTGCTGATCCTCGTCGGGGGCGACCGCGAGCGGCGGTCCGTGCACGATCGTCTGCCGCGGCAGCTGCACGACCTGGTGGTCGAGGCCCCGCACGGCACGGGCAGCCGGCTGCTGGACGAGGACGTGGAGCAGACCCGCGCCGAGCACGTCCGGCGCAGGGCGGCGGCCGAGCTGGAGCGCTTCCTGGCGGCCCGCCGCCCGGACGGCGAGGGCCGGGCGGGGGCCGTGGAGGGCGTGCCCGCGCTCGTGGAGGCGGCGCGCGAGCACCGCATCGACGAGCTGCTGATCAGGCCCGACGGCCCGGACGCGCACCGCGAGATCTGGATCGGCGAGGACCCGGACCAGCTGGCGGTGCGGCGTACCGACCTGAAGGTCCTCGGCGAGCAGAACTCGTGGCCGGCCCGCGCGGACGACGCCCTGGTCCGCTCCGCGGTGGCGACGGGCGCCGCCGCCCTGTCGGTCACCGCGGCCCCGGCCGCTCCGGAGGACGCGCCGGTGGGCGGGCTGGGGGCCCTGTTGCGCTGGACGTGAGACGGAGCCGGGGCGGGCGGGTGCCGCCGGCACCCCGGACGCTCCCTGACCGGGCGTGGTGCGCCCGGGTCGCACGCCCTCGCCGTCGAAGGCCCCGGCCGCGGCCGGGACCTCGCCGTGCGGCACGCACGCCGCCGGCGGCACCGCGCCTGCCGGCATCCGCGTCCCGCTCCCCCGGGCCGGACCGCGCGGCGGACGCGGCCGGACGCCCCGGCGCGCGGGCGCGCACCGCCGGACGGCCGCCAGCCGCAGCGGGCCGCGGCCGGCGTCCGGGGGCGGCCGCCGAAGCGGTCCGCCCACGTCCCCGCGCCCTAGCGGGCCCGTTCCACCCTCCGCTCGTCCCACACCGGGTCCGGGGTCTCGCGGACCCGGCCGTCGCTGCCGAAGACGAGGTAGCGGTCGAAGGAGCGGGCGAACCAGCGGTCGTGGGTGACCGCGAGGACCGTGCCCTCGAACGCCTCCAGGCCCTCCTGCAGCGCCTCGGCGGACTCCAGGTCCAGGTTGTCGGTCGGCTCGTCCAGGAGCAGGGCGGTCACGCCCTGGAGCTCCAGCAGCAGGATCTGGAAGCGGGCCTGCTGGCCGCCGGAGAGCCGCTCGAAGGTCTGCTCCGCCTGCTGCGTCAGCTCGTAGCGGCGCAGCCGGGACATGGCCGCGCCGCGGTCCTGGGCGTGCTCGCTCCACAGGATGTCGAGGAGCGTGCGGCCCTCCAGCTCGGGGTGGGCGTGCGTCTGCGCGAAGTGCCCGGGCACCACCCGCGCGCCCAGCTTCCACTGCCCGGTGTGGGCCACGTCCTCGCCCGCGAGCAGGCGCAGGAAGTGGGACTTGCCGGAACCGTTCGAGCCGAGCACGGCGACCCGTTCGCCGTAGAAGACCTCCAGGTCGAAGGGCTTCATCAGGCCGGTCAGCTCCAGGCCGGCGCAGGTGACGGCCCGCACTCCGGTGCGGCCGCCCTTCAGCCGCATCCTGATGTCCTGCTCGCGCGGCGGCTCCGGCGGCGGGCCGGCCTCCTCGAACTTGCGCAGCCGGGTCTGCGCGGCCTGGTAGCGGGAGGCCATGTCGTGGCTGACGGAAGCGGCCTGACGCAGCGTCAGGACCAGCTTCTTCAACTGGGCGTGCTTCTCGTCCCAGCGCCTGCGCAGTTCCTCGAAGCGGGCGAAGCGCTCGCGGCGGGCCTCGTGGTAGGTGGCGAAGCCGCCGCCGTGCACCCAGGCGTCGGCGCCGGCCGGACCCGGTTCGAGGGAGACGATGCGCTGGGCGGCGCGGGCGAGGAGTTCACGGTCGTGGGAGACGAACAGGACGGTCTTGCGGGTCTCCGCGAGCCGCTCCTCCAGCCAGCGCTTGCCGGGTACGTCGAGGTAGTTGTCGGGTTCGTCGAGGAGCAGCACCTCGTCCGTGCCGCGCAGCAGCGCCTCCAGGACCAGGCGTTTCTGCTCGCCGCCGGAGAGGGTGCGCACCAGGCGCCACTGCGCCTTGTCGTACGGGACGCCGAGCGCGGCCGTGGTGCACATGTCCCACAGCGTCTCCGCCTCGTAGCCGCGCGCCTCGGCCCAGTCGGCGAGGGCCTGGGCGTAGCGCATCTGGGCGGCCTCGTCGTCGACCGTCATGACCGCGTGCTCGGCCTCGTCGACGGCCCGGGCCGCCTCCCTGATGCGGGGCGGGGCGACGGAGACGAGCAGGTCGCGCACGGTCGTCTCGTCCCGTACGGACCCCACGAACTGCCGCATCACGCCGAGCCCGCCGCTGACCGCGACCGATCCGCCGTGCGGGGCGAGCTCACCGGCCAGCAGCCGCAGGAGGGTGGTCTTCCCGGCTCCGTTGGGTCCCACCAGGGCCATGACGGCCCCCTCCCCCACCCGGAAGGAGACGTCGCCGAGCAGCGTCCTCCCGTCGGGAAGGTGGTACTCCAGGTGCGCTGCTTCGAGGTGGCCCATGGGGAGCGATTCTGTGGGCGGCGGCGCGGCCGGGCAAACCCATTTCGCGGCGGGCCCGCCGCCGCGGGCCCCGCCGGCCCGACACGCCGCGGCCCGCACCGGAACTGACGGCCCGTCACCCCACCGCGCGAGAGTCCACATCCTGATACGCAGGTCTCACCATTCGGCACGCCCGCGTACGGTGAGGGCGTCCCGACGCGACGAGAAGGGGTGGGCGCCAGCCATGCCGAAACCACGGGAGACCGCTGTCTACACGCACGGACACCACGAGTCGGTGCTCCGCTCGCACACCTGGCGGACCGCCGCCAACTCGGCGGCGTACCTGCTCGGTTCGCTGCGGCCCGGCATGCGGATCCTCGACATCGGGTGCGGGCCGGGCACCATCACCGCCGACCTGGCGGAACGGGTCCCCGACGGGCACGTCACCGGGGTCGACCGCGCCCCGGAGATCCTGGAGCGGGCCCGGACCGAGGCCGCCGGGCGCGGGCTGGGCCACCTCGACTTCGCGGTCGCCGACGTGCACGCCCTGGACTTCCCCGACGACACGTTCGACGTGGTCCACGCCCACCAGGTGCTCCAGCACGTGGGCGACCCCGTCCAGGCGCTGCGCGAGATGCGGCGGGTCGCCCGGCCCGGCGGCCTCGTCGCCGTCCGCGACGCGGACTACGCCGCCATGACCTGGTACCCGGCCTCCCCGGGCCTGGACGACTGGCTGGACCTCTACCACCGGGTGGCCCGCGCCAACGGCGGCGAGCCGGACGCCGGACGCCGGCTGAAGGCCTGGGCGCTGGCGGCCGGGTTCACCGACGTCACGGCCACCTCCAGCACCTGGACCTTCTCGACGCCGGACGAGCGGGCGTGGTGGAGCGGACTGTGGGCGGACCGGACCGTCGCCTCGCAGTACGCCCGGCAGGCCGTGGAGGGCGGGCACGCGGACGAGGAGCGGCTGCGGGCCGTCGCCGCCGCCTGGCGGGAGTGGGGCGGCCGGCAGGACGCCTGGTTCGGCGTCCTGCACGGGGAGGTCCTCTGCCGCAAGGCCGCCTGACCCGCCCCGGGAGCCCGCGTGCGCGTGGGGCCTACTCCCGGGGCAGCAGCGGGCCCAGCGGCCCGAGGTCCAGGTTCAGGTCCTCGGGCCGCAGCCCGTAGCGCTCGCGCAGCTCCGTCATCCGGTCGTCCAGCAGCATCAGCGTGAGCCCGATCCGCTCCTCCTGCTCCTCGGTCAGGTCCCCCTCGTCGAACCGGCGCACCGCCTGGCGCTCCATGAGCTGGCGCAGCAGCTCCACGACGGTCAGCACGAGCTTGACCAGGTCGCGTTCGACGGTGTCGGGTTCGAGGTCGACTCGCTTGCGGGGCGTCACGGCTGGTCTCCGAAGGGCGAGGGCACGTTCTCGTTCACCGAGCTGATGAGCGCGTTGAGATCGATGCGGACGAGGTCCACGTCCGCGATGCGCAGCGTGATGTCCCCCGTGATGACGACCCCGCCGGCGAGCAGCCGGTCGAGCAGGTCCACGAGGGCGATCTCACGGCGTTCGACGACGGTCACCGAGGCTCCCCCTGCGTCGTCCTCTCGCTCCGCGTCGTCACGCCCTGCTCCGCCTCGTCGCCCCGGGCGGTCTCGCCGGCGAAGGAGTAGGCCGCCCACGGGCCGGTGAGCTCGACGCGGATGCCGGGCGCCTCGTCCTTAGTCCGGTCGACCCTCTCCACGAACTCCTCGGAGCGCTCGCGCGGCACGAGGTACGCGGCGTTGAGCACGTTGCGTCCGGAGCTGCCGCTGAGCGCCGGGTTCTGCGGCGGGTGCAGCCGGGAGTCCTCGGCGTACTCGGAGAGGCTCTCGTGCAGCCGGGTCGCGAAGGTCTCGGCCTTCTGCCACAGGTCCTCGGCCGACCGGGTCTGCAGGCGCCGCTGCCGCAGGTAGTCGCGGCCCGACGCCGGCTTCTCCGCCGGCCGCTCGGCGGCCTGCTGCGGGGCCTCCACGTAGATCTTCACGCCCCACTCGACGCGGCCCTCCAGCCGGTCCAGGGTGCGCCGGAAGTCCTCCTCGCGGGCCTCGATCATCGTGCGCACGCCGCTGTCGTCCCGGAAGACGGTGCCGAGCCGCAGCGGCAGCGGGGTGGTGACGGTGGTGAGCGCGTCGATCACGCCCTGGTGGGCGCGGGCGGTCGCGGTCAGCCAGTCGAGGTCCTCCAGGTGGGCGTGGAGCGGCTCCTCCGCGAAGTCCGCCTCCGGCACGTGGCTGACCACGGCGGCCAGGCCGTGGTGGGTGAGCAGCCGCGGCGGATCGCCCGCCACCCCGGTCAGCTGGGCCTGGAGCGGCGTGCTGAAGGGGTGGCAGACGGCGTAGACGTACCGCAGTCCGGTCACGGGGCCTCCTCCTGCTGCGTGCGGCTGGGCTCCAGCTGCTCCAGCCGCTCGAGTCTTGCGCGCAACTCGGCGTTCTCGCGGGCCAGCTCGTCGCGGCGGGCCCGCGTGGAGAGTGCCGGGTCGCTCTCCCACCAGTCGATACCCATCTCCTTCGCCTTGTCCACCGAGGCGACGATCAGGCGCAGCTTGATGGTGAGGAGCTCGATGTCGAGCAGGTTGATCCGGATGTCGCCCGCGATGACGACACCCTTGTCGAGAACGCGTTCGAGGATGTCGGCGAGGTTGGCACCACTGCTCTGTCCGTAGGGCTCGGGGAGCCGGCTGGACATCGTCATCGCCGGCTCCCTCCCTCTGCGTACTCGTCCTCGTACGCGCCTTCCTCGTCCGCTTCCTCGTCCTCGTCGTACTCGCCCTCGGCCTCCCCTTCGGCCTCGGCCTTCTCGGCGTACTCGGCCTCCGGCTCGTCCTCGTCCTCGTACTCGTCCTCGTCGTACTCGGCCTCGGGCTCCTCTTCCTCTTCCTCCTCTTCCTCCTCCGGCTCCTCCTCGTCGTACTCGCCCTCGGGCTCCTCGTCGCCCTCGGCGCCCTCCTCCTCGGACTCCTGGTCCTCGGAGGCCTCCGGCTCCTGGTCCTCGGACTCCTCGTCCTCGGATCCGCGCGCCTCGGCTTCCTCGGACTCCTGCTCCTCGGCGAGGGCGTCCTCGTGGCTGCGGACGACCTCGCCGTCGCGGATCTCGCCGCGCCAGCTGTCCTCCGCCTCGCCCTTGAGGGTGATGAACCGGGCGAAGTTCTTCAGGTCGAGCCGGGCCCGGCGGCCCTGGGCGCGCCAGATGTTGCCGGTCTTCTCGAAGAGGCCGCTGGGGTAGTACTCGATGACCAGCAGGACGCGGGTCAGGTTGTCCGCGAGGCGGTGGAAGGAGACGACGCCCTTCGTCGTGCCCTTGGCGCCCTCCGACGTCCAGGCGATCCGGTCGTCGGGCACCTGCTCGGTGGTCTTCGCCTTCCAGCTGCGGTTGGACCACCAGATCTTCGCCTGCCAGTCGGACGTGGTGTCGTCGGAGCGGCTCGCGCTCTTGACGCCCTTGGCGAAGGTGCTGAAGTCCTGGTACTGCGTCCACTGGTCGTACGCGGTGCGCAGCGGCACACCGACGTCGATGTGCTCGATGATGACGGTGGGCTTCTTGCCCGCGCCGCGCTTGCGCTTGGCCTTGCCCCCGCCGCCGGCCAGGTTCTTGACCGCGCCGGTGACCTTGTCCTTCAGGTGCGAACCGCCGGTCTCCAGGGCGGCCCGCAGCGGGCTCTTGCCCTCGGCGAGCTTGCGGCCGCCCTCGAGGGCGAGCTTGGCGAAGCCCGGGCTGTTGCCCTCGGCGATGTCGTTGAGCTTGCCCGTGGTCTCGCCGAGCTTGCGGCCCACCCCGGTCAGCAGCCGGGTGGCCTGGGCGGCGAGGTAGTCCTGCACCTCGGCCTTGAGCCGGTCGGCGGCCTCGCTGTGCGCCAGGTCGGTGAGCGGGTTGTTCTTGGCGGCTCCGCGTGCGGCGGAGGTCGCCGATCCCAGCGTCTCGGTCATCGCTCACCGCCTCCCTTCGGCAGCCGCTTCCGGGCGGCACCGGCCACCCCGGCCGCCCTCTTGCCGGCCGACTTGGCGGCGGCCGCCCCGGCCGCGGTCTTCTTCGCCGGCGCCTTCTTCGCCACCGCCTTCTTGGCGGGAGCCTTCTTCGCCGTCTTCTTGGCGGGGGCCCTGGACGGTGCCCGCCGCTCCCCCTCGTCCTCGTCCCTCGGTTCGGAGTCCTCCGGCTCCTCGGCCTCGGGCTCCTCGTCCTCGTCGGGCTCCTCGTCCTCGGCGCCGCGGCCGGACGCCCCCGGCACCACGCCGGACAGCCGGTCGCGTACCTGGGCCGTCCGGCCGTGCAGCCGGTCGGCGAGTGCGTCGATCTGCCGTTCGACCAGGGCGCCGGAGGCGGCCTTGCCGACCCCGCGCAGGTCCTGGCGCAGCTGGTCCCCGATCTCCTTGAACTGCGGGTTGGCCTTCAGTTGCTGGGAGGCGAGGTCGGCGAGCATCTTCGGGCTCAGGTTCATCCGCTTGCCGGCCACCGCGGTACCCACGGCGACGGCCAGTTTCATCTTCTTGGTGCGTCCCAGGAGGTATCCGGCCCCTACCGCGAGGCCCAGTCCCACTCGGTTCATGATGTCGTCCCGTTGCCCGTTCCCGCGCTCCTGCGCGAAGCGATCTCCAGCCGGTCGAGGAGTTCGTCCTCGATGCGGTCGAACTCCTCCTCGGTGATCTCTCCGGCCTCCAGCTGCTCCTCGAGCCGGGCCAGTTCGGCCCGGACCGTGGCGGGGTCGTAATAGATCCGCTCGGCCTCTTGGAGCGCCTGTCTGATGGCCCAGGCGCTGCCGCGCACCGGTGCGAACGGCAGCAGCAGCACCTCGGAGATCAGGCCCACGTCCTCACCCCGCTCCGGTGTCCGCGCCGCTCGCCGCGGTGCCCGCCGGCTCGGTGGGGCCGGGCTCGACGAAGCTGTACGGCGGCAGCGGGCCGTTCACCCGCACCTCCAGGTGCGGCATGTCCTTGCGGGCCTGCTCCACGGCGGCCAGGAACTGCTCGGCCGATCCCCGGTCCACGAGGAACGACACGTTGGCGAGCCAGCCCGTGGACTCGGGACCCACGCTGATGGCGTCGGCGGTCCGCTCCAGCGCCCGCTGGAGGGCGGCGGCGTCCTCGGCCTCCTTGGCCTTGACCGCGGCCGCGACCATCTCGCCGAGCCGCAGCTTGTCGTCGTAACTGCCCCCGCCGGCCTGCCGGTTGGCCTCCGCGAGCGAGCGGATGTCCGCGCTCTCGGCCATCACGTGGTGCAGGACGGCCTCTTCGACGTGGTTGGCCTTGATGTTGTACTCGACCCGGCCGTCCAGGGCCTGCAGCCGCTCCCGGTAGTGCTCGACGCGCTCGGCGAGCACCCCGGTGACCGCGTTGTCGTCGGGGGCGACGCTGCCGAAGCGCATGGGCAGCACGCAGGCGGCCGCGCCCGCCTCGCTCAGCACGTTCTGGTGGGCGAGCAGGTCCCGGCGCTTGGGCCGCAGGTCCTCCGGGGCGTCGCTGACGATCGCCGCCAGCTCGCCCTCCTTCAGGATCCGCACCGGGCTCGGCGGGTCGCCGACACCACCCATGCCCTCGGGCAGCGAGGGATGCGAGCTCGCCGTGATCCCGTAGACGTAAGTGCTCACTCCTGCTCCTCCTTCCGGCGTGCGGACGTCGTCTTGCGGGCGCGGCGCGGCTCGGCCTCGCCCTCCTCACGAGCCTGCTTGAAGGCGTCGGAGATGGTCTGGGCGGCGCCGGACAGGGCCCCCTTGGACTTGCCGCGGGCGCCGGACTCGGTGATCTGGCCGACGACGTCGGGCAGGCCCGGGCTCTTGCGCGGCCCGGATTCCAGGTCGAGCCGGTTGCACGCCTCGGCGAAGCGCAGGTAGGTGTCCACGCTGGCGACGACGACGCGCACGTCGATCTTCAGGATCTCGATGCCGACCAGGGAGACCCGCACGAACGCGTCGATCACCAGCCCCCTGTCCAGAACGAGCTCGAGCACGTCGTAGAGGCCACTGCTTCCGCCTCCACCGCCGGTCTGCTGTGCCGGAACGACTGTCATGCCGGCTGTTCCTCCTCCTGTGTCGTGGGATGTGCGTCCGGTCGTGCGGCTCAGCGGCCGCCGGACCTGCGCGCGTCGGACCGTCCGCGCTCGTAGCGGCGGACCCGCCGGTAACCGGTGAGCTGTCCGTTCGGATCCAGCTCCACCTGGTACGTCGCCATCAGGCTCATCGTGTCGGGCACGCGCTCGAGTTCGAGGACCTCGACCTCCAGCGCCCAGCCCTCCTCCGTCTGCTCGAAGGACGACACGGACTCGGCGGTCATGCCGGTGAGTTCCGCGAGCTGGCCGCGCGCCTCGCGCAGCACCTCCATCGGACTCGGCCGGCGCTCCGCCGCGCGCTGTTCAGTGGACTTGTGAGAACTCTGGGATTCTTGTGAACTCTGTGATTCCTGCGTGTTTTTTGTGTTCGACATGGCCACCTCCCCCTCCGTGTGGCCGCAAGCGTGTTCGCCAAACCTCCACGGCGGCACGCATCTGTCCCGTCCCTGGTCAGCGGCCCGTGAAGATGCGTCCGCACACGGCGTGACCGCCCGCGGGGGCCGAACCCCCGCGGGCGGTCATCCCCGCGGGCGGTCACCCCCGCAGGGCCTCCAGTCGCCGCCGGGCCGGTCCCAGGGCGCGGCCGCGGGTGGACAGGCCGTCCCAGGGGCGGGTGCGGGCCTGCTCGACGGCGTCGGCGACGGTCCAGCGGCGGGCGTGCAGCTCCGGGTCGTCGAGCTGGTCCCACGAGATGGGCGTGGCGACGGGGGCGCCGGGGAGGGCGCGGACGGTGTAGGGCGCGACGGCGGTCTGCGCGTAGCCGTTGCGCTGCACGTCGAGGTAGAGGCGGCCGCCGCGGTCCTTCTTGCGGGCGGCGGTGGTCAGCCGGTCGGGACGGTCGGCGGCGAGGGTGTCGGCGACGTCCCGGGCGAACGCCCGCACCTCGTCGAAGCCCTCGCGTCCGTCCAGCGGCACGATCACGTGCAGTCCCCGCGAACCGGTGGTCATCAGCGCGGACGGCAGGCCGAGCGCGTCCAGGAGCTCCCCGAGCAGCCGGGCCGCCTCCCGGACCGCCTCGAAGTCGTCGCCGGCCGGGTCCAGGTCGAAGACCAGCCGGTCGGGGCGGTCGGCCGGGGGGCCGGGCGGGCCGGTGCGCGACAGCCAGCGGTGCACGGTGACGCTCGCCTGGTCGGTCAGGTACAGGAGGGTGGCGGTGTCGTCGCACACGGTGTGGCAGACGGTGCCGCCCTCCTTCGGCAGCTCCACGCGCCTGATCCACTCCGGGTAGTGCTCCGGGGTGTTCTTCTGCATGAACCGCGGGCCGTCGATGCCGTCCGGGTGCCGCTCCAGCATCAGGGGGCGGCCCCGCAGGTGCGGCAGCATGAACGGGGCGACGGCCCGGTGGTAGTCCACCAGGTCGCCCTTGGTGTACTCCTTGGCGTCCCCGCCGCCGGGGAAGAGCACCTTGTCCGGCCGGTGGACCTGCACCGTGCGCCGTCCGGCCCGTACCGTGCGTGCCGGGCCCGCGCTCACGGCACGACCGCCTCCTCCACGAGCAGCCGTCCGGCCGCGGCGATCGACTCGGCGTCGATGCCGGCGGCGTGCAGCTGCTCGGCCGGGGACGCCGAACCGGGCATGGTCCGCACGGCGAGCCGGGCCAGCCGGGGCACGGGCCGCCCGTCGAGGAACGCCTCCAGGACCGCGTCGCCGAGGCCGCCCTCGGGGTGGTGGTCCTCCACGGTGACCAGGCAGCCGGTCTCCTCGGCGGCCCGGCGCAGGGTGACCCGGTCGACGGGCTTGACGGAGTACAGGTCGATCACCCGCACCGCGATGCCCTCGCGCTCCAGCGCGTCGGCGGCGGCCAGCGCCTCGTGGACGGTGACACCGGCCGCGACGAAGGTCATCCGGTCGCGGTCCGAGGAGCGCAGCACCTTGCTCCCGCCGACGGGGAACTCCTCGTCGGGCCCGTAGATCACCGGGCTCTTGTTGCGCGAGGTGCGCAGGTAGCGGATGCCCTCCAGGCCCGCCATCTCGCCGACCAGCCGCGCGGTCTGGTTGGCGTCGCACGGGTACAGCACCGTCGAGCCGTGCACCGCCCGCATCATCGCCAGGTCCTCCAGGCCCATCTGGCTGGGCCCGTCCTGGCCGATGGAGACGCCCGCGTGCGAGCCGACGAGGTTGATGCCGGAGCCGCTGACCGAGGCCATGCGCACGAAGTCGTACGCGCGGGTGAGGAACGCGGCGAAGGTGGAGGCGTACGGCACGTAGCCGCGGGACGCGAGCCCCACCGCAGCGGCGACCAGCTGCTGTTCGGCGATGTAGCACTCGAAGTACCGGTCGGGGTGCTCCTTGGCGAAGAACTCCGCGCGGGTGGAGTCGCTCACCTCGCCGTCGAGGGCGACGACGTCGCCGCGTCCGGTGCCGAGGGCGGCCAGCGCCCTGCCGTAGGCGTCGCGGGTGGCGACGCCCTCCTCGGGGTCGCCCTTCTCCCACCGGGGCAGGTCGACGCTGCCGGTGGTCACGGAGTGCAGCATGCGGGTGTCGGACGGCTCGTGGACCTGGACGCGCAGGTCGCGGGGGCCGCCGAGTTCCGCGATCGCCTCCTCGGCGTCCGGCAGCGGCTTGCCGTGCAGGCCCTCGCGGTCCTGGACGGCCTCGACGCCCCTGCCCTTGAGGGTGCGGGCGAGGATCGCGGTGGGCTGGCCCTTGGTGGAGACCGCCTCGCCGTAGGCACGGTCGACGGCGTCGACGTCGTGCCCGTTCACCTCGACGGTGTGCCAGCCGAAGGCCTGGAAGCGGCGGGCGTAGGCGTCGAGGTCGTGGCCGTGGCGGGTCGGGCCGCGCTGGCCGAGCCGGTTGACGTCGACGATCACGACGAGGTTGTCCAGGTGTTCGTGTCCGGCGTGCTCGGCGGCCTCCCACACGGAGCCCTCGGCCAGCTCGCTGTCCCCGCACAGCACCCACACCCGGTAGTCGGTGCGGTCCAGCCGCTTGCCCGCGAGGGCGATGCCGACGCCGACGGGCAGGCCCTGGCCCAGCGAGCCGGTGGCCGTCTCGACCCACGGCAGGCGCTGCGGGGTCGGGTGCCCCTCCAGGCGGCTGCCGAGCTCGCGGAAGGTCAGCAGCTCCTCGTCGTCGAGGGCGCCGGCCGCCTTGTACGCGGCGTACAGCAGCGGCGAGGCGTGCCCCTTGGAGAGCACGAAGCGGTCGTTGCCCGGGTGGGCGGGGCGGTCGAAGTCGTAGCGGAGGTGGTGTGCGAAGAGGACGGCCACCAGGTCCGCGGCGGACATCGAGGATGTCGGGTGCCCGGAACCCGCGGCGGCTGCCGCGCGGACGCTGTCCACGCGCAACTGCTGGCCCAGTTCTTCGAGTTCACCGGTGTTCATGAGTCTCCTTCCGCGGAGTGGTCGGAACGCTTGACGGGGCCGGGGGCGACGCCGGGACCGGGGGGCGGCTGGTCCGCGGGGGGCTCGGGGGTGGGCTGTTCCTTCGCGGGCTCGCCGCCCGGCTGGTTCCTCGCGGGCTCACCGCCGGGCTGGTTCTTCGCCGGCTCGCCGCCGGGCTGGTTCTTCGCCGGCTCGGAGCCCGGCCGGGCCCCTCCGGCCGCTTCCCCCGGCCCGTCCGGCACGGGTCCGTCGCCCGTGTCGTCCGCGGTCGCCGCTCCCGGCCCCGAGCGGCCGCCGGCCTGCCGCCGGGCCTCGGGCCCGGCCACGATCTGGCCCAGCTCACGGCCGTCCGCCCCCCGGCGTCCGGGGGCGTCCGTCCCGCCCGCGTGCCGCGGCCCGCCCGGCATCCGGGCCAGCTCCGGCGAGGCGGTGTCCAGCGGCACCGACCAGGACCGGACGAGCCCCAACTGCACGGCCTGGCGCGGCAGCACCGCGTCCAGGAGCCAGTCGGCGGCGACCCGGACGCGGTTGCCGGGCATGGCGGCCAGGTGGTACCCGCGGGTGACGGCACCCGCGACCGGCCCCGACAGGGGCACGCCCAGCGGGTTGGCGGCGGCCTTGACACCGCCCAGGTCGACGACGAAGCCGAGGTCACTGTGCCGGTAGGGCCGCAGTTCGCCGCCGCCCCGGCCGAGCGAGGCGGCGACGTTCAGCCCCGCGACCCTGCCCTGCCGCCAGGCGTGCTGCGCCGTCATCGGCGTGTAGCCGCCCGGCTTCTCCAGGTCGGGCACGGCCGCCGCGTCCCCGCACGCGAACACCTCCGGGCGGCCCGGCACCCGCAGGTTCGGGTCGACCAGCAGCCGGCCCCGCTCCATCGGCAGCCCGAGCGACGCGGCGAGCGGGTCGGGCCGTACGCCCACGCACCACACCAGCGAGCGGGTCTCCACGAACTCGCCGTCGGTCAGCAGGACCCCGTCGTGCGTGGCCTCCTTGACGGAGGTGCCCATCCGCACGTCGACGCCCCGCTCCCGCAGCACCCGGTCGGCGGTGGCGGACAGCCGCTCGTCCAGCTCGGGCAGCACCCGGGGGGCGACGTCCAGCAGCATCCAGCGCGGCCGCAGTCCCTGCCGCAGCGGGTGCCCGCGGACCTGCGCGTCGGTGAACAGCTGGCCGTGCGCGGCGACCTCGGTGCCGGTGTAGCCGGCGCCGACCACGACGAACGTGCAGCGCGCCGCGCGGCTCCCGGCGTCGTCCGCGGCCGCCGCCAGCTCGATCTGCCGGGTCACGTGGTCACGCAGGTACAGCGCCTCGGGCAGGCTGCGGAAGCCGTGCGCGTGTTCGGCGACGCCGGGAATGGGCAACAGCTTGTTGACGCTGCCGGCGGCCAGCACCAGCCGGTCGTAGGCGAGCGTGCCGTCGCCGCCCTCCGGGTCGGTGTAGTGCACGGCGCGCCCGTCGAGGTCGATGCGGTCGGCCTGGCCGAGCACCAGCCGGACGTGCGGCAGGGTGCCGGACAGGGAGACCGTGACGCGGCGCGGCTCCAGGACGCCGGCGGCGACCTGGGGCAGCAGGGGCAGGTACAGGAAGTAGTCGGTGGGGTTGAGCAGGGTGACGTCGGCCTTGCCCCGGGTGAGCCTGGACAGGGTGCGAGCCGTCCGGTACCCGGCGAAACCGGCTCCGACGATCACGATGCGGGGTCGACTCACGGTTTCGCCTCCGGCGCTGTCGCGTACCTCGGGAACCTTCCGCGTCCCCTGGGGCCGGGCACCCAAACGTGCGCCGGCCCGGCGGCCCGGCCCGCGGCCGGTTTCCGGTTCCGGCCCCGGGTACCCGTGCGCGGACCCCCGATCCCCCACGTCACGGAGGCTATCCCCCATGCCCGAGTACGGCTACTTCCTCTCGTGCGAGCAGTACGGACCCGCGGAGCTGATCGAGCAGGCGCGGATGGCCGAACAGGCCGGGTTCCAGGCGCTGTGGATCTCCGACCACTACCACCCGTGGAACGACGCGCAGGGTCAGAGCCCGTTCGTGTGGTCGGTGATCGGGGCGCTGTCGGAGGCGGTGTCGCTGCCGGTCGAGACGGCGGTGACCTGCCCGACCGTGCGCATGCACCCGGCGGTGGTGGCGCAGGCCGCGGCGACCAGCGCGGTGATGACGAACGGCCGCTTCCGGCTCGGGGTCGGTTCGGGCGAGGCCCTCAACGAGCACATCCTCGGCGACCACTGGCCGCCCGCGCACGTGCGGCTGGAGATGCTGGAGGAGGCCATCCAGGTGATGCGCCGCCTGTTCACCGGCGAGGAGGTCAACCACCACGGCCCGCACTACACGGTCGAGAACGCCCGTCTGTACACCGTCCCGGACGAGCCGGTCCCGATCGACGTCTCCGGCTTCGGCCCGGCGGCGACCCGGCTGGCCTCCCGGGTCGGCGACGGCTACGTCACCGTGATGCCGGACGCGTCGATGGTCGAGCAGTACCGCAAGGGCGGGGGCGGCGGAAAGCTCGTCAGCGGCGGCACGAAGGTCTGCTACGGCACCGACAGGGACGCGTGCGTCCGCACCGTCCACCGGCTCTGGGCGAACGAGCTGCTGCCCGGCGAGCTGGGCCAGGTGCTGCCCTCCCCCAAGCACTTCGAGCAGGCCCAGCAGCTGGTCACCGAGGACATGGTGCGGGAGAACCGGGTGTGCGGCGACGACGTGGACGAGCACGTGGCCGAGCTGAGGCGGTTCGCCGACGCCGGTTTCGACCGGGTCTACGTCAACCAGATCGGCCCGGACCTGCGCGGTTTCTTCGACTTCTACCGCACGAAGGTGCTGCCGCGGCTCCAGGAGAACGGCTGACCCGGACGGCACGGCGCCGGGCCGGGACAGGGGACGGCGACGGTCCGGCACCGGCGGACGGGCACCGGCCCCACGGCCCGGCGCCGCCCCGACGCCCTGTTCTAGCGGCGCCCCGCGCGCCCCAGCACCCGTGCCGCCAGGAGGCCGGCGCCGACCGCCAGGGCCGCGCCGCCCGCCCGCCCGCGGTTGCGGGAGGCCCAGGACTGGGGACTGCGGGCGTGCGCCTCCTCGTCGAAGCGGCCGTGCGTGCCGAAGTCGCGGCCGCGCGGGCCGTCCGCGGGGCTCCACAGATTGGCGGGGCCGACCCGCTCTCCGCCGTCCCGCTCGCCGCCGTCCTGTTGGGCGTCGAAGCCGGTGCGGGCGAGGTAGCGGTCCAGCAGGCCCGGGGCGACGGCGTTGGCGACCAGCGTGGCGGCCGTGGAGCCGCCCACCCAGTACTCGCGGCGCCGCCCGTGCCCGGCCGCGTGCACGATCGTGCGCGCCGCGACCTCCGGCTGGTACACCGGCGCGACCGGCCGGGCCCGGCCCGGCATCCGGCTGAGCACCCAGTCGAACTGAGGGCTGTTGACGGCCGGCAGCTGCACCATCGTCGTGCGGACGGCGCTGCCCGTGTGCAGCAGTTCGCAGCGCAGCGACTCGTGGAAGCCCTGGATGGCGTGCTTGGCCCCGCAGTAGGCGGACTGCAGGGGCACGCCCCGGTAGGCGAGCGCGGACCCGACCTGCACGATCGTGCCGCGGTCGCGCGGCAGCATGTGCCGCAGGGCGGCCCGCGTGCCGAACACGTACCCCAGGTACGTCACTTCGGTGACCCGGCGGAACTCCTCCGGGGCGATCTCCGTGAACGGCGCGAAGACCCCGGCGAAGGCGTTGTTGACCCAGACGTCGATGCGGCCGAACACGTCGACGACCTGCTGGGCGGCGTGCTCGACGGCCCGGGCGTCGGAGACGTCCACGGGCACGACCAGTGCCTCGCCCCCGGCGCGCCGGACCTCCTCCGCCGCCCCGGCCAGGCCCTCGCGCCCCCGGGCCAGCAGGGCCACCCGGTCACCGCGTGCGGCGAACGCCCGGGCCGTGGCCCGGCCCACGCCGCCGCTCGCCCCGGTGACCACCACGACCCTGCCGGGCCCGGACAGCGGCCTGCGCCAGGATGCCCGTGCCATCCGTCACGCCCGGCGGTGGGGCGCGTCCGGGCCGTCCGGGCCGGTGCCCGGCGCGGGCACGTCCGGCCGCGGGGCGCGGGCGGCCGCCCGGCCGGCGTTCCCGGGCGCGACGCGCGGCTTGGGCGGATACGGGACGCCGCCCGGCCCGGTTTGCGGCGCGCCGCCGTGTGCGCGGTCCCCGGCGGCGCCCGTCCCGGCCCCGAGGTCCGGCCCCGGGCGGGAGACGGACGGGCGGGCCGCGGCGCGCAGCAGGAAGGCGGCGGCGCCCAGGACCGCGGCGGTGATCAGCGCGGCGGCCCAGTCGGGCAGGCCGAGCGCCAGGGCCAGGCCGAGGGCGAGCGCGCAGGCCGCCCCCGCGTAGAGGGCGAGGGCGCCGGACGCGGCGTACAGCATCGCCTTCCGGCGCTGCTTGCGGGTCTGCTCGCGCAGTTCCTCCCGCACGGTCTCGCGCGCCACCTGCGCCAGCTCGTCGACCAGATGCTTGTCCAGGTGCTCCAGGTGCTCCAAGCGCTGCATGGCCGCCGGGTACCCGTGGGTGCGGCCGTGTAACGCTGCGTACAGTCCGCGGGGAGATCGTGCGGAGCGATCTCGGCACCCGGCCGTCCCAACTAGGCTCGTGCGCATGGAGATTCTCGGTGCCACCCTGCGCGTCTGCGTCGACGACCTCGAGACCGCAATCCCCTTCTACGAGCGGCTGGCCGGCGGCAGGGCCCTCCGCTTCGAGCGGGGCGGCGTCCAGGTCGCGGCGGTCGGCTGTTTCCTGCTGATGAGCGGTCCGGAGGCCGCGCTGGAGGTGCTGCGGCGGGTCGCGGCGACGATCGCCGTGAAGGACGTGGAGGAGACCCACCGGGTGCTGACGGAGCTCGGCGCGGACATCGTCGCCGGTCCGCTCCCGACCCAGGTCGGCCGCAACCTGATCGCCCGGCACCCGGACGGGACGGTGTACGAGTACGTGGACCGGGCCGACGCCTGAGCCCTCCCGGGAGCCGCCGGCGCCCTCGAAGGCCGACACGACGGCGGGCGGCGCGCCCGCCGTGCCCTCCGGGTCGGGGTCCGGGGTCCGGGACGGTGACGCCGAGGCCCCCGAGGCACCCTCAACATCCCTGGCGGGGAGGCGAGTTCGTCCGGCGCGCGGAGCGGCCCCGCGCCCGCGGGCTCCCCGGCCGCGCCGAACCGTGTCTCCGCGCCGGGGACCTCCCCGTCGTGCTCGGCGGCCTCACCCTCCGGGCCGGGCGGGGAGCATCTCGGCGGTGATCGCCCAGCGTTCGTGGTCGCGCCACGCCCCGTCGATGAAGAGCATGTCCGGCGAGAAGCCTTCGAGCCGGAAGCCGCAGCCGCGGGCCAGGGCGATCGAGGCGGCGTTGGCGGGCTGCACGTTGATCTCCAGCCGGTGCAGCCGCATCGGCCCGAACGCGTACCGCACCACGAGGTCCAGTGCTTCGCGCATCAGCCCGCGGCCCGCCGCGTGCGCGAAGGCCCCGTAGCCGAGGGCCCCGCACTGGAAGGCGCCCTCGACGATGTTGTTGACGGTGATGAAGCCGGCGAGGGAGCCGTCGGTCTTCTCGCACACCAGGAACCCGGCCTTGGCGGGGTCCTCGATCAGCCGGCCGGCGTACGCGGCGTAGGCCGGCGCGCTGTCGGGCGGGAACAGCCAGGGGCGGTGCAGGTCCTTGCTCTCCCGGGCGCGGGCGGTGAACTCGGCCCCGTCCGCGTGAGTGAAGGGACGTATGCCGACCCGGGGGCCTTCGGCGAGATAGCGGGCTGCGTGGTGAGGCACGCCGCCACCCTATGACAGGCGGGCCGCGCCGCCCGGGGGGAGACGGACCGCCGCCCCGCCTCCGCGCGCTAGTTCCGCCTCCGCGCCGCGTACGCCCCGCAGACCGCGCCGACCACCCCCGTGCCCAGCAGCGCCAGCCACAGCGGCATGGTCACGTGGGGGATCAGCAGGCGGATCTCGGTGGCGCGGGTGTTCTGAAAGATGAAGAGCACGCCGAGCACGGCGAGGAGCGGTACGGCGGCCCGCAGCGTCGGCGACGGCCCGCCGCTCCCGCCGTCCGTCTTGCCGGTGCTCCCGGAGGTCTTCGGGTCCATGGCACCAGCCTGCGCCGGGGGCCGGCGTCCCGCATGGCGGGGGCTGCCCTCCGGGTGACCCACCGGTCCCCGGCCGGCGGCCGCAGCACCGCCGTGTCCCGCGTGCTGCCCGCCGTCGTCGGCGGCGCGTGCCGCCCGGGGAAGCCGACCGGCCGGGAGGTGACGGCCCCGTCGGTCACCGGGGCGCCGGGGCGCCGGGGGAACGAGGCAGCCCGTGCGGCCGGAGGCGAGCCCGGAGCGGGCGAGCGAGACGTGGCCGCGCCGGGCGAAGGCCCTGCCGACGGCGCCGGTGGAGCCGCCGGCGGCAGGGTGCCGTCCACGCCCGCGGGCCGGTACGGGCCGGCGCCGGCGGTGCGCGTCCGGCCGCCGCCGCGGACGGTGAACGTCAGCGGGGTGACGGTGTACGGGGCGGTGGACGGTGTCCCGGCGGGCGGCCGGGGTCACCGCAGCGCGGGTTCGTCCAGCGTCAGCGTCCCGGCGTCCGCGTCCAGTTCGGCCGCCATCCCGAAGGGGACGGTGCGGGCGCCCTCGCAGTGCCCGAACCCGGCCTCCTCCACGACGGGGACGCCGAGCCCGCCGAGCCGGTCGGCGAACAGCGCCCGCACCTGCTCGTGGGGACTGCACCGCTCCCACGAGCCCAGCAGCACCCCGCGCACCCCGTCGAGCCGGCCCGCGCGCAGGAGTTGGGTGAGGGAGCGGTCGAGGCGGTAGGGCTCCTCCCCCACGTCCTCCAGGCAGAGCAGCCCGCCGCGGGCGCCGGGCCGGGCGTACGGGGTGCCGAGGTCGGCGGCGAGCAGGCTCAGGCAGCCGCCCAGGGTGACGCCCCGCGCCCGGCCGGGGACCAGGGCGTGGCCGGCGGCGAGGGTGCGGACCGTCTCCGGGGCGAACAGCGTGGCCCGCAGGTGGTCCTGCGCCCGCGCGTCCTTGAGGAAGTCCACGCCCGCCGCCATCGGCCCGTGCAGGGTGACCAGGCCCAGCCGGACCGCGAACGCCTCGTGCAGCGCGGTGATGTCGCTGAACCCGACGAACACCTTGGGCCCGGCGGCCCGCATCGCCTCCCAGTCGAGCAGGTCGGCGACGCGCTGCGCGCCGTACCCGCCCCGGGCGCAGAGCACCGCGTCGACGGACGGGTCGCACCAGGCGTTCTCCAGGTCGGCGGCGCGGTCGGCGTCCGCGCCCGCGAGGTAGGGGAACCGGGCGTGCCGGTCGAGGACGTGGGGTGCGACGACGGGGTCCAGGTCCCAGCCGCGCAGCACGTCGAGCCCGGCCTCCAGCCGCTCCGCGGGCACGGGCCCGCTGGGGGCGACGACGGCGACACGGGCGCCGGGGGCGAGCCGGGGCGGCCGCAGCAGCTGCTTCACCGGACGAGCTCCAGGGTGGGCACACCGGGCGGGTTGAGCCCGAAGACCTGCGCGTACAGGGAGAGTTCGGCCTCCAGGGCGCGCACCAGGGTCTCGGCCCGCCGGAAGCCGTGCCCCTCGCCCTCGAAGGCGAGGTAGGCGTGCGGCACGCCCCGGCCCGCCAGCCGGGCCAGGAACCGCTCGCACTGCACGGGCGGGCAGATCACGTCGTCCAGGCCCTGGAGCAGCAGGAAGGGCACGGTGAGGCGGTCGGCGTGCGCGGCGGGCGAGCGCTCCGCGTACCGCGCCGGGACCTCGGCGAGCGGCCCGATCAGGGTCTCCAGGTACTGCGACTCGAAGTCGTGGGTCTCCCCCGCGCCCCAGCCGGTGAGGTCGAGGACGGGGTACTTGATGGTGCCGCAGGCGTAGACGCCGGTCGTGGTGAGCGACGCGGCGGCGGTCCAGCCGCCCGCGCTGCCGCCGCGCACGGCGAGCCGGTCCGGGTCGGCGGTGCCCTCGGCGGCCAGCGCCTCGGCGACGGCCGCGCAGTCCTCGACGTCGACCACGCCCCACTGCTCGCGCAGCCGGTCGCGGTATTCCCGGCCGTATCCGGTGGAGCCGCCGTAGTTGACCTCGGCGACCCCGATGCCGCGCGAGGTGAAGTAGGCGATCTCCAGGTCGAGGACGAGCGGCGCCCGGCTGGTGGGCCCGCCGTGCGCCCGGATGACGTACGGCGGCGGCCGGTCGCCGGGCGCGACGCAGCCGGGGTGGTGCGGCGGGTAGACGTGCGCGTGGACCTCCCGGCCGTCCGGGGCGGTGAAGGTGCGGATCTGCGGCTCGGGGTAGTAGGCGGGGTCGACGGCGTCGTCGTGCTCGGCGCCGATCACCCGGGCTCTGCCGGTGCGGGTGTCGAGTTCGACCACCTCGTACGCGCTGCGCGGGCTGGCGCCGACGGCGACGACCCGTTCGCCGTGCGCCGCGAGCGTCGGGGTGAACTCGGTCCAGGGTCCGGCCGCGTCGACGACCTCGCCGGTCTCGGGGTCCAGTATCCCGAGGGCGGTCGTGCCCCGGCCGTGGACGACGGCGACCAGCCCGTTGTCCAGCGGGGCGAACCAGCGCGGGCCGACCGTCCACAGCGGCCCGCCGAACTCCTCCTCGCGGGGGCACAGGGGGTCGCCGTCGCGGTAGAGGTTCCACCAGCCCGTGCGGTCGCTGACGTACAGGAGCCGGCCGTCCGGCGCCCAGTCGGCCTGGGCGATGGACTCCCGCGGCCCGCCGGCCACCGTCCGCGCCCCGCGCAGGGTGCCGTCGCCGCCGACGTCGGCGACGACGAGTTCCGTGCCGTCCCAGGGCATGCGGGGGTGGTCCCAGCCGAGCCAGGCGGCGCGCCGCCCGTCGGGCGAGAGCCGCGGCCCGGTCACGAACCGGTGGTCGGCGCCGGTGAGTTCGCGTACGGCGGCCCGGTCCCGGGCGGCGGAGCCGTCCAGCGGTACGGCGGCCAGGACGCGGCGCACGTCGGTGGGCCCGTCGCCGGTGAACTCCTCCAGCACGCACCACACCTCGTCCCGCTCCGGCCGCAGCACGGGGTCGGCCCAGCGCAGCCCGCCGCCCACCGGGGAGACCGGGGTCAGCGGGCGCGGCTCGCCGCCCGGCTCGTACCGGTACAGCCGCTGGTCGGGGAAGTGCGCGAAGACGACGAGCGGGGCGCCGTCCCGCACGGTGCCGGCCCAGGGCTGTCCGCCGTACTCGACGACCCGGGTGCGCACGTCCCACGGCGGGGGCAGCACGGACTCCTCCGTGCCGTCGGCGCGGCGCCGCACCAGGGCGCGCCGGCCGCCCTCGGTGGGCCGGGGCGCGGTCCACCACACCTCCTCCCCGACGAAGCCCACGTACTCGGGGTGCCCGTCGTGCGCGGCGGCGAGGGCCGCGTCGATGGGCGAGGGCCACGAACCGTACGGCAGGGTCTGCACGTCTCCCCCCTTCCCTCAGGCCGTGCGCAGGAACCGGTCGAGGACGCGGACGCCGAAGTGCAGGGCGTCCACGGGCACGCGCTCGTCCACGCCGTGGAAGAGGGCGCCGTGGTCGAAGCCCTCGGGCAGCCTGAGCGGCGTGAAGCCGTAGCCGGTGATGCCGAGGCGCGAGAACTGCTTGGCGTCCGTGCCGCCGGACATGCAGAACGGCACGACGTGCCCCTCCGGCGCGAACTCCTCGACGGCGGCCCGCATCCGGGCGAACGTCGCCGACTCCACCGGCGCCTGGAGGGCCACCTCGCGGTGGTGGTACTCCCAGGCGACGTCGGGCCCGGTGAGTTCGTCGAGGGTGGCGCGGAACTCGTCCTCGGTGCCGGGCAGGTACCGGCCGTCCACGTACGCCACCGCCTCCCCGGGCACCACGTTGACCTTGTAACCGGCGTTCAGCATGGTCGGGTTGGCGCTGTTGCGGACGGTGGCCCCGACGAGCCGGGCGGCGGGGCCGAGCTCGTCCAGCAGCGCGTCCACGTCGGACAGGTCGGTGTCGATGCCGTGGAGGGCGGCGAGTTCGGTGAGGGCGGCGCGCACGGTCGGGGTGAGCCGCAGGGGCCACGCGTGCTCGCCGATCCGGGTGATCGCGGCCGCCAGTCGGGTCACGGCGTTCTCCCGGTTGACCTGGGAGCCGTGCCCGGCCCGGCCGCGCGCGGTGAGCCTGAGCCAGGCCGTGCCGCGCTCGCCCGCCGCGATCGGGTAGAGCTGCCGCCCGCCGGCGTGGACGGTGAAGGCGCCGGACTCGCTGACGCCCTCGGTGCAGCCCTCGAAGAGGCCGGCGTGCCGGTCGGCGAGGAATCCGGCGCCGTCCTCGGCGCTGGCCTCCTCGTCCGCGGTGAACGCGACGACGACGTCCCGGCGGGGTGCCAGGCCCAGCCGTCGCCAGGCCCGCACCACGGCGAGGATCATGGCGTCCATGTTCTTCATGTCGACCGCGCCGCGTCCCCAGACGACGCCGTCGCGGACCTCCCCGGAGAACGGGTGCACGCTCCAGTCCGCGGCCTCGGCGGGCACCACGTCCAGGTGGCCGTGGAGGAGCAGCGCGTCGGCCGAGGGGTCGCTGCCGGCGACGCGGGCGACGACGTTGGTCCGGCCCGGCGTGCGTTCCAGCAGCACCGGCTCCAGTCCGGCCTCGGCGAGCAGCCCGGCGGCGTACTCGGCGGCGGGCCGTTCCCGGCAGTCGCCGCCGCCCCGGTTGGTGGTGTCGATGCGGATGAGGTCGGAGGTGAACGTCACGACCTCCTGGAGCGCCCGCTCGTCCATGTCCTCAGCCATACTGCTCCTCCACCGCGGCCGAGACGACCGTCGTGACCGCCTTGAAGGTGCGGATCGCCTCGTACATGGTGGCGCTGCCGTAGGCCACCTTGCGTTCCCCGGCCCGGTCCACACCGGGCACGACGGTGGCGGACAGGGCCAGGTGCTCCGCGTCGAACTCGACGGCGACCGTGAACGGCCCCGCGTCCCGGGGCGGCTGCCGGACCGCCAGGGCCGCCGCCTCCCGGGCCGCCGCCCGGATGTCGGCGGCGGTCCTGGCCGGGGTCCGGCACACGGCCGCGTACCGGGAGACGTGGTCCTTGACCGCGACCTTCAGTGCCTCGGGCGCGTAGCCGAGGGCGTCCTCGCAGGCCACGTCGTCCCCGGTGACCAGGACGACCGGGACGCCGAACTCGGCGGCGACCCGCGCGTTGAGCAGCCCCTCGCTGGCCCGGTCGCCGTCCAGCCACACGCCGGTGATGGAGTTGGCGAGGTAGGTGTGCGCGAGGACGCCCTCCATGCCGGCGCCCGCGTGGTAGCCGACGAAGGCGACACCGTCGACGTCGCCGTGCTGCACGCCCTCCACCATGGACAGCGCCTTGTGCCGCCCCGTGAGCATCTGCACCCGCTCGTCCAGCCGCTCCAGCAGCAGGTTGCGCATCGTCCAGTGCGCCTCGTTGACCAGCACCTCGTCAGCGCCGCCGTCGAGGAAGCCGAGCGCGGCCGCGTTGACGTCCGAGGTGAACAGGGCGCGGCAGCGCTCCCACTGCGGCGTCCCCGGCAGCACGTCGGCCGGCCAGGTCACGCCGGTGGCCCCCTCCATGTCGGCGCTGATGAGGATCTTCATGGTCCGTCACGTTACGCGCCCGGGGGCCGGCCGGCCACGAGGCGGGCGGCGCCGTCCGGTGTGCCGTCACCGCACCAGGCAGGGCCGCTTGGGGTCGAACCGCCAGTCCTTCACGAGGTGGCGCATGCCCACGGCGTCGTCGCGGCCGGAGAGCCGCTTCTCCCGGTACAGCTCGTGCGCGGCCAGCAGGCGGTCCTCGTCCAGCCGTACGCCGAGTCCCGGGGTGTCGGGGACGGCGATCTCGCCGCCGGTGATGCGCGGCGGCTCGACGGTGAGGCGTTCCAGGCCCTCCTGCCAGATCCAGTGGGTGTCCAGCGCGTTGTACTCGCCGGGGACGGCGGCCCCGCAGTGGGCCATCATGGCCAGGGAGATGTCGAAGTGGTTGTTGGAGTGGCATCCCCAGGTGAGGCCCGTGTCGTGGCAGAGCTGGGCGACGCGCACCGAGCCGCGCAGGGTCCAGAAGTGCGGGTCGGCGAGCGGGATGTCGACCGACCGCAGGGCCAGGGCGTGGGTGAGCTGCCGCCAGTCGGTCGCGATCATGTTGGTGGCGGTGGGCAGCCCGGTGGCGCGGCGGAACTCCGCGAGGATCTCGCGGCCCGAGTAGCCGTCCTCGGCGCCGCAGGGGTCCTCGGCGTAGGCGAGGGTGCCGGTCAGCGGCCGGCACAGCTCGACGGCCTCCCGCAGGGACCAGGCCCCGTTGGGGTCGAGGGTGATCCGCGCCTCGGGGAAGCGTTCCTTCAGCGCCCGTACGGCCCGCACCTCCTGCGCGCCCGGCAGGACGCCGCCCTTGAGCTTGAAGTCACGGAAGCCGTAGCGCTCGTACGTCGCCTCGGCCTGGCGGACGATGGCCTCGGGGGTGAGCGCCTCCTCGTGCCGGATGCGGTGCCAGAGCACGTCGGCGCCGGGTTCCCGGACGTAGTCGAGACCGGTGCGGTCGGGGTCGCCGACGTAGAAGAGGTAGCCGAGGACCCGGACGGAGTCGCGCTGCCTGCCGTCGCCGAGCAGGTCGGCGACGGGCACCTCGAGGTGCTGGCCGAGCAGGTCCAGCAGGGCCGACTCGATCGCCGTGACGGCGTGCACGGTGGTGCGCAGGTCGAAGGTCTGCTCGCCCCGGCCGCCCCGGTCGCGGCCGCCGAACCTGTCCCCCACCGCGCGCAGGACGCGCTGGTACCCGGCCACGCGCGCGCCGACCACCAGGGGCTCGGCGTCGCGCAGCGTCCGGGTGATCGCCTCGCCGCCGGGCACCTCGCCCAGTCCGGTGCGGCCCTCGGAGTCCTCGACGACCAGGACGTTGCGGGTGAAGTACGGGGCGTGCGCTCCGGAGAGGTTGAGCAGCATGGCGTCGCGGCCTGCCACGGGATAGACGGAGAAGCGGGTGACGACGGGCTGGTTCATGACGGGTTTCCTCCGGGGGCCGTTCATGCGGTGAGGGTGTCCAGGACGCGTTCCATGACCAGGACGCCGCCCAGGCCGAGGACCGCGAGGACGGTCGTGTAGGTGGTCCGTGCCTTGATCGCGTCGAGGACGGAGAGGTTGAAGTACTCCTTGAACATCCAGAAGCCCGGGTCGTTGACGTGGGAGAAGGCGATCGAGCCGCAGGAGACGGCGAGCACCATGACCTCCGGGTGGACGCCGCTGCCCGCGAGGAGGGGCAGGACGACCCCGGACGCGGTGACCACGGCGACCGTCGCCGAGCCGAGGGCGACCCGCAGGACCGCCGCGACCAGCCAGGCGAGGACGATCGGCGAGACGTCCCAGGCACGGGTGACGTCCTCGATGTACCCGGAGATCCCGCCGTCGACGAGGACCTGCTTGAAGGCGCCGCCGGCGCCGATCACCAGCAGGATCATCGCCATCGCCTGCGCCGCTCCCCGGCACGACGCGGCGACGTCCGCCAGGCTCCTGCCGACGCGCGGGCCGAACGCCCACACGGAGACCAGCAGGGTCAGCAGCAGCGCGACCGGCGCCGACCCGAGGAAGGCGGCGAGGTGGGTGAGCGGGGTGTCCGCGGCGGTGGCCATGTCGGTGACGGCGGCCCCCGCGATCAGCACCACGGGCAGCAGGGCGACCGCCAGCGACCAGCCGGTGCCCGGCATCTCCTCGTCCTCGAAGACCCGGTCGCCGACCAGTCCCCGGGGCACGGAGGGGTTCATGGCCCGGACGAACGGCAGCCGCGGCCAGACCAGGGCGATGAGCGCGCCGAGGGGCACGGCGACGAACAGGCCGTAGAACAGGGTCCGTCCGGCCGAGGCGTCGAAGGCGGCGGCCACGGCGGTGGGGCCGGGGTGCGGGGGCAGGAAGCTGTGCATGGTGGACAGGGCGATGGACATCGGCAGTCCGACCCACAGCAGGTTCGCCCCGGTGACCCGGACCAGGGTGAAGGCGACCGGCACGATGATGACGAAGGCGACCTCGTAGAACATCGTGACGCCGATGAGCATGGCGGTCAGCACCATGGCCACCTGCACCCAGCGCGGGCCGCAGACGGCCAGCAGCCGGGTGGCGATGCGCTGGGCGGCGCCGGAGTCCCCCATGACCCGGCCGACCATGGCGCCGAGCCCGATGGTGAGCATGGTGTCCCCGATCTGCCCGCCGATGCCCTCCGAGAGGACGTCCGGTATCTCCTGCACCGGGATGCCCTGCACCAGGGCGACGCCGACGGCCACCAGGAGGAGGGCGACGAAGCCGTTCAGCCGGAGCTTCGTCATGAGCAGGAGCAGGACCAGCACGCTGATCCCGACGACGACAAGCGGCATGTGCCAGTTCCCCTTTGAACCCTGCGAGCGTCCACTCGGCCGGACGGCATCTCCATACGGAGATGCCGTCTACGTATAGAGACGGAGGCTAGGTATGTGGACGCGCCGGGGTCAATGGGTGCGCGGTGACGAATCGGTGGCGGGCGCACGCCCCGGGCGCGGGACGGCACCGGTCCGGTACCGGGTGGTGGCGTGCCCGTCAGGCCGCGCGGCCGGCCGCGTACCACCGCGACGGCAGCACGATCGGTACGACGGGGGACGGACCCGGTGACGACGACGGGAGCGTCACCACTCACCGGGACGGCCGGCCCCACCGCCCCCGGGAGGACGGGGCCGGCCGCGCCGACCGCCCGGCCGGGCGCGGGGCCCTGCCGGGCGGGCCGGGCGGGCCGGGCGCGAGACCAGGACGGCGGACGACCGCGAGGCCGGGACGACGGGCGGGCTCAAGGCTGGGACAGCGGCCGGGTACAAGGCCGGGACAGCGGCCGGGCGCAAGGCCGGGACGGCCGACGGGCGCGAGGCCCCGCGGAGGGGCCGCGTCACCGCGGGACGTCCGCCGCCGGTGGTGCACGGGGTCGCGGCGAGCGTCGGCACGGGAGCGCGCCGGCGTGCGGCCGGCGTGCGGCCGTGTCAGCCCTCGTGGCCGAGGTGCAGGTCGCGGTCGGTGCGTCCGCCTCCGGCCACCTGGAGCACGGTGGCGACCGGCGGGTACCCCGCGGCGATGACGGTGTACTCGCCGGAGGACAGGTCGGCGAACCGGAAGGCGCCGTCCGCGCCGGTGGTGAGGGTGTCGACGACGTTGCCCGCCGCGTCGAGCAGGGTCACGCGCGCGTCCTCCACCGTCCGCCCGCCGCCCGCCCGGACGGTGCCGCGCAGCACGGCGCCGCCGGTGAGCTCGATGTCCTGGCGGGTCTCCCGGGCGGCCCGGACGGTGACGGGCAGGGCGGCCGGGCGGTGGCCGGGCGCGCCGGCGGCGAGGGTGTACTCGCCGGCCACCAGCTCGGTGACGACGTAGCCGCCCTCCGGGTCGCTGCGCGTGGTGGCCACCACCTCGCCCTGCACGTCGGTGAGCGTGACGGTGGCGTTGGGCACGGGCGTGCCATCGGCGGTGACCACGGTGCCGGTCAGGTGCCCGGCGCCGCCGAGGACGATGTCCAGCTCCACGGGGTGGCCGCCGACCGTGACGGAGACCGCCTGCGGCTGGTGGCCGCCCGCCGCCGCGATCAGGACGTACGCCCCGGGACCCGGGGTGGCCAGCGCGTAGTGCCCGTCCTCCCCGCTCGCGCACCGTCCGGTCTGCCGCCCGGACGCGTCGACGAGGGTGAGCGCCGCGCGCGGCACGGCGGTCCCGTCGGGGTGGCGCACGGTGCCGCGGACCGGGGCGCCGGCGGCGTACGGCGCGCGGGCCTGCGGCAGCGGGGCCTCGGGCGGCGCGGTCTGCGTCCGGGGGCCGGCCGCGGGGTCGGGTGCCGTGCTGTTCGCCAGGGGGATTTCCTTGAGGAAGAGGGCGACGAGCAGGCCGACGCCGAGCACGGGCACCAGGTACAGGAAGATGCGCGGCATGGCGTCGGCGTACGCCTGGACGTAGCCCTCGCGCAGGGCCGGCGGCAGCGCGTGCACGAGCTGCGGGGTGACCGACTCCGGGTCGGGCAGCGCGGTGCCCGCGCGTGCGGGCAGGTGCTCGGCGAGGGCGCCGGCGAGCCGGTCGGCGAGCAGGGTGCCGAAGACGGCCGCGCCGACGCTGCCGCCGATCTGCCGGAAGTAGTTGTTGGCGCTGGTGGCGGTGCCGAGGTCGGCGGGGCGGACGGAGTTCTGCACGGCGAGGATCAGCACGGGCATGACCATGCCGATGCCGGCGCCGAGGACGGCCGTCCAGAGGCTGGAGTGCAGCCGGGGCGTGTCGGCGTCGAGCCGGGACAGCAGCCACATGCCGGCCGTGGAGAGCGCCCCGCCGAGGATCGGGTAGATCCGGTAGCGGCCGGTGATGCTGATGAGCTGTCCGACGACGACGGAGGCGCCGACGATGCCGCCCGTCATGGGCAGCATCAGCAGCCCGGACTCGGTGGCGCTGGCCCCCTCGACCATCTGCAGGTAGGTCGGCAGGTAGCCGGCGGCGCCGAACAGGGCCACGCCGGTCACGAGGCCCACCAGGCCGGTGACGTTGAAGACGGAGTCGCGGAACAGCCGCAGCGGGATGAGGGGTTCGGCGGCGCGGTGCTCGGCGAGGAGGAACAGCACGGTGGCGGCCGCCGCGCCCGCGCCGAGCCCGAGGACGACCCGCGAGTCCCACGCGTACTCGGTGCCGCCCCAACTGGTCAGCAGGACCAGGCAGGTGGAGGCCGCGACGAGCAGCAGGGCACCGAGGACGTCCAGGCGGGGCCGGGCGGCCGGCCTGGGCAGCTTCAGGGCGACGGTGACGACGGCGAGGGTGACCAGGCCGAAGGGCACGTTGACGTAGAAGCACCACCGCCAGGAGAGGTGGTCCGTGAAGTAGCCGCCGAGCAGGGGCCCGGCCACCGACGCGAGGCCGAAGGCGGCGCCGATCAGGCCCATGAAGCGGCCGCGCTGCCGCGCCGGCACGATGTCCGCGACGATCGTCTGGACGCCGATCAGGAGGCCGCCCGCGCCGACGCCCTGCAGGGCGCGGAACGCGATCAGCTGGTCCATGGTCTGCGCCCGGCCGGCGAGCGCGGAGCCGGCGACGAAGACCAGGACGGCGAACTGGAAGACGCCCTTGCGGCCGAGCAGGTCGCCGAGCTTGCCGTAGACCGGCAGGCCGACGGTGGAGGTGAGCAGGTAGGCGGTGATCGTCCAGGACATCCGGTCCGTGCCGTGCAGCTCGCCGGCGATCTCCGGGAGCGCGGTGGCGACGATCATCTGCTCCAGGGCGGCCAGGAGCAGCGCGAGCATGAGCGCGAGGAAGACCAGCCGGACCCTGCGCCGGCTCGGTCCGGCGGCGGCGGCCGGCGCCGGGGGCGGTCCGGCGGGCGACGTCGCCGCGGCCGGTCCGTCCTGCGCCAGAGTGATCCCGCCCACGTACCGCTCCCCTCGTCGCGCTGCCGCACGGTGTACGCGCACAACCGTGCACGAACCGACAACCACCGGCAGGCGCGACGAGTTACGGCGTGCGGCGCCGCCGCACGAGGATCACTCGAACCGGTGAGGGGCGCGCCACCCGCGCAACGCCCCCGGGACACCGGCCCCTTGGGGCTACTTCTCGACCTCGGCGGCGAGCTTGGCGAGCACCGCGTCGTAGATCCGGGCGAGGCCCTTGGGCGCGAAGGTCCGCTCGAAGAACCCGCCGATGCCTCCGGCGCCGTTCCACGTGGTGGTGACGACCACCCGGGCCCTGCCCTCGCCGGCCGGGGTGACCCGCCAGGTGGTGACCATGGAGGAGTTGCGGTCCTTCTCGACCAGTTCGCCGTCGGTAGGCTCGCTGACCTCCAGGAGGCAGTCGCGCACGCGCTTGCTGGTGGCCTGGAGCCTCCAGTGGACGAGGGTGCCCTCGCCGTCGCCGCCCTCGCGGACCTCGTACTCGCTGAACTGCTCGGGCAGCAGCTTCGCACGGGTGCCGCTGTAGTCGGCCAGGGCGTCGAACACCGTCTCCGCGTCCGCCGTGACGATCCGCTCCGTCGTGGCCTCGACCTGCGCCATCGGGTTCCTCCAGGACATGGGTTCTCGGGGTCGGGGCACAGCCAACCACCCCGGTCCCCGGGCTCCCAAATCGGGGTGCCGGAGCCGGTCGAAAACGCACGCGCACGATCAAGGGAACATGTGTTCTATTGTGAGGCCAGTGCTACCGAGGAGGCGTCATGCGCTGGGAGAACCTCACCGACGACCCCGGCCACCGGAGGGCGGGCGGGCCCGCGCTGTTCGACGCGGACTCGGTGGTCACACGGACGTTCGACACCCCGGAGTTCCGGGGGATCACGTTCCACGAGGTGCGGGCCCGCTCGATCGTCAACCGGGTGCCGGGCGCCTCGCGCCTGCCCTTCGAGTGGACGGTCAACCCCTACCGCGGCTGCACGCACGCGTGCGTGTACTGCTTCGCCCGCAAGACGCACGGCTACCTGGACCTCGACACAGGCCTCGGCTTCGACTCCCAGATCGTGGTCAAGGTGAACGCGCCCGAGCTGCTGCGCCGCCGGCTCGCCTCCCCGCGCTGGCCGGGCGAGCACATCGCCCTGGGCACGAACGCCGACTGCTACCAGCGGGCGGAGGGCCGGTACCGGCTGATGCCGGGCATCCTCGGCGCCCTGCGCGACCACGCGAACCCCTTCTCGATCCTGACCAAGGGGACGCTGATCCTGCGCGACCTGGAGCTGATCGGACAGGCCGCGGAGGTCACCGACGTCGGGATCTGCGTCTCGGTCGGCTTCACCGACACCGCGCTGTGGCGCACCGTCGAGCCGGGCGCGCCCGCGCCGGAGCGCCGCCTGGACGTCGTGCGGACCCTCACCGGGCACGGCATCGACTGCGCCGTGCTGATGGCCCCGGTGATCCCGTTCCTGAGCGACGACCCGGCCCGGCTGCGGGCCACCGTGCGGGAGATCGCCGCTTCCGGGGCGACGTCCGTGACCCCGCTGGCGCTGCACCTGCGGCCCGGCGCCCGCGAGTGGTTCATGGCCTGGCTCGGACGGCACCACCCGCACCTGGTGGGCCGGTACGAGCGGCTGTACGCGCAGGGCGCCTACGCGCCCACGTGGTACCAGCGCCGGATCACCCGTCAGGTGCACGACCTCGCCGAGGAGTACGGCATCGGCCCCCGGCGCGCGGGCCCGCCCCGGCGGACCGGGCGGCCGGAGCCGGCCCCGCCCGCACCGGCTCCCCGGCCCGCGACGGGCGAGCCGACCCAACTCTCGCTCCTTTAGGATCATTCGAGCGCATCCAGCGACCCGATCGGGTCAAGACCGGGCGGAATCCGTCGTTTCCGGGGTGTGTTCCGGGACGATGCGGCGAGAACCGCGAGCCTCGCGGTCCGCCGACCTCCGTCCCGGGAGGACCCATGAGACAACGCGCAGCCGTGCTGTGCGCCGCCGCCGTCGTGGCCGGCACCCTGACGGCCGTGCCCGCCGAGGCGCGCGCACCGCGCCCCGCGGACCCCGTGGCCGTCGCGCGGCCGGCCTGGACGAAGTGCGGCACCGACGAGCACCCGACGCTCCAGTGCGCGTCCTTGCGGGTGCCGCTGGACCACGCCAGGCCGGACGGGCGGCAGATCACGCTCGCCCTGTCCCGCGTCCCGCACACCGCCAGGACCTACCAGGGGCCGCTGGTGGTGAACCCCGGCGGTCCCGGCGGCAGCGGTCTGGCACTGGCGGGTTTCGTCGCCGCCGCGCTGCCCGCGAAGGTGGCCGCCCAGTACGACGTCATCGGCTTCGACCCGCGCGGGGTGGGGGCGAGCCGGCCCGCGCTGGACTGCCGGCCGGGCCACTTCGCCCCGGTGCGCCCGGACTCCGTGCCGGGCACGCCCGCCGTCGAGCGGGCCGGCCTGGCCCGCGCCCGGTCCTTCGCCGCCGCCTGCGGCCGGAAGTACGCGGACGTGCTGCCGTACATCGACACCGTCAGCTCCGCGCGCGACATGGACCTGATCCGGCGGGCGCTGGGCGCCGAACGGCTCAGCTACCTCGGCTACTCGTACGGCACCTACCTCGGCGCGGTCTACGCCGAGCTGCACCCGCAGCGGGTCCGGCGCCTGGTGCTGGACTCCGTCGTGGACCCGACCGAGGTGTGGTACGACGCCAACCTGCGCCAGGACGAGGCCTTCGACGACCGCCACCGCGCCTTCCTGGCGTGGGTCGCCCGGCACGACGGCACGTACCGGCTCGGCTCCGACCCGGAGGAGGTCGGGGCCGCGTGGTACGCGATGCGGGCCGCGCTCGCCGCGGAGCCGGCCGGCGGGACGGTGGGCGCCTCCGAACTGGAGGACACCTTCGCCCCCGGCGCCTACTACAACGGCCACTGGCCGCGCCTCGCGGAGGCGTTCGCGGCCTACGCCGACGGCGGGGACCCCGGTCCGCTGGTCCGGGCGTACGAGGACCTCGGCGCGGTCGACGCCTCCGGTGACAACGGCTACAGCGTCTACACCGCGGTGCAGTGCCGGGACGCCGCCTGGCCGCGGGACTGGCGGCAGTGGCGCAAGGACCACCGGGTGACGCACGAGAAGGCGCCGTTCATGACGTGGAACAACGCCTGGTACAACGCGCCGTGCGCGTTCTGGCCGGTGCCGTCCCGCACGCCGGTGGACGTCGCCGGCGACGAGCTGCCGCCGGCCCTGCTGTTCCAGGCGACGCACGACGCGGCCACCCCCTACGAGGGCGGTGTGACGCTGCATCACCTGCTGGCGCGCTCCGCGCTGGTGGTCGAGGAGGGCGGCGGCAACCACGGCGTCACGCTGAGCGGGAACGCCTGCCTGGACCGGCACCTGGCGGCCTACCTGGCGGACGGCACGGTGCCGCGCGGCGGCGGCACGGCCGACGCGGTGTGCCCGGCACTGCCCGGCCCGAAGCCGTCGGCGGCGCGGACGCCGGCGCGGTCCACGCCGGGCGCGACCCTGCACGGGATGCTCGGCTTCCGCCGCTGACCGCCTCGAAGCGCCCTCGGCGGGCGGGAGTTGCCGGGCCGTGGTCCACGGTGGACGCGTGAGCGAGCCGACCCGCGTCACCGCCCCCGAGGGCGTCGCCCCCGCCGCCCGGTGCACCCGCGTCGTCCTCGGCACCGGCCGTCTCGTCGCCGTCCCCGGGCAGCCGCCCCTCGACGAGGACGGCGGACTCGTCGGCGAGGGCGACCCGGCGGCCCGGGCCCGCCAGGCCTTCGAGAACCCGCGCCGCCGCCCGGCCGCCGCGGGCACCGGCTCCGACGGCGTCGTCGAACCGGCCTGCTCTGTCACGGACATGGGCCGCCTGCCCGCGCTCCGCGAGGCCCGCGCGGCCCGTCTCCCCGCCGGCCGCCTCCCGGCCGCCTCGGCGGTCCGGGTCGCCGCGCCGGTCCGCCCGGGGTCCCTGACGGAGATCGGGGCGCCGGCGGTGCTGTCCGCCCGACCGGACCGCGGACGAGGGGCGCGGCGGACCGCGCCGCCGGCTTCCGGACGGGCCGCCGCCGGTCCCGCTCACCCGTGCTCCGGGATCCGTCCCAGCGCCCGTACCGCCGCCTCCGCCAGGGCCGGGTGGGCCAGGGCCTCGGTGAGGACGGGTCTGGCGCGGGGGTCGGCCAGGGTGCCGAGGCCCTCCACGCAGGCGAGGGCGACCCGGCGGTACGGGTCGTGCGGGCGCAGGCGGCGGCGCAGCGTGGTGATCAGCGCGGGCACCGCCTCCGGGGCGCGCAGTTCGACCAGGAGCCGGACCGGGTGCAGGGCGTAGGCGACGCGCAGTTCGTTGGTGGCGAGGGCGGCGGCCGCGCGGGCGGTGCGCGGGTCGCCGAGGCGGGCGAGGGCGTGCGCGGCGGAGGCGCAGCGCGGCGGGTCGCGGTGGTTCAGCAGCAGCACCAGTGACTCGAAGGCGCGCCGGTCCCCCGCGACCCCGAGCCGGAACGCGGCCAGCTCCCGGGCCCACAGCGGCTGTCCGGGCTCGGTGAGCACCGCGGCCAGCGCGTCCGGGTCGTCGATCGCCACGAGTCGGTCGTAGGCCGCCGATCCGCCCGACTCGGCCCGTAAGCGCTCCGTGAGCGATCGCAACTCTTCGTCCATGACGGAGAGATTAGGGCGTCGCCGTGCGAGCGGGACGTACATCACAAAGACCGGGGGCTGGCGCGCTCGTTACCCGCCGGTTAAGCTCAGACGAGCGAGGTACCCCTTCGCATTCCTCTCGGCGGTCTGGTGACGCGGCCGCCGCGAGAGCAGTCGGTTCGGTACAGCAGGTACCGCAGGTACGACTCGGCCCCGGGACAGGGCCGGTCGGTTCCGCCGTCCTTCGGGCGTGTGCACGCCCTCCCCGCGCTCGGCCCCGGCCGCGCAGGGGGCCACGGACGGCACCGGGCGTGTGCGCTCGCGGCCCGGCCAACACCCGCACTCACTCCCACGCACCCGGTGCGCCCCTTCGGCGCACCGGGGCGCGCTTCCCGTCGTCACCCTCATTCCTGGAGTCCCGCGATGGCCGCTCCCCTCTCCGACACCTCCCTGTCCCCGCTCCGTACCGTCGCCGTCGTCGGCCTCGGCACCATGGGCACCGGCATCGCCGAGGTCCTGGCCAAGGCCGGCCGCGACGTGATCGGCATCGACATCAGCGAGGCCCAGGCCGTGCGGTGCGCCGCCGCCCTGGAGTCCTCCACCGCCCGCGCCGTCGAGCGCGGCCGCCTGACCGAGCAGGAACGCGCGGACGCCCTCGCCCGCGTCCGCACCTCCACCGACCTGCGCGCCGCGGCCGACGCCGACCTGGTCATCGAGGTGGCCCCGGAGTCGTACGAGGTCAAGCAGCAGATCTTCCGGGAGCTGGACGGCATCGTGCGCCCGGAGACGATCCTGGCGACCGGCACCAACGCCCTGTCCGTCACCCGGCTCGCCGCCGACTCGGCCCGCCCCGAACGCGTGCTGGGCCTGCACTTCTTCAACCCGGCCCCCGCGATGAAGCTGGTCGAGGTCGTCTCGTCCGTGCTGACCTCGCCGGCGGCCGTCGCGGCCGTCACCGACCTCGCCCTCGACCTCGGCAAGGAGCCCGTCGCGGTCGGCGACCGGCCCGGCTTCGTCGCCGACGGCCTGCTGTTCGGCTACCTCAACCAGGCGGCCGCGATGTACGAGGCGAAGTACGCCTCCCGCGAGGACATCGACGCCGCGATGCGGCTCGGCTGCGGCCTGCCCATGGGTCCGCTCGCCCTGCTCGACCTGATCGGCATCGACACCGCGCGCACCGTCCTGGACGCCATGTACGCCGAGTCCCGCGACCGGCTGCACGCCCCGGCGCCCATCCTCAAGCAGCTCAGCGAGGCGGGCCTGACGGGCCGCAAGGCGGGGCGCGGCTTCTACACCTACGAGGCGCCCGGCAGCGCCGCGGTGGTGGGGGACGCCCTGACGCCGCCGGAGGGCGGCGACCGGAGCCCCGGCCGCCCGGTCCGCTCGGTCGGTGTCGCGGGCTCGGGCACCATGGCCTCCGGCATCGCCGAGGTCTTCGCCAAGGCGGGCTACGACGTCGTGCTGGCCGCGCGCAGCGCGGAGAAGGCGCAGACCGCCAAGGCGCGGATCGGCAAGTCGCTGGCCCGCTCGGTCGACAAGGGCCGGCTGACCGCCGAGGCCGCGGCCCGGGCCCTGGACCGGATCACGCCGACCGGGACGTACGACGACTTCGCCGGCGTGGACCTGGCGGTCGAGGCCGTCGCCGAGGACCTGGAGGTCAAGCGGCAGCTGTTCGCGACGCTGGACAAGGTGTGCAAGCCGGGCGCGGTCCTGGCCACCACCACCTCGTCCCTCCCGGTCGTGGCCTGCGCCCGCGCCACCTCGCGCCCGCAGGACGTCATCGGCATGCACTTCTTCAACCCGGCGCCGGCGATGAAGCTGGTCGAGGTGGTCCGCACCGTCCTGACCGCCGACGACGTGCACGCCACGGTCCGCGAGGTCTGCGGCCGGATCCGCAAGCACGCGGTGGACTGCGGCGACCGGGCCGGTTTCATCGTCAACGCGCTGCTCTTCCCGTACCTGAACAACGCGGTCAAGATGGTGCAGGAGCACTACGCGTCGCTGGACGACATCGACGCGGCGATGAAGCTGGGCGGCGGCTACCCGATGGGACCGTTCGAGCTCCTGGACGTCGTCGGGCTCGACGTCTCGCTGGCCATCGAGAAGGTCCTGCACCGCGAGTTCCGCGACCCGGGGCTCGCCCCGGCGCCGCTCCTGGAGCACCTGGTGGCCGCGGGCTGCCTCGGCCGCAAGACCGGCCGCGGCTTCCGCGAATATGCCAAGCGCTGAGCGCCCCGGCGACCGGTTCCGCCCCGGCGAGGACTGGGGCGGACTGCTGGGCCCCGCCGGTCCTCCCCCGCCCGTCCAGGGCGGGGGACGGCCCGTGCATGCGCATCGAGCTGCGCGCATGCAGTACGTTCGGGTCATGTCCCAGCCCGCCAAGTCCTCACGTACACCAGCTACGACCGACGCTCCGGAGAGCGCCGCCGGCAGCCGCGCCGCCGCCCAGCGGCTCAAGATGCGCCGGGAACTGGCGGCCGCCGCGATGGAACTGTTCGCGACCAAGGGGTACGAGGCGACCACCGTCGACGAGATCGCGGCCGCGGCCGGGGTCGCGCGCCGCACCTTCTTCCGCCACTTCCGCTCCAAGGAAGAGGCCATCTTCCCGGACCACGACGACACCCTGATCCGCGCCGAGGCGGTGCTCAACGCCGCCCCCGCGCACGAGCACCCGCTCGACACGGTGTGCCGCGGCATCAAGGAAGTCATGAAGATGTACGCGGCCCGGCCGGAGATCTCGGTCGCCCGCTACAAGCTGACGCGCGAGGTGCCCACCCTGCGCGAGGCCGAGATCGCGTCGGTGGCCCGCTACGAGCGCCTGTTCACGCGCTACCTCCTCGGCCACTTCGACGAGCACGCCCACGACGACGACGCCAACGACGACCCGCTGCTGGCCGAGGTCGCCGCCTCCGCGGTGGTCACCGCCCACAACCACGTCCTGCGGCGCTGGCTGCGGGCCGGCGGCCAGGGCGACGTCGAGGCGCAGCTCGACCACGCCTTCGCGATCGTCCGCAAGACCTTCGGCACGGGCATCATGGCCGGCCGGACCGCGCCCCCGAAGCCGCCGGCGGTCTCGGCCGCCGCGCAGGGCGAGGTCCTGGTGACCGTGGCCCGCACCGACGCCCCCCTCGACGAGGTCATGCGGACCATCGAGCAGGCGCTCAAGGAGCGCTGAGCGTCCCTCCCCGCTGTGACGACGGCCACCCGCCCGGGTGGCCGTTTTGGCATGTCAGGGCCCGTTTTCGCACCCCGCGAAGGCCCCGTTCGATCGATCATCGCTCATTTGTTACGTAAAGATTTCATCTGAGAGCAAGTTCTGGCACTCAGTGCCTTGTCACCTGACACGCGGTGTCATACGTTGAAGGAGTCCGGGCGGCTGTCCCAGCGGACTCACCGTCCGCGCGCCCCGGACGCCTGCGTCACAGGCACCCTCCCGCGCCGACCAAGCGCTGCCGAAGCACCACCGCCGGACCGACGGCACACCCTCGACCCCCAGCAGCACCGACGTAACCCTCAGCACCCCTCCCTCAGGGTGCTCATCGCCGGAGGCAACACCGTGACCATGAAGGACATCCTGGCCGCGATCCAGTCGCCCGACTCCACCTCGGCCGACTTCGCCGCCCTGCAGATCCCCGAGTCGTACCGCGCGGTCACCGTGCACAAGGACGAGACGGAGATGTTCGCGGGCATGCCCACCCGTGACAAGGACCCCCGCAAGTCCCTGCACCTGGACGAGGTCCCGGTGCCCGAACTCGGCCCGGGCGAGGCCCTGGTGGCCGTCATGGCCTCCTCCGTCAACTACAACTCGGTGTGGACCTCGATCTTCGAGCCGCTGTCGACCTTCGGCTTCCTGGAGCGCTACGGCAAGCTCTCCCCGCTCACCAAGCGCCACGACCTGCCGTACCACGTCATCGGCTCCGACCTCGCGGGCGTCGTGCTGCGCACCGGCCCCGGCGTGAACGCCTGGCGGCCGGGCGACGAGGTCGTCGCCCACTGCCTGTCCGTCGAGCTGGAGTCCCCCGACGGCCACGACGACACCATGCTCGACCCCGAGCAGCGCATCTGGGGCTTCGAGACGAACTTCGGCGGCCTCGCCGAGATCGCCCTGGTGAAGACCAACCAGCTGATGCCGAAGCCCCGGCACCTCAGCTGGGAGGAGGCCGCGGCACCGGGCCTGGTCAACTCCACCGCCTACCGCCAGCTGGTCTCCCGCAACGGCGCGGCGATGAAGCAGGGCGACAACGTCCTCATCTGGGGCGCCAGCGGCGGTCTCGGCAGCTACGCCACCCAGTTCGCCCTCGCCGGCGGCGCCACCCCGGTCTGTGTCGTCTCCTCGCCGGAGAAGGCCGAGATCTGCCGGAAGATGGGCGCCGAGCTGGTCATCGACCGCAACGCCGAGGGCTACAGGTTCTGGAAGGACGAGCACACCCAGGACCCCAAGGAGTGGAAGCGCTTCGGCAAGCGCATCCGCGAGCTCACCGGCGGCGAGGACATCGACATCGTCTTCGAGCACCCCGGCCGCGAGACCTTCGGCGCCTCGGTCTTCGTCACCCGCAAGGGCGGCACCATCACCACCTGCGCCTCGACCTCGGGCTACATGCACGAGTACGACAACCGCTACCTGTGGATGTCGCTGAAGCGGATCATCGGCTCGCACTTCGCGAACTACCGCGAGGCCTACGAGGCCAACCGCCTCATCGCCAAGGGCAAGATCCACCCGACGCTCTCCAAGGTCTACGCCCTGGAGGACACCGGCCAGGCCGCCTACGACGTGCACCGCAACCTCCACCAGGGCAAGGTCGGCGTCCTGTGCCTCGCCCCCGAGGAGGGCCTGGGCGTGCGCGACGAGGAGATGCGCGCCCGGCACATCGACGCCATCAACCGCTTCCGCAACATCTGAGGACACCCGAGGTCATCGATGACTGAGCGTCAGACCTCCGCCACGCGGAGGGAGAAGGACCGGCCGTGGCTCATGCGCACGTACGCCGGTCACTCCACGGCCGAGGCGTCCAACGAGCTGTACCGGCGCAACCTCGCCAAGGGCCAGACGGGTCTGTCGGTCGCCTTCGACCTGCCGACCCAGACCGGCTACGACTCCGACCACGTCCTCGCCCGGGGCGAGGTCGGCCGGGTCGGGGTGCCCGTCGCCCACCTGGGCGACATGCGCCGGCTGTTCCAGGACATCCCCCTGGAGCAGATGAACACCTCGATGACGATCAACGCCACGGCCATGTGGCTGCTGGCGCTCTACCAGGTCGTGGCGGAGGAGCAGGGTGCGGACGTCACCAAGCTCCAGGGCACGACCCAGAACGACATCGTCAAGGAGTACCTGTCCCGGGGCACCCATGTGTTCCCGCCGGGGCCGTCGCTCCGCCTGACGACGGACATGATCGCGTACACGGTCTCCCACCTGCCGAAGTGGAACCCGATCAACATCTGCAGCTACCACCTGCAGGAGGCGGGCGCCACGCCGGTGCAGGAGATCGCGTACGCGATGTCCACCGCGATCGCCGTGCTGGACGCCGTGCGCGACTCCGGCCAGGTGCCGCAGGAGCGCATGGGCGACGTGGTCGGCCGGATCTCCTTCTTCGTCAACGCGGGCGTCCGCTTCGTCGAGGAGATGTGCAAGATGCGCGCCTTCGGCCGCATCTGGGACAAGGTCACCCGCGAGCGCTACGGCATCGAGAACCCCAAGCACCGCCGCTTCCGCTACGGCGTCCAGGTCAACTCCCTCGGCCTGACCGAGGCGCAGCCGGAGAACAACGTCCAGCGGATCGTGCTGGAGATGCTGGCCGTCACCCTCTCCAAGGACGCCCGCGCCCGCGCCGTGCAGCTGCCCGCCTGGAACGAGGCCCTGGGCCTGCCCCGGCCCTGGGACCAGCAGTGGTCGCTGCGCATCCAGCAGGTGCTGGCCTACGAGAGCGACCTGCTGGAGTACGAGGACATCTTCGAGGGCTCGAAGGTGATCGAGGCGAAGGTGGAGGAGCTGGTCGGGGCGGCGCTCGCCGAGATCGACCGCATCCAGGAGATGGGCGGCGCGATGGCCGCCGTCGAGTCCGGCTACCTCAAGTCGCAGCTGGTCGCCTCGCACGCCGAGCGCCGGGCCCGGATCGAGTCGGGCCAGGAGAAGATCGTCGGCGTCAACGTCTTCGAGTCGACCGAGCCGAACCCGCTGACGGCCGATCTGGACACCGCCATCCAGACGGTCGACCCGGCGGTCGAGGCGCGGGTGATCGCCTCGCTGCAGCACTGGCGCGACACCCGCTACCAGCCGCCCTTCAACCACCCGCGCCCGTGCAAGGCGCTGGAGAGGCTGAAGGAGGCCGCGCGCGGCACGGACAACCTCATGGAGGCCACCCTGGAGTGCGCCCGCGCCGGGGTCACGACCGGCGAGTGGGCCGGGGCCCTGCGCGAGGTGTTCGGCGAGTTCCGCGCCCCGACCGGCGTGTCGTCGGCGCCGGTGGCGATCCCCGCCGAGGAGGGCTCCCAGCTCGCCGAGGTGCGCCGCAAGGTGGAGGTGACCGCCCGCGACCTCGGGGTGGGCAAGCTGCGCTTCCTGGTCGGCAAGCCGGGCCTGGACGGCCACTCCAACGGCGCCGAGCAGATCGCGGTCCGGGCGCGCGACGCCGGCTTCGAGGTGGTCTACCAGGGCATCCGGCTCACCCCGGAGCAGATCGTGGACGCGGCCCTCGCCGAGGACGTGCACGCGGTCGGCCTGTCGATCCTCTCCGGTTCGCACGCCCAGCTGGTGCCGGACGTGCTGGAGCGGCTCCGTGTGGCCGGTGCCACAGATATACCGGTGATCGCAGGTGGCATCATCCCCAGCGGTGACGCCGAGCAGCTCAGGGCCGCGGGCGTGGCCGCGGTCTTCACCCCGAAGGACTTCGACATCACCGGCATCATCGGCCGCATCGTCGACGAGATCCGGAACGCGAACAAGCTCGACCCCCTGGAGGTCCCCGCATGACCGTCAACCGTCTGCGTCCCCGCCGCTCCTGTCTCGCGGTGCCGGGAAGCAACCCGCGCTTCCTGGAGAAGGCGCAGGGCCTCCCGGCGGACCAGGTCTTCCTCGACCTGGAGGACGCGTGCGCGCCGCTCGCCAAGCCCGAGGCGCGGCACACCGTCGTGAAGTTCCTCAACGAGGGGGACTGGACCGGCAAGACGCGCGTGGTCCGCGTCAACGACTGGACGACCGAGTGGACGTACCGCGACGTCGTGACGGTCGTCGAGGGCGCGGGCCCGAACCTGGACTGCATCATGCTGCCGAAGGTGCAGAACGCCCAGCAGGTCGTCGCCCTGGACCTGCTGCTGACCCAGATCGAGAAGACGATGGGCTTCGAGGTCGGCCGGATCGGCATCGAGGCGCAGATCGAGAACGCGCAGGGCCTGAACAACGTCAACGAGATCGCGCAGGCCTCCCCGCGCATCGAGACGATCATCTTCGGCCCGGCCGACTTCATGGCGTCGATCAACATGAAGTCGCTGGTCGTGGGCGAGCAGCCGCCCGGCTACCCGGCGGACGCCTACCACTACATCCTGATGAAGATCCTGATGGCGGCCCGGGCGAACGACCTCCAGGCGATCGACGGGCCTTACCTGCAGATCCGCAACGTGGACGGCTTCCGCGAGGTCGCCGGCCGCGCCGCCGCGCTCGGCTTCGACGGCAAGTGGGTGCTGCACCCCGGCCAGGTCGACGCCGCCAACGAGGTCTTCTCGCCCTCCCAGGAGGACTACGACCACGCCGAGCTCATCCTGGACGCGTACGACTACTACACCTCCGAGGCGGGCGGCAAGAAGGGCTCCGCGATGCTCGGCGACGAGATGATCGACGAGGCCAGCCGCAAGATGGCCCTGGTCGTCGCGGGCAAGGGCCGCGCCGCCGGCCTGCGGCGCACCAGCACGTTCGAGATCCCGGAGGCCTGAGCGCGATGCAGTTCGGACGCACCTACGAGGAGTTCGAGGTCGGCGCGGTCTACAAGCACTGGCCGGGCAAGACGGTCACGGAGTACGACGACCACCTCTTCTGCCTCCTCACCATGAACCACCACCCGCTCCACATGGACGCGCACTACGCGGAGCGGACGACGGACTTCGGCAAGAACGTCGTCGTCGGGAACTACGTCTACTCCCTGCTGCTCGGCATGTCCGTGCCGGACGTGTCCGGCAAGGCGATCGCCAACCTGGAGATCGAGTCGCTCAGGCACGTGGCGCCGACCTTCCACGGCGACACGATCTACGGCGAGACGACCGTGCTCGACAAGTGGCCGTCGAAGTCGAAGAACGACCGCGGCATCGTCCACGTCGAGACCAGGGGCTACAAGCAGGACGGCACGCTGGTGTGCGTGTTCCGCCGCAAGGTCATGGTGCCGACCGAGACGTACATCAAGGAGCGCGGCGGCGAGCAGCCGGGCCGCCCCGAGCCGAAGCAGCAGGAGAAGTAGCCATGGCGCGACTCGCCCAGACCGCCGGTCTGACCGACGTCCAGCAGGAGATCCTCGCCACCGTCCGCGACTTCGTGGACAAGGAGATCATCCCGGTCGCCACCGAGCTGGAGCACCGCGACGAGTACCCGCAAGCGATCGTCGACGGCCTGAGGGAGCTGGGCCTGTTCGGCCTGATGATCCCCGAGGAGTACGGGGGCCTGGGCGAGTCGCTGCTCACCTACGCCCTGTGCGTGGAGGAGATCGCCCGCGGCTGGATGTCGGTGTCCGGCATCATCAACACGCACTTCATCGTGGCGTACATGCTCAAGCAGCACGGCACGCAGGAGCAGAAGGACCACTTCCTGCCGCGGATGGCGGCCGGCGACATCCGGGGCGCCTTCTCGATGTCGGAGCCGGGCCTGGGCTCCGACGTGTCGGCGATCACGTCGAAGGCGGTCCGGGACGGCGACGAGTACGTCCTGAACGGCCAGAAGATGTGGCTCACGAACGGCGGAACGTCCTCCCTGGTGGCCGTTCTGGTGAAAAGTGACGAAGGTCACCCCGAGGGCACCGCGCCGCACAAGTCGATGACCACCTTCCTGGTCGAGAAGGAGCCCGGCTTCGGCGAGGTCCGCCCCGGCCTCACCATCCCCGGCAAGATCGACAAGATGGGCTACAAGGGCGTCGACACGACCGAGCTCATCATGGATGGCCTGCGGATTCCCGCCGACCGGGTGCTCGGCGGGGTCACCGGACGCGGCTTCTACCAGATGATGGACGGCGTCGAGGTCGGCCGTGTCAACGTGGCGGCGCGTGGCTGCGGCGTCGCTCAGCGTGCCTTCGAGCTCGGCGTCCGGTACGCGCAGCAGCGCCACACCTTCGGCAAGCCCATCGCCCAGCACCAGGCCGTCCAGTTCAAGCTGGCGGAGATGGCTACCAAGGTGGAGGCCGCGCATGCGATGATGGTCAACGCAGCACGCAAAAAGGACTCCGGGGAGCGAAACGACCTCGAAGCTGGGATGGCGAAGTATCTCGCCTCCGAGTACTGCAAGGAGGTCGTGGAGGACGCCTTCCGGATCCACGGCGGCTACGGCTTCTCCAAGGAGTACGAGATCGAGCGCCTCTACCGGGAGGCCCCGATGCTGCTGATCGGTGAAGGCACCGCCGAGATCCAGAAAATGATCATCGGCCGGAGGCTGCTCGAAGAGTATCGATTCCAGGGCTAGATGTCCGGATACGGGGTGTTTTCTTGGAGAACAAGATCACACCCCGTCAGCGCTCTTCAGCCGCCGACTCGGCTTCCTGGCTTACCCAGTTATGGCCCCGAGCCGCTACGATCGCCGGAAAGCCGCCGTCCCCCGTCGAAGCGCGGCATCATTCGCTACGAAGGTCATCCATGCCCCACAGCCAAACCTCTGCACCTCGCGACAGCCTGGTCGGCGCACGCCTCGCGCGCGGAGCATCGCCGTGGCTCCTCCCGACCGTCGCCACCGCGGCCGTCAGCCTCCTGCGCGCGCGCCGCTCCGGCGCCGCCAAGGCCGTCGCCGTCCCCGCCACCGCGCTCGCGGCGGGGATGCTGTGGTTCTTCCGCGACCCCGAGCGCGAGATCGCCCAGGGCCGCGTCATCTCGCCCGCCGACGGTGTGGTGCAGAGCATCATGCCGTGGAAGGACGGCCGCACCCGCGTCGCGATCTTCATGAGCCCGCTCAACGTCCACGTCAACCGCGCGCCGCTGGCCGGCACGGTGACCTCGGTCGAGCACATCCCGGGCGGCTTCGTTCCCGCTTTCAACAAGGAGAGCGAGAACAACGAGCGGGTCGTCTGGCACTTCGACACCGAGCTCGGCGACATCGAGATGATCCAGATCGCCGGCGCGGTGGCCCGCCGCATCGTCCCCTACGTCCCCCAGGGCACCAAGGTCGAGCAGGGCGAGCGGATCGGTCTGATCCGCTTCGGCTCGCGCGTCGACCTCTACCTGCCCGAGGGCGTGGAGGTGGCGGTCGAGGTGGGTCAGAAGACCGTGGCTGGGGTGACTCGCATTGACCGTGACTGACCCGCAGACGCAGACGGGCTGGGTCCCCGAGGCCGACGAGGTGGACGAAGAGGAGGAGATGCCCCTCTCCCTCCGCCTCTCGATAGCGGACACGCTGACCCTCGGCAACGCCACGTGCGGCTTCATGGCGGTGTACTTCACCACCACCGGCATCCTGATCCCGCACCTCACGGGCAGCCAGGAGACCGGCATGGCCCGCCACAGCGCGGCCACCGCGGTCATCCTGATGCTCTGCGCGGCGGTCTTCGACCTGTTCGACGGCCTGGTCGCGAGGAAGCTGCGCTCCTCCCCCATGGGCGCCGAGCTGGACAACCTCTCCGACCTGATCAGCTTCGGCCTGGCCCCGGCGTACTTCGTCCTGGTCTACGGCATGGTCGCCGACGACGCGCACCAGCGGGTCGCGGCGGTCGGCGCGATCGTGGTGCTGCTGGCGGTGGTCCTGAGGCTCGCGAGATTCTCGTGCGTCACGGTCAAGGACGGCACCTTCCAGGGCATGCCCTCGCCGTTCGGCGCGCTGACGGTGGTCTCCATCGTACTGCTGGAGCTGCCCTTCGTGGCGACGCTGCTGGCGATCCTGGGCACGGCCTGGCTGATGGTGAGCCGGGTGGAGTACCCCAAGCCGCGCGGCCGCCTCGCCGTGGCGATGCTCTCCTGGATCGTCCTGTCCATGGGCCTGCTGGCCGCCTGGGCGTTCGACGCCCCCAGCGGGCAGCTGCTGCTCCAGACGGGCTGTGCGCTGCAGCTGGTCATGGGCGCGGTGATCCCGCTGTTCGCCACGGCCCGCCGGGTGAACAACTTCCGCGACAACCGGCGCGAGGCGCGGGCGGCCCAGCTGCCCTGACGCTCCGCTGACCGCAACGGGTGTGGCCCGGGCCTTGAAGGCCCGGGCCACACCCGTTGCGCGTCGCGGGCCGTCCGACGGCGGCCCGGCCGCCCGGCCGTGCCCGGCCGGGTCAGGTCAGGAAGTCCCGCCCGATGTTCTCCGCCACCCGCTCCAGGATCGGCCCGGCCTCGGCGATGCACGTGGCCACGTCCGGCTGCACGTCGGTCAGCGCGTACGCCCGCCGGATCCCGGCCCGGCCCAGGACCTCGGGCGGCAGGGCGAGCCGGCCGCACACCGCGACGACCTCCCTGCCGGCCGCCCGGGCCGCGGCGGCGACCCCGGCCGGCGCCTTGCCGTGCAGGGTCTGCTCGTCGAGGGAGCCCTCCCCGGTGATCACCAGGTCCGCCCGCTCCAGCGCGGGCGCGAAGCCCAGCACGTCGAGCATGACCTCGATGCCGGGGCGGAAGCGGGCGCCGATCAGCAGCGCGCCGTAGCCGATGCCGCCGGCCGCGCCCGCGCCGGGCGCCGCGGCGTACTCGGCGGCCTTCGGCCCGGCGGACTCCTCCAGCACCTTCGCGAAGTGCGCGAGGGCGGCGTCCAGCGCGACCACGTCGTCGGGCGAGGCGCCCTTCTGCGGGCCGTACACCGCGGGCGCGCCCTTCGGCCCGGTCAGCGGGTTGTCGACGTCGCTCGCCAGCACCAGTTCCACGGCGGCCAGGCGCGGGTCGAGGCCCGACAGGTCCGCCGTGGCCAGCTCGGCGAGGCCGCCGCCGCCCGGGGTCACCGGCTCCCCGTCGGCGGTCAGGAACCGCGCGCCGAGCGCGGACAGCATCCCGGCGCCGCCGTCCGTGGTCGCGCTGCCGCCGACGCCGAACACGATCGTCCGGGCCCCGGCGTCCAGCGCGGCCCGCAGCAGCTCGCCGGAACCGTACGTGGAGGCCGTCAGCGGCGCGAAGACCCCGGCCGGCAGCCGCTGCAGTCCGCTCGCCTCGGCCATCTCCACGACGGCGGTGTCGCCGCGCAGCGCGAACGCCGCCGGGACCTCGGCGCCGAGGGGGCCGGCGACCCGCACCTCGCGCCGCTCGAAGCCGGCCGCGACCGCCGCGGCCACGGTGCCGTCGCCGCCGTCGGCCACCGGCAGCGCCTCGACCGGGAGCTCCGGCACGACGCGCCGCAGCCCGGCCGTCACCCGCTCGGCGACCTGTACGGCCGTCAGCGACCCCTTGAACTTGTCCGCGGCGACGAGCACCCGCCGGACCGGCTGGGCCGGCCGTCCCGCCCGGGTGTCGCCCACTGCAGCGTCCGCCACTTGCTTCCCCTCGCTCTCGGGCCCCGCGCACGCCGAGGCCAGTCGCGCCGCTGCGACCCTATCCGGAGCGCGCCCCCGCCGTCATGCCCCTGCCCAGCCCGTGGACCCCGGGGACCCATGCGGCCGGGTGTATCCGGGTAGACCGGAGACATGACCCCTGTGGGCACTGAGCCAGAACTCGCCGACCGCATCCTCGGGGGCTGGCTCGGCCGGATCGCGGGCAACATGCTCGGCAAGCCGGTCGAGCAGGGCGACCTGTGGACGCGCGAGCGCATCGACCGCTACCTGCGCCGGACGGCCGCGCTCCCCCTCACCGACTACCTCCCCGAGCCGCCCGGCGACGACGAGGCCGCCGAGCTGCGCCCCGAGTGGCGCTCCTGCGTCCGCGGCCGCATCCACGGCAGCTGCCGCGACGACGACATCGACTACGCCGTCCTCGGCCTGCACCTGCTGGAGACCCGCGGCTTCGGCTTCAGCACCGAGGAGGTCGGCGACCTGTGGCTGCTGCGGCTGCCGTACCTGCAGACCTTCACGGCCGAGCGGGCGGCGTACCGCAACCTCGCCAACGGGCTGAAGCCGCCCCTGACCGCCACGTACGACAACCCGTACCAGGAGTGGATCGGCGCCCTGATCCGCGCCGACGTCTACGGCTGGACCTGCCCGGGCGACCCCCCTCGCGCCGCCTCGCTGGCGCGGCGGGACGCGGTGCTGTCCCACACCGGCAACGGCGTGTACGGCGCGATGTGGGCGGCGGCGCTGATCTCGGCGGCGTTCACCGCGCCCACGGTGCGGCACGCCGTGGACCGGGCCCTGACCGTCGTCCCGGGCGGCTGCCGGCTCGCCCGGACGGTGCGCCGGGTCGTCTCCCTCCACGACACCCGCATGACCTGGGAGGACACGCTCACCACGATCGAGGCGGAGACCGCCGGGCTCGGCTGGATCCACACCGTGCCGAACGCCGCGGTGCTCACCGCCGGGCTGCTGTACGGCGACGGCGACTTCACCCGCACCATCGCCCTCACCGTCCGGGGCGGCCTGGACACCGATTCCAACGGCGCGACGGCCGGGTCGGTGGCGGGCGTCCTGACCGGGGCGGACGCCATCCCGCCGCAGTGGAAGGACCCGCTCCAGGACACGGTCCGCAGCGCGGTGTTCGGCTTCGACGGGGTGCGGATCAGCGACCTGGCGCGGCGGACCCTGCGGCTGGCGCAGGCGCGGCGGGAGGACCGGGAACAGCCGGTGCGGGCGCGGGCGGAGGAACGGGAGCGGGCGGAGGCGGGTTCCTGACCGGGCGGTGCGCGGGATCGCGGGACGCGCCCGGCGGCGCGTGGGACCGCGCACGCCCCCACGCGCCCGTCCTGCCGCCGGCCGCCCCTGCGGGCGGGCCGGCGCCCGCCGCTACCCTTCCTGCATGACCGCCCCTCAGCAGACCCAGGACTTCGCCGCCTACATCGCCTCGCTGCCCCGCGTGCTCGCCGGCGCCGCCGCCCTCTTCCGGGACGAGCGGGGCCGGGTGCTGCTCGTCGAGCCCAACTACCGGGAGGGCTGGGCGCTGCCGGGCGGCACGATCGAATCGGACGACGGGGAGACCCCGCGGCAGGGCGCGCGGCGCGAGACGGCCGAGGAGATCGGCCTCGACCGCGAGCCGGGCCGGCTGCTCGCGGTGGACTGGGTGCCGGGGACGGGGCGGCCGCCGCTGGTGGCGTACCTGTTCGACGGCGGGGTCCTCGGCGAGGAGGACCTGAGGGCGATCCGCCTCCAGGAGGAGGAGCTGCTGTCCTGGCGGCTCGTGCCGCGCGAGGAGATCACCGACCACCTGCACGGCGCCCTCGGCCGCCGCGTCCTGGCGGCTCTGGACGTCCTCGCGGAGGGCTCGGGCACGGCGGAGCTGGAGAACGGCCACCGCGTGGCGTGACCGCCGCCGGGATCAGCCCTGGGCGTCCTGCGGCTCGGCGTCGATCTCCCGCGGCGCCTCGTCGCGGGCGGCCACCCGGGCCTCGGTGCGGTGGCCGCGTTCGACGTAGTCGCGGAGGACGAGTTCGACGGCGTCCTGGGGACTGCCCGCCCCCGCGAGCACCATCGCTTCCACGACGAGTTCGGCGTCGAGCGAGACGGTGACCTCGGCCATGGCCGGACCCCAGCACCGGGCGCGGCGGGGCGATATCCGTTCGCCCCGGCCGAGGGCCGGGTCCTACCCTCGGCCGCATGGGCAAGCCTCTCGTCGCCATTCTCAGCGGTGCCGGTGTCTCCACCGACTCCGGCATCCCGGACTACCGCGGGCCGAACGGGCTGTGGCGGCGGGATCCGGACGCCGAGAAGCTCGTGACGTACGAGTACTACATGGGTGATCCGGAGATCCGCCGCCGCTCGTGGCGGATGCGGCGCGAGAGCGGGGCGCTCCGGGCCCGGCCCAACGCGGCGCACCGGGCGGTGGCCGAGCTGGAGGCGGCCGGGGTGCCGGTGCGGGTGATCACGCAGAACGTGGACGGGCTGCACCAGCGCGCCGGGCTGCCGGACCGCAAGGTGCTCGAACTGCACGGCACCGCGCACGGGGTCGTGTGCACGCGCTGCCACGTCCGCGGCTCGATGGAGGAGGCGCTCGCGCGGATCGAGGCGGGTGAGGAGGATCCGCCGTGCCGGGAGTGCGGCGGCGTCCTGAAGCCGGCGACCGTGATGTTCGGCGAGCGGCTCGACCCGGTGGTCCTCGGCGACGCCGTCGCCGTCAGCAAGGCGTGCGAGGTCTTCGTCGCGGTGGGGACCAGTCTCCAGGTGCAGCCCGCCGCGGGCCTCGCCGGGGTCGCCGCCGACCACGGGGCCCGGCTGATCATCGTCAACGCCGAGCCGACGCCGTACGACGAGCTGGCCGACGAGGTCGTCCGCGAGCCGATCGGCACGGCGCTGCCCCGGCTGCTGCGGGACCTGCGGGAGGGCGCGGTCTGAGGGCTGTCGTTCGGATCAGGTCGCGGGGAATCGACTGTCTGTCGTCGGCCCCGCGTCCGCGGCGTGATCCGAACGACAGCTCCTGGCCCGGGTGCGGTCCGCGCGTCCGCCGGGGCGGCGGCCGCCACGCCGCCGTCGCCGGCCTCTCCCCCGCCGGCCGGGCGGGGCGGCGCTAGAAGAGTCCGGCGCCGCGTTCGAAGTCCAGCAGCCGCTGCTTGCGGTCCAGGCCGCCGCCGTAGCCGGTGAGGCTGCCGTTGGCGCCGATGACGCGGTGGCAGGGGACGATGATGCCGATGGGGTTGCGGCCGTTGGCGAGGCCGACCGCGCGGGAGGCGGTGGGGCTGCCGAGGGCGTCGGCCAGCTGGCCGTAGGTGCGGGTCTCGCCGTAGGGGATGCGGCGCAGTTCGTCCCAGACGCGGCGCTGGAACGGGGTGCCGTCCAGGCGCAGTTCCAGGGTGAACTCCTTCAGCGCGCCGTCGAAGTACGCCTCCAGCTGCTCCTCCGCCTCGGCGAAGAGCGTGGCGTCCCGGGCACCGAAGGTCTCCTCCGCGGGGCGGTGACGCTGGTCGGTCATGTAGAGGCCGCACAGGACGCCGTCCTCGGCGACGAGGGTGAGGGGGCCGTACGGGCTGTCGATCAGGGTGTGGTGTTTCACGGGAACGTCCCTATGCCGGAAGGAAGTTGATCGGGTGGCTGTCGGTCGCCCACAGGTACTGCACGGCGTACGCCCGCCAGGGGCGCCAGGCCGCCGCGCGGGCGGTGAGCGCCGCCGGGGTCGACGGCAGGCCGAGGTCCCGGGCGGCACGGCGGATGCCGAGGTCGGTGGGGAGGAAGGCGTCGGGGTCGCCGAGGGCGCGCATCGCGATGACGTCGGCGGTCCAGGGGCCGAAGCCGGGCAGGGCGAGCAGCCGGGCTCGGGTGTCCGGCCAGTCGCTCTCGACGCCGAGGCGGAGGGTGCCGTCGGCGAGGTGGCGGACGAGGGTGGTGAGGGTCGTGCGGCGGGTGCGGGGCATCGCCAGCGACTCGGGGTCGACCGAGGCGAGGGCCCGCGGGGACGGGAAGAGGTGGGTGAGGCCGCCCTCGGGGTCGTCGACCGGTTCGCCGTGCGCGGTGACCAGGCGGGCGGCGTGGGTGCGGGCGGCGGCCGTGGAGACCTGCTGGCCGAGCACGGCACGGATCGCGAACTCCGCCTCGTCGACCGTGCGCGGCACCCGCCGGCCCGGCGCCTTGTCGACCAGGGGCGCGAGCACGGGGTCCGTGCGCAGCTGGTCGTCGACCGCGACCGGGTCGGCGTCCAGGTCGAGCAGGCGGCGGCAGCGGCTGATGGCGACGGGCAGGTCGCGCAGGTCGGTGAGGGTGAGGCGGCAGGCGATGTGGTCGGGGCGGGGGGCGAGGGCCGCGATGCCGTGGCCGTACGGGAGGCGGAGCGTGCGGCGGTAGGCGCCGTCCCGCCATTCCTCGACCCCGGGTACGGCGGTGGCGGCGAGGTGCCCGAAGAGGTTGTCGGGGTTGAGCGGGGCGCGGAACGGCAGCCGGAGCGACAGGGCCCCGGAGGTCCCCGGCGAGGTGCCCCGCGGGGCGCGGGCGCGCAGCTCGCTCGGGGCGAGGGCGAAGACCTCGCGGACGGTGTCGTTGAAGGTGCGGACGGAGGAGAAGCCGGCGGCGAAGGCGATCTGCGCCATCGACAGGCCGGTCGTCTCGACGAGCAGCCGGGCGGTCTGGGCGCGCTGGGCGCGGGCGAGCGCGAGGGGGCCCGCGCCCAGCTCGGCGAGCAGCTGGCGTTCTATCTGCCGGGTGCTGTAGCCGAGCCGGGCGGCGAGGCCGGGCACGCCCTCGCGGTCGACGACGCCGTCGGCGATCAGCCGCATGGCGCGGGCCACGAGGTCGGCGCGCCGGTTCCACTCCGGCGAGCCGGGGCTGGTGTCGGGCCGGCAGCGCTTGCAGGCCCGGAACCCGGCCTGCTGGCAGGCCGCCGCGCTCGGGTGGAAGACCATGTTCTGCGGCTTGGGCGGGACGACCGGGCAGCTGGGCCGGCAGTAGATGCCGGTGGTCAGGACGGCGGTGAAGAACCAGCCGTCGAAACGGGCGTCCTTGGACCGGACGGCGCGCACGCAGCGCTCGGTGTCGGTGTGCATCCCGATCTGCATGCGTCCAGCATCGGGCACCGGCGGCGCCGGGTCTGGCGAGAATCCGACATCGACCTCAGCCGTCCTGCGCCGGTCCGGATCGCCAGGCCGACTCGCGCAGCAGCCGCAGCCCGTTCAGGCCGACCAGCACGGTGGAGCCCTCGTGGCCGGCGACGCCGAGCGGCAGGGGCAGGTGGCCGATCAGGTCCCACAGCACGAGGACGGTGATGAACGTGCCCGCGATCACCAGGTTCTGCACGACCAGGCGGCGGGCGGTGCGCGACAGCCGGACCACGGCCGGCACGGCCGCCAGCTCGTCGCGCACGATCACCGCGTCGGCCGTCTCCAGGGCCAGGTCGGAGCCCGCGCGGCCCATGGCGATCCCGGAGTGGGCGGCGGCCAGGGCGGGCGCGTCGTTGACGCCGTCGCCGACGAAGAGCACCTTGCCGCCGCCGTCCTGGACGGCGCGCACGGCGCTCACCTTGTCCTGCGGCAGCAGGTCCGCGCGGACGTCGGTGAGGCCGGTGGCGGTGGCGACGCGGGCGGCGGCGGAGGCGGTGTCGCCGGTGAGCAGGACGGGGGCGGTGCCGGTCAGGGCGGTGAGGGCGGCGGTGGCGGCGGCCGCGTCGGGGCGCAGGCGGTCGGTGAGGGCGAGGGTGCCGACGGCGACGCCGTCGCGGGTGACGCGGACGACGGTCTCGCCGCCGGTGGCCTCGGCGGCCCCGGCACGGCCGACCGTCACCACGCGTCCGCCGACGGTGGCGGTGACGCCCCGGCCGGGCGCGGCGGAGAAGTCCTCGGCGGGCTCCAGCGGCAGGTCCCGGGCGCGGGCCGCGGCGACGACGGCGCGGGCCAGGGGGTGCTCGCTGGGGTGCTCGGCGGAGGCCGCCAGCGCGAGCAGGGCGTCCTCGTCGAGGCCGGAGTCCGGCAGCGGCCGCACGGCCGTCACCTCGGGCTCGCCCTCGGTGAGGGTGCCGGTCTTGTCGAGGGCGGTGGTGTCGATCTCGCCGAGGCGTTCCATCGCGACGGCCGACTTGACCAGGACGCCGTGGCGGCCGGCGTTGGCGATGGCGGACAGCAGCGGCGGCATGGTCGCGAGGACGACCGCGCACGGCGAGGCGACGATCATGAAGGTCATGGCCCGCAGCAGGGCGGCCGTGAGGTCCTCGCCGAAGGCGAGCGGGACGCCGAACACGGCGAGGGTGGCGGCGACCACGCCGACCGCGTAGCGCTGCTCGACCTTCTCGATGAACAGCTGGGTCGGCGCCTTGGTGCGGGACGCCTCCTCGACCAGGGCCACGATCCGGGCGATCACCGAGTCGGCCGGGTCGCGGCCGACGCGCACGCGCAGGGCGCCGGTGCCGTTGAGGGTGCCGGCGAAGACCTCGTCGCCGGGGCGCTTGAGCACCGGCAGGGACTCGCCGGTGATGGTCGCCTGGTCGGCCTCGCTGGTGCCGTCCAGGACGGTCCCGTCGGCGCCGATGCGCTCGCCGGGGCGGACGAGGAGCACGTCGCCGACGGCGAGCGCGGCGGTCGGGACGGTCTCCTCGCCGTCGCCGGTCAGCCGGGTGGCGGTGGTGGGCGCGAGGTCGAGCAGTCCGCGTACGGAGTCGGCGGTGCGGGCGGTGGCGAGGGCCTCCAGGGCGCCGGAGGTGGCGAAGATGACGATGAGCAGGGCGCCGTCGAGGACCTGGCCGATCGAGGCCGCGCCGAGCGCCGCGACGATCATCAGCAGGTCCACGTCGAGGGTCTTCTCGCGCAGCGCCCGCAGGCCTTCCAGGGCGGGTTCCCAGCCGCCGGCGGCGTAGGCGATCACGTACGGGACGCCGTACGCCCAGACCGGGGCGCCGCCGAGGTCCAGGGCGAGGCCCAGCAGGAACGCCAGCAGCGAGACGAGGGCCCAGCGGGCCTCGGGCAGGGCCAGGACGCGGGTGCGCCGGCGGGCCGCGGGGGCGGCCGGGGGGACGGGTGCGGGTGCGAGAGTCACGGACACCCCGCCACCATACAGGAACACATGAAGACCGATTCATGTGTTCATATGTGATCGGTAGGATGGGGCCATGGGTCATGGAGCCGTCGTCCCCGCGCGGGACGCCACCGAGCGCGTCCGGCTGGACGCGGACAACGTCGCCAAGGTCGCCACCACGCTCCAGGCCCTGTCCACCCCCTCCCGGCTGCTGATCCTCGCCCGGCTGCGCGAAGGACCGCTGCCCGCCACGGAACTGGCGGCGGAGGTCGGGATGGAGCAGTCGGCCTGCTCGCACCAGCTGCGGCTGCTGCGCAACCTCGGCCTGGTGGTGGGCGAGCGCCGCGGCCGGTCGGTGGTGTACGCGCTGCACGACCACCACGTCGCCGAGCTGCTCGACCAGGCGGTGTACCACGTGGAGCACCTGCGCCTGGGCCTCAGCGACGCCGCCGAGTGAGCCCCGGGCCGGGAGGCGGGCGGCGCCTCCCGGACGCGGGGCGGCCGCCTCCCGGCCGAATGGCCGCTTCCCCCTATTCGACGGCGGTCGGCCGCCGTGAGGCCGCCGTCGCCCGGCGGACGTCGGTCAGCGGACGCAGCCGGTAGGTGTACGCGTAGGTGCGGTCGGCGAAGAGCTTGTACGCGTCGTGGGTGTGCGCGCCCCAGCTGTTGTCGCCGCCCACGCCCATCTGCCGGTGGTTCACGCGCAGCACGACCGCCTCGCGCGGGGTGAGCTGGTAGTCGTGGCGGACCCCGCACGACAGGTCCTCCGGGGTGAAGCGGGAGGCGTTGATCTCCAGCAGGGGTTCGCCCGAGACCAGCAGCCCGGTGCCGTCGCGGCCGGTCAGCGCGGCCCAGCGGACGTCGGTCCTGTTGCCGTTCTCCTGGGGGCGGATGTAGGGCGTCCACTGCCCGGCGACGGTCCCGGAGTGCAGGCCGACGTCGGTGCCGGTGCTGCGGTCCCAGTGGTTCTCCTCCGGGCCGCGGCCGTAGTAGTGCAGGCGGTCCAGGCCGCGCGGCAGGAACAGCAGGGTGCCGACCTCGGGGATGTAGGGCAGGTCCGGCGCCCCGGGGCGCAGGGTGTGCTCGACCTTGATCTCGCCGTTGCCGAAGACCGTGTACGTCAGGGAGTACGCCGACGCCACGCCGGTCGGCAGGGTGCCGCCGACCTCGACCACGACGGCCCGGTCGCCCAGCGGGCGCACGAGCACGTCCGTCACCGTCCGCCGGGCGCCGGCGTCGCGCCAGATCTGGTTGCGGATGTGCTGGCCGTTGCCCTTGTCGTTGTCGGTGGGCGCCCGCCAGAAGTTCGGCACCGGCCCGCCGGTCAGCAGACGGGTGCCCGCCGCCTCGTACGAGGTGAGGGTGCCGGTGGCCTTGTCCACGGTGACGGAGAAGTCCCTGCCCCGCACGGTGACGGCGTCCGGGGTGTCGTCGTGGCGCAGGGCGGGCACGCTGCGCAGCGGCACGGGCCGTACGGCCGGGACGCCCGCGTCGAGCGGGAGTTGCTGCCGGGCCACCTCGAAGCCCGCCTTCGCCCACGGCGCGTCTTCCTTGGTGGTGAAGGAGAGTTCGAGGAAGAACTCGGTGCCGGGCGCCGGGTCCGCCGGGAGCCGCACGGGCACCGTGACGTCCTTGCGGCCGAGCGGGGGGACGTCGAGCTGGCCGCGGGTCAGGCGGCCGCGCCGGACGACCTCGCCGTCGGCCCGCAGCACCCAACTGCCGTGGAACTCACGCAGGTTGGTGAACAGGTACTCGTTGACGAGGGTGACCTCGCCGGGTCCGCCCGGGCGCGGGAGCACCTGCACCGCCTGGTAGACCCGCTTGACCTCCGCGGCCTTGCCGGTGTGGCCGCGGTCGGCGGTGACGATGCCGTCCGCGACGAAGTTGCCGTCGTTGGGGTTGTCGCCCCAGTCGCCGCCGTACGCGAGGAAGGTCTTCTCGCGCGGCCGCTGCTCGGTGAAGGCGACGGTGGCCGCGTCGAACCAGAAGCGCACGCCGTCGTCGCCGGGCCCGCGGCCGTCGGAGGCCAGTTCGGCGGCGGACAGGGCGCGGGCGTAGACGCGGGCCCGGCGGATCGTGCCGCTGAACTCCCGTGTCTGCTGGTCGGCGTCGGTGGCGAGCGCGAGCGGCGCGGTGGTGCTGCCGGGCCGCCGGGTGGTGGTCCGGACGGCCCGCACGGCACCGTCGACGTACAGGGTCAGGGTGCCCGCGGCCGCGTCGAAGACGCCGGCGACGTGGTGCTCGCGGCCGGTCCAGTCGTCCGGCAGCGCCCAGCTCGCGGTGGTCCACTGGCCGCCGGAGTGGATGAAGAACTCCAGGTTCCGGCCGGTCTGCTTCAGCGCGTACTGGGTGTCGCCCTTGGCGAGGATGGGCTGGTGGTACCCCGTCACGTGCGGGGTGACCCACGCCTCCAGGGTCAGGGAGCCGGTGAGGTCGAGGCGGTCGTCGCGGGCGAAGACGGTGCCGCCGGACACGCCCTCGGCGCGGTCGAAGGTGCCGCCCGCCGCGAGGATCTCGCCGCGCAGCCTCCCGGGACCGGACTCGGTGAACCGCTTGCGCGCCGGGGTGGGCCAGCGCAGGGACTGGTCGGCGAAGTCCCAGATCCAGCCGCCCTGCAGCACGTCGTGGCGGCGGACGACGTCCCAGTACTCGCGGAAGTTGCCGTTGGAGTTCCCCATCGCGTGGGAGTACTCGATCATCACGTACGGGCGGGTGTCGGACGTGTCCCCGGCGCGGGCCTCGACGCGTGCGGGGGTCTCGTACATCTCCGAGCGGATGTCGCTGATGCCGGGCCGGTCGTCGCCCTCGTACTGGATGACGCGGGTCGGGTCGTAGGAGCGGATCCAGTCGTACATGGCGCGGAAGGTGGTGCCGCCGCCCGCCTCGTTGCCGAGCGACCAGACGACCACCGAGGCGTGGTTCTTGTCGCGGTGGACCATGTTCTGGGCGCGGGCCACGCAGGCCTCGGTCCACTCGGGGTGGTCGCCCGGGTAGGTGTCGCGGATGCCGTGGGTCTCCAGGTTGGTCTCGTCGACGAGGTACAGGCCGTACTCGTCGGCGAGTTCGTACCACAGCGGGTTGCCGGGGTAGTGCGAGGTGCGGACGGAGTTGATGTTCATCCGCTTGATGACGGTGATGTCCTCGACCATGTCGGCGCGGGTGAGCGCGGTGCCGCGGTCGGGGTGCATCTCGTGCCGGTTGGTGCCGCGGAAGGAGACGGGCCGGCCGTTGATGCGCATCAGGCCGTCCTTGAGGGCGAACTCCCGCAGGCCGACCCGGTGCGACAGCGTCTCGACGACCGTGCCGGACGGGTCGCGCAGCCGGAGGACGGCGGTGTAGAGGTAGGGGTGCTCGGCCGACCAGAGCTCGGGGGCGGGGACGGACCGGGCGGCCTCGACGGTGGCCTCCCCGCCGGGCGGGATGTCGGCGTCCTGCCGCAGGGGCCGGGACCAGACGGGGTGGCCGTCGGCGTCGTACAACTGCGTGTCGACGGTGTAGCGCCCGCCCTCGCCGCCGTGGTCGCGCACGTGCGCGGTGACCTCCAGCCCGGCGGTCCGGTAGTCGTCGCCGAGCGGGGTGCCCAGCTTGAAGTCGCGCAGGTGCACGGGCGGGGTGGAGTACAGGTAGACCGAGCGGAAGATGCCGCTCAGCCGGATCATGTCCTGGTCCTCCAGCCAGTCGCCGTCGGAGTAGCGGTACACCTCGACCGCGATCTGGTTGGTGCCGGGCCGGAGGTGCTCGGTGACGTCGTACTCGGCGGGCGCGTAGGAGTCCTCGTGGTAGCCGGCCAGGTGGCCGTTGATCCACACGTAGTGGGCGGACTTGACGCCCTCGAAGTGCAGGAAGGTGCGCCGGCCCGCCCAGCCGCGGGGCACGGTGAAGGTGCGCCGGTACTGGCCGACGGGGTTGTAGCGGGTCGGGGCGGCGGGGGGCCGCGGTTCCTCGCCCAGGCCGTTGGGGCCCCAGTACGGGTAGGTGATGTTCAGGTAGATCGGGCGGTCGTAGCCGTGCAGCTGCCAGACGGACGGCACCGGGATGGTGTCCCAGGTGCTGTCGTCGACGTCGGTGCGGTGGAAGTCGGCGTCCCGGTCGCCGGGGTTCTCCGCGTGGGCGAACCTCCAGGTGCCGTCCAGGCTCAGCCGGTACGGCGAGCGGGTGCGGTCGGCGGCCAGCGCCTGCTCGACGTTCTCGTACGGCATCAGGGTGGTGTGGGGCGGCTCGGCGCCCAGGCGGAACACGGAGATCCGGCCGTTCCACTCCGGGGCGTCGGCCGCCGCGAGGCGCGGGCCGGCCGCGTGCGCCGCGGTGGGCGGCGCGTTCAGGGCGAACGCGCCGAGGAGGGCGGCGCCGCCCTCCAGGAGCCGGCGGCGGCTGACGACCGGCGGTCCGGGACGGGCGGACCGGTCGGCGGATGACACGTGGGGGTGCGGCATGACCGTGGCCTTCCTCGGTGCGACAGGGTGCTGCGCGGACTGAGGGAACGTCAGGTCCGCTCCCCAACGCACCGTGCGGGCGCAGGCGTTGCCGAGGGGACGGAACACGACGGAGGGTGACGGGGCGACTGCTGAGCCAGGCACACCCTAGGACTCGCACACAACCGAAGCAATGACCCCGTCGGTCTGTGTGCGGTTTTGGGACTTCGGGAGCCGGGGCGAGGGCCGGTCCTGTGGCGTGCCCGGCCGCCCGCCGGGCCGCCCTCGGCGGCGGTGTCAGCGGAGCTGTGCCGCGAACGCCTCGTATGCCCGCTCGTCGAAGAGGACGAACCGGACCTCCTCGACCGCCGTGGCCGTCTCCCGCACCGTCCGTACGGCGATCCGGGCGCCGTCGTCGATCGGCCAGCCGTAGACGCCCGTCGAGATCGCGGGGAAGGCGACCGTCCGCGCGCCCAACTCGTCGGCGACGCGCAGGGATTCGCGGTAGCAGGAGGCGAGGAGGGCGGACCGGTCCTCGGTGTCCGACCAGACCGGGCCGACGGTGTGGATGACCCAGCGGGCGTCCAGGTCGCCCGCGGTGGTGGCGACGGCGCGGCCCGTGGGGAGGCCCTTGCCGTAGTGCCCGGCGCGGAGCTCGCGGCACTCGGCCAGGATGGCGGGGCCGCCGCGGCGGTGGATCGCCCCGTCGACGCCTCCGCCGCCCAGCAGCGAGGAGTTGGCCGCGTTGACGAGGGCGTCGACGCTCTCGCGGGTGATGTCGCCCCGCACCAGCGTGAGGGTGGTCATGTCTGCCTCAGCCTCCTCCAGACGGCCTTGGCGGCGTTGTGTCCCGACATGCCGTGCACCCCGGGGCCCGGCGGGGTCGAGGACGAACAGATGAAGACGGCCGGATGCGGGGTGGTGTACGGGAACAGGGACAGTCTGGGCCGCAGCAGGAGCTGGAGTCCGGCGGCCGCACCGGAGGCGATGTCGCCGCCGACGTAGTTGGCGTTGCGGGCGGCGAGTTCCGGCGGGCCGGCGGTCGCGCGGGCCAGGACCCGGTCGCGGAAACCGGGCGCGAAGCGCTCCAGCTGGCGCTCGATCGCGTCGGTGAGGTCGCCGGTCCAGCCGTTCGGGACGTGCCCGTAGACCCAGAAGACCTGTTTGCCGGCCGGGGCCCGGGTGGGGTCGGCGACGCTCGGCTGGACCGTGATCAGGAAGGGCCGGTCGGGTGCCCGGCCGTCGCGCGCCGCCGCGCGCAGCGCGGTGCCGATCTCCGCGCTGTCGGCGCCGATCTGCACGGTGCCGGCGACCCGGGCCTCCCTGGCGGTCCACGGCACCGGGCCGTCCAGCGCGTAGTCGACCTTGAAGACGCCGGGGCCGTAGCGGAAGCGGTCGTAGTGGCCGCCGAAGCCCGCGATACGGGCCAGGGCGGTGGGCGAGGTGTCGAAGACGTACGCGCGGGCGGGCGGCAGGTCGTCGAGGCGCTTGACCTCGTAGTCCGTGTGGACGCTGCCGCCCAGGTCCGTCAGGTACGACGTCAGCGCGTCGGAGACGGCCTGGGAGCCGCCGCGGGCGACGGGCCAGCCGCGGGCGTGGGCGGCGAGGGCGAAGACCAGGCCGACGGCGCCGGTGGCGAGGCCGCCCAGCGGGGCCATCACGTGGGCGACGAGACCGGCGAACAGGGTCCTGGCCCGCTCGTCGCGGAAGCGGCGCATCAGCCACGTGGACGGCGGCAGGCCGGCCAGGCCGAAGCGGGCGAGGGTCACCGGGTCACGGGGCAGCGCGGTGAGCGGCAGGGACATGAAGTCGCGGACGAGCGTGTCCCACCGGGGCAGGAAGGGCGCGACGAGCCTGCGGTACGTGCCCGCGTCGCGCGGTCCGAACGAGGCGGCCGTGGCGCCGACCGACCGGGACAGCACGGCCGCCGTGCCGTCGGTGAAGGGGTGCGCCATGGGCAGCTCGGCGTGCAGCCACTCCAGGCCGTACCGCTGGAGGGGCAGGTCGCGGAAGGCCGGGGAGTTGACGCCGAGGGGGTGCGCCGCGGAGCACGGGTCGTGCCGGAAGCCGGGGAGGGTGAGCTCCTCGGTGCGGGCCCCGCCGCCCACGGTGTCCCGCGCCTCGAACACGGCGACGGAGAAGCCGCGGCGGGCCAGCTCCACGGCCGCGGTCAGTCCGTTCGGTCCCGCACCCACCACGACCGCATCGAGCATCGACGGCACCTTCGGACCCCTTCGTCAGCCGATGGCCACTGGGGATCAGGATATGCCGGGGGTACGACAGCGCCCGGCGGCGGGGCGGCCCGGGCCGGGGCCGCCCCGGGCCGCGCGGCGGAGCCTCAGTCGGCCGGGTGCGCCAGGGGGCTCTGCAGCAGCCCGGCCACCCGGCGCGCGGTGGCCGCGTCGCGGGCCGCCGTGAACGGCAGGGCGTTGCCACCGGTGATGCGGAACGGCTCGCCCGTGCGGGTCAGGTGGGCACCCCCGGTCTCCTCCACGAGCAGCAGGCCCGCCGCGTGGTCCCAGGCGGCCTCCCAGGAGAAGGCGGTGGCGTCCATCTCGCCGCGGGCGACGGCCAGATACTCCAGTCCGGCCGAGCCGCAGGAGCGGGGCGCCACGCCCGGGGTGCGCAGGCCGAGCAGGGCGCGCTTCTGCTCCTCCGTCGTGTAGTCGGGGTGGGAGGTGGCCACGCGCAGGTCCCGGCCGGGCTCCGGCGCGCCGGCGCGCAGCGGCCGGCCGTCGAGGAAGGCGCCCCGGCCCCGTACCGCCGTGGCGAGTTGGTCCCGGGCGGGCGCGTAGGTCCAGGAGGCGAGCAGGACGCCGGCCTGCGCGAGGGCGACGAGGGTGCAGAAGCCGGAGTCGCCGTGCACGAACTGACGGGTGCCGTCGACCGGGTCGACGATCCAGACCGGCGCGCCGCCCCGGACCGCCTCGTAGGACGCGGGGTTGGCGTGCACCGCCTCCTCGCCGACGACGACCGAGCCGGGCAGCAGGGCGGGGAGCACCTCGGTCAGGTACAGCTCGGCCTTGCGGTCGGCGTCCGTCACCAGGTCGTGCGGGCCGCTCTTCTGGTCGACGTCGTGCGCGGCGAGGCGGCGCCAGCGCGGCATGATCTCGGTGCCGGCCGCCGTGCGGATCGCCTCCTCGACGTCGGAGGCGTGGCGGGTGAGAAACTCTTCGATGGTTTCGCTGCTGTCGATCACTCCCCCATCACAGCACGCGCCGCTGACAAACCCCACCCGGCCGGTGCACGGCGGGTGGAATCGCCGTGAACACCGGGCGGGCGGGCGGGCGCACGCACGCGCGCCGGTGGCCGGCTGCCGCGCGCCCATGACCGGCGGCCGGCGTGCGGTTCCCGGGACCGCGCGGGCCGGCCCTCCGCCGGGCGCTCAGCGGCCGACCGCGTACCCCTGCGTCCCGCGCGGGTTCGCCGCCGCCGACAGGACGCCGGTCTCCGGGTCGCGGGCGACGGCGCACAGCCGGCCCTCCGACCAGGGGCCGCCGACGGTCACGTCGTGGCCGCGCCGGCGCAGCTCCGCGACGACCCCGGGGTCCGTGCGGGACTCGACGGTGACGCTGCCGGGGCGCATGCCGCGCGGGTAGAAGGAGCCGGGAAAGCTGTCGTTGTGCCAGTTCGGGGCGTCGATCGCGCCCTGGAGGTCGAGGCCGCCGCGCACCGGGGCGCGCAGCGCCACCCCCAGGAAGAAGTGCAGCTGCCACTGGTCCTGCTGGTCCCCGCCGGGCGTGCCGAACGCCAGCACCGGGACGCCGTCGCGCAGGGCGAGGGAGGGCGTGAGCGTCGTCCGGGGGCGGCGGCCGGGGGTCAGCGAGTTCGGCAGGCCCTCCTCCAGCCAGGTCATCTGCAGCCGGGTGCCGAGCGGGAAGCCGAGTTCGGGCACGACGGGGTTGGACTGGAGCCAGCCGCCGCTGGGCGTGGCCGCGACCATGTTGCCCCACCGGTCGACGACGTCGAGGTGGCAGGTGTCGCCGCGGGTGGTGCCGTCGGCGGCCACGGCCGGTTCGCCCGGCACGGGGGACGCGGGCCCCTTGGCGACGGTCGGCTCGCCGGTGCCCGGGGCGCCGGGGCCGGGGGCGCCGGGGCCCGCGGTGGCCGCCGCGCGCGCGTGGGCGGGCAGCCGCGGGACGCGTCCGCCGGGACTGCCCGGCCGCAGCTCCCGGGAGGCCGTCTCGCCGACGAGGGCGCGCCGGGCCGTGTTGTAGGGCGCCGACAGCAGGTCGTCGAGCGGCACCTCGGCCGCGTCGCCGTACCAGGCCTCCCGGTCGGCCATGGCGAGCTTGCAGCCCTCGATCAGCAGGTGCAGGTGGTCGGCGGTGCCGTGGCGGGGCAGCTCGGGCGGGAGCAGGGCGAGCTGCTGGAGCAGGACCGGGCCCTGGCTCCACGGGCCGGCCTTGCACATGGTCCAGCCGTTCCAGTCGTACGTCACCGGGGTCTCGTACGTCGCGGACCAGGCGGCGAGGTCGCCGGCCGTCAGCGTGCCGGTGTGGCGCCTGCCGCTGGTGTCCAGGGTGGGGCGCCCGGCCTGCCGGACGAGGGCCTCGGCGATGAAGCCGGTGCGCCAGACCTCGCGGGCCGCGTCGATCTGCGCCTCCCGGTCCCCCGCCCCGGCGGCCTCCGCGAGCAGCCGCTTCCAGGTGGCCGCGAGCGCGGGGTTGCGGAACGGCTCGCCGGGCCGCGGTGCCCGGCCGCCGGGCAGGTAGACCTCCGCCGAGGTGGTCCACTCCGTCTCGAAGAGCGCGCGCACGGTCTCCACGGTCTCGCCGACGCGCTCCACGGGCGGGTGCCCGTGCTCGGCGTAGCCGATGGCGTACCTCAGGACGTCGGCCAGCGGCTTGGTGCCGTGGTCGCGCAGCAGGAGCAGCCACGCGTCGAACGCGCCGGGGACGGCGGCGGCGAGCGGGCCGGTGCCGGGCACGAGGTCGAGTCCGAGGCCCCGGTAGTGCCCGGTCGTCGCCCCGGCGGGCGCGACGCCCTGCCCGCACAGCACCCGGACCGCGCCGCCGGCCGGGGCCAGCAGGATCGGCACCTCGCCGGCCGGGCCGTTGAGGTGCGGCTCGACGACGTGCAGCACGAACGCCCCGGCGACGGCCGCGTCGTAGGCGTTGCCGCCGTCCTCCAGGACCGCCATCGCCGACTGGGAGGCCAGCCAGTGGGTGGAGGAGACCATGCCGAAGGTGCCCTGGAGGGTGGGGCGGGTGGTGAACACGAGTGCTCCTCGGGTGCGGAACGGCGGTGGAGGACGGCGGTGGGGGACGGTCGTGCCGGACGGCTGTGCGGGCCGGGTCGTGCGAGGCGGCTGTGCGCGGCGGGCCGTGCGGGCTGCGGCCCCGTACGGGCCCCGGGCGGCTGCCCCGTCCGGGCTCCGGGCGGCGGCCTCCGGGATCGTACGCGGGCGTCCGGGGAGCCGGGAAGCGGTCCGGGGGTGCCGCCGCGGGCCATCACGTGCCCCGACTCGTGGGCGGAGAGGGCGAGTTGACCGGGAGACCGTCCGCTCCCGCGGCCGCCGTGTCCCTCCGGCCGCGCCCCCCTTGACGCGACGCGAACCGCCCACACCCGGCGAACCGCCGGCAATCCGCCCCCCGCCTCGGTGGGTCACCGTGACCGCGCCGGTACGCAGCGAGTTCGCCCTTCCGCCCCACCGGGAGTCGTGTGACACTGTCGTCCCGTCCGCAGTGCGGACCCCCTCCGCACCGTCCGTCCCCCACGAGAGTGCGCCGTGCGTGATCTTCCCCTGCCGCTCGCTCTGACCGCGCGCCTGTCCCCCGTCGCCGTGCTCGCCGCGATGGGCTGGGCGCTGTCGTCCGGTCCGCTCGCCGCGCCGCGGGCCGCCGAGCAGGAGCCGGCCGGGCGCACCGGAACCCGGTCCGCCGCCGCCCCCTCGGAGACCGCGGCGCCCAAGACGTACACCGCCGCGCCCGCGCCCTGCGGGAGCCTGGCCGCGAAGACGGTCAAGGCCCTGGTTCCGGGTGCCGGGACGGGCGGGAAGGAGATCCCGTCGACGGACTCCGAGCTGCGCCGCACCTGCTCCTGGAACGCGCTCCAGGGGTACGAGTACCGCTGGCTCGACGTGTCCTTCGAGGTCTTCGAGTCGGACGACAGGGCCCGCACGGCCTACGAGCAGCGCACCCGGGAGAGGAGCGGCGGAGGCGCGGTCCCCGGCCTGGGCGACGCGGGGTACTCGGTGGTGAACCTGACCACGGAGGACAAGCAGGAGACCCGGGAGGGCGTGGTGGTCGCGCGCGCCTCCAACGCGCTGGTGGTCGTCACCTACAACGGCAGCGACTTCGAGTCGAAGAAGGCGCCCGGTACGGACGAGATCAACAAGGGCGCCATCAAGGCCGCCAAGGAGGCGGTGGCGGCGCTGGGGGACGGCCCGCGGGGCTGACCGTCCCCCCGCCGGGGCCCGGAGCCCGGCGCGCCGGGGAGACGGGACGGGAAGGGCCGTGCGGGCGGCGCCGAGGGGCGCGCTCCGGAGGACGTGAGGGCGGGAGCGTCCCGGCCCCCTTCCCGGGGCGGCGGGAAGGGGCGCGGAGGGAACCCGCGGGGCGGGGTCAGCCGTTGACCGCGGGGATGACCCGCGATCCGTACGCGTCGATCACCGCCTCCTGCGCGTCGTGCATGTCGTACACCGCGAACTGGTCGACGCCCAGCGCGCGCAGCGCGTCCAGCTTCTCGACGTGCCGCTCCACCGGGCCGATCAGGCAGAACCGGTCGACGATCTCGTCCGGCACGAACCGCGTGTCCGGGTTCCCGCTGCGCCCGTGGTGGGCGTAGTCGTAGCCCTGCCGTGCCTTGATGTAGTCGGTGAGCGCGTCGGGTACGGCGGCGGAGTGCTCGCCGTACCTGGCGACCAGGTCGGCGACGTGGTTGCCGACCATGCCGCCGAACCACCGGCACTGCTCGCGCGCGTGGGCGAGCGCCCCGGGCGAGTCGTCCTCGGTGACGTAGGCCGGGGCGGCGACGCAGACGGTCACCTCGGCGGGGTCGCGGCCCGCGGCGGCCGCCGCGTCCTTGACGGCCCCGACCATGTACTCGGTGAGGTAGAGGTCTGCGAGCTGGAGGATGAACCCGTCGGCCTCCTCGCCGGCCATCTTCAGCGCCTTCGGCCCGTACGCGGCCATCCACACCGGGAGTTCGGCGCCCTGCCGGATCCACGGGAAGCGGACGACCGTGCCGCCGCCGAGGTCGGCCTCCCGGCCGCTGCCCAGCGCCCGGATGACCTTCATGGCCTCGCTGATGCGGGCGAGCGTGTTGGGCTTGCGGCCGGCCACGCGCATCGCGGAGTCGCCGCGGCCGATGCCGCAGACCGTGCGGTTGCCGAACATGTCGTTGAGGGTGGCGAAGGTGGAGGCGGTGACCTCCCAGGTGCGGGTGCCCGGGTTGGTGACCATCGTGCCGACCTTCAGCGTCGTGGTGTTCGCCAGGATCTGGCTGTGGATGACGAAGGGCTCCTGCCACAGCACGGCGGAGTCGAAGGTCCAGCCGTGGGTGAAGCCGTTGCGTTCGGCGCGCTTCATGAGGCTGACGACCCGCGAGGCCGGCGGGTCGGTCTGCAGGACGAGTCCGAAGTCCATCGGGGGCCGCTCCTAGACGAGGTACTGACAGGTGGAGCGCGGGGTGTAGACGCCGTGACCCTTGCGTCCGGTGTACTCCCGCTCGGTGATGACGAACGCGCCGCGCGAGAGCACCGTCTCGACGCGGCCGGTGACGCGCTTGCCCTCGTACGCCGAGTAGTCGACGTTCATGTGGTGGGTCTCGGCGGACATCACCTGCTCGGCGTGCGGGTCGTAGATCACGACGTCGGCGTCGGCGCCCGGCGCGATGGTGCCCTTCTGCGGGTACAGGCCGAACATGCGGGCCGGGGTGGCGCAGGCGATCTCGATCCAGCGGCGCCGGGAGATGTGCCCGTCCACGACGGCCTGGTGGAGCAGGTCCATGCGGTTCTCCACACCCGGCAGGCCGTTGGGGATCTTGGAGAAGTCGCCCCGGCCGAGCTCCTTCTGCCCGGTGAAGCAGAACGGGCAGTGGTCGGTGGAGACGACCTGGAGGTCGTTGGTCCGCAGCCCCCGCCACAGCCGGGCCTGGTGTTCGCGGGGCCTGAGCGGCGTGCTGCACACGTACTTGGCGCCCTCGAAGTCCGGCTCGGCGAGGTTGTCGGTGGACAGGAACAGGTACTGGGGGCAGGTCTCGCCGAAGACGTTGAGCCCCTCGTCGCGGGCCCGGGCCAGCTCGGCGACGGCCTCCATCGCCGAGACGTGCACGACGTACAGGGGCGCGCCGGCGACCTGGGCGAGCCGGATGGCGCGGTGGGTGGCCTCGGCCTCCAGCAGGGCCTTGCGGACCTCGCCGTGGTGGCGCGGGTCGGTCTCGCCCCGGGCCAGGGCCTGCTCGACCAGCACGTCGATCGCGATGCCGTTCTCGGCGTGCATCATGATCAGCCCGCCGTTGGCGGCGGAGCGCTGCATGGCGCGCAGGATCTGGCCGTCGTCGGAGTAGAAGACGCCCGGGTAGGCCATGAACTGCTTGAAGGAGGTCACGCCCTCCTCCACCAGCAGGTCCATCTCCTTGAGCGTCTCCTGGCCGACGTCGGAGACGATCATGTGGAAGCCGTAGTCGATCGCGCAGTTGCCCTCGGCCTTGGCGTGCCAGGCGTCCAGGCCCTCGCGCAGGGTGTGCCCGACGCTCTGCACCGCGAAGTCGACGATGGTGGTCGTGCCGCCCCAGGCGGCGGCCCGGGTGCCGGTCTCGAAGGTGTCGGAGGCGAAGGTGCCGCCGAAGGGGAGCTCCATGTGCGTGTGGACGTCGACGCCGCCGGGGATGACGTACTTCCCGGTGGCGTCGACGACCCGGTCCGCCGTGAAGGTGCCGGCGGCGGGTGTCCCGGTGGCCGCGAGGGCGGCGATGCGGTTGTCCTCGATCAGGACGTCGGCGTGCAGTTCGTCGGAGGCGGTGATGACCAGGCCACCGCGGATGACGGTTCGGGTGCTCATGTTCTGTCGCTCCTCGCCGTTCGGTCGTACCGGTTGTGTGGGGCCGGCCGCGCCGTTCCCCGCGCCCCTGCCGGGGCGTCCACGAAGCCGTCAGCGGCCCGTACGCCCCCCCCCCCGGCGCCCGGTCCCGGTGGAACCGCCGGCGGTCGCGGGCCTCGCGCGGCTCGGCCGTGTCCGGGCCGCGGACGGCGGCGGCCTCCGCGCGGTGCGGGGAGCGGACGTGCGCGGCCTGCCGGTCCTCGTCGCCGGCGAACAGCACGCCGGTGGTGAGGACCGTCTCGCCGCCGCTGGGCAGCACGCCGGCGTCGGCGGCCTCGGCGGCGGGCACCCGGCGCACCGGCCCGCCGAGCCGCCCGGCACCGGCCACCGCCTCGGACTCCCCCGCGAGGACCAGCCCCGGGGTGAGGGCCCGCCGGACCGACAGGGCCGGTTCCGGGTGCTCCCGATCCGCGAGGCGGTGGTCATGGCGGCCGTCCCTCGACTCACCTGGCTGCTACTGGATGCTCCGCAGGGCGCGTTCGAGGATGGCGGCGCCCTCCTCCGCCTCGGCGACGTTAAGGGACAGCGGCGGGGCGATGCGCAGCGCGCTGGTGTCGTGGCCGCCGCCCTTGCCGATGAGCAGGCCGCCCGCGCGGGCCTCCTCCAGCACGGCGGCCGCGGCCTGCGGGTCGGCCGTGTCGGTGCCGGGTCGCGTCAGCTCGATGCCGATCATCAGGCCCCGGCCGCGCACCTCCCGCACCGCGGGCACCCCCGCGGCGGCGGCCCGCACCCGCTCGATGAGCATCCCGCCGACCCGCCGCGCGTTGCCCTGCAGGTCGTGCTCCAGCAGGTAGGTGAGGTTGGCGAGCCCGGCGGCCATGGTGATCTGGGTGCCGCCGAAGGTGGAGATGCTGTGGGCGTCCAGGCAGTTCATGATCTCGGCGCGGGCGACGACCCCGCCGATGGACATCCCGTTGCCGATGCCCTTGGCGAAGGTCATGATGTCCGGCGGCCCGTGCCGGCCGTGCGCCTGCCAGCCCCAGAAGTGCTCGCCGGTGCGGCCCCAGCCGGTCTGCACCTCGTCGGAGATCCACAGGATGCCGCGCTCGTGCAGCACGTCCCGGAACGCCGCGTACAGCCCGTCCGGCGGGGAGGTGAAGCCGCCGACCCCCTGGATCGGCTCGGCGATCAGCGCGGCCGGCGGGCGGGTGTGGCCGAGCAGGTCCTTCAGGTCGTCGACGCAGGCCGCGATGAAGTCGTGGTCGTCCAGGGCGGCGTAGGGGCCGCGGGTGCGCACGCCGCCGTGCACGTACAGCGTCTGCAGCGGGGAGAGCGAGGTCGGGGACCAGCCGCGGTTGCCGGTGATGCCGACCGAGCTGAAGGAACGGCCGTGGTAGCTGTTGCGCATCGCCAGGACCGTGTTGCTGCGCCGGTACGTCGTGGCCAGCAGCAGGGCGGTGTCGTTGGCCTCGGTGCCGGAGGTGGTGAAGAACACCCGGGCGTCCGGGATGCCGCTCAACTGGGCGATGCGCTCGGCGAGTTCGACCATCGGCCGGTTGAGGTACAGGGTCGAGGAGTGCACGATCCGGCCGGCCTGCTCGCTGATCGCCTTGGTCACCTCGGGCAGCGCGTGCGCGGTCATCGTGGTGAGGATGCCGCCGAAGAAGTCGAGGTAGCGGTTGCCGTCCGCGTCCCAGACGTGGCGGCCCTCGCCGTGGGTGATCTCGATGGGCTCCTCGTAGTACAGGGCGAGCCAGTCGGGGAGCACGGACCGGTGCCGGCCCAGCAGGTCGTCGGTCACGGCCGCACCAGCCCTTCGTAGGCGTCGGGGCGGCGGTCGCGGTAGAAGGCCCACGTCTGCCGCACCTCGTCGATCAGGTCCAGGTCCAGGTCGCGGACCACGAGTTCCTCCTTGCCGTCACTGGCGACGTCCCCCACGAACTGCCCGCGCGGGTCGACGAAGTAGCTCGTGCCGTAGAAGTCGTTGGCGCCGTACGCCTCGGTGCCGACCCGGTTGATCGCGGCGACGTAGTACGCGTTGGCGACGGCCGCGGCCGGCTGCTCCAGGCGCCACAGGTGGGCCGACAGCCCGCGGTGGGTGGCCGACGGGTTGTAGACCAGCTGGGCCCCGTTCAGGCCGAGTTCGCGCCAGCCCTCCGGGAAGTGCCGGTCGTAGCAGATGTAGACGCCGACCCTGCCGGCGGCCGTGTCGAAGACGGGCCAGCCGAGGTTGCCGGGCCGGAAGTAGTACTTCTCGTAGAAGCCCTTGATCTGCGGGATGTGGTGCTTGCGGTACTTGCCGAGGTACGTGCCGTCCGCGTCGATCACGGCCGCGGTGTTGTAGTACAGGCCCGGCTGCTCGACCTCGAACACCGGGACGACGATCACCATGCCGGTCTCGCGCGCGAGCTCCCGCATCCGGCGGACGGTCGGCCCGTCGGGCACCGGCTCGGCCCAGCGGTAGTGCTCCGGCTCCTGCACCTGGCAGAAGTAGGGACTGTTGAAGACTTCCTGGAACCCGATGATCCGCGCGCCCCGCCGGGCCGCCTCGCGCGCGTGCTCCTCGTGTTTCGCCACCATGGACTCGGTGTCGCCGGTCCAGGTGGCCTGGACCAGAGCGGCACGGACGACGTTGGCCATGAGCTGCTCCTTCGACGCGGCGTCCCAGCCTCTACGCCCGTAGAAACAGGTCGTAGAGGGACGAACGTAAGCCTCCGGGACGGGCTTGCCAAGACCATCGTCCGCAACCCGCGGAGTCGTTGGCGTTTCGCACTCCTGTGGGTGAGTGGTGGGGCCGGAGGGGCTGCCGTGACGGGGTTCAGACCGGGAACCCGGCGACGCGCAGCGCGTGCAGGAGGTCCCGGTGCCGCTCCCGCGACACCCCCCGGGCGGCCTCCAGGAGCAGCGGGACGAGCCGGCCCGGGTCCGGCTCGGCGCTGCGGGCCGCCTCCTCCGGGGCGCGCATCCTGACGTACGCGTCGAGCAGGGCACCGGTCTCGCGGTCGCGGCCCCCGGCCGTCAGGCCGAGGACGGCCCGGCCGATCTCGTGGGCGGGCCGCACCACGCCCTGCCGCAGGATCTGCTGCCCGTCCGGCGCGCGCCCCGCCGCGGCCAGCGCGTCGGCGGCGGCGACCAGCCGGTCCACGGGCAGCGAGGCGGCCTCCCACAGCAGCGTCGCCCAGTCCGCGCCGAGCCCGGCGTGCTGCAGCGCGGCCGCGAGCAGGGGGAACCGGGCGGCCGGCCAGTACGCGACCTCCGCCAGCAGGGCGTGGGCCTGGCCGCTGCGGCCCTCGCCGCGCAGCCGGGCGAGCGTGTCGACGGCCCGGGCGACCTCGCGCCGGCCCTCGGTGTCCACCGTCTCGGCGGGCTGCGTGGCGGGGGCCGCCTGTCCCGCCGTCTCGGCGGCCCCGGCGAACCGGGCGCCGCGCGGGGTGCGGCCGGGCGCCGGGGCGGGGACGGGAGCGGCCGGGGCGGGGGCCTGCGGCTCGACGACGGGAGCGGTGGTGTCCTCCTCGGCCATCCCCGCGAAGCGGGCGCTGCCGCGGCGGCGTTTGCGGGGCCGGGGGGCGGGAGCCGGGGGTGCGGAGGGCGGGGTCCCGGGTCCGGCGGACGGTGCGCCGGCGGCGGGACCGGTGCCGCCCGGGTCCGTGTCCGTGGCCGGTACGCGCATGACCGGGCCGGGTGCGTCCGTGCCGTCCGGGCCCACGTCGGGCGGGCCCATGACCGTGCCGGGCGAGCCGGTACCGCCCGGGCCCGTGCCGGGCGAGACCGCGCCCGTACCGCCGAAGCCCGTGCCGTCCGGGACCGTGCCGTCCGGGCGCACGGCCGGGTCGTCCAGGGCCGCCATCCGGGCCCGCAGCTCCGCGCACCGCGCCGTCGCGCGGAGGTGGTCGTCGCGGGCCCAGGCGAGGTCGACGCGCAGGGCGTCGGCCTCCTCGCGGGTGACGGCGGAGGCGAGCGCGCGGCCGAGCTCCGCCTGCCGTCCGGCCGCGTGGCGCTGCTCGCGGAGCATGACGTCGAGCCGGTCGCCGAGGGCGTCCCGGCCGCCGGGCCGGGCGTCGTACGCGGCGAGCGCGGCGGCGTGCAGGCGGCGGGCCCGTGCCTGCTCCGGCCCGGCGGCCGAGGGGCCGTACGCCGCGGCGAGATCCTGCAGCAGGGCCTCCACCACGTCCCAGGGCGGCACCTCGCGCCCGTCCAGGCAGGCCCGCATGCCGTCGGGGTCGCGCTGCCAGAACACCCCGCACCAGCCGCCGCCCTGGTCGAGGCGCGCCAGCAGGCCGTCCAGGTAGTGCGCGAACTCCCGGACCGACACCGCGAGTTGATCCACCGTCATCGCTCAGCTCCCCGCCAGACCGGATCACTCCGGTCGGTAGGCAACACCAGTCGTGTTACAGCGCGGCTACAGGGAGTTTTCCGAGCGGACGCGGGCGCCTCCGTTTCCGGGCGGACGGGCGGTGACGCGGACGGCGGCGGCACGGGCGGTTCCCACGCGGCCCCGGACGGCCGGACCCCGTGCACGGACGACGGCTCGCGCGCGGCCCGCGCGGAGCACACGGCGGCGCTCACCGAGGCGGGTCCGCGTGCCCTCACGGCACGCGACGCCGTCCGGGGCGGGTCCGGCTCCGGCCGGCCCTCCCCGACCGCACGGAGTGTCCGGGGCGCGACCGCACGGAACGTCCGGCACCCGACCGCGCGGAACACCCGAAGCCCCGCCGCTCGACCGCTCGGCGGGTCCGCCGCTCGACCGCTCAGTGGGGCCGCCGCTCACCGGCGGCCCGCGCCCGTCGTGCTGGACATGCTCCCCGGTACGGAACGTGTCATCGTGGCATGAGCGAGCCCAGACCGGGTTACCCGGCCCCGGCACGTCGACAGCGAAGGAACGGATAGCGATGACGAGTGGTTTCATCGGCCCGGAGGGCGACCCCTTCGCAGATTTCCTCGCCCGGTTCTTCGGCGGCCCCCGCCCCCGTCAGATAGACATCGGCCGACTGCTCAGCCAGCCGGCGCGGGAGCTGGTCCGGGGCGCCGCCCAGTACGCCGCCGAACACGGCAGCCGCGACCTGGACACCGAGCACCTGCTGCGCGCCGCGCTGGTCACCGAGCCGACCCGCAGCCTGCTCAGCCGGGCGGGCGCGGACCCCGACTCGATGGCCTCGGCGATCGACGAGCGGTCGGGTCCCGCCCAGCACGGCCCGGGCGAGGCACCGCCGCCGACCTCGCTCTCGCTGACCCCGGCCGCCAAGCGCGCCCTGCTGGACGCGCACGACCTGGCCCGGGCGCGGGGGTACGGCTACATCGGCCCGGAGCACGTCCTCAGCGCGCTGGCCGCCAACCCGGACTCGGCCGCCGGCCACATCCTGAACGCGGCCCGCTTCGCCCCGTCCAGCCTGCCGCCGGAGACACCGGAGGCGGCCCCGCCGCGTGCCGAGCGGCCGCGCGCGACGAACACCCCGACCCTGGACAAGTACGGCCGCGACCTCACCGAACTGGCCCGGCAGGGCCGGATCGACCCGGTGATCGGCCGGGAGCAGGAGATCGAGCAGACCGTCGAGGTGCTGTCCCGGCGCGGCAAGAACAACCCGGTGCTGATCGGCGACGCCGGCGTCGGCAAGACCGCCGTGGTCGAGGGACTCGCCCAGCGCATCGCCGACGGGGACGTGCCGGACGTGCTCGCCGGGCGCCGCGTGGTGGCCCTGGACCTGACGGGCGTCGTCGCGGGCACCCGCTTCCGGGGCGACTTCGAGGAGCGGATGAACAACATCGTCGAGGAGATCCGCGGCCACTCCGACCGGCTGGTCGTCTTCATCGACGAGCTGCACACCGTGGTGGGCGCCGGGGGCGGCGGCGGTGACGGCGGGTCCATGGACGCCGGGAACATCCTCAAGCCGGCCCTGGCCCGCGGCGAGCTGCACGTGGTGGGCGCCACCACGCTGGAGGAGTACCGCCGCATCGAGAAGGACGCGGCGCTGGCCCGCCGCTTCCAGCCCATCATGGTGCCGGAGCCGACGCCCGCGGACGCGATCGAGATCCTGCGCGGTCTGGAGGACCGCTACGAGGCCCACCACCAGGTCCGCTACACCGACGGGGCGCTGGTGGCGGCCGTGGAGCTGTCCGACCGCTACCTCACCGACCGCCGCCTGCCCGACAAGGCCATCGACCTGATCGACCAGGCGGGCGCCCGGGTGCGGCTGCGGGCCCGGACGAAGGGCTCGGACGTGCGGTCCATGGAGCGCGAGCTGGAGCAGCTGGTCCGGGACAAGGACCAGGCCGTCGCGGACGAGCAGTACGAGCAGGCCACGCAGTTGCGGGACCGCATCGTCGAGCTCAAGCAGCGGATCACGGAGGCCGGCGGAGCCGGCGAGGTCGACGAGGGGCAGGACCTGGTCGTCGACGCCGAGGCGATCGCCGAGGTGGTGTCCCGGCAGACCGGCATCCCGGTCAGCAGCCTCACCGAGGAGGAGAAGGACCGGCTGCTCGGCCTGGAGCAGCACCTGCACGAACGCGTGGTCGGCCAGGAGGAGGCGGTGCGCGTCGTCTCCGACGCGGTGCTGCGCTCGCGCGCCGGGCTCGCCAGCCCGGACCGGCCCATCGGCAGCTTCCTCTTCCTGGGGCCGACCGGCGTCGGCAAGACCGAGCTGGCCCGCGCGCTGGCCGAGGCCCTGTTCGGCAGCGAGGACCGCATGGTCCGGCTGGACATGAGCGAGTACCAGGAGCGGCACACGGTCAGCCGGCTGGTCGGCGCCCCGCCCGGGTACGTCGGCCACGAGGAGGCCGGGCAGCTCACCGAGGTGGTGCGCCGGCACCCGTACTCGCTGCTCCTGCTCGACGAGGTGGAGAAGGCGCACCCGGACGTCTTCAACATCCTGCTCCAGGTCCTCGACGACGGCCGGCTCACCGACTCCCAGGGCCGCACCGTGGACTTCACCAACACGGTCATCGTGATGACCAGCAACCTGGGTTCGGAGGCCATCACGCGGCGCGGCGCCTCGCTCGGCTTCGCGGCCGGCGGCAGCGACGCGGACGAGGAGGCGCGGCGCGAGCAGATCCTGCGGCCCCTGCGCGAGCACTTCCGGCCCGAGTTCCTCAACCGCATCGACGAGATCGTGATCTTCCGTCAGCTGACGGAGGAGCAGCTGCGGCAGATCACCGAGCTGCTGCTGGAGCGCACCCGCCGGCTGCTGCGCGCCCAGGACGTCGCGGTCGACTTCACCGACGCGGCCGTGGGCTGGCTGGCGCGGCGCGGCTACCAGCCGGAGTACGGTGCCCGCCCGCTGCGCCGCACCATCCAGCGGGAGGTCGACAACGAGCTGTCCCGGCTGCTCCTGGACGGCCGGGTCAAGGAGGGCGGCCGGGTGACGGTGGACGTCGCCGACGGGCGCCTGGCGTTCCGCACGCAGGAGACGCCCGCTCCCGAACTGTGAGACGCGGTGCGCCCCGGAGGTCTCCGGGGCGCACCGCGTCCGCGGGTCAGCTCACTTCGCCGGGCGCGCCACCATCGCCGAGCCGCCGCCGCGGCGGGTCTTCTCCGCCGCGGCGAGCCACTTCCCGCCGGGCAGCCGCTGCACGGCCGTGGCGGCGCCGATCTCCGGGTTGCGCCGGAAGGCGTGCCCGACGGCCTCCAGCTGCCCGCGCAGGGCGCTGTCGTACAGCCCCGGTTCGAGTTCCGTCTGGGCCGCGTTGCGCTGGCTGGCGCGCGGCGCGGCGATCGCGTCGACCAGCGGCAGGCCCCGGTCGAGGAACCCGGTCAGGGTCTGGAGCACGGTGGTGATGATGGTCGCCCCGCCCGGCGAGCCGAGCGCCACCACCGGCCGGTCGTGCCGGTCGAGCACGATCGTCGGCGACATCGACGACCGGGGCCGCTTGCCCGGGCCCGGCAGGTTCGGGTCGTGCACGGCCGGGTTGGCCGGGGCGAAGGAGAAGTCGGTCAGCTCGTTGTTGAGCAGGAACCCGCGGCCGGGCACGGTGATGCCGCTGCCGCCGGTCTGCTCGATGGTGAGGGTGTAGGCGACGACGTTGCCCCACCGGTCGGCGACCGTCAGGTGGGTGGTGCTGTCGCCCTCGTACGTCGTCGGGGCCGCGGTGCCGCCCTGGGCGCAGGGCGCCGGGTGGCGCGGGTCGCCGGGCGCGAGCGGGCTGGTGAGCACCGCGTCGTCCTCGATCAGGCACTCCCGCGTGTCGGCGTACCGCTGGGACAGCAGCTGCTTCGTCGGTACGTCCTCGAAGGCGGGGTCGCCGACCCAGCGCCCGCGGTCCGCGAAGGCGATCCGGCTCGCCTCGATGAAGCGGTGCAGGTACCGCGCCGGGCTCGCGCCGGCCAGGTCGGTCCGCTCCAGGATGTTCAGCGCCTCGCCCACCGTGGTGCCGCCGGAGGACGACGGCGCCATGGAGTAGACGTCGAGGCCGCGGTACGAGGTCCGGGTCGGGGCCTGGAGCCTGGTGCGGTAGGCGGCGAGGTCCTGGGCGGACAGCCGGCCGGGGCGGGCGTTCCAGCCGGACGCCGGGTCCACCGGGGGCTTGTTGACCGTGTCGACGATGTCCTCGGCGAGGTCCCCGCGGTACAGCGCGCCGACGCCCTCGCGGGCCAGCCGCGCGTAGGTGCGGGCCAGGTCGGGGTTCTTGAACGTGGAGCCGACGACGGGGAGTTCGCCGTCCGGCAGGAACAGCTCGGCGGTGTCCGGGAAGTGGCGGAACCGGGTCTCGTTGGCCGCGGTCTGCTCCCGGAAGGTGGCGTCGACCGTGAAGCCGTCCCGGGCGAGCCGCTCGGCGGGCTTCAGGAGCGGACCGAGCGTGCGGCTGCCCCACTTGTCCAGTACGGTGCGCCAGGTGGCGGGCGTGCCCGGGGTGCCGACGCTCAGGCCGCTGCTGACCACGTCGGCGAACGGCAGCGGCTTGCCGTTCTCCAGGAAGAGGTTCCGGTCGGCGGTCAGCGGCGCGGTCTCGCGGCCGTCGACGGTGTGCACCGTACGGGACTTCGCGTCGTAGTAGACGAAGTAGCCGCCTCCGCCGATGCCCGCCGAGTACGGCTCGGTGACGCCGAGCGCGGCGGCGGTGGCGACGGCCGCGTCGACGGCGTTGCCGCCCTTGCGCAGGACCTCGATGCCGGCCGCGGAGGCGTCGGCGTCGACGCTCGCGACCGCCCCGCCGTACCCGACGGCGACGGGGACCTTCTCGGCGGGTCTGCCCGGCGCGGCGGGCGGCGCCGCCGCCCCCACCGACACCACGGCGGCCGAGACCGCCAGGACCGCCAGATTCCGAGCGACAGGACGACGCATCCGCACCTCCACTGAAAGGCCGTCAGCGCAGCCTAATCGATCGTCATGGCCTCGTCAGTACGGTCGGGCGGGCGTGTCGAACACGGGTTTGCGCCCGCCCGCTACCATGCGCGCCCATGACTGACGACGTGCGCAACATCGTCCTGGGCGTGGTGGCGGCGGGCATCAGCGCCGCGCTGGGCTGGGTGGCCCGCACCTACCTGTGGAAGCGCAGACTCCGGCGCAAGCAGGCGTTCTTCGGGCTGCCCGACCACTCCGAGTCGCTGCTCGTGGTGAACCGCGGCGCGGGCGGACCGGAGCTGTCGGTGATGCGCTACGACGTGTTCGCCCTGCTCGAACTCGCCGCGCTGATCAAGGACTGCCGCGCGCACGCCCAAGTGCTCCCCCACGACACGGCCCGTCAGGGCTTCGGCGAGCGCACGGAGTTCTGCGTGGGCGGTCCCGCCTCGAACCGGCGCATGACGGCGCACCTCGCCTCCCTGCTCCCCGGGGTCCGGGTGAACGCGGACCCCGAACCCGGCCCCGACCGCGGCGCCTTCCAGATCGGTGCGGAGCGGTACCGTCTGGATCCCGGCAAGGAGGAGTACGTCCTGCTCGCCCGGCTCACCGCGGGTCAGAACGACGACAGCCGGCCGGTGTTCCTCTTCTGCGGGCAGACCGCCATCACCAACCAGGCCGCCACCCGCTACCTGGCCCGGCACCACGAGCGCCTGGCCCGCACGTACGGCTCCCGCCCCTTCGTGCTGCTGCTGAAGGTCGTCAGCTCCCAGGCGTACGGCCCGGACGTGGTCGAGCTCGTCGCGGACGTGACCCGCACGGCACGGAGCCCGCTGCCCGCCCCGGCGCCCCGCCCGTCCCACCGGACCTCCTGACGGCCCCGGCCGGTACGGGCGCGCGACGCACCGGCGGGACACCGAGGGCGCTGCGCACCGAGCACGACCCGTCCGGCGCGCAGCTGACCTTCTCCTCGCCGGCGAGCGACCCGTCGTACGTGTCGGTTCCGCTGCGCGAGCAGTGATCCGCGGCTGCCGCCGGACGGGACTGGCCCGATGTGATCCGCCGCCCCCGTGGCCGGACACCCGTGGGGCGCCCGTCCCGGCGACGGCATCTCCGCTTCCGCCGCGTCCCGGTCCGGGGACCGGGCCAGCGGCCCTCTCACCCCGCCGGACCGGCCGCTTCGGCCCCGTCCGACAGGATGAAGGAAACATCGTAGTCGAGGCCCGCCGCGGCCCTCCGCCGGGCGGCGGTCCGTTCAGCGCCCGAGGATCTCGGGGAGGAAGTCGCGGGCGTGGTCGCCGTGCTGGTCGGTGAGGAACTCCTCGGGCGTGCGGTCCCCGGCGACGCGGCCGCCGGCCGTGAACACGACCCGGTCGGCGGCCGAGCGGGCGAAGCCCGTCCCGTGGGTGACGACGATCGTCGTCATAGCCTCGCGGGCGAGCTGCCGCATCACCTCCAGGACCCCGCCGGCCGTCTCCGGGTCGAGGACGGAGGCCGGCTCGTCGAACAGCACGGCCTCGGGGCTCAGGGGCAGGGCGCGGGCGACGGCGGCGCGCTGCCGCCGGCCGCCGGAGAGCCGGGCGGGGTACTCGTCCGCCAGGTCGGCGACGCCGACGCGGTCCAGGACGTCCCGGGAGCGCTCGTCGGCCTCCTCCCCGCCGCGTCCGCGGACCTCGGCCCGGCCCGGCGGGACGTTCTCCAGCCGGCTGATCACCCGGCACAGGGGCGACTCCCCGAGCCCGACGGGCCGATGGCCACGACCACCTCTCCCCTGCCGACGCCGAGGCTGACGTCCCGCAGGACGTGCGGTTCCCCGAAGTACTTCTCGGCGTCACGCAGCGAAGTACTTGTCGGCGTCACGCAGCCCGATCAGCGGACCGATGGCCGTGCCCGGCCCCCCTCCCTCCCGGCTGTGCGGTGGCCGCACCGTATCGAGGGGTGACCGACGCGGTCCCCCGGCACGCACTCCCCCGGGATCAGCCGTATCCGCCGCGCGCCACGGGCGCCGTGGGTCCGGCGGTCACTCCTCGGCGAGCTCCGCGTACAGCTGCGACAGCTCGGGGACGCCGCTGACGGCCCACTCGTGCCCGGAGGCCACGACGTCGAACCGGCGGCCGGAGCCGAGCCGCACCACCGGCTGGCCGTCGGCCCGGATCTCCCAGGCGGTGCCCGGCACGCTGCGCACGAGCACGGTGCCCAGGTACAGCCCGGCGTCGTTGCCGAGCCAGGGCAGGATCTCCTCGTCGTCCCGCCAGCGCGGCACCAGCTGGTCCAGCGCCTCCAACGAGGCCGCGGAGTCGTCCAGTTGCACGCCCGCCCGGTACGCCTGGGAGCGCAGCAGCTCGCACTCGGCGAGGAGCTCCGCGATGCCCTCCGCGGCGGGGACCCCGAACTTCCGGCGCCGATTGCCCAGGAAAGGGATGTTCATATCTCCAGCGTGTCATTCGTACCGCCGTACGCACCACAGGCGCGCGGGCCGTCACTTCCGGGCGAGTTCACGCCGCGTACACGCATGGCTCGTTGACGGGCCACCGGTGCCTCCCTGGCTTCGCGGTGCGCCGTGCGTCCCGGGCTCCGCCGCCGGGTCCCGTGGTGGTGCCTCGTCGACGAGCGGGAGGAGCCGGCCGTGCGCCGATGTGTCCGGAGGATCGCGGCCGTGCTGGCCCTGGCGGCCTCCCTGGGGCCGGCGGGGCCGGCCCGCGCCGCCGGCGGGGAGCGGCCGGGGCCGCTGCCGCTGGAGCGGCTGTTCGACAACAGGGCCGTCAGCGACGACGCCCGGCCCGGTGCGGCCGACTTCGACGGTGCGGGCGCCTCCCTGTCGGCGCGGGACCTCGCGGCGGCGGGCTGGACGCCCGGACGGACGCTCACCGTGCAGGGCGCGCGGCTGACCTGGCCGCAGCGGCAGCCGGGCGAGCCGGACAACGTGCGGGCCGCCGGGCAGGAGGTGCGGGTCACCGGGCGCGGCGACGCCCTGGCGTTCCTGGTGGCGGGCACCGGCGGGGCCGCGGGGGCGCGCCGGTGCGCGGCGGGGGCGCGGGAGTGCGCCGGGGTGAGCGGCTCGGGCCGGGTGACGTACGCGGACGGCACGGGCTCCGCGTACCGCCTGACCGCGCCCGACTGGCGCACCGGCCCGCTCGCCACGAAGGCGGTGGCGCTGCCGCACGTCAACACGCCCGGCGGCCGCCTCGCCGGGCAAGCCCGGCTGTACGTCGTCACCGTGCCGCTGGCGAAGGGCCGCGAGGTCGTCTCGGTGCGGCTGCCCCGGGCGGCCGGCCTGCACGTGTTCGCGCTGTCGGTGCGGGCCGCCGGGTCCGGCTGGACGGGCAGCTGGGCGGCCGCGACGTCCGGGTACCCGGCGGTCGGGCCGTGGACCGACCGGACGCTGCGGCTGGTGGTGCACACGTCGGCCGGCGGGCCCCGCGTCCGGCTGCGCTTCGACAACACGTTCGCCGCGGCGCCGGTGCGGATCGGCGCGGCGAGCGTGGCGGTACGGGCCGCGGGCGCGGCGGCGCACGGGGCGCCGGTGCCGCTGTCCTTCCGGGGCGCGGCGGGCACGGAGATCGCGGCGGGGGCACAGGCGTACAGCGATCCGCTGCGGTTCGCGGTGCCGGCGGACGCCGATCTGCTGGTCAGCTTCCACCTGCCCGGCCCGGTGGCGGCGGCGCCCGTGCACCGGCTCGCGGCGCAGCGCTCGTACCTGAGCGGGCCGGGGGACCACACGGCGGACGGCTCGACGGCGCCGTACACCTCGGTGCTGACGGCCTGGCCGCTGCTGACCGGGGTCGACGTGGGCGGCGGGCCGGGGTCCGTGGTGCTGCTCGGGGACTCGGTCACCGACGGCGAGAAGTCCACGGCGGACGCGAACCGCCGGTGGCCGGACGTGCTGGCCGCCCGCCTGCTCGGGCAGCGCGCCGTCCCCCGCTACGGCGTGCTCAACCAGGGGATCTCCGGGAACCGGGTGGTCACCGACCGCTGTCCCGGCGACGGGATCTCCACGGACGCGGCCGGGGTCGGGGCGCTGCACCGCTTCGACCGGGACGTCCTCGCCCAGACGTCGGCGCGGACGGCGGTGGTGTTCGAGGGCGTCAACGACCTGCGGTGGGGGACGCCGGCCCCGCGGGTGATCGCCGGACTGCGGGAGCTGGCCGGGCGGGGGCACGCCCGGGGACTGCGGATGCTGGTGGCGACGATCCTGCCGTGCGAGGGCGAGGGCCGCTGCACGGCCGCCGTGGACGCCGAGCGGGTCGCGGTGAACACCTGGATCCGCGAGGAGTCCGCCGGGGTCTTCGACGCGGTCCTCGACTTCGACGCGGTGGTACGGGACCCGCGGCGGCCGGCGCGGATGCTCCCCGCGTACGACAGCGGGGACCACCTGCATCCGGGGGACGCGGGGCTGGCGGCCCTGGCCCGGTCGGTCGACCTCGGGCTGCTGTGACGCCCCGGCCGGAGCCGGGGCGTCCCCCTGGCGGGCGCCGCGGGCCCTACACGTCCAGGTCCACCACGACCGGGGCGTGGTCGGAGGCGCCCTTGCCCTTGCGCTCCTCGCGGTCGACGTACGCGTCCTTGACCGCCGACGCGAACGGCTGGTTGCCGTACACCAGGTCGATGCGCATGCCGCGGTTCTTGGGGAAGCCCAGCTGCCGGTAGTCCCAGTACGTGAACGGGTGGTCGTACTTCAGGGGGCGCGGCACCACGTCGGACAGGCCGGTCCCGCGCAGGGCGGCCAGGGCGGCCCGCTCCGCGGCGGTGACGTGGGTGGAGCCCTCGAAGACGGCCCGGTCGAAGACGTCGTCGTCGGTCGGCGCCACGTTGTAGTCGCCCATCACCGCGAAGGGACGGCTGCCGCCCGCGTCGCCGGCCACGGCGGCCTTCAGGGCCTCGAACCACTGGAGCTTGTAGGCGTAGTGCGGGTGGTCCACCGCCCGGCCGTTCGGCACGTACACCGACCAGACGCGGACCGGGCCGCAGGTCGCCGAGATCGCGCGGGGCTCCTGCACGCCCTCGAAACCGGGGTCGCCGGGCAGCCCCTTGACGACGTCCTCGACGCCCACGCGGGAGAGCACCGCCACGCCGTTCCACCGGCCGGTCGCGTGGACGGCCGCCTCGTAGCCCCGCTCGCGCAGCTCGTCGAACGGGAACTGCTCCTCGGCGACCTTGGCCTCCTGGAGGCACAGCACGTCCGTGCCGCTGGTCTCCAGCCAGGCCAGCAGCCTCGGCAGACGGGCGGTGATCGAGTTCACGTTCCACGTGGCGATGCGCATGTCCCACAACTTACCGGGCGGCACCGACAACGCGGTCCCGCCCGGCCGCCTCACACGTCGGCCGACTCCCCCGGCGCCAGCCGCAGGTGCCGGGAGCCGCCCAGGGCGCCGATCTGGCGGTCGTAGACCGGGCGGGCGAGGTCGGTGAGGAGGGCGTCGTGGACGTCGTAGGCGCGCTGCGGCCGGACCTCGCGGACGTAGTCGATGACCTCGGAGATCTTGCTCCACGGCGCCTGGACCGGGAGCATCAGCGTCTCCACCGGGTGGTCGGGGACGGTGAGGGCGTCGCCGGGGTGGAAGACCTTGCCGCCGTCCACCAGGTAGCCGACGTTGGTGACGCGCGGGATGTCCGGGTGGATCACCGCGTGCAGTTCGCCGTGGACCTGGACGTCGAAGCCCGCGGCGGTGAAGGTGTCGCCGTGGCCGACGGTGTGGACGCGGCCCGGGAAGGCCGCGGAGATCTTCTCCGCGACGGACCTCAGGGTCCAGATCCGCGCGGCCGGGTTGTGTTCCATCGCCGCGCGCAGCCGGGACTCGTCGAAGTGGTCGGGGTGCTCGTGGGTGACGAGGATCGCGTCCGCGCCGAGCGCGGCCTCCTCCTCGCTGAACACCCCGGGGTCCAGGACGAGGGTCCGGCCGTCCTTCTCCAGGCGGACGCAGGCGTGCGACATCTTCGTGAGCTTCATGGTTCCATCCTGGCCCGTGGCTCCCGGCGGCGCGTACCGCCGGGGCCGCTCACGACGCGCGGCGCCGGGGTCACTCCTCGGGGGTGGTCTCCTCGCGGATCACCTGCTGGGCCACCTTGAAGGCGCGGCCGGCCGCGGGTACGCCGCAGTAGACGGCGGCCTGGAGCAGGACCTCCTTGATCTCGCCCGGGGTGAGGCCGTTGCGCAGGGCGGCCCGGGTGTGGGACGCGAGCTCCTCCAGGTGGCCGCCGGCGACCAGGGCGGTGAGCGTGATGCAGCTGCGGGTGCGCCGGTCCAGGCCGGGCCGGTCCCAGACCTCGCCCCAGGCGTAGCGGGTGACGAACTCCTGGAAGTCGCCCGAGAACGCGTCGGCCTCGGCCAGCGCCCGGTCCACGTGCGCGTCGCCCAGCACCTCGCGGCGGACCTTGGCCCCCGCGTCGTACGGGTCGGGCCGCCCCGCGGCCGGGGCGGGCACCGCGGCCGGGGCGATCTCGGCGACGGGTCCGGCCTGCGGGGGCGCCGCGGCCAGGACGGGCTTGGCGACGGCGGCGGGCAGGGCGGTCTGGCCGGTGGCGGAGTCGAAGGCGGGCTGCCAGGCGGTGGAGAAGTGCCGCACCAGGAGGTCGGTGACCGCGGCGGGCTGCTCGACGGGCACCAGGTGGGAGGCGCCGGGCACGACGGCGAGGCGGGCGTCCGGGATGCCGGCGACCAGGGTGCGGGCCTCGGCGGGGCCGGTGACCTGGTCCTCCGAGCCGACCAGGACCAGCGTCGGCACGCCGACCCGGGCCAGTTCGTGGCGCACGTCGAAGGAGGCGAGCGCCTCGCAGGCGGCGATGTAGCAGCCCGGGTCCGTGGTGCGCACCATCTGCACGGCCCACTCGGTGATCGCCGGCTGCGCGGCCGCGAAACCGGTGGTGAACCAGCGGTCGGGCGAGGTCCGGGCGATCGGGTCGAGGCCGTTGGTCCGCACGATCACCCCGCGCTGCCGGAACTCGTCGGCGGTGCCGAAGCGGGGCGAGGCGGCGATCAGCGCCAGCGAGGCGAGCCGCTCGGGGTGGCGCAGCGCCAGCTCGATGCCGATCGCGCCGCCCAGCGCGCAGCCCGCGTAGCCGAAGCGCTGCACGCCCAGCCCGTCGAGGGTGGCGAGCAGCCGTGCGGTGAGGTCGGTGACCGAGCCCGCCGGATACGCCGGTGCGCCGCCGTGCCCCGGCAGGTCGAAGCGGAAGACGCGCCACTGCTGGGCCAGCTCGGGGACCTGCCGGTCCCACATGTGCCAGGTCGTGCCCAGTGAGGGACCCAGGATCAGGACGGGGGCCTCGTCCGGCCCGTCGAAGCGGTATTGCAGTGTGTTCGGTGGTGTCTCGCTCACGCCCCAGACCTTCTCACGTATCACGACGCCGCTGTGCGGGGGGACGCCTGGGTGTGGGAGGGGCGCGGCGCAGCCGGGTGAACACGGTGCGGGCGGGGCGGCGTTCGTCTGCCGGTCGCCGCCCCCGGTGGAGCCGGCGCGGGCTCCCACGGCCTGTGGAGTGCTCGATGTGCCGGACCGGCAGGCTCGGGGTGACGCGGGTGGCCCGGGCCACGGCCTCCCCGCCGTCCGGGCCCGGGCGCGCGGGTGCGGAACGACTCGTGGTCGTCCAGGCCGGACGGTCGTTCCCGCGGGGCCGGGCCGGCGACGACCGGGACAGTCCTGAGCCGGTCGGTCGCCCGGGTCCGAGCCTTGACCGCGGCGTCCTCGGCGGGACCGCCCCCGGCTTGCGGGCCCGGACGAGCAGCCGACGGCGGCCGGCCGTCGTGGCCGTCACGTCGCCGGGCGCCGCCCTGGGCGCCCGGTGGACGGTGAGCCGGGCGGCACCGCGCGACGGTCCTTCGCGCGGCGCCGCCCGGTCGCGGAGGTCACCGAAGGGTCATCGGGTCCTGAAGCGGCGGAAGAGGTTGCGGGCCACGTACACGCCCGGGCCGCCGAAGCCGACGATGTCGAGGCGTCCGTCGCCGGTGACGTCGGCGAGGAAGCGGGGGTGGCGGTCGACCCGCCAGGCGCCCGCGTCGTCGTTGTACCCGAAGCCGCGGCACACCAGCCGGGCCTGGTCGAACCGGCCGTCGCCGCGGTTGTGCGACACCCAGACTCCTTCGTCACCGAAGCCGACGATGTCCGGGTTGCCGTCGCCGGTGACGTCGGTGAGGAACCGCAGGTGCCTGCTGCCCGTCCAGCCCTGGGCGTGCCCGAAGTCGTTCAGGACGAGCTGCGGGGGGTCGAACGTGCCGTCGCCGCGTCCGCGGGAGACGACGACGCCCTGGGGGCCGAACCCGATGATGTCCATCGCTCCGTCGCCGACGGTGCGGATCAGGAACCGAGGGTGCTCCTCGACCGAGTCCCAGCCCTGGTCCGTCCCGAAGTCGTCGAGGACGTACAGGGGTTCGGCGAAGGTGCCGTCCTCGTCCTGGAGTGACACCCACACCCCGTCGTCGTGGCAGCCGACGATGTCGGTACGCCCGTCGCCGGTGGTGTCCACGAGGAAGCGGGGATGCCGGTCGACGAGCCACCCGCCGGCCTTCTCGCCGTGGCCGAACGCCCGGAGGGCCGGTTCCCCGGAGAGCGGCGCGAACTTTCCTTCCTCGTCCTGGAGCGAGATCCAGACGCCGTCGTCGTGGCAGCCGACGATGTCGGTGCGCCCGTCGCCGGTGGTGTCCACGAGGAAGCGGGGATGCCGGTCGGCGAGCCACCCGCCGGCCTTCCCGTCGTGGCCGAACCCCTTCACGACCGGATTGCCGCCCGCGGCCGCGAAAGTCCCGTTCTCGTCCTGAGGGAACACGCGGACGCCGTCGGCGCACAGCACGACGGCATCGGGCTTGCCGTCGCCCGTCATGTCCGCGAGGGTCCACAGGTCCGCGGGACTCAGGGAAGGCGTGGGCTGGTGCAGGACACGTTCGTCGTCGAACGTGCCGTCGCCTCTGCCGGACGCCGTCACCGCCCCCTTCGCGGGTTTGAGTCCCACGATGTCCGCCCGTCCCGCTCCCGTGGTGTCGGCGAGGAACCGCGCACCGGGCCCGGCCCACCCGCCCGGCTGCCCGCCGGGAGAGAGGCCGGCCCCGTCGCTCTTCCAGCCGCCGGCGTCCGGGTCGCTGCCGAAGCCTTCGAGGACCAGCAGCATGTCGCTGAAGGAGGGCGCCGCGCCGGGTGCCGGGCGCACCGCGGCCGAACGGTCCAGGTGCCAGGACCGGCGGCCGTTCCAGTGGCTCAGTGCTGCCCAGCGCAGCACGGGGTCGCCGGTGCGCTCGGGTTCGGCGGTCACGAACCGCCAGCGCTGGCTCGCCGCGCCGTCGTCGTGCTCGCGCAGGACCACCCGTGTCTCGTCCTCACCGGGGTCGGCGAGGTCGAGAACGGTGTCGTCGGTCGCGGTCTCGATGAAGTAGAGGCCCGCTTCGCCCTCGACGGGGACGACGCGCCACTGCTGGCTCTTCTTGCCCGCGGCGGCGTTCCCCTGGTGTACGCCGTGGTCCGCGGCGCCGGGGTTGTCGAGCACCTTGCCGCTGACCGCGTCACGGATCACGTACGCGGGGCCGTCCTCGGGTTGCCCGCTCGGCGCGGCCGGTACGGGGGCGAGCTGCCACCTCCGGGGGAGCGGGCCGCCGTCGGGGAAGGCGCGGACGACGAGGGCTCCGCCCGCGCCCGGCGCGGTCCCGGCGTCCAGGGCCTTCCCCGTGGCGGCGTTGACGATCTCCAGTTTCAGTTCTTCCGTGGGCACGTGCATCGTGGTGCCTCTCCCAGGCGGTGGGGGCGTCGGCTCGGGACGGGTGTGGCGCGGTGGTGGCCGCGGATCACGTGAAGACGTGGTGGTAGGGGACGTCCCACTCGCTGGGCAGCCGCGGATAGAAGGTGTTGATGACCGTCCCGGTGAAGTCCCCGCCCCAGTTGTAGGTGACGCGTACCTCGCTGTCGGCCGTCACCGCGTGGTCCTTGAACCCGAGGATGGTGTCCGGGTGGGTGATCGGCACGAAGGTGATCCCGCCCCACGGCGTCACCGTGACGACCCAGAGCTGGGTGTCCTCGGGCGCGCCGTTCTTCCCGCGCCACTTGTCGCCGACCTTGTCGGGCAGGCCGACCTGGACGCTGTCGGCCGTGCTCTTGGGTGCCTCCTGGTGGACGGTGATGCGCCTGCGCTGCGGCTTGGGCGTGCCGTCGTCGCCGCGGCCGGCATCGGCCGCCCCCGCGGCCGCGGGTTTGGGCGACACCTGGCCCGCGGCGCTCTCGATGACGTACAGCGGTCGCTGCCCGAAGAAGCCGGCGGGGGTGAGGTACCAGAGGTGGCCCTTGGCCTCCTTGGTGGCCGGGTCGAGCGCGGTGGCCAGTTTGACCCCCTTGTCGTGGCTCTCCTCCTTCAGCTCGACGGGCCGCAGATAGCCGCCGTTGAAGGCGTGGACGAGCATGACCGGCCGGTTCTCGACCAATGCCGCCACGATCGCGTTGTCGTAGCTGTTCACCGCCACCGGGCCGCCGACCACCAAATTGGACATCGTCGTGCGTTCTTGGGTGTACATCGCGGAATCCTCACCTGTGCTGGATGGGGAGAACAATGTTTCGGACGCTTGATGCGGCGACTCATCACGCCGCATCACCGCTGACTCGGCCCTTCTCGGTCAAGAGCGCGTCCGGACGCATACGGACGACCGAAGCGAAGACCTGATCCATGACAACGGCCGAGGTCACACTACCCAAGGGCAGGGCCGCCAAAAAGTCATCGATCGGGTGACGAGAGGTAATTCGAGCCCGGCCCTTCTGAAATGAAAGGGACGTCCGCAAACCTTGACCACTCGATTGAGTGCAATGCACATATACCCCTCCACAGGAAATGCGGAGCGTGATAATTTCGGCTGCCGAAACGTGCGGACAGCTCTGTTTTCATTTCACCGGACGCGGTTCTGCCGGAATTAGTCGAGGACGGGTAGATGCCTTCCAACGCGTACAGCCTGGTACAGGCCAAGCGTCAGCCCCTGACGAAGAAGAACCTGCGGGAACTCAACATCGAGCAGACCTGGCAGTCCCTCTTGAACCACCCCAACCTGGTCTACGTCGACTCCTCCGGCGTGAAGCACAAGCCCGTCGGGTTCTCCGTGAACAAGTCGAGCTTCGGCACCTTCCCCGGGAGCGCGTTCCAGCTGGGCTGGCTCGCCTACATGAACCTCGGGGAGCCGCTGATCGAGGTGCGCGGCGACATCGGCCAGCCTCCGCCCGACACGTTCTCCTCGCGCACGTACGTCAACCGCAGCCAATCCGAGATGACCTTCACCGACTCGGTCGACTTCACCGTGTCGAACGGGGTCACCTGGTCGCTCCACGGGGACGCCAAGCTCACCTTCGGCGGCAGCGTCGGCGCGTCGCTGCAACTGCAGCTGCAGAACCAGCTCCGCCTGGACCTCCAGTCCCAGCTCCAGGCGTCGTGCCAGAACGAGACGGCGAACCGGAACGGGGAGACCGTCACCAAGAAGAACAGCAAGGACAGCATCGGCACGGACGTCGCCACCGCCACCGAGACGTCCACGAGGAACTCCGCGACGAACTCCTCGTCGAACGGGATGACGAACTCGGTGGGGTTCACCACCTCGGGCAGCGCCACCGGCAACGCGTCGCTCAACGCCCAGCTGGCCCTGGGCATCGCAGCGACGGTGGGCGGCTCCCTGACCACCAGCTGGGCCTCGAAGTCGCAGATCAGCGGCAAGGTTCCGCCGAACTCCCGCGTGCAGACCATCGTCACGCAGCGGCGCACCCGCAAGCAGTACACCTACGAGATCCCGGTGACCTTTTCCGGACTGATCGCGGTGCAGTACGCCGTGCCGGTGGCGGTCCTGTCTCCCCCGCAGCCCAGGACCTACCCCGGCCTCGACCATGTGGTCGCCCGCGACATCGGCGACCTCGACCTGGCACCCGGCGGCTTCCGCATGAAGGGACTGGCCGAGGTCGTCTCCGCCCTGGAGGTCCACCACACGATGCTCGACGGCGAGACCCTCGACGTCAGCCAGCAGACCCTGCACAAGCAGCCCTGACCGCGCGGCACCGCCGCCACGACGACCAGAGGTGACGACCATGGTGTTCGACAACATCTTCAACTCCGCGGGCAAGGGCGCGGGCCTCTTCTCCGTGACCACCGACGGCACCAAGCCCCAGCCGGGTGCCGGCGTCGACTTCGAGGACGCCGACGACGACACGTACGACGACACGAGCACGAGCCTGTTCAACAGCGCGATCCACGGGGCCTCCGCCCGCGCGAGCGTCGTGCAGGAGCAGTCGCCCGAGGCACGGGCCGTCCTGGGCTTCCTCGGCTCCTTCATCCAGGCCACCCAGGCGTCGGCCGGTACACAGGCCCAGTACGCCCAGGATCCCGGCTCGGTGTCGCAGGCGGCGGCCGCCGGCATGCAGGACGCGAGCACGACGGTGACGCAGCACGGCGACCTGCAGAAGGACCCCGACCTGGAGAACCGGCCCAAGAAGAACGACTTCGCCAAACCCCCGAAGACCCCGGAGACTCCGGAGGCCCCCAAGTCGGCTGCCGACAAGCCGCCTGCTTCCGACTGACGCACCGATGCCGAGGGGTCAGGGGCGAGGCCGCCCCTGACCCCTCGCGCGTCACACGGGAAGCAACTGCCACTGACGCCCACGGTGGTCGCCGTCCGCTCCGTCCTGCCTGACCGCCGCGCGGGCATTGGTGTCCACCCGCAGCAGCAGCCCGCTGTTGCGGTTCGCGATCTCGTACACCCGCGGGGTGCCGTTCACCGGGCCCACCGGAATCAGCTTCCAGTGCTGGTGGTGTGCGTCGCCGCCCTCGTAGGCGCGCTGCACGACCAGCGCCCCGGCGTTCTCCTGCGCTCCGACGACCTCCAGGACCTTGCCGCTGCGCACGTTCTCGATCCTGTACAGCACGTCGCCGTCGTCCTGGCCCGCCGCGACCAGCCGCCACCGCTGGTGGTTCCTGGGCGCCGCCAGGGTCTGGTGGATCTCCGCCCCGTCCTTGAGGGACTCCCGCAGGACCCCCATCCGCAGCCTGCTGCGGGCGTTGGCCCAGGAGACCACCGTGCCCGACTCGGGCAGGCCGGCCATTTTCGCCGACGCGATCTTCCGGATCCGGTGGTTGAGGTGGTCGGTGATGTAGAGGGTGTCGACGCTGTCCACCGTCACCTTGCGCGGGCCGTTCAGCTGGGCCGAGGCGGCCGGGCCGCCGTCACCGCCGTAGCCCGCGACGCCCGTGCCGGCGACCGTGCTGATCGTGCCGTCCGCCGTGACCTTCCGGACCCGGTGGTTGAGGTGGTCGGTGATGTAGAGGATGCCGGCGCTGTCCACCACCACCCCTACCGGGCCGTTCAGCTTGGCCGAGACAGCAGGGCCGTCGTCACCGCCGTAGCCCGCGACGCCCGTGCCGGCGACCGTGCTGATCGTGCCGTCGGCGGTGACCTTCCGGACCCGGTGGTTGCCGTAATCGGCGATGTAGAGATCGCCCGCGCCGTCCACCGCCACTCCGTGCAGGTTGTTCAGCTGGGCCGAGACCGCTGGACCGCCGTCGCCCCGGTAGCCCGCGGTCCCGGTCCCCGCGACCGTGCTGATCGTGCCGTCGGTCGAGATCTTCCGGACCCGCTGGTTGCGGTAGTCGACGATGTAGAGGTCGCCGGTGCGGTCCACCGCGACGCTCAGCGGGAGATTCAGCTGGGCGGCGGTGGCGGGACCGCCGTCACCCCTGAAGCCCGCGGCGCCCGTGCCGGCGACCGTGCTGATCGTGCCGTCGGCGGTGACCTTCCGGATCCGGTGGTTGTTGGAATCGGCGATGTAGACGGTGCCGGCGCCGTCCACCGCCACCTCGCGCGGACCGTTCAGCTGGGCCGCGACGGCAGGGCCGCCGTCGCCCCGGTAGCCCGCGGTCCCGGCCCCCGCGACCGTGCTGATCTTCCCGTCCGTGGTGATCTTCCGGACCCGGTGGTTGTTGTAGTCGGAGAAGTAGAGGGTGCCGGTGCCGTCCACCGCGATTCCGTACGGGCGGTTCAACTGAGCCGAAACGGCACTCTCGTTGTCCCCCGCAAACCCCGCGGCCCCGGTTCCTGCGATCGTCTTGACCGGAGGGGCGGAACCGTCGCCACCCGTGTCCGCCCCATGGGGAGTGCTCATCGTCATCCCTTCGCCGTCACCGACCGCCCGTCACAGGCGGTTGCCGATCGATTCCAGAAAGTCACACGTACGTCAGGGAGACAAGATCACTTCCGGGTGATTGCGTGCGCGGCACGGTGAGGAGACCCCGAACCGGCTCGACGGTCGATCCCCACCGATGTCCCACCTGGCCTTTTTCCCGTTCTCGCGGGGCGGCGCCCGGCGCGTGTCGTGTCCCGGTGCGCTCCAGGAGGCCGTGGGCGGCGGGGCGTCCCGGTTGCCGCCACGCGCGCGGCGCCGCGTCGGGGGCGGCCGACGAGAAGCATGTGAGGGGGCCGCGGACGCTCCTGCGCCCCGGCCTCCCCGGTGGGTGCGCCGGTCCCGGCGACCGGCCTGCCGCGGCGGGCTGACAGGACAACGGGGGCGCCGCGTGGCAACCCCGGGTCCGACGCAGGGGTCCCGGTCAGGACGCCGGGCCCCGGACGCCGGCCACCGCCGCGATCGCCTCGTCGAGAACGCCCAGGCCCCGCTCCAGCTGCCCGTCCGTCACGGTGAGCGGTGGCAGCAGCTTGACCACCTCCCCCTGGAGGCTGGCGGTCTCCAGCAGCAGTCCCGCCCGGTAGGCGGCGTCGCAGACCTCCTGGGCCGCACCCGGGCGGTCGAGGGGCAGTCCCCAGACCAGACCCCGTCCGCGCGGGGCGGGGAGCCCATGACGGCGGGCCGTCCCGGTCAGGGAGCGGCGCATCCGTTCGCCCAGCACGGCGGTCCTGGCCTGGAGCGCGCCGTCGGACCAGAAGACCTCCAGTGCGCGGGTGGCCGTGACGAACGCCGGGTTGTAGCCCCGGAAGGTGCCGTTGTGCTCGCCGGGACGCCACACGTCGTACTCCGGGCGCATCAGGGTGAGGGCCATGGGCGTCCCGTAACCACTGATCGATTTGGACAGGCAGACGATGTCGGGCACCACTCCGGATGTCTCGAAGGAGAAGAACGGGCCGGTGCGCCCGCAGCCCATCTGGATGTCGTCGGCCACCAGCAGGGTGCCGTGCGCCCGGGCCCAGGAGGCGAGGGCCTTCAGCCAGGCCGGACGGGCCGGGTTGACGCCGCCCTCGCCCTGCACGGTCTCCACCACCACGGCGGCGAGCGGCCCGTCGGCGGCCGCGGTCTCCAACGCCTCCACCAGCCGGGTGACGGCTCCCTCGTCCTCGTCGGCGGGGTCGTCGAAGGGCAACGGCACGGTGTGCGGCAGCGGGACACCGGCCCCGGCGCGCTTGGCCGGGTTGGCGGTGACGGCGAGCGCACCGAGCGTCATGCCGTGAAAGCCGCGCTCGAAGTAGCCGACGGTGTGCCGTCCGGTGGCCTTGCGGGCCAGCTTGAGTGCCGCCTCGACGGCGTTGGTGCCGCCGGGCCCGGGGAACTGGACGCGGTAGTCCAGACCGCGCGGGATGAGCACCAGGTCGCGCAGGCGCTCCAGGAAGGCACCCTTGGCGGTGGTGTGCATGTCGAGCCCGTGGGTGATGCCGTCCCCGGTCAGGTACTCCAGCAGGGCCGACTTCAGCTCGGGCGGATTGTGACCGTAGTTGAGGGCTCCCGCGCCCGCGAAGAAGTCGAGGTAGGCATGGCCGTTCGTGTCACGCAGTTCGGCACCGCGGGCGGTGGTGAAGACGGCGGGCCAAGCCCGGCTGTAGCTGCGGACCTCGGATTCCATGGTGGCGAAGACGCTCATGTTCGTCCCTGTCTGACGTGGGGGCGGGGGTGCTGACGGGGCTCGAGGCGGAACGGGGCCGGTGGAACACGGCGTCACCGGCGCCGACGGAGCACGAGCGCGGACGCGACGGGCTCGTTCCGGGGCCACGGAGCGCGGCCGGTCATCGGGGTGCGGTCCGGTCCGGCGGGGGCCCGGCCGGGCCGGCACACGGCATGGGGCGTCGTGCCCGCCGGCACCGGGCGGCCGGGTGAGGTGGTCCGTCGGTTCCCGCCGGCGACGACCGGGACGGGCGAGCGCGAAGCCGCCGTGGTCGGTCCTGTCGTCGCGGTCGGAGGGCGGTCCGGGCAGACGCGGGAGGGGAGGCGCTCATGATCGGGGCGCCGCCGATGCGGATCCCGCCCGTAGGACGGGGAGGGGGCGGATTGCCGGCGACAGCCGGGCCGCCAGGTCCTCGGGGTGCTTCCGCAGCCCGGCGGAGGTCAGGGCGGCGGGATCGGTGACAGGGGCTGTGCGGTCGGGCTGCCGAGGCCGTGAGGGGGCAGGAAGGCCACCGCTGCCGACGAGGAGCGTTCCGTGCGGGCGGCGTGCGCCGCCCGCGCTTCCTCGCCGTCCCCGGTCCGCGGAGGCCGGTGACGCCGCATCACCGCCGGGAAGCGACGAGCCCTGCTACAGGCCCTTGCCCCGTACGTTCCCGGCCTCGCGGGCAACGTCCTCGGGGAGCCGGCCGCCCACGGGCACCACGGCCGGCTCGTGCAGGCAGACGGCGGAGGCACCGAAGTCCCCGTCGGCGGCGGGGTCGACGCCCCCGCCGCCGACGTGAGCGGGAGCGGCCATGGCCGTGGCCGAGAGGGTCATGATCTTCTTCATGGCCGGACCAACGAGGCGCCTTCGCATCGGTCACCTCGGAGCAGCCGACGGGACGCGGCGCGATGCGGTGAGCCGGTGGGGTGCCGGCCACCGGCAGCACGGCAACGGTCCTCCGGCACCGAAACCGGTCCAGGCCCTCTGATCAGTCCTACGAGTGAGGTAATCAGCCGTCAGGAGCAACAGATGTTGTGTCACACGGCCGGGCACCGATAGCCATGCGCCTGTCAGGGCCGCCCGACCGCCCGAAGGAGCAGCCAGCAGCCATGAGCACCGCCCTCACCGGTACCCCGCCCGGCACGCCCCGCCAGCCAGGCACCGATCCGCTGCTCCATCCGGACCCCGCCGTCGCCGCCGAGCACGCCGCCACGGAGAACCTGCTGCGCTGCTGGACGCGCGAGACCGGTGCCGCCCCCGGCCCCGGCCACGTCCTGCACGTGCCGGTGCTGGGCGGTGCCGCCCGGCTCACGGCGCCCGTACGGTACTGGTCGCCCTGCGGCTGGCACCGCTTCGGGCCGGTCACCCTCGGCACCGGCGGCACACCCGAGGCCGGCCGGTCGTCCACCCCCGTGGACGCGGTCACCGTCGCGGCCCTGATCGGCGCGAGCTCCGGGCGCGGCGCGCCCGGTCACCTTGCCGCCCTGGTCGCCCAGGTCGCCGACTCGGTCACCCGCACGGCCGGCATCCTCGCCCACCGCCGCACCACGGCCGGCCCGGAGCACTCCCCGTTCCTCCGGTCCGAGCAGTCCCTGCTGCTCGGCCACCCGCAGCACCCCGCGCCCAAGGGCCGCGACGGTCTCGCCCCCGCCCAGAGCGCCGCCTACTCCCCGGAAACCCACGGGGCCTTCCGCCTGCACTGGTATGCCGTCGACCGGGAGTTGCTCGCCGCCGACTCCGCCGAGCCGCTCACCGCCGACCAGATCACCGCGCGCCTGCTCGGCGACCCGGACGCCCTTCCGCCGGGCACCGCCGCGCTGCCGGTGCACCCCTGGCAGGCCGCCGAACTCGCCCTGCGCCCGGCCGTCGCGGCGCTGCTGGAGCAGGGCCGACTGCGCCACCTCGGCGCGCGCGGCGGGCTGTGGCACCCGACCTCCTCGGTCCGCACCGTCCTCTGCCCCGGCACCCCGTGGATGCTCAAGCTCTCGCTGGGCCTGCGCATCACCAACTCCCGCCGGGAGAACCTCCGCAAGGAGATGCACCGCGGCCTGGAGGTGCACCGGCTGCTGGAGGCGGGCCTGGCCGCCGAATGGCGGGCCGCGCACCCCGGCTTCGACATCGTCCGCGACCCGGCGTGGATCGGCCTGGACGCCCCCGGCCTGCCCGATCCTTCCGGCCTGGACACGGTGGTGCGCCGCCAGCCGTTCGGCCCGGACACCCGGGTGCACTGCGTGGCCGGACTGGTCGCCGAGCAGCCGCTCGGCGACACCCTCGACTCCGCCCTGGCCGGGGTGGTGCGCGGCCTCGCCGCCCGTACCCACCGGCCGGTGCGCACCGTGGCCGCCGAATGGTTCCAGCGCTACCTCGACGCCGTGGTGCTGCCCGTCCTCTGGTTGGACGGCCGCGGCGGCATCGCCCTGGAAGCGCACCAGCAGAACACCCTCGTCCTGCTCGACGCCGACGGCTGGCCCGCCGGCGGCCGCTACCGCGACAACCAGGGCTACTACTTCCGCCGGTCGAAGGCCGACGAACTCTCCGCCCGCCTGCCCGGTATCGGTGCCGACAGCGACACCTTCGTCCCGGACGAGGTCGCCGACGAGCGGTTCTGCTACTACCTGGGCATCAACCACGTGCTCGGCCTGGCCGGCGCGTTCGGCGCCCAGCGCCTGGCGGACGAGCAGCAGCTGCTCACCCTGCTGCGCCGTTTCCTCGCCGGCCCCGCCGCCGCGGCGACCGGCTCCGGCCTGCCCGCCCACCTGCTCGACGCGCCGACCCTGCGCTGCAAGGCCAACCTGCTCACCCGTCTCGACGGCCTCGACGAGCTGGTCGGCCCGGTGGCCACCCAGTCGGTGTACGTCACCCTGCCCAACCCGGTGGCCGCCCCGTGACCACCCCGGCCCTCCCCTGCACGCTGGCCACCGCCGGCGGCGAGTTCCGGCTGCGCCCCGTCCGGACCGCCGACCTGCCGCTGCTCACGGAATGGATGAACGACCCGGCGGTCGCGGCGTACTGGTCGCTCGACGGGCCGGCCGAGCGCACCGAGCACCACGTCAGCGCCCAGCTGGCCGGCGACGGCCGCAGCACCCCGTGCCTGGGCCTGCTCGACGGCACGCCGATGAGCTACTGGGAGGTCTACCGCGCCGACCTCGACCCGCTCGCCCGCCACTACCGTGCCCGGCCGGACGACACCGGGATCCATCTGCTGCTCGGGCCGCCCGACGCGCGCGGCAGAGGGCTCGGCAGCATCCTGCTCACCGCCCTCGCCGACCACCTGCTGCGGTACGTTCCCCGGCTGGTCGGAGAGCCGGACGTGCGCAACGTCCCGTCCGTCCGGGCGTTCCGCAACGCCGGCTTCCGTCGCGAGGCCGAACTCGACCTGCCCGACAAGCGTGCCGTCCTGATGATCCGCCGACCGGCCCCACCCGCCAGGAGGCCCGCGACATCATGAGCCAGCCACCGACCGCACCGTACGACCTGCTCGGCGTCGGCATCGGCCCGTTCAACCTCTCGCTCGCCGCGCTGTGCGACCAGGTGCCCGATCTGAGCACGCTGTTCTGCGAGGCCGGCGCGGAGTTCCGCTGGCACCCCGGCCTGCTGGTCGACGGGGCGAGGATGCAGGTCCCGTTCCTGGCCGACCTCGTCTCCCTGGTCGACCCGACCAGCCCCTGGTCGTTCCTCAACTACCTGCGGCACCGGCAGCGGCTCTTCCCGTTCTACTTCTCCGAGCGGTTCCACCTGCCGCGGCGCGAGTACGAGGACTACTGCCGCTGGGCGGCCGAACGCCTGACCAGCTGCCGCTTCGGCCTCCAGGTCAGCTCGGTCCACTGGGACACCGCCGAGCGGCTGTTCCGTGTCGTCGCGGGCGGCCGGGAGTTCTCCGCCCGCAACGTCGTCCTCGGGGTCGGCACCGAGCCGTACCGGCCGTCCGCGTTCGCCGCCCTGGACGGCCACCTTCGGGTCTGGCACTGCGCCCAGTACCTGGACCGGCGCTCCGCTCTCGACGGCGCCCAGGACATCACCGTCCTCGGCTCCGGCCAGTCCGGCGCCGAGGTCTTCCTCGACCTGCTGCGCACCCGCGCCGGCGACGGCACCCGGCTGCGCTGGCTCACCCGGACCCGCGCGTTCGCCCCGATGGAGTACTCCAAGCTCGGCCTGGAACACTTCACCCCCGACTACACCCGCTACTTCCACGCCCTCCCCGCCGCCGTACGCGACCGGCTGGTCGGCGAGCAGTGGCAGCTGTACAAGGCGGCCAGCGCCGAGACCCTCGCCGAGATCCACGACCACCTCTACCAGGCCACCGTCGGGCGGCCGGTCGACGCCGAGCCGGTCGAGATCGTTCCCGGCACGGCGGTGGTGGCCGCCACCGCCGGTCCGGGCGACACCGTCGAACTGCACTGCCGGCACATCGACTCCGGGACCGAAAGCGTCCTGCGCACCGGCGCGGTGGTCCTCGCCACCGGCTACCGCGCGGTCCGCCCCGCGGTCCTCGATCCGATCGCCCACCTGATCGACTGGGACGAGCGGGGCCGCTACCGAGTCGACCTGGACCACCGGGTCGCCACCCGGCCCGCCCTCACCGGCGGCCTGTACGTGCAGAACGCCGAGCTGCACACCCACGGCGTCGGCACGCCCGACCTCGGCCTCGGTGCCCACCGGGCCGCCGTGATCCTCAACGCCGTCGCCGGCCGCACCGTCCATCCGCTGCCCGCCCGCACCGCCTGGACCACCTTCGCGGCGCCCGACCACGCCGGCACCACCGGCCGCTGCCCCTGAATCCCGGCGCCGCCGGTGACGCCCGGACACCGGTGACCCGCGCTCCGCGATGTCGCCGCGGAGTCCTCGGACTCCGATCAGCGGTGCCACGCCCCATGCCAGACCGGCCCTGGCGTGACTGCCCGAGGGAGGTGAACCGGTGCGGTTGCCCAAGGGCCGCGGCCGTGCCGGCTGCCGCGCCCCGGGCGAGGGGATCGCGCACGATGTGCGGCTCGGCGGCGAGGGCGATCCGGGGTCCGCCGGAACGGCGGGCCGGTGCCGTGCGTCCCGCGCGCGGGGCACGGTCCGTGGCGGGTGCGGCGCGCACCGGGTGGCGTCGTCGTGGTGCCCGCGCGCCGGCGCCGCGACTCGAACGCCGGGTCGACGGTCAGCGTGCCCCGTGCTGCCGTGTCCGGTGTTCGGCGCGGTGGGGACGGCGACGCGTGTCATGGGGTCGCCCCCGGCCGTTGCCGGCACCGCCCAGGTACGGCGCGGACCAACGACGGGCGCACACAAGGGAGTTGATCCCCGGACGTCCAGCCTCGCGGGTGCGGCGGGCCTCAGAGGTCGCCGGTGACGCCGAGGCCGGTCAGGGCGCCCACCGGGTCGAGGTCGGGGGTGCCGCGGGGCCACCAGTCGTCGTGGCCCGGCTCGGACTCGTACGCGTACCACAGGCCGTCGCGGCCGAGGCGGAGCTGGAGGTGGCCCCGGGGATGGGTGAGGCGGTTGCGCCAGGGCCGGAAGGCGGGCAGGTCCGCGGCGAGCAGCAGCGGGCGGGCGCGGTCGAAACGCCCGGCCGGCGGGTCCCAGGCCTCCTCCAGGACGGTCAGGCCCTCGGGCCCGCCCTGCCGCCAGGCCGCGACCGCGCGCGCCAGCTCGGCCGGGGTGCGGCCGGCGGCGGAGGCCAGGGAGGCGTACAGGGCGCGTGTCGCGGCGGTGAGCCCCGAGCCGGGGCGGCCCGCGGCCAGGCGGACCGCGTCCTGCCAGAGTGTGAACCGCCCCACCGGGTCGCGGCCGGTGGTGAGCAGGGCGTGCGCCCGGGCGGCGGCGTCGGTGGCGAGCTGGTCCAGCGCGAAGGGGTCCGGGCCGCCGGGGGCCGCCGGGTACACCGGGGGCTGTTCCGGGTGCGGCGGCACGGGCAGCGGCGCCGGCAGGGGCGGCAGCGCGCCACGGGCCAGGACCTCGGTGGCCCGGACGCCGGGCAGCGGCGCGGGTTCCCTCTCCCGCGCGGCACGGGCCGCGCGGGCGGCGCTGCGGCGGGACAGGGTGTCGAGCACCTCGCGTTCGCCGCGGCCGCGCAGCAGGAACAGCACGAACGGGTCGGCGTCGAGCAGGCGGGCGGCCTGGTAGCAGAGGGCGGCGGCGTGCTTGCAGGGGTGGCCGGAGTCCGGGCAGCTGCACCGCGGGGCGAGGTCGCCGGGGCCGGGCAGCAGCGGGACACCGCAGTCCGCGAGGGACTGCGGCATCTCCTTGTCCAGCAGGGCGGCGATGTCCCCCGGCCGGTCGGCGGCGGCGTCCAGGAACCGCTCCCAGTCGGTGTCGTCGAGCGTGCGCAGCCGCACCTGCACGCGGTACGGCCGCGGGCGGCTGCCCTTGACGTACGCCAGGACCAGCCCCGGCGTCACGGTGATGGCGTCGACGTTGCCCTGCTCGGCATAGCCGCGTCCGCGGGCCAGGCGCTTGGCGTCCAGCGCGCCCTCCTCCAGCGCGGCGACCCACGCGTTCCCCCACCAGGTCTCCGCGAAGCCGCGGTCGTCCGAGGCGCGGGGCGGGAAGGCGGGGAAGGTGCGGCGCAGGTCGTTGTCGCGGTCGGGGGTGGCCATGGTGCGGGGCATCCGGGGGGTCGCCGGTGGGGGCGGGCCCGGTTCGGCCGGAGCGGGACGGTGGGAGGCCCCCGTCGTGCCCGGGGTGGCGGTCTCGCGTGCGTCGTGGGCCGCGGGGTGCGGGCGCGAGTGCGGGTGCGGGTGCGTGCCGGTGAACGCGGGGTCTCCGGGGGCTGCCGTGGCTGGGGACGCGGAGCGGGGCGTGCGCTCCGGCACGCTTCCCCGTCCCGACCCGTCGCGGCCGGCGGGTGCCTCCTCCGGCTCGTCCGCCGAGGCGGGCATGCGGAACGCGTCGGCGAGCAACGCGCGTACGTCCCGCGCGCGGGGGCCGGCCACGCGGTCCCGGGAGCCGCGGCCGGACCGCGTCGCGGCCACGGCGGACCGGGCAGCGGCCGCGGTGGAAGGCGGCGCCTTGTCCCCGGTGCCGGGGAGCCCGGCCGGGAGATCGTGCTCGGTCCGTCCTCCGGCCGGGGCGGCGGTGGCCGGCGTCACCGGTCCCGCGGGCGGTCGCGCAGCGGCGGCCGCCCCGTCGTCCTGCCCCGCGAGGTCCGTACGGGCCCGGCGCGCCGCGCGCAGCGCCTCACGCGCGAGGTCCGCGGGGCGGGGCTTGGCGGGGTGGGAGGTGCCGGGGGTGTCGGGTGCGCCGGGGGTGCCGCTGGGTGTGGGGTCGGCGAGGGTCGAAGGGGTCGGGGCGGCCGGGGCCGGGGCGGCCGGGGCCGGATCCTGGGAGGCCGCGTCGCCGGGGGTCTCCTCCCTCCGGGTCGCGTTCCGCGTGTCGCTGTGGGGCGGGTCCTCGGCGTCCTCGTCCGCAGGGCCCGCGGCAGGCCGGTCCGTGGCGGTCACGGTCGCAGTGGTCGCAGCGGTCGCGCCCCTGCTGCCCGGGCCGGTCGCCGGCCGCCGTACGGGCCGGTCATCGGGCCGGTCCGGCACGCGGCGGGACCCGTCGGCCGGCACTGCTTCCGCACCGGCTGCGCCGGTCCGCGGCGCGTCGCCGGAAACGTCCACCGGCCCACCGTCGGCGACACGGTCCACGCCCGCGTCCGCCGGCCCACCGCCGGGAGCGCCGTGAGCGGCCGCGTCCTCCTGCGGCACGTCATCCGTAGCCCCGTCGGCGGCCGCCCCGGGCGGAAGACCAGCGGAGGCGTCCTCCGGCGCCCCCGCCGCGCGCCGCGCCGCGACCGCCCTGCGCAGGGCCTCGCGGGCCACGTCGGCGGGGCGGGTGTGCGGGTGGGGGGACCCGGCTTCGGAGGGCTCGGGGGCCCGCGTGTCCGTGTCCGGCTCGGCGGATCGCACGGCCTGGCGGGTGTCCGCCGGGTCGGTCTCGCGGCCGGCCCGCTCCCGTGCCTCCCGCAGGGCGCGGCGTGCCTCGTCGGCGGGGCGGGGGGTCATGACGTCCTCCGCAGGGAGACCAGGTCGGACAGCTCGCGGTCGGTCAGCTCGGTGAGGGCCGCCTCGCCGGAGCCGAGGACGGCGTCGGCCAGGGCGCGCTTGGCCTGGAGCATCTCGGCGATGCGGTCCTCGACCGTGCCCTCGGTGATGAGGCGGTGGACCTGGACGGGCTGGGTCTGGCCGATGCGGTAGGCCCGGTCGGTGGCCTGCTCCTCGACGGCCGGGTTCCACCAGCGGTCGAAGTGGACCACGTGGCCCGCGCGGGTGAGGTTGAGGCCGGTCCCGGCGGCCTTCAGGGACAGCACCAGGACCGGCACGGCACCGTCCTGGAAGCGGTCGACCATGCGCTCGCGCTCCGGGACCGGGGTGCCGCCGTGCAGCAGGTCGGCCGGCACCGCGCGGGCGGCGAGGTGCCCGGTGATCAGGCGGGCCATGCCGACGTACTGCGTGAAGACCAGGGCGGAGCCGTCCTCGGCCAGCAGGGTGTCCAACAGCTCGTCCAGCAGGGCGAGTTTGCCGGAGCGGGCGGCCAGCCGGTCGCCCGCGCCGCGCGGGTGCTCCTCCTTGAGGAACAGCGCCGGGTGGTCGCAGATCTGCTTCAGCGAGGTGAGGAGCTTGAGCACCAGGCCCCTGCGGGCCATGCCCCGCGAGGTCTCGATGGCGAGCATCGACTCGCGCACCACCGCCTCGTACAGCGCGGTCTGCTCGCGGGTGAGCGGGACCGGGTGGTCGGTCTCCGTCTTGGGCGGCAGCTCGGGCACGATGCCCGGGTCGGACTTCTTGCGGCGCAGCAGGAAGGGCCGGACCAGGCGGGCGAGGCGCTGCACCGCCTCCTCGTCCTCGCCGTTCTCCACCGCGCGGGCGTGCCGGGCGCGGAAGGACTTCAGCGGGCCGAGCAGTCCGGGGGTCGTCCAGTCGAGGAGCGCCCAGAGTTCGGAGAGGTTGTTCTCGACCGGTGTGCCGGTCAGGGCCACGCGCGCGGGCGACGGGATCGTGCGCAGGGCCTTGGCGGTGGTCGAGTACGGGTTCTTCACGTGCTGGGCCTCGTCGGCGACGACCATGCCCCAGGACTGTGCGGCCAGGGCCGGGGCGGCCGAGCGCATGGTGCCGTAGGTGGTGAGGACGAAACCGCCGTCCAGGTCGTCCAGGCCGCGGTCGGGTCCGTGGAAGCGGCGGACGGGCACGCCGGGCGCGAACCGGGTGATCTCCCGCTGCCAGTTGCCGAGCAGGGAGGCCGGGCAGACCACCAGGGTCGGCTCGGGGCGGGCGCGCTTGAGGTGCAGGGCGATGACGGTGACGGTCTTGCCGAGGCCCATGTCGTCGGCGAGGCAGCCGCCGAGGCCGAGGGAGGTCATGAGGTCGAGCCAGGCCAGGCCCCGCAGCTGGTAGTCGCGCAGGGTGGCGCGCAGGCCCGGCGGGGGGTCGGCGGGGCGCACCCCGGCGGTCAGGCGGTCGCGCAGGACGGCCAGCGCGCCGGCCGGCACGGCCTCGACGGTCTCGCCGTCGACCTCCGCGGTGCCGGTGAGCGCGACGGACAGCGCGTCGACCGGGTCGAGCAGGCCGAGGTCGCGTTTGCGGGCCTTGCGGACGAGGGCCGGGTCGACCAGCACCCACTGGTCGCGCAGCCGGACGACCGGGCGGTGGGCCTCGGCGAGGGCGTCCATCTCGGCCTCGGTGAGCGGGTCGCCGCCCAGCGCCAGCCGCCAGCGGAACTGCAGCAGGTCCTCGCTCTCGAAGAAGCCGCTGCCGTCGGTCGCCGAGCCGGGGGCCGGGCGCACCTCCGCCCGGGCGGAGAGGTCCTGGGCGAGGTCCCTGGGCCAGTGCACGGCGACCCCGGCCGACGCGAGGCGGGTGGCCGCGACGCCGAGCAGGTCGCCCAGCTCGTCCTCGGACAGCGCCAGGACGTCGGGCACGTCCTGGTCGCCGAGCCGCTCCAGCGGCGGCCAGACGCGGGCCGCGCGGCGCACCGCGAGGGCGGCGTCCACGCGCGCGCGGGGGCCGAACGCGTCGTCCGCCTCCCCCGCCCACAGGGCCGCCGCGTCGGCGACGAGGGTGGGGTCGGCGAGGCTGTGCACCTGGACGACCGCCGCGCCCGCGCTGCGCAGGTCCTCGCCGGAGCCGTCGAACAGGTCGTACGCCGACAGGTCCAGGCGCAGGGAGATCCGCACCCCCGCGTCCATGCCGGCGGCGACCTCGGCGGCCCAGTCGTGGGCGCCGGGCAGCCGCTGCGCCTCGCGTGCGGCGAAGGGCCGGCCCGAGGCGTGCGGCGCGGCCGGGGTGCGGGGCAGGGTGTCGGCGACCGCGTCGAGGAAGGCGCGCACCAGTGCTTCCGGCTCGGGCAGCCGGAGGGGGCCGGGGCCGGGCAGCGGGACGGCGTGGCCCTCGTACGGCAGGGCGGCGGCCACCGCGCGCAGGTGCGCGATGTCGGCCGGCTCCAGCGGGCCCGCGCGCCACGCGTCGTGGCCGGTGGCCGTGAGGCCGGGCAGCAGCCGGCCGCGGGCGGTCAGCCGCAGCGCGTGCAGGGCGGCGGCGCCCCAGCAGGCGGTGGCGGGGTGGGCCGCAGGGTCGTGCCGGGCCCGCACCAGCACCGGCAGGGCCTCGTCGAGCGGGAGCGACAGCGCCGGGGCGGTGCGCCGCCGTACGCCGGAGCCGTGCCGCCGTACGACGGTGAGCTCGGTGTCCCCGGCGGGCGGGTCCCCGCCCTCGGGGTCCCAGAAGGCGATCCGCCCGTGGCGCGGGAGGGGGGCGGGCAGGAAGACGGCGGCGAGGCGTACGGGGACCGGGGTGTCCCCCGCCGCCTCGCCCGCCCCGCGCTCCGTCGCCCCGGCCGCCGCGGCCGTCTCGCTCATGCGTCCTGTCACCTCCCGCCCGCCTGTCGGATCAGACGTCTTCGACTCTACGGGCGGGGTCTGACAATCGGCTCCGGCGGCCGGTCCGCCGTCCGGTCGGGGCGTCAGGGCACCGTGCGGGAGACCAGGTACACCATCGGATAGGCGGGGTCGGCCAGGTTCACCACGATGTCGTGGGTGGGTGCCGGGTTCTCCTGCCGGTGCACCAGGCCCCGCCAGTCGCCCGCGCCGGAGAACGTCCAGCCGCTGACCCGCCGGTCGCGGGCGCCGATCGTGATGTGGTCCTTCCTCAGCTCCTGCCGGCTCGTGCCCACGCCCGCCAGGAAGGCGTCCAGGCCCGCCGCGTTGGTCTCGAACTGGACGTAGAGGCGGCTGGTCTTCCAGTTGTTGGTCTCGTAGTACGCCAGGTGCCAGGCCGGGTGCGGGACGGGCACCTGGTACAGGCGGCGTTGCAGCTTCGACGGCCAGCCCTCGGTCAGGCCGGTCGCCGAGTACTTCGCCTCCTTGTCCTTGCCGCTGGCGCGGCTCTGGTTGGCGGAGATCACCAGGTAGCCGGCAGGGATGCCGATGAGCAGCACGATGATCAGCAGGGTGAGCGCCCTGCGGCGGATCATGTGGCCGCGGTCCTCGGCGGGCGGCTGCGGCCCGGAGGGCCGGGGCTGTCCTGACAGGGCGTCCGTCACAGGGTCTCCTGGGTGCTGCGGCGGGCTTGGGTGAACCGTTCGTAGCGCTCGTACCGCTCCACCCGGCGGCGCTTGGCGCGGCGGAAGCGGCGGGCGACCAGCCGGGCGAGGTCGGCGGCGCCGACCATGCCGGCCTCGGGACCGAGCTGGGCGCGGACCAGGCGCGCCTCGGGGCGGTAGCCCCGGCCGGTCAGGTGGCGTTTGAAGGCGTCCCGTGCGGGGCCGATGAGCAGGTCGTCGGCGGCCGAGACGCCGCCGCCGATGACGAAGCAGGAGGGGTCCAGGGCGGCGGCGAGGTTGGCGATGCCGACGCCGAGCCACTGGCCGATGTCCTGGAGCAGTTCGACGCACATGGCGTCGCCCTCGCGGGCCAGCTCGGTGATCATCGGGCCGCTGATGTCGGAGATGTTGCCCTTGACGTGCTCGATGATCCCGTACGCCACCGGCGAGTCGGCCGCGGCGAGCTCGCGGGCCTCGCGGACCAGGGCGTTGCCGGAGCTGTACTGCTCCCAGCAGCCGCGGTTGCCGCACGGGCAGCGGTGGCCGCCGGGCACCACCTGCATGTGGCCGAACTCACCGGCGACGCCGTACTTGCCGCGCTTGACCTGGCCGTCCTCCAGGATGGCGCCGCCGATGCCGGTGCCGAGCGTGATCATGACCAGGTGGTCCTCGCCGCGGCCGGCGCCGAAGCGCCACTCGGCCCAGGCAGCGGTGTTGGCGTCGTTGTCCACCAGGACGGGGACCGACAGGCGGCTCGCGAGGCGGTCCCGCAGGGGTTCGTTGCGCCAGGACAGGTGCGGGGCGAACAGCACCCGGTTGCGGTCGGCGTCGACCCAGCCGGCCGCGCCGATGCCGACCGCGTGCACGTCGTGCCGGTCGGAGAGGTCCAGGACGAGTTCGACGATGGTGTCCTCGACGACCTTCGGGCTCTTGGACTTGTCCGGGGTCTCCGTGCGGAGCTTCTCCAGGATGTTGCCGTCGGCGTCCACGACGCCCGCCATCACCTTGGTGCCGCCGATGTCGATGCCCACGGTGGGCACGCGGGGTGCCGTGAGGTGGGAACGGCGCTCCCGGGTGCCCACCGTGCGGAGCACGGGAGCCCTGCGGGAGCCGATGGGGGCGGTGAGGTCGCGGTAGGTGCTCATCGCCGCCGATTGTGCCGCACGGGTGGGGTGGGTGCCGAATGGGGAAGCGGGGTGTGCCGTTCGTCGCCGGGGGCGGGGGTGGGGTGATCGCGCGGTTCCCCGCGGCCCCGGAGCACGCCGGGCGTCGTTCGCGCAGTTCCCCGCGCCCCCGGCCGTGTGCGGAGCGTTGCCGGGTGCGGGAGCGTGGGGGTTATCGCGCAGTTCCCCGCGCCCCCGGCCGTGTGCGGAACATAGCCGGGTGCGGGAGCGTGGGGGGTTATTGCGCGGTTCCCCGCGCCCCCGGAGCACGCCGGGCGTCGTTCGCGCAGTTCCCCGCGCCCCCAGAGCACGCCGGACGTCGTTCGCGCAGTTCCCCGCGCCCCCGCGCGGGCTCGTTGTCCCTCGGTCGGTCAGTGGGTTTCGGTTCGTTCCAGTTCGTGGCGGAGGTCGTCCAGTTCGTTTCCGCCTGCCATCTGGCGGGTCAGTTCCTCGAGGGTGATGTCGGCGCGGGTGTGGCTGCCGGCCATCGTGCCCCGTTTCAGCAGCACGAAGCGGTCGCCGACCAGGTACGCGTGATGCGGGTTGTGGGTGATGAGGACCACGCCCAGCCCTCGGTCACGGGCCGCCGCCACGTACTTCAGGACCACGCCGGACTGCTTGACGCCCAGCGCCGCCGTCGGCTCGTCCAGGACGAGCACCTTCGCGCCGAAGTACACCGCCCGCGCGATCGCCACGCACTGCCGTTCGCCGCCGGAGAGCGTGCCGATGGGCTGGTCGACGTCGCGCAGGTCGATGCCCATGCGCAGGAGTTCCTCGCGCGTGGTCCGGCGCATGAAGTCGACGTCCAGGCGCTTGAGGACGCCCTTGCGGGGTTCGGAGCCGAGGAAGAAGTTCCGCCACACCGGCATGAGCGGGACGACGGCCAGGTCCTGGTGGACCGTCGCGATGCCGCGGTCCAGGGCCTCGCGCGGGGACGTCAGGCGGGTCTCCTCGCCGTCGATGCGCAGGGTGCCGCCGTCGTGCCCGTGCAGACCGGCGATGATCTTGATGAGGGTGGACTTGCCGGCGCCGTTGTCCCCGAGGACGCAGGTGATCTCCCCGGCGTGGACCTCCAGGGAGACGCCCTCCAGGGCGCGGACCCGCCCGTAGTGCTTGCCGACGCCGGAGAGCTCCACGAGCGCCGTGCGTTCCTGCGTACCGGTCACTCGGCGGCCTCCGCCCGCTTGCGGACCCAGGCGTTGAGCAGGGTCGCGAGGAGCAGCATCGCTCCGAGGAAGAACTTGAACCAGTCGGGGTTCCACTCGGCGAAGACGATGCCCTTGCTGGTCATGCCGAACAGCAGGGCGCCGACCGCCGAGCCGACGGCGCTGCCGTACCCGCCGGTGATCAGGCAGCCGCCGATGACGGCCGCGATGATGTAGATCAGCTCGTTGCCGACGCCCTCGCCGGACTGGACGACGTCGTAGCTGAAGAGCAGGTGCTGGCCGGAGATCCAGGCGCCCAGCGCCACGCCCATGTACAGGCCGATCCTGGTCTTCGCGACGGGGACGCCGACCGCGCGGGCCGCGGCCTGGTTGCCGCCGACGGCGAAGATCCAGTTGCCCGCGCGGGTGCGCAGCAGGATCCAGCTGGCGAGGGCGACCAGGGCGAGCCACCACACGACGGTGATCTTGATGTCGACGCCGCCGAGGGTGAGCGTCGAGGCGAACAGCGCCCGGGCGCTCGGGAAGCCCTCCATGTCGGCGATCGTCTTGGTGGAGACGGTGCCGCCGATCAGCTTGGTGAGGCCGAGGTTCATGCCGGTCAGCATCAGGAACGTGCCGAGGGTGACGATGAAGCTCGGCAGTTTGGTGCGGGTCAGCACGAAGCCGTTGAAGGCGCCGATCGCCAGGGTGACCAGCAGGGACACGGCCACGCCGACCCAGACGTTCGCGGTCATCTGGTAGCTGAACATCGACGAGACCAGCGCGGAGGACGTCACCAGGACGCCCGCCGACAGGTCGAACTCGCCGCCGATCATCAGCAGCGCCACCGGGACGGCCATGATGCCGATCGTGGAGGACGCGTACAGGACGGTGCCGAGGCTGGAGGCGCGCAGGAAGCTGTCGGCGGCGAGCGCGAAGAAGACGAAGACCGCGAGCGCGCCGACCACCGAGCCCAGCTCGGGACGGCTCAGCAGGGTCCGGAGCGGAGAGCTCCGCAGAAACCTTTCGTCAAAGGTGGTGTCGGTGGTCGCGCTCATCGGGTGCCCCGCTTCGTGTACTCCTCCAGCGCGGCCGCGTCGGCCTTGGTGATGATCTGCGGCCCGGTGAGCACCGGCCGGCCGCCGCCGAGGACGTCGGCGTTGTACCGGTAGAGCCACAGCAGGTCGACGGCCTGGTAGCCCTGGAGGTAGGGCTGCTGGTCGACGGCGAAGCCCAGGGTGCCGTCCTTCAGTCCGGCGGCCACCTTGGCGTTGAGGTCGAAGGTGTCGATCTCGGCGTCGCTGCCGGCGCCCTCGCGGGCCTTGACGGCCGTGTCGGCGTACGGGGCGCCGAGCGTGACGACCGCGTCGACGGTTCGGTCCGACTGGAGCCTCGCCTCCAGCGCGGACTGCACGTCCGGCATGCTCGTGCCGTTGACGTAGAGCCGGGCGACCGTGCCGTCGAAGGTCTCGGCCAGGCCGTCGCAGCGCTGCTCGTGGCCGACGTTGCCCTGCTCGTGCAGGACGCACAGGACCTTCTTCCTGCCCCGCTCGTTCAGCTCCTCGCCGACCGCCTCGCCGGCGATCGTCTCGTCCTGGCCGATGTGGGTCAGCGCGCCGAAGTCCTTGGACTCGGCCGAGCCGGAGTTGACCGTGACCACCGGGATGCCGGCCTCGCGGGCGCGGGCCACGGCGGCCTTCATCGCGTCGGGCTTGGCGAGCGTGACGATGATCCCGTCGACCTTCTTGTCGACGGCCGCGTCCACGAGCTGGGCCTGCTGCTGCGCCTCGTCGTCGTGCGAGTAGAGGAAGTTGATGTTGTCCTTGACGGCGGCCTGCTCGGCGCCGCTCTGGACGATGTCCCAGAAGGTGTCGCCGTCGCCCGAGTGCGTGATCATCGCGAAGGTCCAGCGGGGCGTGTCCACCGCCGCCCTGCCCTGGGCCGCCGCGGCCTTGCGGGCGTCCTCCGCCCGTTTGCCGCCGGTGCTGCTGCACCCGGCGAGGGACGCGCAGAGCGCCCCCGCCACCGCGATGCCCACCCAGGTCCGAAACCGTGCCACGAGGCCGTGCCCTTCTTGCCGTGTTCTGTCGTACGCGAGGGCCGGTGACCTCCTAGGTCTCACCAGCCGCAAACGCTCCATTGTCGACCACGGGCGTCCGGCGCCGGGCGGCCGGGGAGGGCGGCCGGGTCACATTGTCCGGACATCAGGACGAAGGGCGGGCCCCGCCGGGCGGGAGCCGCTGGGGGCAGGGAGCCCGGGACGGCGGCCCGGGATCGCGGGCCGGGACGGCGGCTCGGGGGTGCGGCCCGGGGGTGCGGCTCAGGGCCGTACGAGCAGCTGGAACTCGAAGGAGTAGCGGGACGGCCGGTAGGTGTGGCTGCCGTGCTCGACCGCGCGGCCGGTGTCGTCGAAGGTGACGCGCTCCATGGTGAGCAGCGGGGCGCCGGCCTCCTCGCCGAGCCGTTCGGCCTCGGCGGCGGAGGCGGCGCGGGCGCCGATGGACTGGCGGGCGCTGTGCAGGGTGATCCCGGCGGACCGCATCAGGCGGTACAGCCCGGTCGCCTCCAGCTGCGCGGTGTCCAGGTCGATGAGGCCGGGCGGCAGGTGGTTGCACAGGTACGCCATCGGCTCGCCGTGCGCGAGCCGCAGCCGCTCCACCCGGTGCACCTCGCTGTCCTCGGCGACGCCGAGCGCGGCCGCGATCTCGGCGGACGCCGGGACGACGGTGTTGACCAGCACCTTCGTGGCCGGGCGCTGCCCCGCCGCCTCCAGGTCGTCGTAGAGGCTGCTCAGTTCCAGGGGGCGCTTGACCCGGCTGTGCACGACCTGGGTGCCGACGCCGCGGCGGCGCACGAGCAGGCCCTTGTCGACGAGCGACTGGATGGCCTGGCGGACGGTCGGCCGGGACAGGCCGAGCCGGGCGGCGAGCTCGATCTCGTTGCCCAGCAGGCTGCCCGGGGTCAGCGTGCCGTGTTCGATGGCGGCCTCCAGCTGCTGGGCGAGCTGGAAGTACAGCGGCACGGGTGAGCTGCGGTCCACGCTCAGATCGAGCCGCACGGTCGGATCCGGTTCTGGTTTCGGCACGGGCCGAGCGTAGCTCCGCGCGTTGTTGACGGGAAGTCGTGTAGTCCGGTTGTCCGGACATGGGCGTTGACACCGCCGGTCCCGGGCCGCACCTTGTCTCCATGCGCATCGGGGTCATCGGTACGGGCCGGATCGGCACCGTCCACGCGAACACGCTCAGCCGGCACCGCGACGTCGGCTCCCTGATCCTCACGGACGCGGACGCCGCACGGGCCCAGGAGCTGGCGCACCGGCTGGGCGAGACGGCGGCGCCCGGCGTGGACGAGATCTTCCGCTGGGGCGTGGACGCCATGGTCGTCACGACGGCCACGTCCGCCCACGCCGAACTGATCGGCCGGGCGGCGCGCTCGGGGCTGCCGGTGTTCTGCGAGAAGCCCATCGCGCTCGACCTCGCGGGCACGCTGAGCGCGATCGCCGAGGTGGAGGCGGCCGGGACGGTCCTCCAGATGGGTTTCCAGCGCCGCTTCGACGCGGGCTACACCGGCGCCCGGGAGGCCGTGCGGTCCGGGCGGCTGGGCCGGCTGCACACCGTCCGGGCGGTGACCGGCGACCAGGCGCCGCCGCCCGCGGAGTGGCTGGCGCTGTCCGGCGGGCTGTACCGGGACGCCCTCGTCCACGACTTCGACGCGCTGCGCTGGGTGACGGGCCGCGAGGTGGTGGACGTGTACGCCGCCGGGTCGGACGCCGGTCCGGCGATGTTCCGCGCGGCGGGCGACGTCGACACGGGCGCGGCGCTGCTCACGCTGGACGACGGCACGCTGGCCACGGTCACGGCGACGCGGCTGAACGGCGCGGGGTACGACGTGCGCATGGAACTGGCCGGGGAGCGCGACCAGATCGTCGTCGGCCTCGACGACCGCACGCCGATCGCGTCGACCGAGCCGACCGGGCCGCCCGCCGCGGACAAGCCGTGGACGGGCTTCCTGGAGCGCTTCGGGCCCGCGTACGAGGCGGAGCTGAACGCGTTCGTCGAGGTCGTCCGCGGCGAGCGGCCCAACCCCTGCGACGGGCGGGAGGCCCTCCAGGCGCTGCGGATCGCGGAGGCGTGCGAGCTGTCCCGCCGGGAGCGCAGGCCGGTACGGCTCATGGAGATCGCGGGCGGGGCGGAGCGGTCGGCGATGTGAGCGGGCCGGTCCCGGGGTCCGGACGGCCTGCCGGGGCCTGTCGCCCTTCCGTCTCCTCCTCCAGCAGTCCCGCGTCGTAGGCCAGCAGCGCGACCTGCACCCGGTTGTTCAGGCCGAGCTTGGCCAGGATGCGGGAGACGTGGGTCTTGACGGTGGCGACGCTCATGTAGAGCCGCCGGGCGATGTCCGCGTTGGACAGGCCGCGGCCCACGGCGACGGCGACCTCGCGTTCGCGGTCGTTCAGGAGGCCGATGCGCTCCCGGGCGTGGGCGCGGCGCGTGTCGGCGGCGCCGCCCACCGCGTGCCGCACCAGCTGGCGGGTGACGGCCGGGGACAGGACGGGGTCCCCGGCCGCGACCCGCCGCACCGCGTCGAGGATCTCCGCGGGCGGGGTGTCCTTCAGGACGAACCCGGCGGCGCCCGCGCGCAGGGCCCGCAGGACCTGCTCGTCGGCGTGGAAGGTGGTGAGCACGATCACCTGCGGGGCGTCCTCGCGGCCGCGCAGCCGCTCGGTGGCCGTCAGGCCGTCCACCGCGGGCATGCGGATGTCCATGAGGACGACGTCCGGGCGGGTGCGGTCGACGAGCGGCACGACCTCGCCGCCGTCCGCGGCCTCGCCGACGATCTCGACGTCGCCGGCGCCGCCCAGCATCAGGGACAGCCCGGCCCGCACCAGGGGATCGTCGTCGACGAGGAGCAGTCTGATCGCAGTCATGGGGTCACGTAATCACGGTCGCGCGGGCGGCGGGAGGTCCGGGCCGCTCGCCGCCCGGTCCCCACAGGACTCGTGCGGGCGGCGATTGGGCCGGGGCGCGCCGCCGCTCCTCCCGGGTGCCCGTCGCGTCCCGCCCGGCTACGGCCCCCACGGCAGCCACGCCCGTACCAGGAAACCGCCGTCCGGCTCGGGGCCGTGCTCCAGCGTGCCGCCCGTGAGCACGGCCCGCTCGGTCAGGCCGATCAGCCCCTGCCCGGAGCCGGGGACGGGCGGCACCTCGCCCTCGGGGGGCGGGTTGCGCACCGACACGGTGAGGCCGTCGCCGCGGGCGCCGGTGACGGACACGGTGACCTCGGCTCCGGGGGCGTGCTTGCGGGCGTTGGTCAGGCCCTCCTGGGCGATGCGGTAGGCGGTGCGGCCGACGGAGGCGGGGACGGCGGCGGGGTCGGTGACCCGGTTGTCCAGGGTGACCTTCGTGCCGGCCGCGCGGGACTCGGCGACCAGGGTGTCCAGCGCGGCGAGCGTCGGCTGGGGCCGGCCCGCGTCGTCGCCCTCGGCGGCCCGCAGGACGCCGATGATCTCCCGCAGGTCCTGCAGGGCCTCGTGCGCGCTCTCCCGGATGACGCCGGCCGCCCGGACGATCTCCTCGCGGGGCGCGTCGGGCCGGAACTCCAGGGCGCCCGCGTGCACGCTCAGCAGGGTCAGCCGGTGGGCGAGGACGTCGTGCATCTCCCGGGCGATGGCCTCGCGGGCGAGCCGCTGGGCCTGCTCGGCGCGCAGCCGCGCCTCCGTCTCGGCGCGCCGGGCCCGGTCGCGCAGGCTCAGCACGAGCTGCCGCTTGGACCGTACGAACATGCCCCAGCCGATCGCCGCGACGGTGAGCAGCGCGCCGAGCGCGACCCCTGCCGCGAAGGGCAGGCCGGGGGTGGGGCGCAGCCAGAAGTACACGGGCGCCAGCACCAGTTGGGCACCGGCCACCCAGGCCACGTACCGGAAGGGGCGGTGCACGGCGAGGGTGAACAGGGAGAGCATGAGGACGCCGCCCGCCGTGTCGGAGACGAGGCCGACGGGGACCATGGCCACGGCCAGCCCGAGCGGCCACCGGCGGCGCAGCCAGACCGCGGCGCAGGCGAGGGCGCCGGTCACCTGGTCGACGAGGATCAGCGCGTGCGGAAGGTGGCTCTGGCCGGCGAGGTCCCCGGCGATGAGCAGGCCCAGGACGGCGGCGAGCCCGAAGCAGGAGAAGTCGACGGCCCAGTCGCGCGCGGTGCGCCGCGGACGCCGCCCGGACCGCCGCGTGCCGGGGTCGAGTTCGTCCAGCAGGGCGGAGGGGAAGAACCATCTGCGCCCCGTGAACACCGGGGAGGCCTGTACCGACACGTCACCGCTCACGGCCGCCAATCTACGCAGCCCCGCTCCCCCCGGCCGCCGTGCGGACCGGATCGCCGACGGAAGTCGCACGGCGTCCGACTTCGGTCGCGTCCGGCGGGGGCGGTGCGCGACCTTCCGCCGACGGGGTCCCGCCCCGCGGCCGATGTGCGCGGGGGGTCCGCGGGGCGAGGGTCGTCACCATGAAGCAGGTGCTGGAGATTCTCGGGTTCATCGCCCTGGTGCAGGGCGCGGTGGGGCTGGCCGGCCGGTTCGCCGGCTGGCACTGGGGGTTCGTGGAGCGGCTGGACCTCCTCGACGGCTACGAGGTGTACGCGAGCGTGACCCTGCTCGTGCTGGCCTTCGCCCTCTTCGCCGCCGCCGAGAGCCGGAAGTCCGGCTGACCCGCCGCCCTTCCGGCCGGCCGCCGGCGACCCGGGGGCGGGACGGACCGGTGCCGACCCGCCCCCGGGTCGCCGCGGGTCAGCAGCCGTGGTCGACCAGGTCGAACGAGGCGTAGTGGTCGGCGGTGTAGTAGTCCTCCCGGTACTGCTCACCGGTGACGATGCGGCGCGCGCCGCGCGTGGCGGAGCCGGGCGTGACGACCGTGTACTCGTGGTAGTAGCCGCTCGCCCTGCTGGGCAGGATGCGCTCCCGGTTCTGGAAGACGGTGCCGTCCTGGGAGTACGGGAACGGCCCGCCCCGCTCGATCAGTTCGAGCGTGTCGTGCGCCTGGGAGGGCAGGTCGCCGTAGCAGATGCTGCCGACGGCCGAGGCGGCGGCGTGGGCGGTGGTCGTGGCGGCGGTGCCACCGGCCAGGAGGCCGGACAGGAGGGCGGCGGCGGCACCGAGCCGGGTGAGGCGTGGGGGGAATCTCATGGGCCCATGATGACGCGCGTAGAAGATGGCATGTCAATGACAAGACCGTGGAATTTACCGTCAAGTCCGCTGTGTTCGCGCGGAGTTAACCCGCCGCCCTGCGCCCCCACGCCGTCCCCACCAGCACCAGGGCGCCCCCCAGCAGTCCGAGCGCCGCGAGCCGTTCGCCGCCGATCAGGATGCCGGCCGCCGCGGCCCACAGCGGCTCGGTGCCGAGCAGCAGGCTGACCCGGGACGGAGAGGTGCGGCGGACCGCCCACATCTGCACGAAGAAGGCGAACAGCGTGCAGAAGGCGGACAGGAACAGCAGCCCGGCCCACTCCCGCGGCCCGAAGCCCGCCGCCACGCCCCACGGGGTGGTCTCGGCACCGGCCGACAGCACCGCGAACACGGCGACCGCCGCGCCCAGTTGGACGGTGGTCAGGGACAGCGCGTCGGCCCCTCGGACGGCCTTGAGGCGTGCCATCGCCAGGACGTGCACCGTGCGGGCGACGGCGGCGAGCAGCATCAGCAGGTCGCCGAGGGAGGGCCGGGTGACACCGCCGCCCTGGGTGAGCAGGACGACGCCGAGCACGGACAGGCCGGCCGCGCCGAGGAAGGCGCGGGAGGGGCGGGTGCGGGTGACGGCGGCCTCGGCGAGCGGGGTGAGGATCATCGTGAGGCTGATGATGAGGCCCGCGTTGGTCGCCGAGGTGTGGACGACGCCGTAGGTCTCCAGCAGGAAGATGCCGCTCAGGACGAGCCCGAGGAGTCCGGCCCCGCGCCACTGCGCGGCCGTCAGCGCGCGCAGGGAGCGGTGCGCGGCGAGCGCCAGCGCCGGCAGGACGAGCGCGAAGCGCAGCACCAGGACGGCGACGACGGTCCGCGCGGTGGTGATGTCCTTGGCGGCGAGGTAGCTCGCGCCCCAGACCACGGCGACGAGCAGGACGGGCAGGTCGGTGAGCCAGGCGCGGCGGGGCGCGAGGGCGCCGGGTACGGCGATCGACGACATGGCGACGGTCTCCAGGGCTGGGGCGGGCGTGGAGACGTCGGCGGCTCCCGCGGGGCGCGATCACGGTACTCGGGCCGGTGCGTGGCGGCTACATTTTTCGCGCGGCCGCCCCGCGCGCCCCGCCGGCCGCCTCCCGCCGCTCCCCCCGGGGCCACGCGGCACGCGGCGCGCGGCGCGCGGCACCCCGTCTACGTGTTCTCCGGCAGCTGGTAGGAGCCGTACTCCGGACGCCCCGCCAGGTCGTAGGACTGGACGGAGACGCCCGCCCCGGTGACCTGCCCGCCGGTGTGCCGGAACGCGGTCGGTACGGCGCCCTCCGGGAAGAGGCGGCGCCCGGCGCCCAGCACGACCGGGAAGGTCAGCAGGTGGACGGTGTCGACCAGGTCCCGGGCCAGCAGGGACCGCGCGAGGGCGCCGCTGCCGTGGATCTGGAGCTCGCCGTCGGTGCGCTCCTTCAGGGCGGCGACCTCCGCGGCGAGGTCGCCGCCGAGGACGGTCGTGCCCGCCCAGCCGGGGTCGGTGAGGGTGGTGGAGGCGACGTACTTGGGCAGGCCGTTCAGCCTGGCCGCGATCGGGTCGTCCGGGTCGGTCACCCTCGGCCAGTGCGCGGCGAAGATGTCGTAGGTGACGCGGCCGAGGAGGAAGGCGCCCGCGCGGTCGAAGACGCCGGTCACGAACCGGACGAAGTCCTCGTCGCCGTAGGGGACGCTCCAGCCGCCCTGGTCGAATCCGTCGCGGGTGTCCTCGGACGGTCCGCCGGGGGCCTGGTAGACGCCGTCGAGGGTGAGGAAGGTGGTGAGGACGAGCTTGCCCATGGCGTGGCCTTCTTCCGGGCTCGGGATGGTCCGTTGTCATCAGCTCAGACTCCGTCCGCGCCCGCGACTCATCGGCGGCGCGGCGACCTCACCCGGTGTGCGCCGGGAACGGTCCGCCCCGCGGGGCCCTGCCGGTCGCCGCCCCGGGCCCTTCCCGGGGCGTCGGCGAGGCTCCCGGTGGTGGGTGAGGGACCGGAGGATGCCGCGGCCCTCGCCGTCCCCCGCGATGCGGTACGGGAACGCGGCCGACTCGCCCGGCAGGACCCGCCGGCCGGTCCGCGGGGCCGTGCCCACGGCCTGGCGCAGCAGGCCCCTGCCGCCGCCCGGGCCGCCCCCGGCCTGCTGCCCGCCGCCCGACGGGCCGGTCAGCCGGGTCTCCGTGGTCGCGTTCGGCGTCCTGACAAGGACCTGGCCGGCCTCGCGGTGCGCCGTCCGCCCCGGCCGCAGGCCGGCGACCGCCTCGGCATGGCGTTGCCGACGAGCCCTTGCCGAAGGGGCACGCGGGGAGAGCCCGGGAGCCGGGGGCGGGTTCCGGGGCGTGGCCGCGAGGCAGGTGTCCGTTCGCCGCCAGCGTCCCGGGCCGGCGGGCGCTGGGATGGACGCATGACTTCTCAGGAGACAGCCGGCTTCTCGCAGCCGGCCCTCGACGGCAAGGTGGCCCTCGTGACCGGCGGCAGCCGCGGCATCGGCGCCGCGACCGCCCTGCGACTGGCCCGGGACGGCGCGGACGTGGCCGTCACCTATCTCGACGGCAAGGAGGCGGCCCAGGAGGTCGTCCGGGCGGTGGAGGCGCTGGGGCGCCGGGCGGTGGCGCTGCGCGCGGACGGCGCCGACGCGGCGGAGGCGGCCGGGGCGGTGGAGCGCGCCGCGCAGGCGCTCGGCGGGCTGGACGTGCTGGTGAACAACGTGGGCGTGGGCGTGCTGGGCCCGCTGGAGACCCTGTCGGCCGCCGACGTCGACCGGGTCCTCGCGGTGAACGTGCGCGGCGTCTTCCTGGCCTCCCGGGCGGCCGCCGCCCGGATGGGGCCCGGCGGCCGGATCATCACCATCGGCACCTGCATGACCCAGCGGGTCCCCGGCCCCGGCGGGACGCTGTACACGATGAGCAAGGCGGCGCTGGTCGGGCTGACCAAGGCCCTGGCACGGGAGCTGGGCCCGCGCGGGATCACGGCGAACATCGTCCACCCCGGTCCGACCGACACCGACATGAACCCGGCCGACGGGCCGTACGCGGCCGGCCAGGCGGCGCTCACCGCGCTCGGCCGCTTCGGCACGGCCGACGAGGTGGCGGCCACCGTCGCCCACCTCGCCTCGGCCGCCTACGTCACGGGCGCGGAGTTCGCCGTGGACGGCGGCCACGCGGCGTGAGACGCGCGGGGCGCACCGGCACCGTCCGGGCCGGTGCGCCCCGCGCGGGCCGGGACCGGGTCAGCCGCCCAGCTCCCGGTGGCGGGCGGCGAGCCGCGCGGCGCCGTCCTCGGTCAGGGAGCCGAACAGGCGCAGGCGGGAGATGCCGCCGTCGGGGAAGATGTCCACGCGCGCGTGCGTGCCGACGGCGGGCTCCGGCAGCACGAAGCGGTGGTCGGTGTCGGGCTGGAGGCGGGTGCGGGGCAGGACCTCGCGCCAGTCGCCGGTCCCGCCGTCCCGTACCGAGACCGACGCCCACCCGGCGCTGTTGCCCTTGAGGTAGGCGGTGTCGATCTCGATCGCGCGGATCCGCGCCCGGGCGGCGAGCCGGTAGCGGATCCAGTCGTGGCCCCGGTCGCGGCGGCGCCGGGTCTCCCAGCCGTCGTCCATCTTGCGGGAGCGGCCCGGCTGGACGGTGTTCGTGGCCGGCGAGTAGAAGAGGTCGGACGCGTCCTCGACGCTGCCGCCGTTCTCCAGGGCGACGACGTCGAAGGTGCCGAGCACCTCCAGCCACGCCGGATCGGGGACGACCTCGCCGTACGCGCGCAGGCGGGCGATGCCGCCGTCGGGGTGCTGGTTGACGCGCAGGTGGGTGAAGCGCTGCTCGACGGCGACCTCGAAGCCGTTGGCCGCGTGGCCGCCGACCGGGGTGCGCGGCACCAGCGTCGTCCACTTCACCCGGTCGGAGAGCAGTTCCTCCGGGGACGGGGAGCCCGGCACGGACGTGCCCTCGACGGACACCGCCTGCGGGTAGTTGCCGCGGAAGTGGGCGGTGTCCACGACGATGCCGCGGACGACGCCGGGCGCGCCGAGGCGGATCAGCGCCCAGTCGTGGTCCTCGGCCGCCGGCCAGGGGTGGTCGGCGGAGGCGCCGCGGCGCCGCCGGGTCTCCCAGCCGTCCATGATCTTGCCCTTGTGCCCGAAGTGCTCGGGGTCGAACTCGGCGCGCCCGGGCAGCAGCAGGTTCTCGCGCTGGGCGAAGAACTCGTCGTTGGCGGCGATGACCCCGGCGCCGAGCCGCCGGTCGGCGAGGTTCGCGTGGTGGGTGAAGGGGAAGTCGGCGGTGCGGTAGTCCGCGTACGGGTCGCCGCCTCCGTAGGGGTTCGCGTCGCCGGTGAAGTTCTCGGTCGCCGTCACGGTGATCTGGTCCTGCCTTTCGGGAGCCGGCCGGTGCCGGGGTGGTCGGGGAGGGGGCGGCCTCCTCACGGGGTGCGGGTGAGCAGCCGCCCCTTCGGCTCGGTGAACACGCCGTCCGCGACGACGCGCTGCCCGCGCAGCCAGGTGGACTTGACCACGCCGTACAGGGTCCGGCCCGCGTACGCCGTGACGCGGTTGCGGTGCTGGAGGGCGGCCGGGTCGACGGTGAAGGTCTCGTCGGGGGCGAGGACGGCGAAGTCGGCGTCGCGGCCCGCCTCGATGGCGCCCTTGTGCCGCAGCCCCACCAGGCCGGCGGTGCGCGCGGACATCCAGCGGACCACGTCCTCCAGGCCGTGGCCCCGCCTGCGGGCCTCGGTCCACACCGCGGACAGGCTCAGCTGGAGGCCGGAGATGCCGCCCCAGGCGGTGGCGAAGTCGCCGGTCTTCAGGTCGGCCGTGGACGGGGAGTGGTCGGTGACGACGCAGTCGATGGTGCCGTCCGCCAGGGCCTGCCAGAGCAGGTCCTGGTTGGCGGCCTCGCGGATGGGCGGGCAGCACTTGAACTCGCTGGCGCCGTCCGGGACCTCCTCGGCGGTCAGGGTGAGGTAGTGGGGGCAGGTCTCGACGGTGACGCGTACGCCGTCGGCCCGCGCCGCGGCGATCAGCGGCAGCGCGTCGCCGGAGGACAGGTGCAGGACGTGCACGCGCGCGTGGAGGCGTGCGGCCTGCGCGAGGAGCGTGGCGACGGCGGTGTCCTCGGCGTCGCGCGGGCGGCTGGCGAGGAAGTCGGCGTACCGGGGGCCGCCGTGCTGCGGCGCGGCGGCCAGGTGGTGCGGGTCCTCCGCGTGGACGATCAGCAGCCCGTCGAAGGCGGCGATCTCCGCCATGGTGCGGGCCAGCCGGTCCTGGTCGAGGTGCGGGAACTCCTCCACGCCCGACGGCGACAGGAACGCCTTGAAGCCGAAGACGCCGGCCTCGTGCAGCGGGCGCAGGTCCTTGACGTTGTCCGGCAGGGCGCCGCCCCAGAAGCCGACGTCGACGTGCGCCTTGTCGGCGGCGACCCGCTGCTTGGTCCGCAGGTGCTCGACCGTCGTGGTGGGCGGGAGGGAGTTGAGCGGCATGTCGACGAGGGTGGTGATGCCGCCGGCCGCCGCGGCGCGGGTGGCGGTCCAGAAGCCCTCCCACTCGGTGCGGCCGGGGTCGTTGACGTGCACGTGGGTGTCGACCAGGCCGGGCAGCAGGACGTGGTCGCCGAGGTCCTCCAGGCGGGCGCCGCCGGGGACGGGCGCGTCGTAGGGGAGGACGGCCGTGATCGTGCCGCCGGCGACCGCGACCGACGCGGCGCGCGTCCCCTCCGGAGTGATGACGCGCGTCGAGCGCAGCACCAGTTCAGCGTCGGACACCCGGACCCCTCTCGCAGCAGTTCGTGCACGCCGCACAGCACGGAATTTCAACGTTCTGTTGAAGGAGTCTTCACCCCCGTCCCCGCGCCGTCAAGGGCGCACCGGGCGCGGGCGCGCCCCGCACACCGACTCTGGATGTTTTCACAAGACGGAATTAAAATTCCGTCAAGTAGAACGTAGCTCCGTACCAACGGGCGGTCGACCGGCCGCCGGGTAGGCTTCTGCCCTTCCCGCATGTGTCGAAAGGAACGCGCCGTGCCGACGTCCAGCGCCAGCACCACCGACTCCGCCCGGTCCTCCGCGAGCGGCGGCGTCCAGTCCCTGGAGCGCGCCTTCGACCTGCTCGAACGGATGGCGGACGCGGGCGGCGAGGTCGGCCTGAGCGAGCTGTCCGCGAGCAGCGGGCTGCCCCTGCCGACCATCCACCGCCTCATGCGCACGCTGGTGGCCTGCGGGTACGTGCGTCAGCAGCCCAACCGGCGGTACGCGCTCGGCCCGCGCCTGATCCGGCTCGGCGAGTCCGCCGCCCGGCTGCTGGGCACGTGGGCCCGCCCGTACCTGGCCCGCCTGGTCGAGGAGACCGGCGAGACGGCGAACATGGCGCTGCTGGACGGCGACGAGATCGTGTACGTGGCGCAGGTGCCCTCCAAGCACTCCATGCGCATGTTCACCGAGGTCGGCCGCCGCGTCCTGCCGCACTCCACGGGCGTGGGCAAGGCCCTGCTCGCCGGGTTCCCGCCGGAGGAGGTCCGGGCCCTGCTCACCCGCACCGGCATGCCCGCCGCGACGGACAGGACGATCACCACCCCGGAGGGCTTCCTCGCGGCCCTGGAGGACGTGCGCCGGCAGGGCTACGCCATCGACGACAACGAGCAGGAGATGGGGGTCCGCTGCCTCGCGGTCCCCGTGCCCGACTCCCCCACCGCGGCGGCCATCTCCATCTCCGGTCCGGCGGGCCGGGTCACGGAGGAGGCCGTGGAGAAGATCGTCCCGGCGCTCCAGCAGGTGGCGGCGGAACTGTCGGAGGCGCTGGCCGGCTCCAACGGGCCGGCGGCGTGACGCCGTCCGGCGGTTGAGCGGGCCGGTCGCCGTCCGGCCCCGCCGTGGCGCGCGGGACGCCCCGGCGCCGTAGGGGTGCGGGGCGTGGATGCGGGCGATCCCTGCCGGGCCGAGCGCGCGGTTCCCCGTGCCCCTTCGGGGCGTCGCCCTCCGGCCGGACGGCCGCGGGGCTCAGCGCCGTTCCGGGTCCGCGAAGAGGTCGACCGCCTCGCGCAGGTCGGACAGGGCCGGCGACAGGGCGCTCACCGAGCCGATCGCGCCCGCGACGAGCAGCAGGGAGCGGCGCAGGCCCGGGATCTCGGGAGTGCCGCCGGCGGCCGTCGCGGCCAGTGCGGCGAGTTCCTCCTCGGCGATGCCCCGGTCGGCGAACTCCCCTGGATGGGCGGCGAGTTGCCGACGCAGCCGGGCCACCGCGGAGCGCAGCCCCGTCACCCGCGGGTCCTCGCCGCCGCCGGTCGCAGTCCCCTGCCGCCCCTGTTCCGCGCTCCGCAACACAGTCCGCCCCCTCCGCACGCCGCCCGCGCGTCACCGACCCGGCGCCTCTCCCCGCCCGGGCGCCGGCCGCCCGGACTCACCGGTGGAGCGACAGTTAACGCCACTCCGGCCGTCCCGCGCCAGTCCGCAGCGTCACCGGGTTGCTCCTCAGCGTGACCATGCCATCCGGGGCCGCGGGTGCCCGGCGCGGCGGGCCGGTGGGGTATGCAGGACGCATGAGGACACCGGAGGCGACTTCAGGGACACGCGCCGTGGCGGGGCTGCTGCTGGCCGCGGGAGGCGGACGGCGGCTCGGCGGGCGACCCAAGGCCCTGCTGGAGCACCGCGGACGGCCGCTCGTGGAGCACGCCGTACGGGTCCTGCGCGAGGGCGGCTGCGCACGGGTCCACGTGGTGCTGGGCGCCCGGGCGGAGGAGGTGCGCGCCCGGGCGGCGCTCGCGGGCTGCGTCCTGGTCGACAACCCGGACTGGGCGCGGGGCATGGGCTCGTCGCTGCGGGCCGGGCTCGGCTCCCTCGCCGGGACGGACAGCCGGGCCGCGCTGGTCTTCCTGGTCGACCAGCCCGGCATCGGCCCCGAGGCGGTGACCCGGGTCCTCGCCGCGTACCGGTCGGAGGAGTCGCTGGTCTCGGCCGCCTACGACGGCGTGCGCGGCCACCCGGTGCTCTTCGGCGCCGCGCACTGGGCCGGGATCCGCGCGACCGCCACCGGCGACCGGGGGGCACGCGCCTACCTGAAGGAGCACGAGGAGGCGGTGCGGCTCGTCGAGTGCGGGGACGTGGCGCGGGCGTACGACATCGACACGCCGGAAGACCTGGTCCACCTGGAGTGAACGGGGTGGCACCGGGCGCCGCCTTTCCTCGACCCGGAGAATCTCGACATCAACAAACCATTGAACTTCCACCATGAGGAAACTAATATCCACTCACCAGAAGCGCCCTTCCCCGAGGTCTCGGCCTCGCCCGAGCAGGGGACCCGCATTCCGGGCGTTCTCCGTCATCCCCGGGAAAACTGGCACCCGGTGCCAGGCTCGCTGAAGGAAGTGACCGTTCATGTCCGCACCAGCGCCGTCCCCGCTGGCCGTCGTCGACGCCGAGCCCCTGCCCCGGCAGGAGGAGGTCCTCACCGACGCGGCGCTCGCCTTCGTGGCCGAGCTGCACCGCCGGTTCACGCCCCGGCGTGACGAGCTCCTCGCCCGCCGCGCGCGGCGCCGCGCCGAGATCGCCCGCACCTGCACCCTCGACTTCCTCCCGGAGACCGCCGCGATCCGCGCGGACGACTCCTGGCGGGTCGCCCCCGCCCCGGACGCCCTGAACGACCGCCGCGTCGAGATCACCGGCCCCACCGACCGCAAGATGACCATCAACGCGCTCAACTCGGGCGCGAGGGTCTGGCTCGCCGACTTCGAGGACGCCTCCGCGCCCACCTGGGAGAACGTGGTCCTCGGTCAGCTCAACCTGATCGACGCGTACACCCGGAACATCGACTTCACGGACGAACGCACCGGCAAGTCGTACGCCCTGCGCCCGGACGAGGAACTGGCGACCGTCGTCATGCGGCCGCGCGGCTGGCACCTGGACGAGCGTCACCTCGTCGACGGCGACGGCCGTCAGGTCCCCGGCGCCCTGGTCGACTTCGGGCTGTACTTCTTCCACAACGCCCGGCGCCTGCTCGACCTCGGCAAGGGCCCGTACTTCTACCTGCCGAAGACCGAGTCGCACCTGGAGGCCCGCCTCTGGAACGAGATCTTCGTCTTCGCCCAGGACCACGTCGGCATCCCGCAGGGCACCGTCCGCGCCACCGTCCTGATCGAGACGATCACGGCCGCGTACGAGATGGAGGAGATCCTCTACGAACTGCGCGACCACGCCTCCGGGCTGAACGCCGGCCGCTGGGACTACCTGTTCTCCCTCGTCAAGAACTTCCGGGACGGCGGCGAGCGGTTCGTGCTGCCGGACCGCAACGCGGTGACGATGACCGCCCCGTTCATGCGGGCGTACACCGAACTGCTCGTGCGCACCTGTCACAAGCGCGGCGCGCACGCGATCGGCGGCATGGCGGCGTTCATCCCGTCCCGCAAGGACGCCGAGGTCAACAAGGTCGCCTTCGAGAAGGTCCGCGCCGACAAGGACCGCGAGGCGAACGACGGCTTCGACGGCTCCTGGGTCGCCCACCCCGACCTGGTGCCGATCGCCATGGAGTCCTTCGACCGGGTCCTCGGCGACAAGCCCCACCAGAAGGACCGGCTGCGCGAGGACGTGCGGGTCACGGCGGCCGACCTCCTCGCGATCGACTCCCTCGACGCCAGGCCGACGTACGCGGGCCTGGTCAACGCCGTGCAGGTCGGCATCCGCTACATCGAGGCGTGGCTGCGCGGCCTCGGCGCGGTCGCCATCTTCAACCTGATGGAGGACGCGGCCACCGCCGAGATCTCCCGCTCCCAGATCTGGCAGTGGATCAACGCCGGCGTCGTCCTGGACAACGGCGAGCGGGTCACCGCCGACCTCGTCCGCAAGGTCGCCGCCGAGGAACTGGCCGCCGTCGAGGCCGAGACCGGCGCGGAGGCCTTCGCCGCCGGCACCTGGCGGCAGGCCCACGACCTGCTGCTGAAGGTCGCCCTCGACGAGGACTACGCGGACTTCCTGACGCTGCCGGCGTACGAGCAGCTCCGGGGCTGACGCTCAGCGCTCCGAGTGGCCCAGGGACCTGCCCGGGGCCACTCGGTCGCGTACGGCCTTCTTCACGGCCGTCGGCTCCGGGAAGCCCTGCTCGCGGCGGTCCCACACCACCTCGTCGTTGACCCGGACGACGAAGACGCCGCCCGTGCCGGGCTTCAGGGACAGCTCCGTCAGCTCGGCCTCGAAGGTCGTCAGCAGTTCCTGCGCCAGCCAGGCCGCGCGCGGCAGCCAGCGGCACTGCGTGCAGTACTCGATCTCCACGCGCTGGACGTCCGTCATCCCAGGTGCACCGACCAATCCTGTTCCGCGGCCGGCTTGCCGTGCAGGTCCGGGACCCGCTTGAGCCAGTCCGGCCGTCCCTGCCGGGTCTTCCGTGCCCGCCGGGTCTCCTCCGCGGCCCGTTCCTCCGGGGAGGGGAAGTCGGTGGGCAGCCAGGCGGCGGAGGCCCGCACCCGCGCGTGGAGGTACCGGACGTACGCGTCGCGGACCTCGTCCGGCGTGGCGAAGCCCTCCTCCCCGGCGAGCCAGGCGTCGGGGACCTCCGCCACGACCGCGCGCAGCAGCTCCTCGGTGACCCGGGGCGCCAGGTCCGCGTCCGCCGCCCGGACGTCGGGCCCGTAGTGGCCGAGCGCGTGGTGGCGGAAGTCGTAGGCCTTCTCCGGCGCCGAGGCGTCCCAGCGGTGGTGGAAGACGAGCGCGGCGCCGTGGTCGATGAGCCACAGCCGCGGCGGCGCGGTGCCGAACGTCGGCCAGAGCATGAGGTTGGAGCTGTGCACGGTGCGGTCGACGTTCACGGTGAGGGCGTCCAGCCAGACGATCCGCCCGGCCTCCAGCGGGTCGACGCGGAAGGTCTCCGCGACCTCCGGGGTGAAGTCCCGCGCGCCCGGCAGCCAGTCCATGCCGAGGTTGACGCCCGCGCTGGAGGCGTGCAGCTCCCGCACCTCCTGGTGCGGCTCGTGCGCGGCGATCGCCGGATCGAAGTGCACGAGGACCAGCTCCGGGAAGCGCAGGCCGAGGGCCCGGGCCAGCTCCCCCACGATCACCTCGGCGACCAGCGCCTTGCGGCCCTGCGCGGAGCCGGTGAACTTCACGACGTACGTCCCCAGGTCGTCGGCCTCGACGACTCCGGGCACGGAGCCGCCCGACCTCAGCGGGGTCACGTAGCGAACAGCGGTCACGTCGCGCAGCACACCGGCAAGGGTACGGGAGACCTCCGGTGCGCTGATCGTCCTCACGGCCCGGCCAGCGGGTTGGGCAGCGGCAGGTAGCGTGCGTCGGCGCCGTCCGCGCCCGTCCAGCGCAGCAGCAGGTTGGTCTTGCCGGGCAGGGTGGGGGCGGTGAGCAGGGCCCGTGCCTCGGGCAGGCCGTGGCGGGCCAGGGCGCGGCGGACGGCGGGCCAGGGGTCGAGGCCGCGGTGGCGTTCGGCGAGGGCCCCGGCCACCTCGACGAGGTGGTTGACGACCAGGCAGTACACCAGCCGCTCCCAGCCGGCGGCCCGCGCCACCTCCGGCAGCAGCTTCACGCCCTCGGCGTCCCGGAACAGCGCCTGCACGGGCGTACCGGCGGGGTCGACGGCGACCAGGGTGTTCTGCAGGTGCGCCTCCAGGACGACGCCGTGCTCGGCGAACGCGGTCAGGGCCGGCGGGACGACCTGGGCCAGGTACGCCTCCCACCAGGCCGCCGGGTCCGCGGCGCGGTCGAGCGGGCTGCCGTCGAAGCCCTCCACCAGCCCGGCGGCGAGCAGCGGCGTCGCGCCGGGCAGCAGGTGCCCGGCGAAGCCGTCGCGGACGAGGACGGCCAGTTCCTCGTGGGCGAAGCCGGCGGTGCGGTAGCCCCGGTCGCCCAGCCAGGCGGCCGGGCCCCGCATCGCCGCGAAGGCCCGGGCGGCGGCCTCGTCGGTGCGGCGCAGCCTGCGCAGGTCGTGGCGCCACAGCCGGCGGATGTCGTTGGTGATGCGCACGTCGAGGCTGAACTTCAGGAACAGGTCGCGGCCGGGCGCGTACAGGGTGCGGATCGCGGCCGTGGGCCAGGCGTCGAAGGCGGTGGTGCCCAGCCGCAGGAGCCTGCCGTCGGCGAACGCCTCCGTCAGCTTCGGTCCGACCAGGTCCAGTTGCCAGGGGTGGGCGGGCAGCAGCCGGTAGCCGGGCGGGGCGGTGCCGAGGGAGTCGAGGGCCGAGGTGTCGCCCTCCTCGACGACCGTGTCCGCGCGCAGGCCGAGCAGCACCAGGGGGAAACGGGCGTGCGCCTCGGGCGCGTACGGCAGCCAGCCGGCGGCCGGGCCGCCGCCGCGGGCCTTGGGGGCGGGGTGGTGGGTGTGGCCGGTGAGCAGGGACTGCTCGGAGCGCAGGTAGGGGTCGCCGGGCGGGGTGGCGCGGGCGCGGGCGGCCAGCAGGGCGGCCACCGCGTCCCGGCTGTCGGACATCTCGGCGGGCAGTTCGTGGTTGGACAGACCGGTGTGCCGGCGCAGTTCCTCGGCGACGAGCTCGACCAGTTCCGGATGGCCGATGCGCCGCCAGCGGCCCGCGGCGTACAGCTCCGGCTCGGCGGGCCGCCGGGTGCCGCGCACCCGCAGCAGCCGGTCGCCGCCGGGCAGCCGGTACACGCGGCGGTCGTCCGCCGGGCGGGCGACGGCCGCCGCGCCGGGGCCCCGCACCGGTTCCGCGACCTCCCGCAGCAGGCAGTTCAGCAGCGGCACGGCCGCGTACGCGTCGGCGCGCTCGGCGACGTCGGCGCGCCGGGCGGCGTCGTCGGCGGCGGGCGGGGGCATGAGGTCCACGCGTTCCACTCGTTCCCTGTGGTCTGTCCGGGCGGGGATGATCAGTATGTCGGTCGGCGTCCCTCCCCCGTGACGCCCTATTCGTACCCGAGGAGCCCGCCCGTGCACCGTCCCCCCACCGCCGAGGCCGAGGTGGCCGACGAGCTGGCCGCCGTGCGCCCCGGTCTCGTGCAGCGGTACGCGGCCGCGCTGCCGGGCGCCCGCGCGGCCGTGCTGTCCCGGCTGTGGCGCGGCCTGTCGCACGAGCCGCTGCCCTGGGTGACCGGCCGCGCGCCGGCCCGGGACGGTCTGGTCCTGCGGCTCTCCGACGGCCGCCGGCTGCACGGCCCGCACCCGGACCCGTACGCGACCGGCGCGTACGTCACCGCCGTACGGCTCGACGGGACGGAGTACGACGACCCCGCACGGCTGATGGCGGACCTGGCCGTACCGCACGCGGCGGCCTTCGCCGCCGAACTCGGGCACAGCGTCGCCTCGCTGGCGCTGTCGCGGGCCGGCCAGCCGGATCACCCGCAGGAGTGGCCCGGCCGGGACTGGGAGTGGGAGCAGCGGGTGGTGGACGGGCACCCCTTCCACCCCGCCTGCCGTTCCCGGCCCGGCTTCTCGGTGGCCGAGCAGCTGGCGTACGGGCCGGAGCACGGGCCGGTCGTGGAGCTGGGGCTGGTGCCGGTCCCGGCCGGGGAGTGCCTGGTGGCGGGCGCGTGGCCGGAGGCGCTGCGGGCGGCGGGCCGGGTGGTGATCCCGGTGCATCCGTGGCAGGCGGCGCACGTGCTGAAGCGGAGCTGCGAGGAGCGGCTCGCCGCGCATCCGCTGATGGCGCTGCGGACGCTGGCGCTGCCGGACGGGCCGCACGTGAAGACCGCGCTCAGCGCGCGACTGACCTCGTCGGTGCGGGACATCTCGCTGGGCTCGGTCGCCGCGTCCGCGGTGCTGTCGGACTTCGGGCAGGCGGTGGCCGCGCGCACGGACGGGCTGCTGCACGTCACCCGCACGCTGGGCGCCGCCGCGGCGGGTTCCCCCGACCTCGCGGCGGTGCTGCGCGAGTCGCCGCAGCGGTACGCGGCGGCCGGGGAACGGGTGGTTCCGGTGGCGGCGCTGGCCACGACCGGGCTGCCGCGCACGCCCGGCTGGACGGCCGGTTTCGCGCGGCTCGCCCTCACGGTGGGGCTGCGGCTGCTGGAGCTGGGTGTGGCCCTGGAGGCGCACGGCCAGAACCTGCTGGTGGTGCTGTCGCCGTCGGGCGAGCCGCGGCGGCTGGTCTACCGCGACCTGGCCGACATCCGGGTCTCCCCGTCCCGCCTGGCCCGGCACGGCATCCCGGTGCCCGGTCTGCCCGGCCGCATGGTCACGGACGACGAACGGACGCTGCGCCGCAAGCTGTTCGGCTCCCTGGTGGCGGGCGCGCTGGCCGGGACGGCGGGCTCGGGCGCGGCGCTGCGCGAGGCGCTGGGGACGGCCGTGCGGGACCTGCCCGGGACCCCCGGTCTGGCGGCCCTGCGCGACGACCCGCTCCCGGCGAAGGCGCTGACGCTGATGCGCCTGTCGCCCGGACGGGCCGGGGACCTGTGGGCCGAACTGCCCAACCCCCTGCGCTGACACCGCGTTTTGGAACGCGGCACCCCCGCTCCATAAGATCCCCCGATGATCACAAGAACACGGCTGGTGGCAGGGGCCGGTGCCCTGCTCGCCGCGCTGGCGGCCGGGCTGGTCCTCCCGGCCGGGGCGGCCGCCGGTGAACCCACGGGCCAGGACGCGCCCAAGGTCGACCTGGTCCTCGACGTGAGCGGCTCGATGCGGGCCCGCGACATCGACGGCCGGTCCCGCATGGCCGCGGCCAAGCAGGCGTTCAACGAGGTGCTCGACGCGACACCGGAGGAGGTCGAGCTCGGCATCCGCACGCTCGGCGCGGACTACGCGGGCGACGACCGCAGGACGGGCTGCAAGGACACCGCGCAGCTCTACCCGGTCGGCCCGCTGGACCGCACCGAGGCCAAGACGGCGGTGGCCACGCTCACCCCGACGGGCTGGACGCCGATCGGCCCCGCCCTGCTGAAGGCCGCCGACGACCTGGAGGGCGGCAACGGCTCCAAGCGGATCGTGCTCATCAGCGACGGCGAGGACACCTGCGCGCCGCTCGACCCGTGCGAGGTGGCCCGGGAGATCGCGGCCAAGGGCATCGGCCTGACCATCGACACCCTGGGCCTGGTGCCGACCGCCAAGCTGAGCCGGCAGCTCAGCTGCATCGCCGAGGCGACCGGCGGCACCTACACCTCGGTCGAGCACCAGGACGAACTCACCGACCGGGTCAACGAGTTGGTGGACCGGGCCGCCGAGCCGGTGGTGACGCCGGTGGCGACCGAGGGCGGCGCGCGGTGCACCGGGGCCCCGACGCTGACGTCCGGCCTGTACACCGACCGCGAGGAGTTCGGGCAGCAGCGCTGGTACCGCGTGGACGTCCTGCCGGGCCAGGAGCTGCGCGCCTCGGTGAGCGTCGCCGCCGACCGGGCCGTGCGCCCGGACTACGGGGTGCTGCTGCGGGCCGTGACGGTGCACGGCCGGGAGATCGTGCGCGGCGAGGCGGCGGGCAACGGCCGCACCGACGTGATCTCCACGGGGCTGAGGTATCCCAGGCCCGAGCGCGAGGACGCCGACACCGGCGACGGCAAGCCCGCCGCGGAGGCCGTGTGCCTGGCGGTGACCACCTCCTTCTCGGCGGCCCCCGGGGTGCAGACCACGCCCGGTCTGCCGCTGGAGCTGACCGTCGACGTCGTGGACGGTCCGGACCGGGCGGGCGACGTGGCCTCCTTCGGGCTGGGCCGCGGCTGGTGGCTGCTCGGCACGCTGATCCTGGCCGGCTTCCTCGCCGGTCTCGTCTGGGGCTGGCTGTCGCGCTGGCGCGTCGCCGTCTGGAGGACCAACTGATGCGTATCGCTGGTGTGGTGGGCGCGGCCCTGCTCGCGCTCGGACCGGCCGCGGGACCCGCCGCGGCCGACGCGTCGCCGTCACCGGGCGCCTCGGACGGCGACGCGGCGCCGACCCGGGCCGGCACGTCGTTCCGTACGGCGACGGAGATCGACCAGGGACAGCGGGCCACGGCGCGCGCGTCCGCGGGCGACTACCTGTACTGGTCGTTCCCGGCGGACGCGGGCCGGCGCCCCACCGTCCGCGCCACCGTGAGGCTCCCGGACACGCACGCCGCCGAGACCTGGCAGCTCGACGTGTACGACGGGCTGCGCCGCCGCCAGGCCTGCCAGTACGGGGCGAACACGCGCACCGCGGCGGCGGACGCGTCCTCCGTGGAGCTGGCCTGCGTGCTGCGCACGGTCCGTGCCTGGTCGGAGCCGTGGGCGAACGACCCGTTGCCGGGCACGTACTACGTCCGGCTGACGGCGGTGGGCCTCCCGGCCTCCGACCGGGGTCTCCGGGTCGACGCCGAGGTGCGGGCCGACTCCGAGGACATGGGCGGGGCGGCGGCGGTGGACGGCTCGCTGGCCGAGCCGCTGGTGCCGGGCGTCGCGATGGAGACGGAGGAGGCGGAGGAGACGGACTCCGGGACGCCGGCCGTCCTGTCGGCCGTCGAGCCGGACGGCGGCTGGGCGTCGGGCTGGTGGTCCGACCGCTGGGTGTGGACCGCGGCGGGCGGCGCGCTGGCCGCGCTGGCGGGTGTCGGCGGGTACGCGCTGACGCGCGGATCGGGGCGGCCGCCGCGGCCCTGACCCCTCCCCGAGGTGACGTCACGTCGGAAGGCCCGCCCCGTGCGGGCCTTCCGCCGTCTCCGGGTGCGGTTCGCTCCGGGTGCGGCTCAGCCCTCCCGCAGGGCCTTGGCGGCCGGGCCGTCGCCGGTCACCTCGACGCGCCCGTCGCGCACGGCGTCGGCCAGGCGCAGCTCCCCGCGGGCGATGGCCGTGCAGGTGCCGGTGTCCAGGACCAGCCGTGCGTCGGGCTCCCCGGGGGCGGGGCCGTCGCCGTACACGGGGCCGTCCCCGGATCCCGCGTACACGTGGAAGTCGCCTTCCTCCAGCCGGACTTCCACCACTCCCCCGCCCTCCAGCGCGCGCAGCAGGGGCAGCGCGAACCAGTGGGCCCGCACCGCGTCCGTGGGCCGCCGCTCGCCCAGCTCGGCCCGTCCCCACTCCCCCAGCGCCTGGAGCACCGGCAGCAACTCCCGCCCACGGCCGGTCAGTTCGTACACGAAGACGGCCCCGGGCGGCGGCAGCCGGCGCCGGACGGCGAGGCCGTCGCGCTCCATGTCCTTCAGCCGGGAGGCCAGTACGTCCGTGCTGACGCCCGGCAGGTCCGCGTGCAGGTCGGTGTAGCGGCGCGGACCGGCCAGCAACTCCCGGACGATCAGCAGGGTCCAGCGGTCGCCGACGACGTCGAGCGCGCGGGCGGCGGAGCAGTACTGGTCGTAGCTTCGGCGAGGTGGCATGCGACGCAGTCTAGACAAGTTGTTGGACTTTCCAAGCTCTCACTTGGTAAAACCAAGCAACACCAGATACCGAAGAGGGTGGCGGCGCATGGAGTTCCGGCAGTCGAGCAAGCTCAGCGAGGTCTGTTACGAGATCCGGGGCCCGGTGATCGAGCACGCCGACGCGCTGGAGGAGGCGGGCCACAGCGTGCTCCGCCTGAACACCGGCAACCCCGCGCTGTTCGGGTTCGAGGCGCCGGAGGAGATCCTCCAGGACATGATCCGCATGCTGCCGCGGGCGCACGGCTACACCGACTCGCGCGGTGTGCTCTCCGCCCGCCGCGCCGTGGCCCAGCGCTACCAGACGCTCGGCCTGGAGGTCGACGTCGACGACGTCTTCCTGGGCAACGGCGTCTCCGAGCTGGTCTCGATGGCCGTCCAGGCCCTGGTCGAGGACGGCGACGAGATCCTGATCCCGGCCCCGGACTTCCCGCTCTGGACGGCCGTGACGACCCTCGCGGGCGGCAGGGCCGTGCACTACCTGTGCGACGAGCAGGCCGAGTGGTACCCGGACCTCGACGACATGGCCTCCAAGATCACGGACCGCACGAAGGCCGTCGTCCTGATCAACCCCAACAACCCCACCGGTGCCGTCTACCCGAAGGAGGTCGTCGAGGGCGTCCTCGACCTCGCCCGCCGCCACGGCCTGATGGTCTTCGCCGACGAGATCTACGACCAGATCCTCTACGACGACGCCGTGCACCACTCGGCCGCCGCACTCGCCCCCGACCTGGTGGTCCTCACCTTCTGCGGCCTGTCCAAGACGTACCGGGTGGCGGGCTTCCGCTCCGGCTGGCTGGTGGTGACCGGGCCCCGGCAGCACGCCAGGGACTACCTGGAGGGCCTGACCATGCTGGCCTCCATGCGGCTGTGCGCCAACGCGCCCGCCCAGTACGCCATCCAGGCCGCGCTCGGCGGCCGGCAGTCCATCCGCGAGTTGACCGCGCCGGGCGGGCGGCTGCACGAGCAGCGGAACGTGGCGTGGGAGAAGCTCAACGAGATCCCCGGCGTGTCGTGCGTGAAGCCCAAGGGCGCCCTGTACGCCTTCCCGCGCCTGGACCCCAAGGTGCACAGGATCCACGACGACGAGAAGTTCGTCCTGGACCTGCTGCTGCGGGAGAAGATCCAGGTGGTGCAGGGCACCGGCTTCAACTGGCCCGCCCCCGACCACTTCCGCATCCTGACCCTCCCCCACGCCGACGACCTGGAGGCGGCGATCGGGCGGATCGGGCGGTTCCTGAGCGGCTACCGGCAGTAGGCGGCACCGGCGGCGGGGCCGGTTGTCGGACCCGGGTCGTAGCGTGGGACCCGCGCCCGCCCGTGCGCACCAGGTCCTGGAAGGAGCACGCCGTGACCCGACCGCCCACCGCCGCGCAGCGGCGGGTCGTCGACGCCGCCGACCCCGTGACCGGACGGCTGAAGGGCACGCCGGCCCAGCTCGCCGCGCTGGTGCGGCAGGGCCTGGCCTTCCGGCACCCGCGGCCGCCGCACGACCACTTCCTGACACCGGAGGGACACCGGGTCCGGCAGGGGATCGGCCTGCGCCCCGAGCCCGCCGGACAGGATCCCGGGACCGGCGGTGTCTTCGCCGCGCGGACCGGCGACGAGCCGTCGCCCGCGGACCCGGGTCCGGCGCGGCGGCGCGAGGTGCACAGCGCCTGGCAGGGGCTGCTGGAGCTGCGCCGGATGACGAACACCGACGGCGCCACGGACCGGCCCTGCGGCTGGGAGCGCACGCACCTGGTGCAGGCCGCGGCGCTGGCCCTGGAGGCGGACGGCCACCGCCCCGCGGACCCGCGGGCGGACGGCTACCGGGTGCGGGAGACCCCGCAGCCGGAGGCCGTCGCCGTGCACGCGGGGGACGGCACGGCCCTGCGGGCCTGCGCGGCGACGCTGGAGCGGGCCGGATGGCAGGTGGGCGAGCACACCGACCCGCGCACGCGGGCCCGCTATCTGCTGGCGTCGCCGAGACGGACGTAGCGGCCGCGTGCCAGGATCGACGGGACCCGTGGGCGCCGCTGTGGAGGAGAGACCGTGACCGAGCCGTTTTCCGTTCCGGTGACCGTCCGCGGGTACGAGACGGACGTGCAGGGACACCTCAACCAGGCGGTGTACCTGAACTACGCGGAACACGCCCGCTGGTCCCTGCTCCGGGCCGCGGGGATCAGCCAGTCCGCCCTGATCGCCCGGGGCGTGGGGCCGGTCGCCCTGGAGACCACCATCCGCTACCTGCGCGAGCTGCTCGCCGGGGACGAGGTGGAGGTGACGTGCGCCTTCGAGTGGGGCGAGGGCAAGACGTTCCGGATCCACCAGACGATCCGCAAGGCGGACGGCACGGTGGCGGCCGAGATCACGGCGGTCGGCGGCCTCATCGACCTCACGGCGCGCAAGCTGGTCCCCCGCCCGCGGGAGCGGTTCGGGGAACTGGCGTCGGACCCGGCCGTGTTCGGGCTGTGAGACGGGCCGGGGCCCGTCCCCGCGCGAGCCCGTCGCAGCGCCGGCCGCACCCGGGAAATCCGGATGCGGCGCCCCCGCCGGCCTGCGATGCTGCGCCTCCATGACCGCACGACGCATCAGACCCAGCCTGTACGTGTCCGTCGACATCGAGGCGGACGGGCCGATCCCGGGGCCGTACTCCATGCTGAGCCTGGGGGCCGCGGTGGCCGGACGGCACGACGCCGACGGCTTCACCCCCGCCGATCCCGGGGAGCTGACGTTCTACCGCGAACTGCGGCCGACCGGCGAGGAGTTCGTTCCCGAGGCGCTGGCGGTGAGCGGGCTCGACCGGGAGCGCCTCGTCGCCGAGGGCGCCGAACCGGCGGTCGCGCTCGCGGAGTTCTGCTCCTGGGTCCGCAGCGTCGGCGGCGGCGCCCAGCCGGTGATGTGCGGCTATCCGGCGTCGTACGACTGGACGTTCCTGTACTGGTACCTGATCCGCTTCACCGGCTCCAGTCCCTTCGGGCACTCGGGCTGCCTGGACATGAAGACGCTGTACGCGACGAAGGCGGGGGTGCCGCTGCGGGCGGTGGCCAAGGGCACGATGCCCCGCCACCTCCTGCCCCGGCGCCCCCACACCCATCACGCCCTGGACGACGCGATCGAGCAGGCCGAGCTGCTGGCCGACCTCATGGCGTGGCCGGGGCCCGGGTCACCCCCTTGATCTCCTCGCCGGCCTCCATCGGATGGGTCACGTCCCGGGCGTCGCGGGCGTCGCGGCCGAGGTGGTTGAAGACGAGGTTCAGCAGGACGGCCGCCACGCAGCCGGTGGAGATGCCGGAGTCCAGGACGATCCTCGCCGTCTCGGGGAAGGCGTGGTAGAACTCCGGCGCGGTGATCGGGATGATGCCGACGGCCAGCGAGACGGCCACGATCAGGACGTTGTTGTCCTTGTCCAGGCCGGCCCGGACCAGGGTCTGTATGCCGCTGGCCGCGACCGAGCCGAACAGGACGACGCCCGCGCCGCCGAGCACCGGGCGCGGGACGACGGCGATGAGCGAGGCGGCCACCGGGCACAGGCCCATCAGGACCAGGAACGCGCCGCCGGTCGCGACGACGTAGCGGCTGCGGATCCTCGTCATCGCGACCAGGCCGATGTTCTGCGCGAAGGCGCTGCACATGAAGCCGTTGAACAGCGGGCTGACCGCGGACCCGAGGGTGTCGGCGCGCAGGCCGGCCGCGATGGTCCTCTCGTCGGCCTTGCGGTCGACGATCTCGCCGAGCGCCAGCATGTCGGCGGTGGACTCGGTCATCGACACCACCATGACCACGCACATCGACAGGATCGCGGCCAGCTGGAACTGCGGGGCGCCGAAGTGGAACGGCGTCGGGAAACCGACCAGGTCCGCGTCCGCGACCGGCGAGAAGTCCGTCACGCCGAACGGGACCGCCACCAGCGTGCCGGCGACCAGGCCCAGCAGGACGGCGATCTGCTTGACGAAGCCGCGGGTGAAGCGGCGCAGCAGCAGGACGACGACGAGGGTCGCCGCCGCCAGGCCCAGGTTGGTCGGCGAGCCGTAGTCGCCGGCCGTGGGGGCGGCGCCCTGGGCCCAGCCGAAGGCGACGGGCAGCAGCGAGACGCCGATGAGGGTGATCACCGTGCCGGTGACCACCGGCGGGAAGAAGCGGACGGCCTTGCAGAAGACCGGTGAGGCGAGGAAGCCCAGCACGCCCGCGACGATGACCGCGCCGAAGATGACCGGCAGCGCGTCGGACCGGTCGTCGGTGGAGGCCACGATCGCGGTCATGGGGGCGACGCCGGCGAAGGTGACGCCGTTGACGAAGGGCAGCCGGGCGCCGATCTTCCAGACGCCGAGGGTCTGGAGGAAGGTGGCGAGGCCCGCGGTGAACAGGCAGGCGCCGGTGAGGAAGGTGAGGTCGGTGCCGGTCAGGCCGATGGCCGCGCCGACGATCAGGGGCGGGGCGACGACCCCGGCGTACATGGCGGCCACGTGCTGCAGGCCGCTGGTCGCCATCTTGAGGGCGGGGAGTTTCTCGTCGACGGGATGTACGGCGCGCGGTGCGGGGGACGTGGGCGGTACGGCATCGGGCTGAGCGGCCACGGCGGCTCCTCCGGTCGGGTACACGTCGGCTCCGACGTGGGTTTCAGGGAGGTGGTGCGGGTGGGCGTGCGGGTACACCTCCCTGCTCGGGCGGTGCCGGGGGTGCGGGGAGGGACCGGGACGGCCGTTCGGGAGGGAACGGGACCGTTCCGGGGCGCGCGCGTCCACGCGCGCCCCGGCGACGGCCGCCATGGGCCCCGCTCGGGTCCACGGCTGCCGGCCGGAAGCCGTCCCTCCCGGCCGGAGTCCTTCGGGTGGTTCAGCCCTGCGCGGCGATCCGCGCCAGCCGCTGCGCCTCGGCCCGCGTGGCGCGGGCGATGGCGTCCTCGTCGGCCGTGAGCAGCCGTCCGTCCTCGACGATCTGCCGGCCGTTCACGAACGAGGCCGTGACCGGGGCGGCCGCGCCGAGGACCAGCGCGGTGACCGGGTCGGCGATGGAGGCGTGGGCGAGGGTGTCCATCCGCCACAGCACCAGGTCGGCCAGCTTGCCCGGCTCCAGGGAGCCGGTCTCCGCCGCGCGGCCGAGGACCCGGGCGCCGCCGTAGGTGCCCAGGCGCAGCGCCTGGCGGGCGTTCAGGGCCGCTTCGCGGTGCGCGCCGAGACGGTTGATGAGCAGGGCGTTGCGCAGTTCGGTGTGGAGTTCGCCGGACTCGTTGGAGGCGGTGCCGTCGACGCCGAGGCCGACCGGGACGCCGGCGGCGAGCATGTCCGGGACGCGGGCGATGCCGGCCGCGAGCCGGGCGTTGGAGGAGGGGCAGTGGGCGACGCCGGTCCGGGTGCGGGCGAAGGCGGCGATGTCGGAGTCGTTCATGTGGACGCAGTGCGCCATCCACACGTCCTCGCCGAGCCAGCCGGTGGACTCGAAGTAGTCGGTCGGGCCCATGCCGAACAGCTCGTGGCAGAACTTCTCCTCCTCCACGGTCTCCGAGCCGTGGGTGTGCAGCCGCACGCCGAGGCGGCGGGCGAGCTGCGCGCCGTCGCGCAGCAGTTCGGTGGAGACGGAGAACGGCGAGCAGGGCGCGACGGCGACCTGGGTCATGGCGTCGGAGGAGGCGTCGTGGTGCTGCCTGACGGTCTCCTCGGTGGCGGCGAGCGCGCCGTCGAGGGTCTCGACGGCGAAGTCCGGCGGCAGGCCGCCGTCCTTGGCGCTGCGGTCCATGGAGCCGCGGGCGAGGGTGAAGCGCACCCCCATGTCGCGGGCGGCGCGGATGATCGCGCCGGACAGGTCGCCGGAGCCCCGCGGGAAGACGTAGTGGTGGTCCATGGCGGTGGTGACGCCGCCGCGGGCCATCATGGCGAGCGAGCCCTGGGCCGCCGCGTACACCATCGGCTCGTCGATGCGCGCCCAGGTCGGGTAGAGCGCGACGAGCCAGTCGAACAGGTTGTGGTCCGTGGCCAGACCCCGGGTGATCCACTGGTAGAAGTGGTGGTGGGTGTTGACCAGACCGGGGGTGACGAGGTGCCCGGTGGCGTCGATCCGGCGTACGACGTTCTCCAGGCCCTCGGGGGCCTTGCCCGCGCCGAGCGACTCGATGCGGTTGCCGGCGAGGACGACGTGTCCGCAGGCGTACTCGGTGTCGTTCGCGTCGACGGTCGCGATCGCGCAGTTCTCGATGACGATGCGCTGGGCTGCTGCCATGGTGCGTCCCTTTTTCTCTGGTTCCTTCTGTGGCGAGGGCACGGCAGGACCCTGGGAGTTTGAGTGCCGCGGCCCGGGGGCCGCGGGTGCCGAGGGAGGACGGGTGCCCCCGGGGTTGCGGGGGCACCCGGACGCGTCAGAGGTTGGTGAGGTCGACCGGGATCCTCGGCTCGCAGCCGTCCCGCAGGACGGTCGCCTCGATCAGGCCGTAGGGGCGGTCGGCGGCGAAGTACACCTCGTTGTCGTTCTTCAGCCCGAACGGCTCCAGGTCGACCAGGAAGTGGTGCTTGTTCGGGAGGGAGAAGCGGACCTCGTCGATCTCGTCGCGGTGGTCGATGATCCGCGCGCCCATCTGGTACAGCGTCTGCTGGAGCGACAGGGAGTACGTCTCGGCGAAGGCCTGGAGCATGTGCTTCCTGGTCTGCTCGTAGGACTCCTCCCAGTGGGGCGCGCGCTGGTCGTCGTCGGTCCAGTTGAACCGCCAGCGGCCGGAGACCTGGGTGGCCAGGATGCGGTCGTGGGCCTCCTTGAGCGTCGTGTACTTGTCCTTGACGTAGCCCCAGAACTCCGAGTTCGTCGAGTTCATGACGGTGAGGTCCTTCAGGCCGGAGATCACCTCCCACCGCTCGCCGTCGTAGGTGATCTGCGTCAGCCGGGTCTCCTGGCCCTTGCGGACGAAGGAGTGCTCGGCCCGGTCGGCTCCGGCGGCCGGCGCGTCCGCGCCGGAGGTCCCGATCCGCTCCCAGGCGTACTCCTCGATGCGGATGCGGGCCCGGTGGATCGGTTCCTGGCTGGTGACGAAGTGGCGGGCGAGGTGGATGCCGAACTGCTCGGCGGACTCGATGCCGTACTCCTTGGCGAACGCGTACACCGTGTTCTTGGTGGTGTCGGTCGGCAGGACGTTGGCGTTGGAGCCGGAGTAGTGGACCTCCTCCATGTCGCCGGAGAGGGCGACGGAGACGTTGAGGTCCTTGATGTGGTGGGTGGCGCCGTCCCGCGTGATCCTGACGACTCGGTTCTCGGCCTTGCCGTACTGGTTCTGTCCCAGGAGGACGGGGCGGCCGGGGCGGGCATGCACGGTCATGTAGCTAGCTCCCTCGGTAAACGGAGTAGCCGAACGGGTTGAGCAGCAGCGGTACGTGGTAGTGCTCGCCGGGCACGACGGCGAACGTGACCGCCACCTCCGGGAAGAACACCGCGGGGCCGCTGTCCCGATTCGCGGGGGCGTCCTGCTGCGCATCGGCTTGCTGGGTTGCGAAGTAGGGCTCGACGGCGAAGTCGAGCCGTACGTGGGTGGTCCCCTCGGGCAGGGCCGGGAGGTCCTTGCACCGCCCGTCCGCGTCGGTGGCGGAGCCGCCGAGCGCCTGCCAGCCGGCGTCGCGGCCGGCGCGGGCGGCCAGGCGGACGGCGACGCCCTCGGCGGGGCGGCCGGCGCTGGTGTCCAGGATGTGCGTGGAGACGGATGCGGTGGTGCTCGTGCTCATGCTGCTCTCAGTCCCCTTCGACGAGTCGGGCGAGCCGGATCCGGTTGATCTTGCCCAGTTCGGTGCGGACGATCTCCCGCTCCCGCTCGGGCGCGTTCCCGATCCGTTCCCTGACCGCGTCGCGCATCTGCTCGCCGGTCCGGCCGGTGGCGCAGACGAGGAAGACGTGACCGAACTTCTCCTGGTAGGCCAGGTTCAGTTCGAGCATCTCGGCCTTGAGCTCCTCGGAGGCGCCGGCCATGCCGCGCTGCTCCCGCGCCGAGGTCGGGTCGCCCGGCCTGGGGCGGCCGATGGGCGGGTGCCCGGCCATCGCCTCGGCGAGGTCCGCGGGGGTCAGCTCCGCCGTGGCGGCGTCGCTGGCGGCGTACAGGTCCTCGGCGGTGGCGTAGGGGCGGGCGGCCAGCAGCCGCCTCACCCACGCCGTGGCGGCGCACGCCTCGTGCAGGGCGGCGTGGGCCGCCTGCTCGTCGAGGGCGTTGAAGCGGGCCAGGCCCGGCGGCGTGGAAGTGGGCGTCACGGGAGCCTCCGTGGCCGTGTCGGCCTTCGTGCTGAACGGGCGTGCCAGTAGCTAACGCCCTCCGCACCACCGCGTCAACACTTTGTTGAAAAATCGGGGTTACGGAACGCCGGCCCCGTCCCGCCGCCCGCGGCCGGCCGGATCAGGAGCCCTTCTCGCGGTTGAGGTAGTTGTAGACGGTGAAGCGGCTCACGCCGAGCGCGCTCGCCACCGTCTCCACGCCGTGCCGCACGGAGAAGGCGCCGCGCGCCTCCAGGGTGCGGACGACCTCCTGCTTGTCCTTGCGCTCCAGCTCGGACAGCGGCCGGCCCTTCTGCCGCTCCATGGCGGCCAGGATGTGGTCCAGGGAGTCCGCGAGCTGCGGCAGGCGCACGGCGACGACGTGCGCGCCCTCCCAGGACAGCACGACGTCGTCGGGGCCGGCCTCGTCCGGCGGGAGCAGCTCCCCGCCGATCGCGTCGACCAGCGGCTTCACGGCCGCGATGAACGGCTCCTCGCCGGTCACCGGTCCGCCTCCTCGACCACGTTGACCTGGAGCGAGATCCGGGTGGCGCCCGCCTGGAGGGTCCTGCGCAGCAGCGCGCCCACGACGTCGAGCACCGCGTCGGCACGCCCCTCGGCGGTGTTGCCGAACGGGCCGACGTCCACCGCGTCCAGTTCGGCGGCCTCGACCACCTCACGGGCCACCAGCGCGTGCGCGGGTGCCTCGTCCAGGTCGAAGGGCTCGGTCGTGAATTCCACTCGCAGTCGCACGGGCTCAACCTAACGCGCGCGGTGGACGTTCGGGCAGCCCCTGCCCGGGCGGCCCTCGCGGCCGCCCCCCTTGACAGCCTCCCGGCCGCCGGGCAGTCTTCCCGGTGTCTTCCATTAGACAGAAACCAACTTCCGCAATGTGGAATGACTGAGCGGAAGGCGAGTCAGGAAGGGAGCGCGGCCCCGATGGGATTCGCAGACCAGCGCTTCAACGTCAACCTGTCGATCCTCTTCACGGAACTCCCGCTCCTGGAGCGCCCCGCGGCCGCCGCCGCGGCCGGCTTCGGCGCGGTCGAGCTGTGGTGGCCGTGGACCGACTCCCCCACCCCCGCGCGGTCGGAGCTGGACGCGCTGCGGCACGCGATCGAGGACGCGGGCGTCCGGCTCACCGGCCTCAACTTCTACGCCGGGCGGCTGCCGGGCCCGGACCGCGGCGCCCTGTCCGTGCCGGGCGAGGAGTCGGAGCGGTTCCGCGCCAACATCGACGTGGCCGCCGACTTCGCCGGCTCCCTCGGCTGCACGGCGCTCAACGCGCTGTACGGCAACCGCGTGGCGGGCGTCGACCCGGCCGAGCAGGACGCGCTGGCCCTGGAGAACCTGGTGCTCGCGGCCCGGGCCGCCGACCGGATCGGCGCGGTCCTGCTGATCGAGGCGCTCAACGCGCCCGAGTCGCCGCTGTACCCGCTGGTGAGCGCGCCCGCCGCGGTCGGGATCGCCGACAAGGTCGACGAGGCGACCGGACTGGGCAACGCCCGGTTCCTGATGGACCTCTACCACCTGTCGATGAACGGCGAGGACCTGCCCGCGGTGATCGAGCGGTACGCCGCGCGGACCGGCCACGTCCAGATCGCCGACACCCCCGGCCGCGGCGCCCCCGGCACCGGCACCCTGCCGCTGGAGGACCTCCTCGACCGGCTGGCGAAGGCCGGTTACGACGGCTGGGTCGGCCTGGAGTACAAGCCGGGCGACCGTCCGAGCGCCGAGGCCTTCGACTGGCTGCCGCGCGGGGCCCGCGCCGCCCGCTGAGCCGGGCCCGCGCCGCCCGCCGACCATCCGATTCCCCGAGAGGCACCCGCAATCATGAGCAGCACCCTTCCCAAGATCGCCTGGATCGGCCTCGGCATCATGGGCTCCCCCATGTCCGAGAACCTGATCAAGGCGGGGTACGACGTCACCGGCTACACCCTGGAGCGGGAGAAGCTGGACCGCCTGGCCGCCGCCGGCGGCACCGCCGCCGGATCCCTCGCCGAGGCGGTGCGCGACGCCGACGTGATCATCACGATGGTCCCCGCCTCCCCGCAGGTGGAGGCCATCGCCTACGGCCCGGACGGCATCCTGGAGAACGCGCGGCCCGGCGCGCTGCTGATCGACATGTCCTCGATCACCCCGCAGACCTCCGTCGACCTGGCGAGGAACGCCGAGGAGAAGGGCATCCGGGTGCTCGACGCCCCGGTGTCCGGCGGCGAGGCCGGCGCCGTCGAGGCCGTCCTGTCGATCATGGTCGGCGGCGACCAGGCCGACTTCGACGAGGCCGGGCCGGTCTTCGAGGCGCTGGGCAGGACCATCGTGCTGTGCGGCCCGCACGGCTCCGGCCAGACCGTGAAGGCCGCCAACCAGCTGATCGTCGCCGTGAACATCCAGGCGTGCGCCGAGGCCGTGGTCTTCCTGGAGAAGTCGGGCGTGGACCTGCGCGCGGCCCTCGACGTCCTCAACGGCGGCCTGGCCGGCTCCACCGTGCTGACCCGGAAGAAGGACGCCTTCCTGGACCGGGACTTCAAGCCCGGCTTCCGCATCGACCTGCACCACAAGGACATGGGCATCGTCACCGATGCCGCCCGCGCCGTCGGCGCGGCCCTGCCGGTCGGCGCCGTGGTCGCCCAACTGGTCGCGTCGCTGCGCGCGCAGGGCGACGGCGGCCTGGACCACTCGGCCCTGCTGCGGGCCGTGGAGCGCCTGTCGGGCGCCCGGGTCTGACCCCGGCGGTCCCCGTCCTCCGGGCGGCGCCGCCGCCGACACCTGTCCTGTCGCGCCCAGGCGGTGGCGCCGCCCGGATCCCCTCCCGAAACGACGATGTGACCGAGAGGAACCTCGCGCGCCTCCGCGCCGGCCGGCCCCGGGGACGGCCGGCGCGCGGAGCAGGCGGTCCACGCCCTGCGCGAGGAGCGAGCCCACGGCTCGCGTACGGGACCCGGCCGGAGGCCGGGACCGTGCGCGCGGCCCGCGGTGTCCCGGAGCGGCCCGGATGAGGGGTGGCCGCCCGGAGCATCGCGGGCAGGGCGAGGACCGCGGCGGGATCCCCCGTGTTCGAGCGAAGGCGAGAACGCGGGAGAGTGCGAGCCAGTGCGGTGGTGAAGGACCGGACCCTCCTCCTACGACCTGAGGGGAGGAGGCACCGGTTCCGTCGCACCCGCCGCGGTCCCGGCCCGAGCACCACCCGAAGACCCCGTCCGGCGGCGCGAATGTCCTGTCGCGCCCAGCCTCGCGCCGCCGGACGGCCAGACCCCGGCGAGCGCCGGATGCGGACGGTTCCCGCATCCGGCGCTCGCCGGCGTCCTGGGGTGCGCCGCGGTCCCGCCCGCAGGAACCTGAAGGCATGACCCACCCGACCGAGCAACCGCACATCGTGGTCCACCCGCCGGCCCTCGACGGGTCCCGGCGGGTCACCGCGGGCGACGACACGCTGGGCATCGCCTCGCACGCCGACGACGTCGGCGAGATCCTGCGGCTGGCCGACCTGTACGTCACCGACGTCGCGGACAGCGACCTCATCGAGTGGCAGGGCGGCGGCCCGGACGACTGGCCGGGGCTGTCGGAGCACCACGAGCCCTGAGGGAACGCCGGTGCCCGTCTACGCCACCGGTCGTACCGCCGCTACGCAACCCTCAGATCAACCTCTGAACAAGGTCCCGGGGGCTTCACCTCCCGGCGGGACGGGCCCATCCTCGGTCACACGGGACCCGCCGCCACGGGGGAGGCGGGCCCCGCCGACGGGGGAGACGGAGCCCGGGTCCGTCACGGGGGCGGCCCGGGCCCCGTGCGCGGCGGCGGACGGGGCCGCCGCCGCGCCGCGGAACGTCGAGGGGCGGCCCCTCCCTCCGGAGGGGCCGCCCCTGCCGCCGCGGGCGCTGCCCGGGTCAGGCCTTCAGCGTCCTGATCGACGTCGGCGCGTGGCCGGGCTCGGTGGCGAGTTCCTCGAACTCGACGACGTTGCCGATGTCGTTGGTCGTGGACATGGAGATGTTGGTGACGCGCTCCAGGATCGCCTCGACGACGACCGGGACCCGGTACCGGGCGGCGAGCTTCTTGGCCTGCTCGAAGGCCGCGCCCAGCTCGTTCGGGTCGGTCACCCGGATCGCCTTGCAGCCGAGGCCCTCGGCGACCTTGACGTGGTCGACGCCGTAGACGCCGAGCTCGGGCGCGTTGACGTTCTCGAACTCCAGCTTGACCTGGAAGTCGATGTCGAACGCCCGCTGCGCCTGGCGGATCAGGCCCAGGTAGGCGTTGTTGACCAGGACGTGGACGTACGGGATCTTGTGCTGCGCGCCGACCGCCAGTTCCTCGATCATGAACTGGAAGTCGTAGTCGCCGGACAGGGCGACCACGGACGCCTCCGGGTCGGCCTTGGCGACGCCCAGCGCGGCGGGGACGGTCCAGCCGAGCGGGCCCGCCTGACCGCAGTTGATCCAGTGGCGCGGCCGGTAGACGTGCAGCATCTGCGCGCCGGCGATCTGCGAGAGGCCGATCGTGGAGACGTACCGCGTCTCGGGTCCGAAGGCCTTGTTCATCTCCTCGTAGACGCGCTGCGGCTTGATCGGGATGTCGTCGAAGTGCGTACGGCGCTGGAGGGTGGCCCTGCGCTCCTGCGCGGAGGCCGCCCAGGCGGAGCGGTCGGGCAGCGTCCCGGCCGCCTTCAGCTCCCTGGCGACCTCGACGAACAGCTTCAGCGCGGCCCGCGCGTCGGAGGTGATGCCGTAGTCGGGGGCGAAGATCCGGCCGATCTGGGTGGGCTCGATGTCGACGTGCACGAAGGTGCGGCCCGCGGTGTAGACGTCGAGCCTGCCGGTGTGGCGGTTGGCCCAGCGGTTGCCGATGCCGAGGACGAAGTCGGACTCCAGGAAGGTCGCGTTGCCGTAGCGGTGCGAGGTCTGCAGGCCGACCATCCCGGCGTTGAGCTCGTGGTCGTCGGGCAGGACGCCCCAGCCCATCAGGGTCGGCACGACCGGCGTGCCGGTCAGCTCGGCGAACTCGGCGAGCAGGTCGCAGGCGTCGGCGTTGACGACACCGCCGCCCGCGACGATCAGCGGCCGCTCGGCGGCGTTCAGCATCCCGATCGCCTTCTCGGCCTGGGCGCGGGTCGCGGCCGGCTTGTAGGCCGGGAGCGGCGCGTAGGTCTCCGGGTCGAACTCGATCTCGGTGAGCTGGACGTCGATCGGCAGGTCGATCAGGACCGGACCGGGACGGCCGGAGCGCATCAGGTGGAAGGCCTGCTGGAAGACGCCCGGGACCTGCGCGGCCTCCAGGACCGTCACCGCCATCTTGGTGACCGGCCTGGCGATCGAGGCGATGTCGACGGCCTGGAAGTCCTCCTTGTGGATCACGGCGGTCGGGGCCTGGCCCGTGATGCACAGGATCGGGACGGAGTCCCCGGTCGCGGAGTACAGGCCCGTGATCATGTCGGTGCCGGCCGGGCCGGAGGTGCCGATGCAGACGCCGATGTTGCCCGGGTGGGTCCGGGTGTAGCCCTCGGCCATGTGCGAGGCGCCCTCGACGTGCCGGGCGAGGGTGTGGGTGATGCCGCCGGAGGCCTTGAGCGCCGCGTAGAACGGGTTGATCGCCGCGCCCGGGACACCGAACGCGTCGGTGATGCCCTCGCGCTTGAGGATCTCAACTGCCGCGCGGGCAGCGGTCATTCGAGCCATCGAGTACTCCTGCTTCGGCTGTCGGATTCGCACTCCGTCGCGCCCCGCGGTGAGCTATTCCGTATTGTGGAAAGTAATTTCTACGATCTGGAAGTAATGTAGGCAGGGTCGTGGGAGCCGTCAAGAGACGAGAGACGTCCGAGCGGCGGACAGGAGGGGGTCCCGTGCCCCACGATGGGTGCCATGTCCGCGAGCGTGTCCGTGCGCTGTCCCGCCTGCCGGCGCGCGCACCTGTACTCCGCGCCCTCCTACCCGTGCGCCTGCGGGACCGCCGTCACCGTCCCGCTCGACCGGCACGGGACGCCGGCGGCCGTCCGGCACCGGGCGTGGCGGGAGGAGTGGGTCGCCGTGCGCTGTCCCGCCTGCGCGCGGGAGACCGAGTGGCCGGTGCCCGAACTGGGCTGCCCCTGCGGCACGGTGCTGCGGATACCGGTGGCGGGCCCCAGGACGGCTCCCGGCGACGGGCCGCCGGACGCGGAACCGGAAACGGACGCGGCCGGGCGCCCCGCCTTCCGGCCGCCGGGCATCCGCACCGTGCGCGACGCCGTGACGGCCGCCGCCCTCTACCTGCGCTGGCTCGGCCACCGGGACGTCCGCCGGGCCGACCGGCGGCCGGTGTCCGGCGTCGGGCTGGCCGCCCCCGGGCTGCTGGTCCACGTGGACGCCTCGCTGCGCCCGGTGCCGCTGCGGGACGTGGAGTGCCTGTGGCTGACGGCGATGACGGAGTCCGCGGCCTGCGTGCACTTCTCCCTCGCCGGGTACACCGAGGCCGCCCGCGCCCGGGCCGACGGGCTGGGGGTGCCGCTGTTCGTGCTCGACCTGACCGGCACGCCGCAGCCGGTCAACGAGCACGCCGACGCGTTCGCCGCCTGACGCCCCGGGCACACGACGGCGCCGGTTCCCGCGGGATCGGGAACCGGCGCCGCTGGTCCGGGTGTTACGGGTTGACGCAGCCGATCGAGCCGACCGGCAGGTTGTTCCCGGTCGAGGTGGCGGTGAAGCCGAACGTCACGCTGCCGTCCGGCGCGATGGTGCGGTTGTGGTCGGTGTTCTTGACCGTGACCGTGCCGTCGGAGCCGGTGCTCAGGGTGCCGTTCCAGACCTGGCTGATCCTGGTGCCGTCGCCCGGCTGCCAGCGCACGGCCCAGCCGTCACGCGCGGTGGTGTTGTGGTTCATCACCTCGACGGACCCCTGGAAGCCGCCGTTCCACTGGTTCGTCACCTTGTAGAGGGCCATGCACCCCGAGTGCGGGTCGGTCGGCGTGGGCGTCGGGGTCGGCGTGGGCTCCGGGGTGGGCGTGCCGCCCGAGCCGCGGATCCCGGTCACCTCGCCGTTGCCGCCGTCGAAGACCACGTCGGAGCAGGAGAAGAAGTTCTCCTGGCTGTCCGAGCGCACCCACTGGATGAACATCACCGCGTTGCCCGAGCGGCCCGAGGGCAGCTTCAGGTCCCAGTAGTAGTGGCCGCTGTCGGAGCCCACCGAACCCGACTGGGGCGGGTTGGTGACCGTCTGGATCAGCTCCAGGTCGCCCCAGCCGAGCGGGGAGGTGGGCGCGTAGCCGGGCTTGGACAGGTACACCCGGAAACTGCCCGGGTGCGCCGCCCAGTTGCTGTGCTTGACCCTGACCGTCGCCCCGGAGGTCAGGTGCGTGCGGGGCCAGTCGGCGCGGGCGGCGTTGTAGCCGGTGAAGTTGTACGGGGAGCGGTCGCCGGCGCTGCACAGCTTGCCGTCCGGGACGTAACCCGGGCCGCGGCCGCCCGCGTTGGAGTCGAGCACGGCGAACCAGTTGTACAGCGAGGACGCGCCGCTCTCGTTGAGCGCGGCCCGGCACGCCGGGTTCGTCGGGTCCAGCGATCCGGTACTGGTCTTGGCGTCCAGCCAGCAGAGGTAGGTCCGCGATCCGGGCATCATCGTCACGCCGTGCGCCTGTGCGCTGCCCTGGCCCAGCAGGGCCAGACCGATGCCGCCGAGCAGGGTCGCCAGCACCGCCGCCAGGGAAACCAGTCGTTTCTTGGGTCGAGCCATGGTGTCTCCTGTACTTCGTGGGGATCGTCGCGGGTCGTGCCGTTCTCCTTGCGGTCTTGTCGCTCTCCTTGCGGTCGTGCCGTTCTCTTACGGGTCGTGCCGTTCTCCTTGCGGCGCGCGGCCGGTGCGCCGCCCGGTGGTGGAGCCCCCGCCCGTCCGGGGAGGACGCCGCCGGACGGGCGAGGGAGTGCGGGGAGGGCGTGCGCGGCTCAGGCGGGCGGCGCGCCCCAGGCCAGGACGGTGCCGACGTAGGCGGGGACCGCCGGGGCGTCGGCGTACGCGGTGGCGGTGGTGCGGCTGTAGTCGCCCGTCTCGTCGAACGCGGACCAGTCGGACTTGGCCAGGCGGAGCTGGAGGTCGCCGGTGTCCTTGCCGGCGGCCAGCGTGCCGGCGGAGAAGCCGACCTCCAGGTAGGCGTCCGCGCCCGCGACCGGTGTGCTCAGCGGCACCACCCGGAGCTTGACGGTGGAGCAGCCGACGGCCGCGTGGTCGCACCAGGCGTTCACGGTGGACGAGCCGCCGTCGCGGGTGAAGTAGTAGCGGGCGGTCACCTTGGTCAGGTCCAGGGCGGCACTGCCGGTGTTGGTGATGCGCAGGCCCGGGCGGATGGCGTTGTCGGTGGCCGAGGCGTCGTTGTTCTTGTAGGCGACCTTCAGGCCGCCCGCCGGGTCGGGTCCGCCGTCGCCCGCCTCGGTGGTGACGCTCAGCGCGGCCGAGGCGGCGGAGACGTTCCCGGCCGCGTCCCGGGCCCGCACGGTGTAGGCGTAGGCCGTCGCCGCGCGCAGCCCGGTGTCCGTGAAGGCGGTCCCGGTGACCGGCTGGGCGGTGACCTTGACGCCGTCGCGGTAGACGTCGTAGCCGCTCACGCCCACGTTGTCGGTGGCCGCGGTCCAGGCCAGGGAGACACTGCTCGCGGTCTTCGCGGTGGCCTGCAGTCCGGTCGGGGCGGTCGGGGCCGTGGTGTCACCCGGGTCGGTGCCGCCCGTCGGCACGGCGGGGTAGGCGTTGCGCACCAGCATGGAGAACTGGTCGTGGAACCAGTGCCCGGCCAGCGGCGCGTCGGGCAGTGCCCCCGTCTTGTTGTTCCCGGCGCTGGGCGCCGTGTAGTCGGGGTTGCACATCGGGTCCTGGCGCTTGCCCTCGTCGTTGGGGATGTCCTTGCTCGCGCCGTCCGACTCCCCCGGCGGCTTGACCCACAGGTAGGCGTCGAGGTGCGAGTCGGGGTATCCCGCGGGCGAGGCCTGCGGCGGCTGCCCCATGCCGGCTCCGCTCACGTTGCACCACAGTCCGCGGTGGGTACGGCGGTCAGCCTTGGACTCGGTGACGTAGGTGTCGAGCGTGGTGCTGGTGCTCTCCGCGGTGGGCCGCGCGGCGCCGCCCCAGCCGTTGCGGGAGGTGTCGACCACCATGCCGGTGGAGGCGGGCCAGCCCGCCGCGACCAGCGCCCGGTGGACGTTCTTCGTGAAGTCCACCTCGTCGAAGTTCGGGTTCCACTCGTAGTACTTGCCCGACTTGACCGGGTTGCCGCCGACCGTCTTGTCGGGGTTGGTCAGGAAGGGCTCCTCCAGCGGCGTGTAGTTGGCCACGTTGGTGATCAGGCCGTCGACGCTGCTCAGACCGGCCGCGGTGCCCCTGGCCACCTCGGTGTACTGCTGCACGGTCTGGGTGAGGTTGTTGTCCCAGCCGAGCCAGCCGGAGTGCGCGTAGTCCAGGTACGTGTACACGTTCGGGATCGCGTGCAGCTTGTCCAGGGCGTACTGGATGCCCTTGACGTACAGGCCGCTGCTCTTGAGCTGGGCGCACTCGGGGTCGGAGGTGTTGGTGACCAGGTTGGGCAGGCTGTCGGGCTCGATGACCGTGGTGATGCGGATGTCCTGGTACTTGGGGTTCTTGAAGACGTTCGCGATGACGTCGATGTACTCGGTCTTGTAGCGATCCAGACCCGCCTGGGTGGCCGGGAGTTCGCCGTTGGAGGCGAGGGCGGCGCAGTCCCGTCCGGGCAGGTCGTACACCACGATGGTGGCGGTGATCGGCTGTCCGGGCTTCTTCTGGGCGAGCGCCAGGTCGAGATGGTCGGCGAGGCTCTTGCGTCCGGCGTTGGCGGTACCGCCGTGGATGGCCGCTATCCGGTCCAGCCAGACGGCGGTCGGATAGGTCTTGACCTTCTCCATCTTCGCCTTGAGCGTGGCGTCGGAGGTCTGGGCGATGGACGAGTCGACGCGCTCGGCGTAGTCGGGGTTGATGTAGAAGGTGGCCCCGGCGAAGGGGTTGTCGACATGAGCTTCCGCCGCTGCCGCGGGCTGTCCCGCGATCTGACCCGCCACCCCGAGCATCAGGGTGGCCAGGGCGGTGGCCAGGGCTGCCGACCGTCGTCGGCGCTTGCGCGGCAGCGAGGCGCCGTGGGCTCTGGTCGGGTTGGTCATCGTGCCCTCCTCGGTGGTACGTGCGGGTGTGCCGGTCGTACGTCAGAAGCCGGTGCACTGCGGAGCGGGCGTGCCCGCACCGCCGTTCGCGGTGAAGCCGAACGAGGTGGTGGCGCCGGGAGACAGGGCGCCGTTGTGGGCGGCGTTGCGGACGGTCGCGCGGCCCTGGGCCACGGTCAGGGAGCCGTTCCACAGGCTGGTGACGGTGGAACCGCCCAGATCCCAGGCGACGGACCAGCCGGTGAGCGGGCCGGTGCCGGAGTTCTTGACCGTCATCTCCGCCTGGTAGCCGCCGTTCCAGGCCGAGGCGACCTTGAACTGGACCGTGCAGGACTTGGGTTGGGGCTCCGGGTCGGGGTCCGGATCGGGGTCGGGACCGGTGCCGTAGGTCAGGCCGTGCCCGTACGCGAAGAGCGGGCTCTTGCCGTCGCCGTCGTTGATCGGCTGCTGGGAGGCGCTGCGCATCCAGGTCATGGGCAGCTTGCCGGTCGGGGCGTGGTCGCCGAAGAGCACGTCGGCGACGCCGCCGCCCTCGGTGCCGGGCAGCCAGGCCGCCAGCAGCGCCTTCCAGTCGGGCAGCTGGGCGGCGACGTCGAGCGGGCGGCCGGAGATCAGGACCACGACGACGGGCACCCCGCTCGCCTTCAGCCGGGCGAGGGTCTGCAGGTCCTCCTGGTCCAGTCCCATGCCGCCGGGCCGGTCGCCGCGCATCTCCGCGTACGGCGTCTCCCCGACGACCGCGACGGCGGCGGTGTAGCTGCCGTCGACGCCGTTGCCGTAGCGGTCGTACGTGACCCGGGACGGGTCGGTCGCGGCGGCGCGGATGCCCTGCAGGACGGTGGTGCCCTCGGTGACCGGGCCGCTGCGGCCCTGCCAGCCCACGGTCCAGCCGCCGCTCTGGTTGCCGATGTCGTCGGCGGACTTCCCCGCCACGAACAGCTTGGCGTTCTTCGCCAGCGGCAGCACACCGCCGTCGTTCTTCAGCAGCACCTGCGACTGCCGCACCGCCTGCCGGGCCAGCGCCCGGTGCTCCGCAGAGCCAACGGTCGGGGTCAACGACCGGTCGGTGAGCGGCTTTTCGAACAGTCCGAGCTGGAACTTCTTGGTGAGGATGCGCCGGTTGGCGTCGTCGACGCGCGCCAGAGGGATCCGCCCGGCGCTCACCTCGCCGCGCAGCAGGGAGAGGAACCTTTTGTAGTCGTGCGGGACCATCACCATGTCGACGCCGGCGTTGACGGCCGTGGTGATCTCGGCGCCGGTGAAGCCGCTGAGCCCGTCGAGCTGGTCGACGGCGGCCCAGTCGGACACGACGAACCCGCCGAAGCCCAGCTCGCCCTTGAGCACGTCGGTCACCAGGTACTTGTGGGCGTGCGACTTCACGCCGTTCCAGCTGCTGTACGAGAGCATCACCGAGCCGACGCCCCGCCGGACCGCCTCCTGGAACGGCGGCAGGTGGATCGCGCGCAGCTCGGCCTCGGACAGCTCCGTGTCGCCCTGGTCGACGCCGCCGGTGGTGCCGCCGTCGCCGAGGTAGTGCTTGGCGGTGGCGAGCACCGAGGCCGGGTCGCCGCCCAGGGTCCCGCCCTGCATCCCGGTGACGAACGTGGCCATGGACGTGGGCAGTTCGGGCTTCTCGCCGAACGACTCGTAGGTGCGGCCCCACCGGTCGTTGCGGGCCACGCACAGGCAGGGCGCGAACGACCAGTCGATGCCGGTGCCCGCCACCTCCTCGGCGACCGCGCGTCCGACGCGCTGCACCAGGGCCGGGTCACGGGTGGCGCCGAGGCCGATGTTGTGCGGGAAGAGCGTGGCGCCGCGCACCGCGTTGTGGCCGTGCACCGCGTCGATGCCGTAGATCATCGGGATGCCGAGCGGGGTCCCGAGGGCGGTGCGCTGGAGGGAGTCGTAGGTGTCGGCCCAGGTCTGGGCGTTGTTGGGGCTGACGGTGGAGTCGCCGCCGGAGAGCACCGAGCCGATGCGGTAGGACGCGAGGTCGGACTGCGGGACCAGCGCGTCCTTCTCGACCTGCGTCATCTGGCCGAGCTTGTCGTCGAGCGTCATCCGGGACAGCAGGTCGGCGACCCGGTCCGCCACCGGCAGGGCGGGGTCCTGGTACGGGAGGGCGGCGGCCGGCGCGGCCCGTTCGAGGGGCGGGGCGGCGGCGGTCAGCCCGGTCACGGCGAGGATCGCGGCGCACAGCGCGGCGGCCAACGCGGGACGGCGGGGGGACCGTGCGGGACTCGGGCTCATGGCAGGAGGGGCCTTTCCGGGTGCGGGCCGGAGGGGGCGCGGGAACGGGGCACGGGAGGGTGCGGGCCGTGGCGGTCGTGCGGGGGTGGTGCGGGAGCACGGGACGCCGTGACGGGGGGGTCGCTGCGGGGTCCGCCCCGCTCGCCGGCGCGGGGAAGAGGCGGGGCGGGCCCCGGAGCGGTCCGGTGCGGCGGGCCCGGCGGACCTCCCGGGCGGGCGGTGCCGCTCGGGTCGCCCGGCCGGCGGGTGCCGTACGGTCACGCGCGCCCGGGGGACGCGGGACCGTCGGGGCCGGCCGGGCGGGTGGCGCGCGGCCCGGGCCGGCCGGTCACGAGCAGGCGGTGCCGTTCAGGCTGAAGCCGGTCGGCTGGGCGAAGGTGCCGCTGTAGGTGCCCTGGAAGCCGAACGTCTGGCTGGCGCCGGCCGCGATCCGCCCGTTGTTCGTCGTGCCGCTCGCGGTCACGGTTCCGGAGGACGGGGAGACGGTGGCGTTCCAGGCGTTGGTGATGCGCTGCCCGGAGGGCAGGGTGAAGGCCAGCTTCCAGGCGTCCACGGGGGACGAACCGGTGTTCTTGACCGTGACGTCGGCGGTGAAGCCGCCCTGCCAGACGTTGGGCGTGTACGTCACGTCGCAGCTCACCGCCGGGTTCCCGGGGTCGCCCGGATCACCCGGGTCGCCGGTGTTGACGGTCGAGGAGAAGGAGTTGACCGACAGGCCCGCGCCGTTCTGCCACGGCTCGAACCCGGCCTGGACGCTCGTCAGGTACCAGTTGTTCTGGGCCATGCCCCGGGAGACGGTCTGCCGGACGAAGTCCATGACGTCGAAGCTCCAGCTGGTGATCGCCGAGGGGGCGACGAAGGAGATCACGTCGTTGGAGCCGTTGCTGCCCGTCCACACCTGCCAGGTGCGCCCGCCCACGGTGGCCGTGCCGACCTGCGAGCCGATCGGCTGGATGGAGCCGACCCGGTTGAACCAGATCATGATCTCGGTGCGGTTCACCCCGTCGGTCCGGGGCGTCGGGTCCAGCCAGATGTCGTACGAGGCGTTGTAGACCGCGTTGCTGACGTAGCCGTAGGAGATGCTGCTGGGCGCGCTGGAGATGCCGCTGATCTGGGCGGGCAGCCTGGTCCCGGGCGAGCAGTTGGTGTAGTGGCAGCCGTTGAAGACCGACGGGTACGACTTCGGGGCGCCGTTGGTGGGCACGGAGCCGTCGGCCTGGCTGATCCGGAAGCCGGTGTCGGTGGCGGTGACGCACTGCGTGGCGCTGGTGCCCCAGCGGTTGTTCTGGACGACGTAGCGCCCCTGGATGACGGTCGAGCCGAACTGTTCGCAGACGGTGGTGTCGGCCTGCGCCGCCGGGGCGGCGGTCATCAGGGCGGCGATGCCGGCGAGAGCGGTGAGCAGCGCGCCGACCAGGCCGCGCGTGGTCCGGGGGCGGTGCGGTAACGGTTGCATGCGGGGGCCTCTCTGGGCGGACAACCTGTTTCTGACCCGAAATCGGGAGCGCTCCCAACTCCCCACTGATGGGAGCGCTCCCACCCACTGGTTTCGGTGTGGACTGTAGGAGTCCATTCATGGCCCTGACAACCCTGCGGAAGCGATTGTGTCGAATGGATTTCGAAGTCCCAGCTCAACGGGGGTGCGGCAGGCGGGGTGGACAACTGCCGCCTCAGGAGCCCGAGTTGGGAGCGCTCCCGAAACTTTCGTAGACGGTCGGGTGCCCCGCCGGAGCCGGGCGGGACGAGGCGGGGATCCGGCGGAGGCCGCTCCCGGACCCGGGAGACACAGCGGCCCGGACGCCGGGCACAGAAGCCTGTGGGGGTGCTCCCACTCCTGGTCGTGGAGTCGGCGGTCCCGGTGCCTGTCGAGGGACGTGACGGGGCCTTCGTACCGGCGGCGGGGCGTCAGGCCGAGTCCCGGACCACCAACTGCGTCCGCAGGATCACGTGGCGCCAGGCCACCTCGGGCTGCTCGATCTCCTCCAGGAGCAGCCGCACCAGGGTCCGGCCGATCTCCTCCAGCGGCTGGCGGACGGTCGTCAGCGGCGGATCGGTGTGCTCGGCGAGCTCGAAGTCGTCGAAGCCGATCACCGCGACGTCCTCCGGCACCCGCCGGCCCGCCGCGCGCAGGGCGGCCAGCGCCCCGGCGGCCATGGTGTCCGACGCGGCGAAGACGGCGTCGATCTCCGGGTGCCGCTCGATCAGGCCGGCCGTCGCCCGGCGCCCGCTGGCTTCGGTGAAGTCGCCCTCGGCGATCAGGGCCGGGCCCGTGTCGAGCCCGGCCTGGGCGAGCGCCTCCCGGTAGCCGCGCAGCCGGCACTGGGCGACGTACATGCCGGGCGGGCCGGTGATGGCCGCGATGGCCCGGCGGCCGCCGCGCACCAGGTGCTCGACGGCGGCGCGGGCACCGCCGACGTTGTCGGCGTCGACGTAGGTGATCTGCTCGTCGCCGGAGCGCCGGCCCAGCAGCACGGTGGGCAGTCCGGCGCCGGCGAGCATGTCCGGCAGCCGGTCCTCGGCGCGCACGGACATCAGCAGCACCCCGTCGACCCGGCCGCCGCGCGCGTACTCGACGAAGCGCTGCCGCTCGGCGTCGGTGCGCACGAGGGTGAGCAGCAGCTGCACCGCCGTGTCGGACAGGGCGTCGCCGACCGCGCGGACGACCTCGGAGAAGAACGGCTCGCCGAACAGCCGCCAGTCCGTCTTCGTCATGACCAGCGCGACGGCGTCCGCGCGCCGCCCGGCCAGGGAGCGCGCCGCCAGGTTGGGCACGTAGCCCAGTTCGGCGATGGCGCGCTGCACGGCACGGCGCGTGGACTCCTTCACGCCCGCCTCGTTGTTGATGACGCGGGAGACCGTGCCCCGTCCGACGCCGGCGAGGGCGGCCACCTCCTCCAGCGTCGGCGTGCCGAGACGCCGCTTGACCATAATCACCCCCCAGGAGCCCCGATCTTACGGGGCCGCCCCCGCCGTGATCGAACGCCCCGGCGGCGTTCCGGACGTCGGCCTCCGCCGCTCAGGCGCCGTACCTCTCGCGCAGTTCGACCTTGCGCACCTTGCCGGACACCGTCAGCGGGAAGGAGTCCAGGACCTCCAGCCGGGTGGGGATCTTGTAGTGCGCCAGCCGGCCGGTGCAGAAGGCCCGCACGTCGTCGAGGGTCGGCGGGTCGTCCGGGTCCCCGGGGACGACGCAGGCCAGCACCTCCTCGCCGTACACGGGGTGCGGCACGCCGACGACCTGGACGTCGGCGATCCCGGGATGGCCGTGGAGGAACTCCTCGATCTCGCGCGGGTAGATGTTCTCGCCACCGCGGATGATCATGTCCTTGATGCGGCCGACGATCTCCACGTAGCCGTCCTCGCGCATCACGGCCAGGTCGCCGGTGTGCATCCAGCGGCCGGCGTCGACGGCATCGGCGGTCTTCTCCGGCTCGTTCCAGTAGCCGAGCATCACGCTGTAGCCGCGGGTGCACAGCTCCCCGGCGGTGCCGCGGGGGCGGGTCACGCCCGTCGCCGGGTCGACGATCTTCACCTCGATGTGCGGCAGGACCCGGCCGACGGTGGCGGTGCGGTGCTCCAGGTCGTCGTCCATCCGGGTCTGCAGGGAGACGGGCGAGGTCTCGGTCATGCCGTAGCAGATGGAGACCTGCGCCATGTGCATCTCGGTGACCACCCGCTTCATCACCTCCACCGGGCAGGGCGAGCCCGCCATGATGCCGGTGCGCAGGGAGGTCAGGTCGTACGAGGCGAAGTCGGGCAGGTTGAGCTCGGCGATGAACATGGTCGGCACGCCGTACAGGGAGGTGCAGCGCTCCCGCTGCACCGCCTCCAGGGTGGCCCGCGGGTCGAAGGAGGGGGCGGGGATGACGATGCAGGCGCCGTGGGAGGTGGCCGCCAGGTTGCCCATCACCATGCCGAAGCAGTGGTAGAAGGGGACCGGCACGCAGACCCGGTCCTGCTCGGTGTAGCCGATCAGCTCCCCGACGAAATAGCCGTTGTTGAGGATGTTGTGGTGGGAGAGGGTGGCGCCCTTCGGGAAGCCCGTGGTGCCGGAGGTGTACTGGATGTTGACGGGGTCGTCGCAGGACAGCTCCTCGTACCGCGCGTCCGGCGCGGCCCGGCGCAGCAGCGCCTCCCAGCTCGGGTCGCCGAAGTACACGGTCTCGCGCAGGTCCGGGCAGTCGCCGCGGACCTGTTCGGCCATGGCGCGGTAGTCGCTGGCCTTGTGGCGGAGCGAGGCGAACAGCAGGGAGACACCGGCCTGCCGGAGCACGTAGGCCACTTCGTGGGTGCGGTACGCCGGGTTGATGTTCACCATGATCGCGCCGATGCGGGCGGTGGCGTACTGGACGATGACCCACTCGGGGCAGTTGACCGCCCAGATGCCCACCCGGTCGCCCTTGGCGATCCCGGCGGCGAGCAGGGCCCTGGCCAGTTCGTCGACGTCCGAGGCGAACCGGGCGTAGGTCCAGCGGCGGCCGGAGGGGACGTCGACCAGCGCCTCCCGGTCGGGCCAGGCGGCGACGGCGCGGTCGAGGCTCGCGCCGACGGTGTCGCCGAGCAGCGGGGTGGTGCCGGTGCCGTGGGCGTAGGAGGGCGGCGGCGCGCCGGTCGCGCGGGCGGGGGTGTTCACCGGAAGTCCTCCTCGCGGTACTCGGCGTCCGAGCCGGCCGCGGTCGCCTCGCGCAGCTCGATCCGGCGGATCTTGCCGGAGACGGTCTTGGGCAGCGCGCCGAACTCCAGGCGGCGGATCCGCTTGTACGGCGCGAGGACCTCGCGGGAGTGCGCGAACAGCGCCTTCGCCGTGGCCGGTCCGGGCTCCCAGCCTTCCGCCAGGACCACGTACGCCTTGGGGACGGCCAGGCGCAGCTCGTCCGGGGCGGGGACGACGGCGGCCTCGGCCACCGCCTCGTGCTCCAGCAGGGCGCTCTCCAGCTCGAAGGGGCTGATCTTGTAGTCGGAGGCCTTGAAGACGTCGTCGGCGCGGCCGACGTAGGTGAGGTGGCCGTCGGTGTCGCGGCGGCCGATGTCACCGGTGCGGTAGTAGCCGCCGGCCATCGCCTCCGCCGTGCGCTCGGGGTCGCCGTGGTAGCCGGTCATCAGGCCGACGGGCCGGTCGGACAGGTCGAGCGCGATCTCGCCCTCGGCGGCGCCGGGCGCGCCGGTGACCGGGTCGAGGAGTTCGACGCGGTAGCCGGGGCTGGGCCGTCCCATGGAGCCGCTCCGCAGCGACTGGCCCGGAGTGTTGGCGATCTGCACGGCGGTCTCGGTCTGGCCGAAGCCGTCCCGGACGGTGACGCCCCAGGCCCGGCGGACCTGGTCGATGACCTCGGGGTTGAGGGGCTCGCCGGCGGCGACCACCTCGCGGGGCGGGGTGCGCAGCTGGGCGAGGTCGGCCTGGACGAGCATGCGCCACACGGTCGGCGGGGCGCAGAAGGTGGTGACCTTCGCCCGGTCCATCTCGGCCATCAGCCGGGCCGCGTCGAAGCGGGTGTAGGTGTGCACGAAGACGGTCGCCTCGGCGTTCCACGGGGCGAAGAGGTTGGACCAGGCGTGCTTGGCCCAGCCGGGTGAGGAGATGTTCAGGTGCACGTCGCCGGGCCGCAGGCCGATCCAGTACATCGTCGCCAGGTGGCCCACCGGGTACGAGGTGTGGGTGTGCTCGACCAGCTTGGGCCGGGCGGTGGTCCCGGAGGTGAAGTACAGCATCAGGGGGGCGTCGGCCGGGGTCGGGCCGTCGGGGGTGAAGCCGCCCGGGGCGCCGTACGCGTCCTCGTAGGGCCGCCAGTCCCCCGTCGCGCCGCCGACCGCGATCCGGGTGTAGTCGCCGGGCACCTCGTCGAACTTGCCGGTGTCCTCGGCCCGGACCACGACGTGCCGCACCCGGCCCCGCTCCACCCGGTCGCGCAGGTCCGCGGGGCCCAGCAGCGGGGTGGCGGGGATGACGACGGCGCGCAGCTTCATCGCCGCCAGCATGGTCTCCCACAGCTCCACCTGGTTGCCGAGCATGACCAGGACCCGGTCCCCGGCGGCGACGCCCCGCTCGCGCAGCCAGACGGCCGTCCGGTCCGAGCGGGCCGACAGCTCCGCGAAGGACAGGCGGGCGGCGGAGCCGTCCTCGTCGACGAGGTGCAGCGCGGTGCGGTCGTTGCCGTCGGCGATCACGTCGAACCAGTCCAGCGCCCAGTTGAAGTGGGCGGGACGCGGCCAGGTGAAGTCGCGGTACGCGGTGGCGTAGTCCTCGCGGTGTTCCAGCAGGAAGTCCCGTGCCCTGCGGAACTGCTCCGTCGCCGTCGTCATCTGTCCTCCGTGTGCCAGGTCGTACCGGTCGGGGGCGTCCACGGCCCCCTCGGCCGCTCCCGCCCGGTGCCGGACCATTGCCGGGCGGCCGTGCACCATCGTGTAATCCGTGATGCAGGTCTCACCACCCCCGAACGGGGGTGTGTGCGGCGAGGCGGCCGCAGGGAAAGGGCGAACGGGTGACGGCCGAGGCGGTGGAGATCCGGAACGCGCTGGGGCGGCTGCGCCGCGCCACGGGCCTCCCGGTGGCCTTCGGCGGGCTGGTGGAGGCCGGGCCGCGGCAGGTGCGCATCACGGAGCTGGACGGCACGACCACCTCGGCGCTGCGCGCGCTGACGGTGACCTCCGGCAACGGCCTGGGCGGCAAGGCGGTGGCGCTGGCCCGTCCGTGCCAGGTGACGGACTACTCGGCGTCGCGGCGGATCAGCCACGAGTACGACGGGCCGGTCGCCGCCGAGGGGCTGCGGTCGGTGGTGGCGGTGCCCGTCGTCGTGGGGCGCCGGGTGCACGCGGTGCTGTACGGCGCGCTGCGCACGGCCCGGCCGCTCGGCGACCGGACGCTGGACGCGGCCGTCGAGGCGGCGCGGGAGGTGGCGCGGGCGCTGCTCGTGCGGGAGGAGGCCCGGGAGACGCTCGCGGCCGTGCGCGCGGAGGCGCGGGGGCCGTTCGGGGCGGCGCGGGACGAGCAGGTGCGGCAGGCGCACGCGGCCCTGCGGGCCCTGGCGCCGCGGATCGCCGACCCGGTGGTGCGGGCCGAGCTCCTCGACGCGTGCGCGCTGCTGACCGCCCGGCCGGCGCCGGGGGTCCGGCTGGCCCCCCGCGAGGTGGACGTCCTGGCGTGTGTCGCGACCGGGGCCACCAACGCGGCCGCCGCCGCGCGGCTGGGGGTGACGGCGGAGACCGTGAAGGGCTACCTGCGGTCCGCCATGCGCAAGCTGGGGGCCGCGACCCGCGGGGAGGCCGTGGTGGCCGCGCGCCGCGCGGGCTGGTTGCCGTAGCCCCGAGGTGCTTCTATTCGCTCAGGCACACTTCACTCAGGCATCCTTGGATTTCCCTCCGCTCCGTCCGCTGTTATGTCCCTCACCTCACCGTCCGTCCGAAATTCAAAGAGCCGTTGCCTAATATTGGCCAGGACACGACACACGGAGGGAGCGGTGACCGTGCGACGGGACTTCAAGGAGCCTGCCAGGTGCCGCCCCGACCTGGTCATCGGCCGCGAGGAGCTGTTCACGACGGCTCGGGACCAGCTCGGCCGAGGGGGCAGTGTGCTGCTCCACGGGCCCGCCGGAATCGGGAAGTCGACCGTGCTGCGGGCCCTGGCCGCCGATTACACCGGGACGGCGCGGACCGTTCTGCGCTGCTCGGCCACCGAGTCCGAATCGCACCTGCCGTTCCTGGCGCTGGCCGACCTGTTCGGGCTGGTCCTCGACGAGGTCTCCGGCAAGCTGCCCGCCGCCCAGCGCACCGCCCTGGAGTCGGCCCTCACCGGCCGGGGCGAGTCCACCCTCCAGCGCGACGGGCTCGCGCTGCGCCTGGCCGTGCTGTCGACGCTGCGCGCCCTCGCCGCCGACGGTCCCGTCCTGGTCGTCGCCGACGACCTGCAGTGGCTGGATTCGGCCAGTGCCGAACTGCTCGGGTTCGCGGCCCGCCGCCTCGGGGACACGCCCGTGCAGCTGCTGTGCGCGGTGCGGACCGAGGGCGAGGAGTACGACCGCCACCTGCGCGCCTCCCCGCCGGACACCCTCGCCGTCCGGCTGGGTCCCCTCTCCCGCGTCCAGGTCTCCGAGCTGCTCGACCACCGCGGCTACGCCGGCCTGTCCCGCTCCACCGTCCGCGACCTCCACCGCACCAGCGGCGGCAACCCCCTCTTCGCCCTCGAACTGGGCCGCGCCCTGGCCGAGAGCCGCACCCGGCCCCGGCCCGGCGAGCCGCTGCCCGTGCCGACCTCCCTGCGCGCCCTGGTGCTCAGCCGCCTGGAGATGCTGTCGGACGAGGCGCGCCGCACCCTCCTGGTGGCCAGCGCGGGCGCCCGCCCCACCCTGGCGCTGCTGCACGCGGCCGGCCGGGAGAACGCCGAGGCCGAGACCGCGCAGGCCGCCGCGCTGGGACTGCTGGCGACGGAGCCGGAGGGGCCGGGCGTGCGGTTCGCGCACCCGCTGATCTCCGCCGCGCTGTACGCGGAGGCCCCGGCGCAGGAGCGGCGGGCCGCGCACGCCGCGCTGTCCACGGCGGCCTCCGACCCGATCGAGCGGGCCCGGCACCTGGCCCTGGCGACCAGCGGCACCCATCCGGACGTGGCGGCCCGGCTCGCGGAGGCCGCCGCGCTGGCCCGGGACCGCGGGGCGCCGTCGGTGGCCGCCTCCCTGGGGCTGCTGGCCGCGCGGCACGCCCCCGCGGACGGTGTGCCGGGCCCCGACGAGCGGCGGTTGCAGGCCGCCGAGGACGCCATCACCGCCGGCGAGGTCGACCTGGCGCGGGACATCGCCCGGGACGTGCTGACGCGGGCGACGGTGCCGACGGAGCGGGTGCGGGCCTGGATGGTGGTGATCGAGGCGGCCGGGCAGGCCCTGGGCGAGGTCGACGCCGTCTTCCCGCAGGTGCTGGCCGACGCGGGCGACGACCCGCGGCTGCTGGCCCTGGTCCACTACCAGCTGGCCTGGCGGGGCCTGGTCGTCGAGGGCGACTTCGCCGAGGCCCGTCAGGAGGCCGCGCACGCGGCGGAGCTGGCCGCGCGGGGCGCGGACCGGCGCACCGAACTGATGTCGCTCGCCTTCCAGGCCTCCACCGAGACGCTGATGGGCCATCCCGACGCGCCCGCGACGATCAAGCAGGCGCTGCGCGAGCCGCAGGACCCGTACGTGGCCTGCCACCACAACGGCGCCGGGTCGGCCCGGTTCCGCTGGCTGATCATGAGCGACCGGCTGCCGGAGGCCCGGGCGGCCGTCACGGCGCTGCTGCGGGAGGCGCGGCGGCGCGGCATGGTCGAGAGCGAGGTGCACTTCCTGCGCTTCCTCGCCGACACCGAACTGCGCTCCGGGCACTGCGGCCGGGCCCTGGACCTGGCCCGCGAGAGCCTGCGGCTGGCCCGCGACTCCGGCATCGGCGAGGGCGCCTCGGCGATGCTCACCTCCCTCGCGGAGGCCTCGGCCGGGGACGTGGACCAGGCGCTGGCCCTGGCCCGGGAGGCGGCGGACCACGCCGAGGTGGACGGCGACCACATGTACCTGTCGCGGGCCCTGGCCGCCCTGGGCTACGCCCAGCTGGTGGCCGACGACGCGGCGGGCGCGGTCCGCTCGCTGCGCCGGGTGCGGGAGCTGGAGCAGGGCCTGGGCATCAACGACCCGGCGCGCGGCCGCTGGCACGGCGACCTCGCCGAGGCCCTGGTGCGGATCGGGGAGCCGGGCGAGGCACAGGACGTCGTGGACGTCACGCGGGTGCACGCGCTGCGGCTGGGCCGCGAGAGCGTCCTGGCCGTGCTGGACCGGGCCGAGGCCCTGGTGCGCGCGGCCCGCGGTCAGCGGGATTCGGCGCTCGCCCAGCTGACGTCGGCGCAGGACCGGCTCGCGAAGCTGGGGTACGGCCTGGAGGAGGCGCGGGCCGCGTTCGCGCTGGCCCGGCTGCGCGCCGTCCCGCCGGGCTTCCCCCGGGCCGCGGGGACGCCCGTGGCGGGTCCGGCCGCGTACGACGAGGCGGCCCGGCTGTTCCGGCGCTGCCGCGCGCTGCCCTGGCTGCGCCGGGTCGAGACGGCCGCCACGGCGGCGGCCGCCGCTCCCCCGGAGCCGGCCGTGCCGCCGGCCGCTCCGCTGGACGCCCTGGAGGGCCTGGCGTCGATGGAGCGGCAGGTCGCCGCGCTGGTCATGGAGGGCGCCACCAACCGGGAGATCGCCGGCCGCCTGTTCATCAGCGTCAAGACGGTCGAGGCGACCCTGACCCGGGTCTACCGCAAGCTCGGGATCCGTTCCCGGGTGGACATCGTCAGACTGGCGGCGGGGCGGCACACCCCGTAGCACCACGACGCCGGGGCCCGGCCGCCGCGGAGTCCGGCGGTCCGGCGCGGCGCCGCGCCGGTCCCGGGCCGCCGTCGGGGCCTCGTCCCTCCCGCCCCGCTCCGCGCGGACCGCTCGGGCACCGGGACGGCCGCCGCACGGGTTTGAGCACGGGAACCGAGGGTTAACCCTGCCCAACTCCCTTAGGGGAGTCCCTCATTGGGGCGCCCGCGGGGCCGGTCCTAGCGTAAGGGCGTGCCGCTCGCCCGGGCACGCGGGGGTCGGTCCCGAGACCTCCGGTGCAGCACCCCCACCCGCGCGACCCCCCACCGGCCCTTCCCCGAGGAGACTCATGTTCGGGCTCACCCGTGCCAGACAGGCCGCCGCCCTCGCCGCCGCCACCGCTGCCGCCGCCGTGACCGCGCTGCTGTCCGCGCCCTCCGCCGCCGCCGCGCCCCAGCCCATCGTCGGCGGCACGACGACCACGACGTCCGCGTACCCGTTCGTGATGCAGATCACGGACGCCTCGCAGAACCAGTTCTGCGGCGGCACGCTCGTCTCCCCCACCAAGGTCGTCACGGCCGCCCACTGCATGGTCGGCGAGACCACCGGCAGCGTGCGCGTGGTCGGCGGGCGCACCTACCTGAACGGCACCAACGGCACGGTCAGCCGGGTCAGTCGGATCTGGATCCACCCGAGCTACACGACCGCCACCCGGGGCGAGGACGTGGCCGTGCTGACGCTGTCGACGGCCATGCCGTACACCGCGGCGAAGTACGTGTCGTCCTCGGACACCGGCGTGTACGCGGCCGGCACCACCGCCCGGATCCTGGGCTGGGGCACCACCTCCTCGGGCGGCAGCTCCTCCAACCAGCTGCGGACCGCGACCGTGCCCGTCGTGTCCGACTCCAGCTGCCGCAGCTCGTACGGCACCGACTTCGTGCAGAGCGAGATGGTGTGCGCCGGATACACCTCCGGCGGCGTGGACACCTGCCAGGGCGACAGCGGCGGTCCCCTGCTCGTCGGGGGCGTCCTGGCAGGGATCACTTCCTGGGGCGAGGGCTGCGCCCAGGCCGGTTACCCCGGTGTGTACACCCGGCTGACCACCTTCTCCAGCCTGGTGACCGCGCAGGTCACCTCGTAGTCCCACAGGTCTCCTGAGTATCCCTCAGGTGAGATACCGGGGGGGGGGGGGGGGGGGGGGGGGGGGGGGGGGGCGCGCCGCCCCCCCCCCCCCCGCTCCTACAGGGGTTCTCCCCACTGCGCTAGGATGCGCAGCACATCTCACGCGAAAGGAATACGCCATGGGCCTGCTCGATACCCTGCTCGGCCACGCCGGCGCCAAGTCCGCCGACAAGATCAACCAGGACTTCGGCGCGCTGCTGGCGCCGGGCGAAACCGTGCAGCGCGCGTTCGGCGAAATCCGCGACCTGATCGTGTTCACCGACCGCCGCCTGATCCTGGTCGACAAGCAGGGCGTGACTGGACGCAAGACCGAGTTCCTCAGCCTGCCCTACCGCAGCATCGTCATGTTCTCGCTGGAAACCGCGGGCCATTTCGACCTGGAAGCCGAACTGCGGCTGTGGGTGTCGGGCCAGCCCAATCCGATCGTGCGCCACCTGGGCCGCAGCGCCGGCGCGGAAGACATCATCGCGTTGCTGGCGCAGAACGCGCCGCGCTGAAGCGCGGCGGCACCGGGACTTCGCAGGCTGCGAGAACGGCGACGCCGCTTCGTTCCGATACGCGGCCAAGCGCAACGGATCCGCATCGGCAAACATCGCCCCGCGGTTCCACGGAGAAAACGCAATGAAGACTTATCTCGTCGGCGGCGCGGTCCGCGACAGCCTGCTCGGCCTGCCGGCGGGCGATCGCGACTACGTGGTCGTCGGCGAAACCCCCGAGGCCATGCTCGCCGCCGGCTTCAAGGCGGTGGGCAAGGATTTCCCAGTGTTCCTGCACCCGGACACCGGCGAGGAGTACGCGCTGGCGCGCACCGAACGCAAATCCGGCCGCGGCTACCGCGGCTTCGTCGTCGACGCCGATCCGGCGGTGACGCTGGAGGACGACCTGGGCCGGCGCGACTTCACCATCAACGCCATCGCCCGCGACGAAGCCGACGGCCGCCTGGTCGATCCCTACGGCGGCGCGCGCGATCTGGAAGCGAAAGTGCTGCGCCATGTCGGCGAGGCGTTCGTCGAGGACCCGCTGCGGGTGCTGCGCGCGGCGCGCTTCATGGCCCGCTTTGCCGCGCACGGCTTCCGCGTGGCGCCGGAAACGATGGCGCTGATGCGGCGCATGGCCGAATCGGGCGAACTGAGCGACCTGGTCGCCGAGCGCGTGTGGCAAGAACTGCGCCGCGCGCTGCGCTGCGAAAAGCCGTCGGCGTTCCTGCGCACCTTGCACGAGGCCGGCGCGCTCGGCGTCGTGCTGCCGGAAGTCGAAGCGCTGTACGGCGTGCCGCAGCGGCCGGAGTACCACCCGGAAGTCGATACCGGCGTCCACACCGAAATGGTCGTGGACATGGCGGCGAAACTCGCGCCCGGCGACGACCTGATCGGCTTCGCCGCGCTGACCCACGACCTGGGCAAGGCGCGCACGCCGGCCGAGTTGCTGCCGCGCCACCACAACCACGAGCACAACGGCCTGGAGCCGCTGGCGCAGCTGTGCGCGCGGCTGAAAGTGCCGACCGAGCATCGCCTGCTGGCCGAAGCGGTGTGCCGCGAACACCTCAACGTGCATCGCCTCGGCGAGATGCGCCCGCGCAGCGTGTACGAGCTGATCGCGCGCTGCGACGGCTGGCGCAACCCGCAGCGCATCGAGCAGATGGCGCTGGTGTGCGAGGCCGACAAGCGCGGCCGGCTGGGACTGGAAGACGGCGATTACCCGTCGCGGCAGGCGCTGGTCGATGCGCTGCACGCGGCGCTGAAGGTGCGTGCGAGCGACCTGCCGCCGGGCCTGAGCGGCCCCGCCATCGGCGAGGCGATGCGGCGCGCGCGGATCGCGGCGATCGCGGCGCAACGCAAGCAACCCGACTGACGTGTTGCTGCGTATCTCCCTGTAGGAGCGGCGCGAGCCGCGACCGCGACAACGCAACCACGACGCCAGCATCGGCGGAGTTTCAATGTCGCGGTCGCGGCTCGCGCCGCTCCAAAACGGGTGGTTCGTAC
>NZ_JBITSF010000016.1:27640-206386 GCF_044540485.1 Streptomyces sp. NPDC085946 | reverse complement strand
GACCTGCTGAGGTGCTGGACCGGCACCTGCACCACCTGCGGCCGCCCCCTCAAGACCAGCAGAACCAGAGCCAGAACCTAACGAAGCACTACTAGGCAGTTTCGTTTGGATCATCGGGCGGACCGGAGGAAGATGCCCGCGATGTGGAGTCCGGCCAGGTAGATGGTCGCGGTCTTCTCGTAGCGGGTGGCGATACCGCGCCACTGCTTCAAGCGGTTGATGCACCGCTCGACGGTGTTGCGCTGCTTGTACGCCTCCCGGTCGAAGGCCGGCGGTCTGCCACCGACCGGTCCGCGCCGCATCCGGTTGGCCTGCTGATCGGCCCGCTCCGGGATCACCGCCCGGATGCCACGTCTGCGCAGGTGGTCGCGGATCTGGCGGGAGGAGTAGGCCTTGTCGGCCAGGACCAGGTCCGGCCTGGTGCGCGGACGACCGCGCTGTCGGGGAACGCGCAGGCGGGCCATGACGTCGGTGAAGGCAGGTGCGTCGCCGGCCTGGCCGGCGGTGAGGTGGAACGCCAAGGGCCGGCACCGGCCGTCGGCGGCAAGGTGGATCTTTGTGGTCAGTCCGCCGCGGGAGCGGCCGATGGCATGGTCGGCCGGCTCGCCGGCCGGGGCCCTTTTTTGCGGGCCCCGGCCGCGTGCTGGTGAGCCCGCACGATGGTGGAGTCCACCGACACGGCCCAGCTGACGTCTTCCTCCGCGTCGGCCTGGGCCACCAGGGCGGTGAAGACCCGCTCCCAGGTGCCGTCGACGGCCCACATCCGCAGCCGGTTGTAGACGCCCCGCCAGTTGCCGTACTTTTCCGGCAGATGCACCCACTGCGTACCGGTCTGGAACTTGTAGGCGATCGCGTCGATCACCTCACGATGGTCCCGCCAGCGGCCACCCCGCTTCGGCGTGCGGTCCGGGAGCAACGGCTCGATCCGCGCCCACTGCGCATCAGTCAACGGCACACCCAGACCAACGACCAACTGATCCAAACGAAACTGCCTAGACCTCGATGTAGGCGACGACCACGACGGTGCGCAGCGCGGTGACGAAGTGCAGGACCCGGACGGACTCGATGTCGTCGGTGTACTGGCGCAGCTGGGGGCCGGAGGTGCCGCCGGGGATTGGCTCGCCGATGTCGGGGGCGACGGAGATGACGACCAGGGCGCGGTCCAGGGCGTGGATCTCCGCCTCGCTGGTGATGTTCTCCAGCTGTTTGGCGGCGGAGTCGGAGAAGGCGATGCGGGCGCGGCGCGGGCCGCGCTGCGGGGTCATCAGGCGACGGCCGGGCGCTGGCGAGCGAGCCGGGCGAGGTGGGCCTCGCGCAGCTCCTCCCATGGCGTGCAATCATCCACCGAGGGCAGGCCGTTGGTGGCGATGTCCTCCAGGACGGCGGCGAACCGGTCGGCGTCGGCGCGGGTCTTGGCCGCGTACGCGCGCACTGCGTCAGCGGCCGCGGGCTCCAGCTGCTGCCGGGCGGCGGTGTCGGCGGGGGCCGGCTGTTCGCTCATTGAGGGCTCCAGGGCGCGTAAGGCGTGTCTGACCACGGTATCGCCGGGCGGAAGCGCCGGGGACCACTCCTGCCGAATCCGACATCGACTGCGGACCGTAGGCGAGCCCGGGGGTGTCACGCTGATCGGCGCAAGGTCGATATTCGAGGGCCGGGTTTGTGATTTCGTGCTGAGTCCACAGCGTGGCACCGGAGCGGGACCCTCTGGTCCTGATGGACCGCGATCCGCAGGTCTTGGGGATCTTTTCGTATGTCAGCGGCGGGTGACGGTGTAGCCGGTGTCGTTGACAGCGCGGGTCCACACGTCGCGGTCGAACCACTTAGAATTCCTAACAGAATGCTGCAACTTGCCTTGGAATGACGGTGTCTGATGGCTTGTCAGCCTGCACATGAGGAGGGGTGAGCGGCCGCCGTGGATCGTCCCCGATGAGCTGTGGGCGCGGATCGAGCCGTTGCTGCCGGTCGTGCAGCGCCGCACTGATCACCCGGGGCGCAAGCGTCTGGACGACCGGAAGGTGCTGTCAGGCACCCTGTTCGTGCTGTACACGGGCATTCCGTGGGAGTTTCTGCCGCAGGAGCTGGGCTTTGGTTCCGGCATGACCTGCTGGCAACGCCTGCGCGACTGGAACGACGCGGGTGTCTGGCAGCGTCTGCACGAATCGCTCCTGGCCGAACTGAACGCCGCCGGCGCGCTGAACTGGTCGAAAGCGGTGATCGACGGCTCCCACGTGCGGGCCATGAAAGGCGGCCCAAAACCGGACCGAGCCCGGTCGACCGTCCCCGAACAGGCTCCAAGCACCATGTGATCACCGAAGGGCACGGCATCCCGCTGGCGGTTTCGCTGACCGGTGGAAACCGCAACGACGTCACCCAGCTCATCCCCCTGCTTCAGGCCGTCCCGCCCGTACGCGGCCGGCGAGGGCGGCCTCGACAGCGACCGATCACGCTCTGTGCCGACCGCGGCTACGACCACGACAAGTACCGCAAGCAGGTCCAGGCCCTGGGCATCACCCCCGTCATCGCCCGTCGCGGCACCGACCACGGCTCAGGTCTGGGCGTCCACCAGTGGGTGGTCGAGCAGAGCTTCGCGCTGCTGCACTGGTTCCGTCGGTTACGCATCCGCTGGGAAATCCGCGACGACATCCACGAAGCGTTCCTCAGTCTGGCCTGCGGCATCATCTGCTGGCGCCGACTGGTCAACCTCTCACTTTGTTAGGGGTTCTTAGGCCACGGAGTGATCTGCGCCCACCGGCCGGGCGTGTACCGGATCGTGCGCGCGCCGGGTGTCCCGTCCGCGTAAGCAGCCGCATTCGTCTCCCACCAGCGGCCCAGCGCCCGTACAACGGGACCGGGCAGCAGGCGTGCGGCCATCTCGCGGTCCACCGCGTCCGCACGCTCCTGGCGGCCCCGTCCGTCCTGCTCCTCCTGCTCGGTCACGAGCCGTTCCCTGCCTGACGTGCCGCCGAGTCGGGGGAGGAGGCGGCGGATTCGTCCGGTTCGGGTTGCTTCGGTACGCCCCCGCCGCCCCGGAAGCGTGCCACCTGCGCGAACGCTTCCCCGGACAGCATCGGGCAGAACAAGCTCAGGACAACGACGAGTCGCCACCTTGTGCCGGCTCACGGCCGCGGTCGCGGTCATCGGCCGGCCGGTCGTGCCTAGCCCTGCGTGGAAATGCAGAAGGGATGGCCTGCGGGGTCCAGCAGGACCCTCCGCTGATCGGGGTGCGGCTGGACAGGCGGTTCCATGGCGCCCAGTGCCAGCATCCGTGCGTGGGCGGCGTCCAGATCGTCGACGCCCAGTTCCATGTGGGCCTGCTTGCCCTGGGACGGGTCCGGCCAGGTCGGACGCCGGTAGTCGGCCACCCGGATGAAGCCCAGTCCGGGTGAACCCTCCCGGCCGAGCAGGACGAAGTCGTCGCTGGAGTGGACGACGGGCAAGCCGAGCGCGTCGCCGTAGAAGCGGGCCAGTTCGGCGGGGTCCGGGCAGTCGAAGTCGACGGACAGCAAGCGGATCGCGGGCCCGGATGCGGGTTCGGTTCTCATGGGGAGGACGCTATGACGGGACCAGGACAGTTCCGGTCCTGGTCATGAGGAACACTTCGGGATGTGATCAGTACCTCCGCCCGCCTGCTGCGACTGGTTTCGCTGCTGTCCACTCGACCGACGTGGACCTGCCGCGAACTGGCCGAGCGTATGGCGGTCACCGACCGCACGGTCCGGCGGGACATCGCCCGGCTGCGGGAACTCGGCTACGGCATCGAGTCCGACCCCGGCCCTTGGGGCGGCTACCGCCTCGGCGGCGGCACCCGGGTACCGCCGCTGATCCTCGACGACGAGGAGGCGTTCGCCGTGGTCGTCGCGCTGCGGGAGGCCGCGCTCAGCGGCGTCCTGGGCAGCGACCAGGCCGCGCTGTCGGCGCTGCTGAAACTACGGCAGGTCCTGCCGCCCCGGATCGCGGACCGGCTGGGCGAGATGGACGCGACCTTCGTGCACACTCCCAGGTCCGAAGGCCGGCAGATCTCGCCCGGCCTGCTACTGCAACTGGCCGTCGTCTGCCGCCGTGGCGAGCGCACCCGTCTGTCGTACCGGGACCACGCGGGGAAGGACACGGTCCGGGACGTCGCCCCCTACCGCCTGGTACACACAGGCCGCCGCTGGTACTTCGTCGCCCACGACATCGCCCGGGGACAATGGCGCACCTTCCGGGCCGACAGGGTGGCACAGGTACAACCGACCGGACACACCGTCGAACTCGTCGACCCGCCCGACCCGGCGCTTCTCGTCTCCCGGTCCATCGCAAGCGTCGTGTACCCGCTCTATGTCACAGTCCGGCTGCCGCACCCCATGGACCAGGCGCTACGGCTGGTCCCACCCACCATCGGCACCCATCGCCCGGACGGCCCGGACACCACCATCGTCGACATCGGCGGCAACGACGCCGACCAGCTCGCCACATACCTCCTCAGCCTGGGCACCACGCTACGGGTCCTGTCACCGGACCCCGTACGGGAGGCGCTGCTGCGCCGCACCCGGACCCTGTTCGAGGACAACAGAGACAGCCAGCCCCGGTAGCGGACGCTGCACCGGATACGAGGTCTCAGCCGCACCCACCGCCTCCGACCGGCTCGCCCCGGCCCGAGCCCGCCGGGGGTTCAGGAACATCCGGGCTCACCCTGCCTGCCCGACCCGTGTTCCTGAACCCCGAGGCACCGACCCCGGACGGCCTCACACCACATGAGCAAGGCTGATCACACAGCAGAGCGTCCGTGCCGACCGCACCCGGCACGGACCCTCTGCACGGGGCCCGCGCAGACGTTCCAGTGCGGACGGTCAGACGGTCTCCCCGCCAGGGCCGGCGGCGATACCAGGTGGCGTGCGCCGGATCCGTGCGGCCGGGATCATTTCCGGACGGCGGCAGTCCATGCTGGGCCCGGAGCACGTCAGCCTGCGCCTCGAGAAGTCCAGCCTGAACACGCACCTTCTCGGCGCCGGCTGTTCCTCATGACCGGATGAACCGAGCGAGACCGCATTGTGATGCGCGGGTGCACAACCCCGTGCGGATGCCAGCCGTCTGTAGGGCGCTGGAGGGATATCCCTTCGGCCGCATTGCGGTACGGAGATTGGGGATCAGGTGGGGAAGCAGTTGTGGAGAGTCGTCGTGGCCGGTGGCGCGGCGGCGGTGTTCACGGCCGTGGCCGCGGCGCCGGCCGGGGCGGCCGAGGGTGGTGTCTCGTTCACCCGTGTCCAGGTGAACGACGGCAAGCCGATCGTGATCGGGGTGTCGAACGAGGTCGCGGTGCCCGCCTCCTTCCGGATGGCGACCACTCAGGCGTGGGAGTACCCAGCGGTGTACCTGTACCGGAGCGGCGGGGATGAACTGTGGCACGCCATCGAGACGAGCGACTGCATCAAGGTGAGCTCGGGCGTCTGCGACTTCAACGAGACGATGTACTTCGACCCAAGTGTGTGGGACATGCGCAACAGTGAGGCCGGGGCCTGGAAGGTCGCGGCCCGGGTGTTCTTCAAGGGCGACGGCGGCGACACCGACGACGAAGGGCTGACGGTCCACGTCAAGCGCAACTCCCGCCTGACCGTCAACGCCTCGCCCGAACCGGTGGCCAAGGACAAGACCATCACCGTGACCGGAAAGGTCACACGGGCCAACTGGGAGACCAGGAAGTACGCCTCCTACGGAGGCCGCCTGGTGAGCCTGCAGTTCAAGCCCTCCGGCGCCGCCTCCTACACCACGGTGAAGAAGGTGTACGCCAGCAGCTCGGGTGATCTCAGCACAACCGTGAAGGCCTCCAAGACGGGTACGTGGCGCTGGGCGTACTTCGGCAACAGCACCACCGGACCGTCGACGTCGTCAGGGGACTATGTCGTGGTGAACTGATGTCCGCGTGCAGATCTCACAGGATGACGGTCACAGCCGCGACCAGTCCCTGGAACTCGCCGTCTCCGTCGCAACGTGACAGTGCCATGCTTCGACGATCCGGTCGAACCCCGGCTGCCCGCCCCGGTCCCACTCCACCGCCACAACCGCCCCTTGCCGCAGATCCCGCCCGGCCGATGATCCCACTCGACACTGACACCCCACCGGGGCGACCTCTCGCATCCCAGCGGCGCCGGATCCTTCAACGGGCGGGCCAAAGCCCGCAGCAGGCACCGCGCTGGCCGGCCTGCGGACGGCCGCGCCCGCTTCGGCTCCAAGCACCACCTGATTGTCGATCGGCAGGGAACCCCACTCGCAGCCACGCTCACCGGCGGCAACCGGCATGACGTCACTCAGCTCCTGCGATCCCCGCAGGTTTAGGGAAACCGGAGGTCTATCAGCGCGAACCCGCGGGTCCATCGATGTGCGTCAGGCCGATGCATCTGTAGGTTCGGGTGAAACGCGAGGATGCTGAGCGATCCGAAGGATCTCGTCGGTGACGTCGGCCTGGATGTCCTCGGTCATCACGACCGCCTGCCGAGCTGCCAGTTGTGCACCCAGGGTCGGCGTACCGGTCCGGGGCCGGGGTGGCGCGTGCCGTGTCCGGGTCCGGCCTCCGGACCAACGCCGCCGTCCCCAGCCAGGTGGTGCCCCGTGCAGAGTCGAGCAGCAGGTCAGGTCTGATCCGCGGCGCGCAGGGCCCGCGCCAGCCATTCCAGCTCCTCGGTCGCGTCGGGCGACGAATTCCGCCCGCGCACACGGGCGACGAGCCTGCGGTAGTGCTCCGCTCCTGCCTCGATCCCGGCCTCCAGGCTGCGCAGCACGGCGGCCCGATCGGCGTCGCCGAACAGCTCGGACAGCACCTCGGCCGCCTCCGGTCCCTCGGGGGCGACCCCGCGTTTTCTGACCTCCGCGACGGTCTGCACGATCTGCCTGGCCCACCAGATGGACGCCCCAGGGGGGCGGCCCTGCCCCGCTATGGGCGTGTTGAGCTCCATCCATGTGCGCAACCGGGCGCGGAACCCGGGGTCCCGAACCAATTCGGCCAAGTCGATCCAGGCGTCGACCTGCTCAGGTGTGGGATCGTCGGGCAATTCGATGCTGAAGGCGCGTATGCGGTCGCGCAGGCGCGGGTCGTCGAGGTCGCCGAACACCTCCTCCTTGAACTCGTCGATGATCTGCTTGCGCTCGGCGGCGGAAAGCCGCGCCAACCGGTTCATCAGTGCTGTCTCCTCAACGGTGGAACCCCGTTTCGCCACGGTGGACAGGACGGCCCGGCTCACCTTGAGGGAGCGGATCTGCGCGTCGAGCGCGGCCACATGCGCGTCGGCGACCTCGGCGACCGTGGTGCGACCACTCAGGACACGGCACACGTCGTCGAGCCCGAGGCCCAGCTCCCGCAGGGTACGGACCAACTCGACGCGGGCCACGGCCCCGGCGTCGTACAGCCGGTAGCCGCTCGCGGAGCGGGCCACAGGGGGCACCGCTCCCTCGTCCGACCAGAAGCGCAGGGTACGTACCGGAAGTCCGGTGCGGTGCGCGAGCCGGCCGATGGTGAGCACTTCGGGGCGTTCGTCGTCCATGAGTAAGATCCTGAACCCTCCGGCGGCTGGAGACTCAAGCGCCTCAGTGCGACATCCCGTGAGTTCTCCAGGACTCTGCCGAGTCTCCTCACCACCGCCAGCGTCGACAGCATGCGCCTGCCCGCCTTCGACCAGACCGCAGACTGATCAGATCGGACGAGAAAGCTTCAGGAATCCCGAAGTCACGTCACTGACCGGCCGATCACGCGAACGAGAGCGAAGCCCCAGGCCAGGAACTCAGGGTTTCGGTAAGAACCACGGGAACCCACGGGATGTCGCACACCCTTCTGGACGTGGTCTCACCGATCCGGGGCCTGCGCGGACGACCGCGCCGCAAGCTCCGACGGCTCTACGCCGACCGGGGCTACGACTTCGACAAGTACCGCTCCCTACTGAACCTCTTTCATCCTGAATAGTCGCAGTTCAGCAGCGTGTGGATGGCTTGGACGGTGCGGCTGATGCGACGGGTGGAGGAGCGTGCTCTGCGCATGATGCGCCAGGACTTGAGTCGGGCGAAGGCGCATTCACCGAGGGCTCGGAGTCGGGCGTGGTCGCGGTTGAACTGCTGGTAGTGCTCGGGCTGTTCGCTGTGGTGGTAGTACGGGGTGCGGAAGGTGGAGCCGGCGCCCTGGTAGGCGCGGTCCGCGAGCACGAGGATTGCCGGGTCAGGCAGGCCTGAACGATGCCGTGGGCGCGGGCTGGGGTCAGGTCATGTGTGCGGCCGGGTGTCGCGCGGGAGAACCACAGGGGTGTGCCGTCCGGGCGGGCGATGATCTGTACATTCATGCCGCGCTTCTTGTGCTTTTGCGAGTAGTCGGCTGATCGGCGCGGACGCGGTCGGTGGGGATCAGGGTGCCGCCAACGATGACGTGGTCGCCTTCACCGAGGCCGGTGAGGGCTTCGTGGAGGCCTGGGGCCCGGGAAGCCAGCACCTCCAGGGCCTCGTCCACGTAGCGCCAGGCGGTGGCCTGCGATATCGCGAACCCGGCGTCGAGCTGGGCGAAGGTCTCGTTCTTGCGCAGGTGGACCAGCGTGAGCAGCGCCTGGTCGAAGCAGCCGAGCTTGCGCCAGCGGGTGTTGCGTGTGCGGCGGTGCTCGTACAGCGGCCGGGCAACATGCTCGACGAGCTCATGCGGGACGTCGAGCGTGGCAGGATACGGAACCGACAGGGCCCTTCGGTCGCCGGTGTGCTGAGTGGAATCACCACGCCAACGACGAGGGGCCCTGCCTCGTCACCACGCCCGCTGACCAGCCCATTTCACCCGCCAGCACAGGATGAAAGAGGTTCACTGAGCTCTTTCAGAATGGCCACTGATCGGGTGACAGGTCGGTGTTCCGCAACGCACGAGGCTCCCGTGCCGTTGAGAAGCGCCGGAGCCTCGTTGGTTCCCTGTCCTGCCGCACTCGACCTGCCTCACGCCCGGCCGTCGCTTCAGGCCCATCTCGTTGACTGCTTCCGGTCCACCGCGGTGGCCGAGGTGACGGGGCCGGATGCCGGACCGTCACCTCGGCTGACCTCGACGCCCCCGTCCGGCCGCGTACACCGCGCCGAGTCGCGCGGGCGCACCATTCGACCGGCCGTGGAGGGACCGGCCGGTAAGCACGACGCGGGGCCGGTTGGATTGCTCGCACACCGGCCCCGCGCGGGCCCAAGCACCCGACGTACCGGGCGATCGAGGAGCTGGGCCGGGCGGTGCGGACCTCGTTCGTCTGCGATTACCTCGCCGACGCCGAGATGCGCCAGGAGATCCACGAGGGCTTGCAGGTGGTGGAGAACTGGAACTCCGCGAACAAGGACCTGTTCTACGGCAAGGACGGCGACCTGGCCGGTGCGGACAAGGAATTTCAGGAGGTGTCCATGCTTGCGCTGCACCTGCTCCAGTCCGCGTTGGTGCACGTCACACGCTGCTGATGCAGGAGGTCCTGGCCGATCCGAAGTGGGCGGCACGGATCACCGACGCGGACCGTCGGGCGCTGTCCCCGCTGTTCTGGACCCGTGTGAATGGACTGTGTCGACACCCTCTGCATCGCCGACCACTACAACAACCGGATCCGGAAGATCACCTCAACGGGGATGGCCGGGCGGCCCGAATCGGGCACGGTGGTCTCCTGGGCCAACGTCCGCAGCCGACTGCGCATGGGCATTTACCGCGAATCCCTCAAGGACGGAGCCCAAGTCCACCAGTCGCCGGCTTCTCCCCGGCACCACCAGCGATGGCGCCTGATCGCTACCAGCCAGGTGGACGGCGACATCCTCTACCGGATCGAGAACGTCCGCAGCGGCAAGGTCCTGGAAGTCACCGACGCACAAGAAACAGCAGGAGCGCCGGTGACACAGTGCGCCTACGCAGGCATCGACGCACGCCACCAGCAATGGAGGCTCATCCCAGTGGGGCCCGTGACCGATACCCCACAGGTGTTCGAAATCGCCGACCACTACAGCGGCCTGCTCCTGCACGTCGGCACCAACGCCCTCACGCAGCACAAAGCGGACGGCGACCACCGCAACCGCCAATGGCAGCTGCTCCCCGCGTAACACGACGAGGAGGCGGGGACAATGTCGTCCCTGCCTTCTTCTCCTCGGAAAACGGACCTGACAGGTCGTCCAGTTGTTGCTGCTACGGACGTAACCGCATGAAGGAACAGCCGGCCGCGAGCGCGGCGGCCGAAGTGACGACGATGCCCAGCACGCCCATCGCATGCCGATGGCGGAGAGCTGCTCGACCCGTTCGGGGGACAGCGTCGCGGCCCGGGAGCGTTGGTTGCTGATCCATGCCCCCAGCTTCAGCTCCCGCACCTCCTGGTGCTCCCCGCTCCCGTCTCCGTCCTCGTTGCCGAGGACGATGATCCGTTCGATGTGCTTTCGCGGCACCCGCAGGTGCCCTCGCGCTCGTGGAACTGCCGTGCGGCCGCATAGTTCATGGCCCGTTTGTCGGCCTGGCTACGGCGCGGCCGGGGTTTCTCGGTCCCGGCTGCGGGTTGGATGTCGAGGATGTGTTCGCACATCCACTGCTGCACACCGGTGAGCTCGTCCCAGCCAAGTCGCTGCGCCCGAACCCAGCGTCCGAGGTCTTCGCCCTGATGCACGACGTCGCCTAGGACTCCTCCAACGGGACCCGCCACACCAGCGTGGTGCCGGACTCGGCGGAGCTGGTCACCTCCAGGCGTCCGCCCAGCTGTTCGGCGCGCTCGGCCATGTTGCGCAGGCCGCTGCGGCGGCCCTCGGGCGGGATGCCGACGCCGTTGTCGGAGACGGTCAGGCGGACCTCGCGGCCGTCGGTGGCCAGGAGGACCTCGACGCGGTCGGCGCGGGCGTGCCGGGCGACGTTGGTCAGCGACTCGGACAGGACGGCCACGATGTGGTCGGCGACCTCCTTGGGGACGTGGGTGTCCACCAGGCCCTCCATCCGCACGCCGGGCGCGAAGCCGAGGACCGGCGCGGCCTCCCCGATCACCCGGACGGCACGGGAGCGCAGCCCGGTCCCGGCCGCGCCGCCCTCGCGGGAGCGCAGGCCGAAGATGGTCGACCGGATGATCTTGATGGTCTCGTCGAGGTCGTCCACCGCCCGCAGCACGCGCTCCGACGCCTCGGCGTGGTCGATGAAGCGTCCCGCGCTCTGCAGGGTCATGCCGGTGGCGAACAGCCGCTGGATCGCCAGGTCGTGCAGGTCGCGGGCGATCCGGTCGCGGTCCTGCAGGACGGCGATCTGCTCGGCGTCCCGGCGGCGTTCCGCGAGCTCCATCGCCACGGCGGCCTGCGCGGCGAAGCCCCGCAGCGGCTCGATGTCCTGCGCGGTGAACCGGTCGTCGCCGGCGGCGCGCACCAGCAGGACGATGCCCCGCACCCCGTCACCGGTCCCGATGGGGACCGCCACGGCGGGGCCCAGTCCCTCGAAACGCCCGGGTCCGGCCGCGGCACGCTCCTCCTGGGCGACGTCCGCGCTGGTGACGGGGGCGGCGCTGGAGAACGCCCGGCCGATCAGACTGTCGTCGACGGGCACGACGAGACCGCGGTGGGCCTCCTCGCCCTCCCCGATGGCGAGTTCCACGGTGAGCGAGCCGGTGTCCTCCATCGGGACCGCCACCACGGCCAGGGCCGCGCCGGTGATCTCCCTGGCCCGCTCGGCGATCAGGCCGAGGGCCTCGCCGCGTCCGCTGCCGGACATCAGGCTGTGGGTGATCTCCGCGTTGGCCTGCAGCCAGCGTTCCCGCAGCCGGGACTCCTCGTACAGCCGGGCGTTGTCGATCGCCACGCCGGCGGCGACGGCCAGGGTGGACAGGACCGACTCGTCGTCCTCGTCGAACTGCGCCCCGTCCCGCTTCTCGGTCAGGTACAGGTTGCCGAAGATCTGGTCGCGCACCCGGATCGGAACGCCGAGGAAGGTGTTCATCGGCGGGTGGTGGGCCGGGAAGCCGTACGAGGCGGGGTGCTGGGAGAGTTTGGGCAGCCGCAGCGGTTCGGGGTGGCGGATCAGCTCGCCGAGGATGCCGTGGCCCTCCGGGTAGTGGCCGATCCGGGCGATGTCCTCCTCGCTGACCCCGACCGTGTGGAAGGCCGACAGCCGCTTGCCGTCGGGGCCGATCACGCCCAGGGCGGCGTACTGCGCGTCGACCAGCGCCGCGGCGGCCTCCACGATGCCGTGCAGGGCCTGCTCCAGGTCCAGTTCGCGGCCGACCGAGAGGACGGCCTCCAGCAGGTTGTGCACCCGGTCCTGCGTGCCGCGGGCCGTGTCCAGGCGGGCCTGCAGCTCCTCCAGCAGTTCGTCGAGCCTGAGCTGCGGCAGCCGTACGCGGGCGCCTCCGTTCCGTTCGGCGCTTGGCACGCGTGGTCCTCCGGGTCCCCTTGTTCCTCGCCGGGACCCGACCGGTCCCGGCAGGTGCCACGCTAGCGCCTGGGGACGCGGGGGGACACAGGGGTCCGGGTGCTCAGCGCTCGCCCTGCCGGAGCCGGTCCTGAGCCTGGGTGGCGATGACCGCCGCCTGGATGCGCCGCTCCACGCCGAGCTTGGCCAGCAGCCGGGAGATGTGGTTCTTCACCGTCTTCTCCGCCAGGTACAGCCGCTGGCCGATCTGCCGGTTGGTGAGTCCCTCGCCGATCAGGGCCAGGATCTCCCGCTCCCGTTCGGTCAGGCCCGGCAGCGCGTCCGGCTCGGGCCGGGGCTCCTGTTCCTGGCGCAGGCGGGCCATCAGCCGGGTGGTGGCGCTCGGGTCGAGGAGGGACTGCCCGGCGGCCACCGTACGGACGGCCGCCACGAGGTCGGAACCCCGGATCTGCTTCAGCACGTACCCGGACGCGCCCGCCATGATCGAGTCCAGCAGGGCCTCCTCGTCGTCGAACGAGGTCAGCATCAGGCACGCCAGTTCCGGCATCCGCGAGCGCAGCTCCCGGCACACGCTGACGCCGTCGCCGTCCGGCAGCCGCACGTCGAGCACCGCGACCTGGGGCCGCAGCGCGGGGACGCGGGCCAGGGCCTGCGCGGCGGTGGACGCCTCGCCGACCACCGTGATGTCCGGCTCGTCGTTCAGCAGGTCGTGCACGCCCCGGCGCACCACCTCGTGGTCGTCCAGCAGGAAGACCCGGATCGGCTGGTCGGCTCCGGGCCGCTCGCTGTCCGCCATCACATGCTCCTTCGTGTGTTCCGGCCGTCGCCCGGCCGTGCCCCGTCACCGGGATCCTCCCCGGTGCGGGGCCGGACGGCCAGGGCCGATCGGCCCTGCTTCTCCCGACGTTACCCACCCTGCGTCCCGTGTCCCGGTCCCGCGCGCAGGTCACGCGTCGCCGTCCCGGTGCGGGCGCGGGGACCCCCGGCCCCGGGGCCGGGACCGTGCGGCCCTGGGACCGGTGCGGTGCCCGGTTCAGGCTGGACACGCCGACGACCACCGAAGGAGGGGAGCGCATGGCTCCCGGGACACCGGCGTCCGGACCGTCCGCGCCGTCCGCCGCACCGCCGCCCCCGCCGTCCTGGTACGGGCCGAGGGGGACGGCGGTGGGGAGACCTCGCCTGCGTGCGGGCCGGGGCGGGGCGGCAGCGGTACCCGGGCGGCCGGGGCTGCCAATCCTCGGCGGCGAGGTGCGGGTCGTCCGGGCGTCCGGGCGTCCGTGCCGAGCGACCGTGGTCGGCACGGGCACTCGGACGATCCGGGCGGGCGCCGCGCTCGTCGTCGTGCACGCCCGTGAAGGGTCCGCGCACGAGCGCGCGGACCGGTCGCGGGACCGGCCGCGCGGCCGGGTCGACCGGGTCGCGCACCGCGGGGACACGCTCCGCCGGCCGGCCGCGGCTGCCGTGGCGTGGCCGGCCGGGCCGGGGCGGCCGGACGAGGGCCGGCGGGACCGGGCGGGTGCGCCGGGGCGAGCGCCCCGGCGCGGAAGGAAGGAGAGGTGCCGTGCAGCACACCACCGTCGGTGAGGTGATGACCCGTGACGTCGTCCAGGCGCACGGGAACACGCCGTTCAGGGATGTCGTCCGGCTGCTGGACCGCCACCGGATCGGCGGGATGCCGGTCGTCGACCACGACGACAAGGTCCTCGGGGTGATCTCCGGGACCGATCTGGTGCGGGAGCAGGCGGCGCGGGCCGGAGACGGGCGGCCGACCGCCGCGACGGCCGGGGAGCTGATGTCGACGCCCGCCGTCACCGTGCATCCGGAGCAGTCCGTGCCGGACGCCGCGCGGGTGATGGAGCGGCACGGCGTCGAACGGCTGCCCGTGGTGGACGAGGAGGACCGGCTCATCGGCATCGCCACCCGCCGCGACCTGCTGCGGGTGTTCCTGCGGTCGGACGCCGCCGTCCGCCGCCAGGTGATCGACGAGGTCCTGGTGGACGCGCTGGGCCTGCCGCCGGACGCCGTCGCGGTCTCCGTCCGGGACGGCGTCGTCACGCTGAAGGGCAGCGTGGAACGGCGCGGCGACCTGGCCGCGGCGGTCCGGTCGGCGTGGCGGGTGGAGGGAGTCGTCGGCGTCGTGAACGGGCTGACCTGCCCCGTCGAGGAGGGGCGCCCGCGCGCCGGAGCCGTGGCGGGACGAGCCGGGGGGCGGCGGGCGCCCCGCGGTGTCGGGTAGCCCCTGCGCCCGGGGACCGTGGGCCGCTGCGGTCCGGCGATCCCGCGATTCCGCGATTCCGCGATCCGGCGATCCGGCGATCCGGTGTCCTCGGCGTCCCGGCGGCCCCGTCCTTCCCGTCCCTCCCGTGCCCCCGGTGGTCCCGGCAGGGTCGGGACGGTCAGGCCGGAGCAGGGACCGTTCGGCACCTGGGGTGCGGGGCGGGATCCGGGGATCGTGGGGGGCAGGAGCGGCACCGGTCCCCCGCGGTGTCGCTCCGCACACCGCCCGCCGTGTGCGCGGGCACCCGACCAGGAGGGCCCGCCCCATGACCCGACAGGACGCCGGAGACCGGACGGCGGGCGCCGCCGCGGAGCCGGTGCGCGCGGCCCGCGCGGCGCGGACGGCCGAGGCCCGCGCGGCACCGCGGACCGCCCGCGCCCCGGCAGGGCCGGGCGGACCGGAGCCGGGGCCGAACGGCCCTGGCCCCCTCCCCCGCCCCCTGATCGAATGGTCCGCTCGACCGATCCGGATCCGCTCGACCGAAGACGCCCTACCCACGGAAGTCCTCATGCCCCTCCACAACGCCGGTCCGGCCCCCGCGGGGGCCCACCGGAGCATCGACCTCGACGCCGCCGAAGCGCTGCGGCTGCTGGGCAGCGTGTCCTTCGGCCGGATCGTCTTCACCCAGCACGCGCTGCCGACGATCCGCCCGGTCAACCACGTCCTGGACGCCGACGGCGACATCGTCATCCGCACCCACGACGGCATGGCGCTGACCTCGCGGACCCGGCAGGCCGGCGCCCCGGGCGTCGTCGTCGCCTACGAGGCCGACGCCATCGACCCGGACACCCACCTCGGCTGGAGCGTGGTCGTGACCGGCTACGCCCGTCTGGTGACCGACGAGCGGGAACTGGCCCGCTACCGCTCCCTGTTGCGGCCCTGGGTGCAGCACACCATGGACCACGCCGTGCGCATCCGGCCGGACCTGGTCACCGGGCTGCGCATCACCGCCGACGGCGCGTGACGGACGGACGGCCGGCCCGGGGCGGACGCCGGGGCCGGCCGTATCGGCGCCTCCGCCTCCCGTGCCGCCGCGGCCGGCCCGGCCGGCCGCGGGACTCCCGGCGGAGCCGTCCGGGCTGGCGGTGGCGGTACGGGACCTGAGGGTCCTCCTTCGGATGCGCTCCCGCTCTCGGTGTCCCGCGCCCGGGGCAGCAGGCCCGCGGGTCCTTCCGTCCCGCCGGCGGGCCCCGGGGTCCGGGGGCGGGCGCGAGGTCCGACCGGGGGTCCCGGGACGCACGCCCGTCCGGACGGCCTGGTGCGGGCCCGGCGGAGCGGGGGCCCGGGACGACCGGGCTCCTCGGACCGGCCGGTAGGGCCGGTCGGCCCTACCGGCCGCCTCGCCCGACCCGGTTCTCTCGAGGCATGTCCGAAACGCACAGGAGGTCCCCGGCGGGGCCGACGGAGCGCGTCGTCGCCGGGACGACGGTCGTCGGGCTGTCGGGCGAGATCGACATCCTCGCGCAGCCGGCGCTGTCGGCACGCCTCGACGCCCTCACCTCCGGACCCCGCCCCGAAGTGGTCGTCGACCTGCGCTCCGTGTCCTTCATCGACTGCTCGGGACTGAACGTCCTGTGCCGTGCGCGCATCCGCGTCGCGGCACGGCGGGGCCGGCTGCGGCTGGTCGCGGACAGCCCGCGCTTCCTGCGCCTCCTGCGCCTCCTGCAGCTCGCGGACGCCTTCGACGTGTACGCCCGCCTCTCCGACGCCCTCGCGGCCGCGGCGGCCACGCGCGGCGCGCAGGACCGGACCGGCTGACGTACGACGCCCCGGAGGCCGCCTGGGGTATGAGGGCCCGTGGGCACGCGCCGCCGAACCGCCCCGGGCCGGCGCGCGGCACGGTCGTTCCGGGGCCACGGGCCGGCCGCGTGCCGAGACCGGCCGCCGGGCCGGTGCTCACCGGCTGTCGCTGCCCGCCGCGTCCAGCGCCGCCCGGCCCGCCTCCAGGCGGGCGACCGGGACGCGGAAGGGGGAGCAGGAGACGTAGTCCAGGCCCACGCCGTGGAAGAAGTGGATCGACTCGGGGTCGCCGCCGTGCTCCCCGCACACGCCGATCTTCAGCCCGGGCCGGGCGGCGCGGCCCTCGGTGACGGCGATCTCGACCAGGCGGCCGACGCCCTCGCGGTCGATGGTCTCGAACGGGGACTCCTTAAGGACGCCCTGCTCCAGGTAGGCGGAGAAGAAGGCCGCCTCGACGTCGTCCCGGGAGAAGCCCCAGGCGGTCTGGGTGAGGTCGTTGGTGCCGAAGGAGAAGAACGCGGCCTCCTCGGCGATCCGGCCCGCGGTCAGCGCCGCCCTGGGCAGTTCGATCATCGTGCCGACCGGGCAGTCGACGGCGACGCCGGTCGCCTCGGACACCTCGGCCAGGACCCGGTCCACCACCGCGCGGACGACGCGGAGTTCCTCCACCGTGCCGACGAGCGGGACCATGATCTCCGCACGCGGGTCGCCGCCGGCCCGCCGGCGTTCGGCGACCGCCTCCGCGACGGCCCGGACCTGCAGGGCGACCAGGCCGGGCACCACCAGGCCGAGGCGCACGCCGCGCAGGCCGAGCATGGGGTTCTCCTCGTGCATGCGGTTGACGGCGTCGAGGAGTGCCGCGTCGTGCGGGTCGGGGGTCTCGCCGCGCGCCGCGGCCTCGGCGACCCGGACGGCGAGGTCGGTGCGGTCGGGCAGGAACTCGTGCAGGGGCGGGTCGAGCAGCCGGATCGTCACCGGCAGTCCGTCCATCGCGGCGAGGATGCCGACGAAGTCCTCGCGCTGCGGGGGCAGCAGCTCCGCGAGCGCCCGGTCGCGCTCGGCGTCGGTGCCGGCCAGGATCATCGCCTCGACGTAACGGCGGCGCTCCCCGAGGAACATGTGCTCGGTGCGGCACAGCCCGATGCCCTCGGCGCCGAACCGGCGGGCGCGGGCGGCGTCCTCGGGGGTGTCCGCGTTGGCCCGCACGCCGAGCCTGCGCAGTCCGTCGGCCTGCCGCAGGGCGTCGGCGACGGCGTCGACGAGTTCGTCCGCGTGGCCGCCCCCGCCGGTGCGGCCGGTCTCGAAATACCGCATCACGGCCGAGTCCGCCAGGGGCACCGCCCCGAGGTGGACCGTGCCCTCGGTGCCGTCCACGGAGACGAGGGTGCCCTCCGTCACGACGGTGCCGCCCGCGGTGAACCGTCGGGCGTGCGGGTCGACGGCCAGGTCCTCGGCGCCGCAGACGCACACCTTGCCCATGCCGCGGGCGACCACGGCCGCGTGCGAGGTCTTGCCGCCGCGGCTGGTGAGGACCGCCTGCGCGGCGACCATGCCGGGCAGGTCGTCGGGGGTGGTCTCCTGCCGGACGAGGACGACCTGCTCGCCGGTCGCGGCGCGCCGCACCGCCTCGGCGGAGTCGAAGACCGCGGCGCCGACGGCGGCGCCGGGCGAGGCCGGGATGCCGCGGGCGAGCGGGGCGCCGGCCGCGGTGCCGTCGAAGCGGGGGAACATCAGCCGGGCGAGTCCGTCGCCGCTCACCCTGGCCAGTGCCTCGGCGGGGGTGATCAGCCCTTCCTCCACCAGTTCCGCGGCGATCGCGAACGCGGCCTCGGCGGTGCGCTTGCCGACCCGGGTCTGGAGCATCCACAGCGTGCCGCGCTCCACGGTGAACTCGATGTCGCACAGGTCGCGGTAGTGGTCCTCCAGCGTCCGCAGGTAGCCGCGCAGCTGCCGGTAGGCGGCGGGGTCCAGGCGTTCCAGCTCGTCCAGCGGTACGGCGTTGCGGATGCCGGCGACGACGTCCTCGCCCTGGGCGTTGGGCAGGTAGTCGCCGTAGACGCCGGGGCGGCCGGTGGCCGGGTCGCGGGTGAAGGCGACGCCGCTGCCGGAGTCGGTGCCGAGGTTGCCGAAGACCATCGTCTGGACGTTGACCGCCGTGCCGAGGTCGTCGGGGATGTGCTCGCGCCTGCGGTAGAGGCGGGCGCGTTCGCCGTTCCAGGACTCGAAGACGGCGCGGACCGCGCGGCGCAGCTGCTCGGCGGGGTCCTGCGGGAAGTCCTCGCCGGTCTCCCGCCGGATCAGCGCCCGGTAGGCCGTGACGAGACCGGCGAGGTCGGCGGCGTCCAGGTGCAGGTCGTCCGGGGCGCCGCGGGCGGTCCTGAGTTCGGCGAGGGCCTGCTCGAAGAGGTCGCCGTCGACGCCCATCACCGTGCTGCCGAACATCTGGACCAGGCGGCGGTAGGAGTCCCAGGCGAAGCGGTCCTGGCCGGAGACCTCGGCGAGGCCCTGGACGGAGGCGTCGTTCAGCCCGATGTCCAGGATGGTGTCCATCATGCCGGGCATGGAGAACCGGGCGCCGGAGCGGACGGAGAGCAGCAGCGGGTCGTCGGGCCGGCCGAGCCGTCGTCCGGCGCGTTCCTCCAGTACGGCGAGGTGGTCGGCGATCTCCTCGGCCAGGCCCTCGGGTTCCGTGCCGGAGGCCAGGAAGGCGCGGCACGCCTCGGTGGTGACGGTGAAGCCGGGCGGCACCGGCAGGCCCATCCGGGTCATCTCCGCGAGGTTGGCGCCCTTGCCGCCGAGGAGGGCGGCCATGTCCCGGCCGCCTTCGGCGAAGTCGTACACGTAGCGGGTCATGGCCTGCTGCCTCTTCTTCGTGGGGGTGGGGGCCGGCGGGGCACCTCGCGAGGACGACGCGTGCCCCGGGCGCGCCGCGCAGGAGGTCCGCGGAGGACTCGTCGACGCTCTCCGGCGGCCGCGGTTCGCGGACGGCCCGCGTCCGGCCGGCCCCGTGCGGGCGGAACGCCTCGGCGAGGTCCTGCCGGGTACCCACGACGGAGCCGATGACCGAGGTGCCGTCCGGAAACGGCGCCGAGGACGGGGACCCGGATGCTCCGTCTTCAGCGTCCGCCGGAGGGGCCCCGCCCGGCAGGTCCCGGACGTCCCGCCCGCCCGGGCCGGTGGGCCCCTGTCCGCCGGCCCCGGAGGGACGCCCGCGAGGTCCGGGCACGCCGCGGGCCCTCCGCGAGTGGTGCGCGCGGAGGGCCTGCGTCGGTGCGGTCGGGTGCCGGTCAGACCTCCAGGTCGTTCTCGATCCGGCGCAGCTGGTGGCGGGCCATCGCCAGGTTGGCCCGGCCGGCGTCCAGTACGAGGTAGAGGAACAGGCCGTTGCCGCCGCGCCCCTTCAGCAGGCGGATCAGGTGGTACTGGGTGTTCAGGGTGATCAGGATGTCCTCGATCTCCTCCTTCAGCCCGAGGAGTTCCATCGTGCGCAGCTTGGACCGCACGACGTCGGTGTTCCCCGCGGCGGCGACTTCGAGGTTGAAGTCCTTGCTGCCGCCCAGGGTGCCGAGGGCCATGCCGCTCGTGTAGTCGACGAGTGCGACGGCCGTGGCTCCGTCGATGGAGCTCAGGCACTCCTTCAGCGAGGTCTCCGTGTTGGCCATGCGAACGGTTCCTTTCCATGGGTGATCATTCGGGTGTGGCGTGTGGCGTGCGGCCTGTGGTGGCCGGGGCCGGACGCCGGTGCGGCCGCGGCCCGTACGGGGCCGGGCGTGCGGCGGGGGAAGGCGAGGGCCGGGGCTCAGCCGCCGGGCTGGGGGCGGGGCTCGTGGGCGGGCCGCTGGGGGGTGCGCACCGGGAGGGTGCCGATGGGGCGGGCCGGGTCCGCCGCGGCCGGGGCGACGTGCTCGGTGGTGTCCGTCCGGTCGGCGTGGCGGCCGCCGCCGGGCGCGATCCGGGTGGTGACCAGGTCCGCGATCCGGGCGCCGCTGCGCCGGCCCTCCAGGTGCAGGCGGCCCACGTTGACCCGGTCGTCGGCGAGGAGGGTGAGCACGGCGGCCCGGCCGGCGGCGTACGTGGCGACGTAGCCCCCGGCGCCGCGCACCAGCAGTTCGCGGAACTCCCCGCGCGCGGCCGCGTCCGTCGTGCGGTGCGCGACGCCGAGCGCGGCGGCGGTCAGCGCGGCCAGGCCCTCGGGTTCGACACCGGGGGCGTCGTGGGCCAGGACCAGCCCGTCGACGGTGGCCGCGAGGGATCCCGTCAGCTGGGGGATGCGGTTGCGCAGCCGACGCAGTTCGTCCAGCACGTCGGTCTCGACGGCCATGAGCAGTCTCCTTTCGGCACGCTGTCGACGCGCGCGGATCACAGTGCCTCCAAGGCGTCCAGAAGCCGTCGCAGCAGTGCGGTGTCGGGCTCGTCCTGCGCCGCCGGGTACCGGGCGGGGTCCGGCCGGACGGCCGTGGGGACGACCAGTCCGGCGGCGGCCAGGCGGCGCAGCTCCACGAGCGTGGGGAAGGTGCGGCAGGCGAGGTGCGCGGCGATCTGCGCGGCGGTGCGGACGCCGTCGACCTGGGCCAGCGTCCGGCGGCGGCGCGCGGGGAGCGTGACGGGGCGGGCGCCGGGCGCGCGGGCGAGCGGGGCGGTGTCGACGGCGGGCTCGGGCCAGATGCGGTGCAGCAGGACCCGGCGGCGCCGCGACTCGCGCAGCACGCTGTCGACCGGTACGGGGCGGACCGCGCCGAGCCAGTGCGCGACGCCCGGCCGGAAGCGCAGCGCCGGCCCGTCATGGGCGAGGACGAAGTACGCCGCGTCGAAGAGGGCGCCCAGGTGGCACAGTTCCAGCGCGCCGGTGGTGAGGCGGCCGCTGTCCACCAGTTGCCGTCCGACCCGCTGGTGGCCGCCGGCCCGGTCGATCGCCTCCCACCAGCCGTCGGGGGCGAGGGCGCCGCTGCCGGTGAGCAGGGTGCCCAGGTCGGGGGTGAGGGCGGACTCGACGTGTGTGACGCGTCCCGCCGCGAGGTAGACGACCCCCGCCTCGGTCGACAGGGCCCCGGTGGCGCGCTCGGCGGCGAGGCTGCCGAGCAGGGCCGAGGCGGGCCGGTCCGTGCGCGCCGTCGCGTTCATCCGAGCACCAGACGGTCCGCGAGCTCGGCCAGCCGGATGCGGGCCAGGGCCAGGTTGCCGTCGTTGCGGTCGAGCCACAGGTGGAGGAAGACGGTGCTCTCGAACGGCGTGGTGACGAACCGCAGCAGGTGGTACGCGTCCGCGTTCGTCAGGATCAGGTCCTCGACGGGCGGTTCCTTGCCGCTCGCCTCGGCGGCCGGGGCGAGGGTGCCGCTCTCGGTGGCGAGCCGGGCGAGTTCGGCGGTCTCCGCCGCCGTCTGCTCGATGTCGCCGCCGGGGGCCTCGCCGACCGATCCCAGCGGGAGGCCGCTGATCCAGTCCACCACCGCCGCCCCCCGCACACCGGGCAGACGCATGGCTTCCAGCAGACTCTCGTCGATTCCGGGCACGCCGGATCCCCTCCCTGCACGGCAGTACCGCGAACGTGAGCTCGACACTACGCACCGTGCTCGGCGCTGGTGAGGGCTTTGGCATTTTCCAATGGAATGTGCACGGAGAGGGCCGCGATCCGATACCCTTTGCCGCCGCACGCGCAGGGACCGCCCCGGCGCGGAGGGCGGGCGGGCCCCGCTCGCGGACCACGGCCGGGGGCGGCCGCGGCGCTGACCACGGGTGAAGGTGTATCAACACGGGCACTTCCCGCACACCCCGTACGCGCGGTACGCCCCTTCACGCCCGCGCGGGCGCCCCGAGCCCCGAAGGACCGACCGGGCGCCGATGCGTGCGGGCGCGCGCCCCGGGCACCGGCGTGCGCTCCCCACCCGTCGGTGCACGCCCCCGACCCGTACGGGCACCTCGCACCCGGGGCCCCGCCCACATCCCCTCGCCCCGCCCCACATGCCGGCGCCCCACGCGGGTACGCGGTGCGCATGACTGACGGCAAGAGCCCGGAACCCCAGGACAGCACCAGCCCGGCAGAGCGCTCCGAGGAGGAGCGGGCCGCGGCCCGTCCCTTCAGCTATCCGCACCCCGAACGCCGCGCCGGCGTCCGCGCCACCCGGCACATCAGCCGGGAGCAGGCGGACGCGGACAGCGTCCCCGGTGTGCCCGGCGGCTACGGCAGCACCAGCGGCGGCCAGGCCGGCGGCCGCAGCACCCCCCGTCCCGGCGAGGACGCGACGGACGAGTCGGGCGTGACCGAGATCGTGTCGGGCCGCGAGCCCCACGACGAGCGGGGGCGGGAACGGGAGTAGGCGCGCCCGCGACGGCGGACCGGGGCGGGTGGTTCCCGGGGCAGGACCCCGGGCGATCGCCCTACCCCCGGGTGAGCGCCGGCGACCTGCGGCGACGATACTGGCAGGGCACGTGCCCCCACCCACAGATGGACTCATGCCGACCTCCCCCACAGTCCGCTCCACGACTCCCCCGACGGTGTGGCTGGCGCGCGGCCGCCACACCGGGCCCGCCCCCGAGGACGTCCTCACGCGCTCGCTCCGGCGCCTCAAGGACAGGCGGGCCGTCGACGATTTCCTGGCGGTGCCCCCGACCGGGGACGACTCCTCCGATCGGGTCTTCGAGGCCCGTTGGAGGGTCCCCGATCGGGTGACGGTGCGCGCCCGGCTGCGCCTCGTGCCGGCCGCCGGCGACGGGTGGCGGTGGACGCTGCTCGCGGAGGCCGAGGCACCGTGGGACCAGGCCTGGCCGTCCCCCGCCACCCGCTTCTGGCCCGAGGAACCCGAGGAGCGCGGGGAGCCGGGCGCGGGCTGGGACCGCGACGCCGCCACCGGCCTGTCCCTGACCTCGATCAACCCGCTCCCCCGGGACGACAAGGCGGTGCGCCGGCTGTTCAAGGACGCCGCGCGCGACGGGTGGGGCATCCACGTCGTCGTGCACGAGGCGATGACCACCGACGAGCGCGGGCGGCTGCCGCTGGCGCGGTGGCTCCCGCCGGGTCTGCGGCACCGCGTGGTGGAGCACCGCGCCGCGCCGCACCAGCTGCGGGTCGTGAACTGGGCCCTGCGCGACCAGGACGTGGAGGTGCCGCGCGGCGGTGCGGTGGTGCTGCCCGGCCGGGCGGTCCCGCCCGGGTACGACGCCCGGGACTTCTCCGTGCGCGCCGTCTTCCTGGACGGCTCGGAGCCGGCCGACCTCACCGCGGCGGTGGCGCGGTTCGCGGCGCTGCCCCGGCCGCTGCCGGAGGGCGCCGAGGCCGAGCTCACGGCGCTGCGGGAGGACTGGCGCCTGCTGACCCTGGAGGAGGAGCTGGCGCGCGAGCGCAGGCTGGTCGCCATGTACGCCGAGGCGCTGGAGGCCATGACGAAGTCCAGGGACCTGTACCGGGAGGCGGCCGAACGCGCCCACGAGGCCCTGGCCGTCTACCGGGAGACCGCCGGGGCCGTCTCCGCCCCCGCCGCCGGGACGCCGCGGCCGCCGTCCGGCTCCCCGTTCCAGCAGCTCACGCGGACGCTGGAGCGGCTGAAGGACTCCGCCCGGCTCCTGCGGCCCGCCGGCTCCGCGAGCCCGGCGGACCCGCGTCCGGAGACCTCGGCCGGCCACCTGCCGGAAAGCGCCGCGGAGCCGTCCGGGAGTGCCGCGGACCCGCCGCCCGGAACGGCCGCGGCCCCCCTGCCGGACGACACCGCGGACCCGCGGCGCGAGGATCCCGCGAACCGGCGGCCGGCGGACCCCGCGGACCCGCGGCCAAAGGACCGGGAGAGCGCCGGGGCCCGGGCCGCGCACGCCGAGCGCTAGGGGCTGTCCGACCGTTCCCGTCGTCGCCCGGAGGGCGGTCTCGCGGCGTCAGGTGCGTGCTCTCGGCGTGCCGGGCGCGCCCCGGGTGGGGGGCGGCGGCCTTCGGGCCGGACGTGTCAGCCGGTGTCCCGTGGATACGCGGACCGCACAGCACGGCCCCCCACCCGGAAGGTCACCACGCCATGGGAAGCCATCCCCGCGACGTCACCGCCGCCTCCCCGCCCCACCGCACCGAGACCACGCTCCAGGTCAACGGCAAGCCGCACACGCTGACCGTGGACCACCGGCGCGTCCTGCTGGACCTGCTGCGCGAGGACCTCGGGCTCACCGGCGCCAAGAAGGGCTGCGACCACGGCCAGTGCGGCGCCTGCACGGTCCTGGTGGACGGGCGGCGCGTCAACAGCTGCCTGCTGCTCGCGGTCACGCTGGACGGCCGCGAGGTGACCACGGTCGAGGGGCTGGCCGGCGACGGCGAGGAACTGCACCCGGTGCAGCGGGCGTTCGTGGCCCGGGACGCCTTCCAGTGCGGCTACTGCACACCGGGCCAGATCTGCTCCGCGGTCGGCGCCCTCGCCGAGGCCGCCGCCGGGCACCCCTCGCACGTCACCGACCCCGCGGCCCCCTCGGGCGAGCCGGTGCCGCTGGGCCGGGAGGAGATCCGCGAGCGGCTGAGCGGCAACCTGTGCCGCTGCGGGGCGTATCCGTTCATCGTCGAGGCCGTCGAGGACGTGGTCCGGTGAAGCCCTTCGCGTACGTCCGCGCCGGGAGCGTCGAGGAGGCGACCGCCGCGTACGCCGACCGGCCCGGCGCCCGCTACCTCGGCGGCGGCACCAACCTCGTCGACCTGATGAAGCTCGGCGTGGAGGCGCCCGCCGCCCTCATCGACGTCACCCGGCTCCCGCTGGACACCGTGGAGGAGCAGGCCGACGGCTCGCTGCGGATCGGTGCCCTGGTCCGCAACAGCGACCTCGCCGCCCACCCCGCCGTCCGGGACCGGTATCCGGCCCTCTCGCAGGCGGTCCTCGCCGGTGCCTCGGGGCAGTTGCGCAACGCCGCCACCACCGGCGGCAACCTGCTCCAGCGCACCCGGTGCCCGTACTTCCAGGACCTGTCCAAGCCGTGCAACAAGCGGGAGCCGGGCAGCGGGTGCGGCGCGCGGGACGGGGTGCACCGCGACCACGCGGTCCTCGGGCACTCCCCGCACTGCATCGCGACCCACCCCTCGGACCTGGCGGTGGCGCTGGCCGCGTTCGACGCGCGCGTCGAACTGTACGGTCCCGAGGGCGCCCGGAGCCTGCCCGCGGCCGACTTCCACCGGCTGCCCGGGGACCGTCCCGAGCGGGACACCGAGATCCGGCCCGGCGAGCTCGTCACCGGGGTGCTGCTGCCGGCCGCCGCGGCCGGGCTGCCGTCGGCGTACCGCAAGGCCCGCGACCGGGCGTCGTACGCCTTCGCGCTCGCCTCCGTCGCGGCCGTGCTGCGCGTGTCCGACGGGGTCGTCAGCCACGCCGGGATCGCCTTCGGCGCGCTGGCGCACCGGCCGTGGCGGGCGCGGCGGGCCGAGCGGGCGCTGCTGGGCGCGGCGCCCACCGCGGCGGCGTTCGAGCACGCCGTGGGCCTGGAGCTGGCGGCCGCGCGGCCGCTGCGGGACAACGCGTACAAGGTGCCGCTGGCCCGCCGTCTCGCCGTGGGCGTGCTGACCGGACTGGCGGAATCCGGCCCGGCGTCGACGAGGAGGACCTCATGACCGGCTCCCGGACGGCCACCGCCCTGGGCGCTCCCGCCGAGCGCCGGGAGGGACGGCAGAAGGTCACCGGTGCCGCGCGGTACGCCGCCGAGCACCGCCACCCCGGCCACACCCACGCCTGGCCGGTCCCGGCCACGACGGCCCGGGGCCGGGTCACCGGCGTCGACGTCTCGGGCGCCCTCACGCTGCCCGGGGTGCGGGCCGTGCTCACGCACGAGAACGCGCCGCGTCTGGCGGAGCCGGACGACCCCACCCTGGCCGTGCTGCAGAGCGACCGGGTGCCGCACCGGGGGTGGTGCGTGGCGCTGGTGGTGGCGGACACCCTGGAGGCGGCCCGGGCCGGTGCCGCCGCCGTGCGGGTCGGGTACGAGACGGAGGACCACGACGTGGTCCTGAGCGCCTCCCACCCGGGCCTGTACGTGCCGGAGGAGGCCAACGGCGGGCACCCGGCCGTCCGTGAACACGGCGATCCCGACGGCGCGTTCGCCTCCTCGGACGTCCGGGTCGACGCGGCGTACACGGTGCCGCCGCTGCACAACCACCCGATGGAGCCGCACGCCAGCACCGCCCGCTGGGAGGGCGACCGGCTGACGGTGCACACCTCCAGCCAGGGCACCACCGTCGTACGGGCCGTGCTCGCCGGGCTGTTCGGGCTGCCCGAGGAGCGGATCACGGTCGTCGCCGAGCACGTCGGCGGCGGGTTCGGCTCCAAGGGCACGCCGCGGCCCGACGTGGTGCTGGCGGCGATGGCGGCGCGGCAGACGGGCCTCCCGGTGACCGTGGCGTTCCCGCGGCGGTACCTGCCCGCCGCCGTCGGGCACCGGGCCCCCACCCTGCACCGGGTCCGGCTCGGGGCCGGCGCCGACGGCCGCCTCGCCTCCGTCGTCCACGAGGTCACCACGCACACCTCGCGCGTCAAGGAGTTCGTGGAGCAGGCGGCCGTGCCCGCGCGGGTCATGTACGCCGCTCCGCACAGCCGTACGGTGCACCGGGTGGCGGCGCTGGACGTGCCCACGCCGTCGTGGATGCGCGCGCCCGGCGAGGCGCCCGGCATGTACGCGCTGGAGTCCGCCGTGGACGAGCTCGCCACCGCGCTCGGCATGGACCCGGTGGAGCTGCGCGTGCGCAACGAGCCCGGGGTGGAGCCGGACAGCGGCCGGCCCTTCAGCAGCCGGAACCTGGTCGCGTGCCTGCGCGAGGGCGCCCGCCGCTTCGGCTGGTCCGGGCGCGACCCCCGGCCGCGCTCCGGCGCGCGGGGACCGCTGCTGGTCGGCACGGGGGTGGCGGCGGCGACGTATCCGGTGCTGGTGTCGCCGTCCACCGCGGCGGTCCGCGCCCTGCCCGACGGAACGTTTCTGGTGCGGATCAACGCCACCGACATCGGCACGGGCGCCCGGACGGTGCTCGCGCAGGTCGCCGCCGACGCCCTGGACGTGCCGCTGGAGCGGGTGCGGATCGACGTCGGCAGCAGCGACCTGCCGTCCGCGCCGCTGGCAGGAGGATCGTCGGGCACCGCCTCCTGGGGCTGGGCGGTCCACGAGGCCTGCGCGGACCTGGCCCGGCGGCTGGCCGCCCACGCGGGGCCGCTGCCCGGGCGGGGCGTCGAGGCCCGCGCCGACACCTCGGGCACGGCCGACGCCGGCAGTTCCCTGGCGCGGCACGCCTTCGGGGCGCACTTCGCCGAGGTGGCGGTCGACCCGGTCACCGGCGAGGTGCGGGTGCGCCGGCTGCTCGGCGTCTACGCGGCGGGGCGCATCCTCAACGCCCGTACCGCGCGCTCCCAGTTCGTGGGCGGCATGACGATGGGCCTGGGCATGGCGCTGACCGAGGGCAGCACCATGGACGCCGCGTTCGGCGACTTCGCCGAGTCGGACCTGGCGTCGTACCACGTGCCCGTGCACGCCGACGTCCCCGCGATCGAGGCGCACTGGATCGACGAGGACGACGCGCATCTCAACCCCCTGGGCAGCAAGGGGATCGGGGAGATCGGCATCGTGGGGACGGCGGCCGCGATCGGCAACGCCGTGCACCACGCCACCGGCGTCCGGGGGGCGTCACTCGGCCATGCGGCGCGCCTCGGGAGCCGGCCAGGCCGCCCAGCGCCCGCCCGGGTCCGACGCCAGGCGCAGCACCAGGGCGGCGAGCGCGATCAGCGACGCGCACACCGCCGACGCGACGGCCAGCCACGGCGGCGCCAGCGACAGGCCGACGGCCCGGGACAGCCCCGACGTCGGGGCGGCCCCGCCGTACGCCTGGGCCGCGGCCAGCGCCGCCGGCACCACGACCGCGGCCGCCAGCACCAACGTGACCGGGCGGACGGCCAGCAGCAGGGCCAGCACCATGCACAGCACCGACAGGCCGAGCGCGATCGCGTGCAGGCGCAGGGGGGCGCCGTCCTGCTGCAGCGGGAAGTGCGTCACCGCGCAGACGGCGAGCGCCACGGCGGCGGCCAGGCCGGGCCAGTGCGCGGTCCCGGCGGCCCGCTGCGGCGGGCGGTCGCGGACCGCGGGCACCGGACGCCGGGTGCGGCGGGCGCCGCGGCCCGGGGCCGCGCGGGCGGCGCCGATGCGGACCGGACCGCGCGCCGGGCCGGGTTCCTCCGCCTCGCCGGCGGGCGGCTCGGGCTCGGACGGCGGCCGGACGGCGGGTTCCAGCCGCTCGACGGCGAGGCGGTCGATGAGCTCGACGAGTTCCGGGACGGACCGGCCGGTGGCCGCCGCCCGCAGCGCCTCCTCGCGCACGTGCTGCTCCATGGGCTCCCGGTGCAGCAGCGTCACCAGCCGGGTCACCTCCTCGACGGGCCGGTGCTCGGCCGCCGCGTGGATGGCCTCGTCGGCGCTGGCGGCGTCCCGCGGCGGCCGGGTCAGCAGGGCGATGAGCCGGGTGACGTCCTCCACGGGCCGGTCCATGCCGGCCGCGCGGAGCGCGTCGGCCATCGCCTGCGCGTGCTCCGGCGACCGCTCCAGGGAGGTGATGAGATCGACGACCTCCTCCAGGGGCCGGTCGGCCACGGCGGCATGCACCAGATCGCTGACCGCGTCGCCGTACGGCGCCCCGGTGCGCTCGCCGGCCGCAAAGGGCCGTTCGACCAGCGGCCCCACCGGGTGCGTGCCGGTGGCGACGGCCGTCTCCTCGGACGGCTGGAAGGGCCCGGTGGTCACGGCGGGAGGTATGGCGGGTTCGTTCGAGCGGGGTGATGAAGAGCAAGTGGTCATGCTCGGCTCCATGGGAAGGGTGCGGCCGCTCCGCGCACCCCCGACGTGCGACGAGCGACGTTACGTTGACCATTACTAGGCGCCCCCGCACCCCGGTGCCACCCGGGTGGGCCACCGGGGTGACGGCGCCGCCCCGAACGGCCGCCGCGGGCCCGCCCGGAGTGGGCCGCGCCACATGTCCGGGCCCGAGAGCCATACAGCGGCCGGAAACGGGAATGCCAGAGAGGACGCGTGCGTCACGGCACGCCCTGAGGAGGTGAGCCCGTGGACGCGACCACAACGGTGATCACCGTGGCCGCGGTCCTCGCGGCCGTCGTACTCGCCCTCGCCGTCGCCCTCCTGGTGCGCCTGGTCCGCACCCGGCGCGAGCTGCGGCGCGCGGGCCTGCCCACCGGGCCGCGCTGGGTGTTCTGGGGCGCGGTCCTGTATCTCGTGCTGCCGGCCGACCTGTTGCCCGACCCGGTGTACCTGGACGACATCGGCGTCCTCCTCCTCGCGCTGCGCTCCGTCCGCGCCCCCCTCGGCGGGCGCGACCGCGGAACGCCGCGGCCCCCGGACAGCGAACCCGCCTGACGCGGCCGGCCTTCCGGCCCGCGCGACCGGCGCGGGCCGCGCGCCCGCGCGATGACTACGCTCCGTAAGGAAACCAACCACCCGTTCGATTCGTATAAGTCTCTGGAAGCCGAAGGAAGTCGGCGGACCAGGCGGTGGCGCACGTGGGCCGCCGCTTGATCGGCGCAGCACCGACGAGGGAGAGACGATGCAACCGTTCGCGCTCAACTACGCGCGCCCAGCCGTGCAGTTGGAGGCGGTCACGCCGTACGCGTACGACTCCGGGCTGCAGTTGAACGTGCTTTCCGACGGACGGGTCGCCGCCCGCGACCACGCCCTGTTGAGAGAGGTGGGGACCACGACGTCCACCGCCGGTTCGAAGACGCACTTCGACGACTGATCACGGGCCGTCGACGATGACCGTACTGATCCTCACCTGTGAGGAGGACGTGACCGCGGACCTGGTGGTCGTGGAACTGCACGCGTCGGGCGTTCCGGTGGTCCGTCTGGACCCCGCCGACCTGACCGGCGGTGTCGCCCTGTCCGGCGAGTACGTCCACGGCTCCTTCCGCGGTCATCTGTCCGCCGGGGGCCGCCTGGTGAGCATCACCGGACTGAGGTCCGTCTGGGTGCGCAGACCGGGCGTCCCGGCGGCCCGTGCGGCGCAGCCGTCCGCGTGGCTGACCGAGGAGGCCTCCCAGGCGCTCTACGGCATGCTGCGGGGCTCGGACGCGCGCTGGATGAACCATCCCGACGCGGCCCGCCGGGCCCGGCACAAGCCGTGGCAGCTGCGGCTGGCGCAGCGGTGCGGTCTGCCGGTGCCCGCGACGCTGATCACGACGTTCCCGCGGGCCGCCCGGGAGTTCGCCGAGCGCTACCCGGATCTGGTGGTCAAGCCGGTGTCGGGCGCGCATCCGCAGGACCCGCCGCGGGCGGTGCCGACCAGCCGGGTCGCGCCGGACGCCGACTTCTCCGCCGTCGCGTACGGGCCGACGCTGCTGCAGCGGCGGATCGCCAAGGCGGCCGACGTCCGCCTGACCGCGGTCGGCGAGCAGTTGCTGGCCGCCCGCAAGGCGACCGCTCCGGACGCGGATCCCGACGAGGTCGACGTGCGGTTCGCCGCGTCCGGCGCGCCGTGGCGGCCGGCCGGCGTTCCGCCGCGTGTCGCCGCGGCCGTGCGCGCGTACGTCCGCGAGGCCGGTCTGGCCTACGGGGCGTTCGACTTCGCGGAGGACGCGGACGGCACCTGGTGGTTCCTGGAGTGCAACCAGTCGGGGCAGTTCGGGTTCGTCGAGGTGGAGACGGGGCAGCCGATCGCCCGCGCGATCGCCGAGTGGCTGGCGCATCCCGCCGGTCAGGAGGCCGCGGCGCACCTCGACGGCACGGACACGGCGGTCTCCTGAGGGCCGGGGCCCCGCGCCGCCGTCACTGCGGACGCGGGCCCGGCAGCAGGGCGGAGCGCTGCCATCCCGCGCCCGGGTGCTGGGGCCGGTCGAGTCCGGGTGCGTAGCCGGGGGACTGCAGAGGCCGCATGACCAGCTCCAGTTCCCTGCTCACGCGTTCGGCCTCCCGGCGAACCTGTGCGGGCACGTCGCCGCACTCCGCGATGAGTCGGTCGTAGATGGGGGAATCCTGGAACACCCGTCAACGCGCCTTTCTTCTCCTCGGCCCCCGTACGGGGACGCGAGTGCGAGTCTAGGCGCCCGGACCGGCGGGGGTGCGGTAAACCCCTGCGGCACGTGACGGCGGGCGGGGGCGCGGGCGGCGCGCCGCGGGTGTCCGGGACGGGGGTCAGGCGCCCGTCGTGGAGCCGGGCCGCACGATCATCAGGACGGTGACGGTGGCCCACAGGAGGTTGAACACGCCGGTGAACATCGCGAGTTGCACGGTGGCCGACCGCTCCACGGGTGCGCTGCCGCCGAGCCCGTCGAGGAGTTCCTGCTGGCGGGGCAGGACGAAGGCGACGAGGACGCCGGCGGCAGCGGCGGTGAGGGCGATGGAGGTGACGAGCCATCCGCTGCCCAGGACGTCCATGGCGACGGCGGTGGCGAAGCCGAGGAGGGGCACCGTCAGCCCGACGCCGGCGTAGACCCGGCAGATGCGGTGCAGCAGCGCGACCGTGCCCGCCGCCGCCGGGTCGGGACGGTCGCCGGCGGCGGCCGCGGCACGCCGTACCGCCGGCGGGAACATGCTGGCCGCGACGGTGACGGGGCCGATGGCGACGATGGCGGCCAGGACGTGGAGGGACAGCAGGAACTTGGTCACCGGGACCCTTTCGTGAGGTGGTCGGCGCCCCACGCTAGGCAGCCCCGCCCGGTTGTCCCATGGGCTGGAACGACAGCTTCCGACGGATTCCCGCCAACCGCTCCGACCAGTGCTTCTCCCGCGGACGGCGACCGCACCGCCGGTCGGCCGCCCGGCGCGGCAGCCGCCTATCGTGGCCGTCATGCACTCCGTGGCGATCCTGGTCCTGGACGGCGTGGTGCCGTTCGACATGGCGGCCCCCCTGCAGGTGTTCGACTGGACGCGGCTGCCCGACGGCCGGCGTCCCTACCGGGTCCGGCTGTGCGCCGAGTCGCCGGAGGTGCGCGCGGACGGCGGGTTCGCCCTCCGGGTCGACCGGGGGCTGGAGGCGCTGGCCGACGCGGACACGGTCGTCGTGCCGGGCCGCTCCCCCGGCGCCGCGCCGCCCTCCCCCCGGGTGCTGGACGCCCTGCGGGAGGCCGCCCGGGCGGGCACGCGCATCGCCTCCGTGTGCGTGGGCGCGTTCGTCCTGGCGGAGGCCGGGCTGCTGGACGGGCTGCGCGCCACCACCCACTGGGCGGCCGCGGAGGACCTGGCCCGGTGCTATCCCCGCGTCGAGGTGGCGCCGGACGTCCTGTACGTCGACAACGGGCAGATCCTCACCTCGGCCGGTGCCGCCGCCGCGCTGGACATGTGCCTGCACATGATCCGGCGGGACCTCGGGTCGGCGGTCGCCGCGGACGCCGCCCGGATGTCGGTCATGCCGCTGGAACGGGAGGGCGGGCAGGCCCAGTTCATCGTGCACGCGCATCCGCCGGTGCCCCGGGGGTCGGCGCTCGAACCGGTGCTGGAGTGGATCGAGGACCACCTGGGCGGCGAGGTCACGCTGGCCGCGATGGCGGCGCGCGCCGGGATGAGCGAGCGCACCTTCAGCCGCCGGTTCCGCGAGCAGACGGGCACGACGCCGCTGCAGTGGCTGCTGCGGGCGCGGGTGCGGCGCGCCCAGTACCTGCTGGAGAACAGCGACCACCCCGTCGAGCGCGTCGCCCGGCAGGCGGGGTTCGGTTCGCCCACGGCGCTGCGCGAGCGGTTCCGCAAGGTGGTCGGCACGACGCCGTACGCCTACCGGGCGGCGTTCCACGGGAAGGCGGCCGCGCGGGAGACGCCTCACCGCTGAGGCCGGGCGGCGAGGTCACGGGGGCGGGCCTCCTGACCTCCCCGGGCGCAACCGCCTTTTCCGGCGCGGCTGTTGCGGGGAGCGGTGGGGAGCGGTGTCGAAGGGGGCGCGCCGTGCGCCGCCCGCCGGGAGCAGGTCGGGCCCGTGGGTCATGCCGTGCCCGGCCTCGCCGCCCGTCCGGCCCTGCCGGCCGCGTACGCCGACCGGCTCGTCGCGGCGGCGGACGCCGGCCTCGCCCGGGAGCTCGCCGCCCGTGACGGCCTCCGTCCCGCGCGGGCGCGCACCGGCCGCGCCGGACGCGTCACCGGTGCTGCCGGCGGACCTGGCGCGGCAGGACCCGCCGGTGCGCAAGGCGCCGCGCCTCGTCGCGGGGCACCGCAGGGCGACGGCCCCTACGCTCCCGGCCTGCCTCGCGGACGGGCGGGCCGGGGTCCCGGTGGCCGGTCACCCGGCGCTGCCGCCGGAGGTGGCCACCGGTCTGCCGGCCGGCGACGGCCCGCAGGTGGTGGAGGCGGCGGCCGCCGATCCGTCGCTGCCCCGCGCCGCGCCGGCGGCCCCGCTGCCCTGACCGGCCGCACGCCCGTGGGGAGGGGCGCGGTGCTCGCGCACCGCGCCCCTCCCCACGGGTTCGCCGGTCACCGCCCGGTTCGCGGCCCGGTCCGGCGCGGGATCACACGGCCAGCGACAGGTCGTTCTCCCCGTCCGGGTCCGCGACCGCCGGGGCGGCCGCCGGCCGCCCCTTCGCCAGCAGGAGTTCGTCCGCCTTGGCGATGGCGTCGTGGACGCTGGTCGTTCCCATCATCACGCACAGCGTGTAGCTGACGTCCTCCAGCTCACGGGCCGCAGCCGGGAGCTGCCTCTCCGCCTGAGCGATCCGCAGCGACGCGTAACGCGTCAGCAGGTTCCTGACCACCTTCGGGTCCGGTACGAGCACGTAGCGCCCCTCTCTCCGATTGCGCTGCGTATGCCCGGACCGTGCGAAACCATTCACACCTTCCTCGCACCTGCCGGAATGTGACCGGATTCCGTCACCTCCTGACCGCTCGTCCGTTTCCGGCCCTCCGACGCCCTCAAGGCCCTCAGGCGACCTGCCCGCCGTGCAGGGCCGTGTACGCCCCGCCCCGGCGCAGCAGTTCCTCGTGCGTGCCGATCTCCTGGATCCGGCCGTCGCCCATCACCACGATCCGGTCGGCGCCGCGCACCGTGGACAGCCGGTGGGCGACGACGAACGTGGTGCGTCCGCGCAGCAGCCTGGCGAGCGCCTCCTGGACGAGCGCCTCCGAGCGGGTGTCCAGCGCCGAGGTCGCCTCGTCGAGGATGAGCACCTTGGGGTCCCTGATCAGCGCCCGGGCGATGGCGAGGCGCTGGCGCTGCCCGCCGGACAGCCGCGCGCCGCGCTCGCCGACCAGGGTGTCCGGGCCCTGCGGCAGCCGGTCGACGAACTCCAGCGCGTTGGCGTCGCGCAGCGCCGCCCGGACCGCCTCGTCGTCGGCGTCGTCCATGCCGTAGGCGACGTTCTCGCGGATCGTGCCGTCGAAGAGGATCGACTCCTGCGGCACCACCGACAGGAAACGCCGGTAGGTGCGCAGGTCCAGGGTGCTCATGTCGGTGCCGTCGAGCAGGATCCGGCCGGAGGTCGGGCGGATGAAGCCGATGACGAGGTTGAGCACGGTGGACTTGCCGGCGCCGGAGGCGCCCACGAGCGCGATGGTCTCCCCCGGCCGCACGTCCAGGGTGAAGTCGCTGATGGCGCGGCGCCCGTCGGTCTCGTAGGCGTAGTCGACGTGCCGGAAGGCGACGGCGCCGCCGAGCGCGGTCAGTTCCGCCTTGCCCTCGTTGTCCTCCAGCTCCGGCGCCTGGAGCACCTCGCCGACCGAACGGACCGACTCCAGGCCCTTGGTGATGACCGGGGCGAGGCCCGCCAGCGTGGTCGTGGAGTTGGTGAGGGTGGTCAGGAACGCGCTGAGCATCACGACGTCGCCGGGGGTGACGCCCCAGACGCCGTAGTACGAGATGAGCGCGGCGCCCGCGAGGACGAGCACGCCGATCACGTTGAGGACCACCCAGGCCAGCGAGCCGAACCGGCCGTTGACCAGGTCCAGGCGCATCCCGGAGGTCAGCAGCCGGTCCAGGGTGCCGTTCATGCGGCGCAGCGCCTTGCCCTCCAGGCCGTGGGCGCGGGTGACCGGGATGAGGCGGGTCATCTCCGTCACCCGGGACGACAGGGTCTCCACCTCGTGGCGGAAGTGCTCGTTGTGGGTGCGCAGCCGGGCCCGCAGCCGCGCCACGAGCAGCGCCGCGGCCGGGACGACGACGAGGAAGACGGGCAGGAACTCCGGCGTGCGCACGCCGATGATGATCAGGCCGCCGGTGAGCACGGTGAGCGCGCCGAGTCCGTTCTCGGCGGTCTGCTGCACCATCTGCTCGACGGTCTCGACGTCGCGCACCACCTTGGCCTGCAGCACACCGGCGCTGACGCGCGCGTGGTAGCCGATGGAGAGCTGCTGCATGCGCGTGCACAGCGCGGAGCGCAGCGCGGTGCCCATGCGGCGGACGCTGCCGTACAGGAGCCGGACGTAGAGCAGGTGCAGCGGGTAGTTGACCACCAGGATGAACATGATGATCCCGGTGCTCGTCCAGAGGTTGGCGATGGGCTGGTGCTGGACGACGGTGTCGATGATGGACGCGGTGATGAGCGGCAGCAGCCATATGGGGCTGTGCTTCACCGTGAACACGACGACGGCCGCGGCCAGGCGGGCCCGGTCGGCACGGAACAGGTAGGCGAGCGTGCGGATCGGGTGCTCGCCCCGGTAGCGGTGGTCGAGCGGTCTTTCCAACGGCGATGCCATCGGCGGTGGTCCTCCCCGGTTGCCGTAGGGACGTGGAACGCGGGGGAAAGTGCGGAGGGAAAGCGCTTTCACCCTGTGCGGACAGCAGTACACCAGACATCCGCGGACGCCCTGGGGGCGTCCGGGGCCTGAGACTGCGGGTGGGGCAGGAGGCGACGAGCGCGTACCGGGCCGCCGGGGCGATCAGCGGGTGCGGGTCGCCGCGGGGCGCCCGGTACGCACGGCACCGCTCGTACGCCGACCCGCCCCCGCCGCGCGGGCGGGCGCGGCGGGGGCGGGGTGCGGGGGGGGGGGTGCGGGGGGGGGGGTGCGGGGGGTGGGGTGCGGGGGGTGGGGTGTGGGACTCAGGGTCGTGTCACGTGACAGCGCCTTGTTCGCGGGCGCCCCGCGCAGCGGCACCTCGCACGGGGCGCCCGTGCGGTGGTGCGGGCGCGACGGTGCGCGGCGCGGTGGTGCGTCTGCGGGACCCGGGCGCGGCGGGCGGCCCGGGCCGGCGCCGGTTCAGGCGGCGTCCAGCTCCGCGAGGTCCGCGGCGGTCAGGACCAGGTCGGCGGCGGCCAGCGAGTCGCGGGCGGTCTCGGGCCGGCTCGCGCCCGGGATCGGGACGACGACCGGCGACTTGGCGAGCATCCACGCCAGGCACACCCGCTGCGGGCTCACGCCGTGCCGCTCGGCGACACGGGCGAACGGGGCGTGCGCGGAACCGAGTTCACCGGCCTGGGAGATGCCGCCGAGCGGGCTCCAGGGCAGGAACGCGATGCCGAGTTCGTCGCACAGCCGCAGTTCGGGCTCGCTGGAGCGGAAGGCCGGCGAGAACCGGTTCTGCACGGACACCAGCCGCCCGCCGAGGATCTCGTCGGCCTGCCTGATCTGTTCCGGGTCGGCGTTGGAGATGCCCGCCATGCGGATCTTCCCCTCGTCCAGCAGTTCCCGGAGGGCGCCGACCGACTCCTCGTAGGGGACCTTCGGGTCGGGCCGGTGGAACTGGTAGAGGCCGATGGCCTCGACGCCGAGCCGGCGCAGGGACGCCTCGCAGGCCTCCTTCAGGTGCCGGGGGCTGCCGTCCAGCGTCCAACTGCCGTCGCCGGGGCGCAGGTGCCCGCCCTTGGTGGCGACCAGGACGTCCTTGCCCCGGTGGTGGGAGGCGAGGGCCTTGGCGATCAGGGTCTCGTTGTGACCGACCTCGCCGGCGTCGCGGTGGTAGGCGTCCGCGGTGTCGATCAGGGTCGCTCCGGCGTCGAGCGCGGCGTGGAGGGTGGCGAGGGAGCGTTCCTCGTCCGGTCGTCCCTCGATCGACATGGGCATCGCGCCCAGGCCGATCGCGCTGACGTCGACGTCACCGATGCGGCGGGTCTGCATGTGCTCGTGGCCTCTTCCCGGCTGTCGTCTCGGTTGTCGTTCGTGCCGTCCCGGCCGTCACGCGGAACGGCCGGGGGCCGGCACGGACCGGGAGGGCGGCGGTGCCGGCGCACACCCAGCCTGGCCGCCCGAGGGCCGCAGGTCCAATAGAAGAAAGAGAACGCATTCAGCAGCCGGGCCGCTGAATCGGAGGGCTCGGCCGCCGGACCGCAGGGCGGTGCGTCGCACCGCTGCCTGGGGAGGCTCCCGCGCCGGCGGGGCGGCCCTGTCGGTGGCCGGTGCGATGATCACCGGACCGCCGGAGTGAGGGGACGTCATGGGCACGTGGGGCATCGACCCGTTCGACAACGACATGGCCGCGGACTTCGTCCGCGCCCTGGACGGAGCGGCACCGGAGGAGCGCGAGGCCTTCGTGCGGGCGGCGCTCGCCCGCGCCGTCCGCACGCGGGACTACCTGGAGAGCCCGGAGGGCGCGGAGGCCGTCGCCGCCGCCGCGCTCGTCGCGGCGCAGTGCCCGGGCGGTGCACCGGTCCGGGCCGGCCACGGACCCCGCGAACCCCTTCCGCGCTTCTCCGGCGATCTCCGGCCGCTCGCCGTCGAGGCGCTCGACCGGGTGGCGGCCGGGGCGTCCGAAGTCGCCGAACTGTGGGACGAGACCCCCGACGGCCCGGCATGGCGGCGGACCGTCGGCCGCCTGCGCGCCGTGCTGGCCGCCGGGTCCCCGGCCCGGGAGACCCCGCCGCCCGCTGCCTGAGGGACCGGCCTCGGGGCCACCGGCCCGACGCGGCCCCGGAGATGTGATACTCACGGCATGCCAACGCTCTTTTCCCGGATTCTCGCGGGTGAACTGCCCGGTCGGTTCGTGTGGCAGGAGGACGACGTCGCCGCGTTCCTCAGCATCGCGCCCCTGACGCCGGGGCACACGCTGGTGGTGCCGCGGCAGGAGGTGGACCAGTGGACCGACGCGGACGGGGCGCTGCTGGCCCGCTGCACCGTCGTGGCGCAGGCGATCGGCCGCGGGGTGAAGCACGCCTGGGACGCGCCGCGCGCCGGGCTGCTCGTCGCGGGCTTCGAGGTGCCGCACCTGCACATCCACGTCGCTCCCGCCTGGGGCATGGGCGATCTGGACTTCCGCCGGGCCGAGGTGGAGAAGGACGAGGCCGCGCTCGACGACGCGGCGCACCGGCTGCGCACGGCGCTGCGCGAGCTCGGCTTCGGCGCGTACGTCCCCGCGGACGCCTGAGCGGTCCACACGCCGAGGGGGGTTGGTCACCGGCCGGGCCGGTGTGACACGCTCGGCGCCGGTCCGGCCGGTGCCGCACACCGGCCGGTGACAGGCAACGGCATTCCCGGAGAGGCGGCGGCATGCGTATCGGACTGCTCGGCACCGGCCCGTGGGCACAGGCGGCACACGCCCCCGCCCTGAGCGGGCACGGGGAACTGGACTTCGTCGGCGTGTGGGGCCGGCGCCCGCAGGCCGCCGAGGAGCTGGCCGGCCGGCACGGCACGCGCGCGTACGACGACGTCGACGCCCTGCTCGCCGACGTGGACGCCGTCGCCGTCGCCCTGCCCCCGGACGTCCAGGCCGGCCTGGCGGTGCGGGCGGCGCGCGCGGGCCGTCACCTGCTGCTCGACAAGCCGCTCGCCGCGACGGTGGAGCAGGGCCGGGCCGTGGCCGACGCCGTCCGGGAGGCGGGGGTGGCCTCCGTCGTCTTCTTCACCACCCGCTTCCATCCCGAGCCGGAGGCGTGGATCGCCGAACAGGCGCGTACGGGCGGCTGGTTCACGGCCCGGGCGCAGTGGCTCGGGGCGGTGTTCACCGGCGACAGCCCGTTCGCGGCCTCGCCGTGGCGGCGGGAGAAGGGCGCCCTGTGGGACGTGGGCCCGCACGCCCTGTCGGTGCTGCTGCCGGTGCTCGGGGACGTCCGGCGCGTGAGCGCCGCGGCGTACGGCCCCGGGGACACCGTCCATGTCGTCCTCGACCACGCCGGCGGGGCGTCGAGCACCCTGACCCTGAGTCTGACGGCACCGCCTGCGGCGGCCGGTGCCGCCGTGGAACTGCGGGGCGAGGCCGGGGTGACGCTCCTGCCGGAGAGTTCCCAGGGGGTGGTGCCGGCCCTGACCGGGGCGGCGGACGCGCTGCTCGACGCCGCCCGCACCGGCCGCCCGCACCCGTGCGACGCCGCGTTCGGCCTGCGGGTCACGGAGGTGCTCGCCGCGGCGGAGGCGCTGCTGACCGGCGGTGCCCGCCCGGCCGGGTCCGGGGTCTAGGGTCTGTCCGACCGTTCCCGTCGTCGCCCGGAGGGCGGTCCCGCGGCGTCAGGTGCGTGCTCTCGGCGTGCCGGGCGCAGAGCCTCGTACGGGACGTACTCGGCTCTGCTCCCGGTGCGGCGAGTACGTACATGGCGTCGCGAGACAGGCGGGAACGGTCAGACAGACCCCAGGGCCTGGCGACGCCGCGGACGCGTCGCGCGAGCACGTACCGGAGGCGACGACGCGGGAGGCCGGGAACCCCGTCTCCGCCTCCGCCGGCCGTGGCCGGTCTCCGGTGCCGGCGACCGGCCACGGCCTACCTCACTGTCCGCTCAACGGCCCCGCGGCATGTGGAAGTTGAGGCGCTCCCGCACCACCGGGTATCCCGCCTTGGCGAAGTTGGCGGCCATGGGGACGTTGCCCCGGTCGGTCGCCGCGGTCACGAACCCGGCGCCCCGCTCGACCAGGAAGTGGGTGCACTCGGCCAGCAGGTCGTAGGCGTAGCCCTGTCCGCGGTGTCCGGGCAGGACCCCGATGAAGCCGATGCACGGGCCCGACGGATTGTGCGCGGGGATGTGGATGCCCACCGGCTCGCCCTGCCGGGTGGAGGCGACCTGCCACCACTCGCGCGGCGAGGGGCACCAGTGGAAGAAGTCGAGTTCCTCCTGGGCCGCCCGGTCGAGTCCGCCCTCCTCGACGGCCTTGAGCGCGTGGGCGTCCAGGGTGGCGGAGTGGATGCGGCGCAGCGCGTCGAAGAACACGCCGTCGTCGGGTTCGGGGCGGAACACCAGCCGGCCGGGCCGCCCGGGCAGCCCGCGGTCGGGGGTCCAGCGGTACAGGAGACGTTCGACCAGGAGCTCGTACCCGGCCGCCCGCGCGGCGGCGAAGAGCGTGCCGGCGGCGGTGCGCACGGCCGGGTCGTCCCGGTGGCCGGGAGGCAGGTTCACTTCCAGTTCGACCTGCCAGGGGGCGGTGCGCAGGAGCGCGGCCCCCGCCTCCTCCTCCCCCTCGGCCACGTCGAACCAGTTGAGGACGATGGGCTCGGTGTCGTCGGGGCCGCCCCACCAGGCGCCGCGGGCGACGACCCGGCCGTCGCGCAGGGCCACCCGCTTCCAGTCGGGGCGGTGCCGGGTCAGCCGGTGCCCCTCGCGGGCGCCCAGCGGGTCCGGCAGGGTGTCGAAGAGATGCGCGTCGCTCGCGTCGAGCGCGCGGATGACCACGTCGGTCACGGGTTCCTCCGGGATGCGTACTGCGGGGAGCGCTCCCGGTCGGGTCACACGAGGCACGCCGGGCGGACGGGGCGGGAGCGCGGGAACGGGGTGGACTGCACGGCTCTCCCCTCCTTCCCTCGGCCTCGGGGCGTGACGTCACACGCTACGGAGACTCCCGGCGGCTCGTCCACCCGTTTTCCGCTCCACCGCGCGACGGGTCTCCTTAAGGGCGCCTTAAGGGGCGCTCAAGCCGGTCTTGGCCGGCCGCCGGTATCCGCGACTCGGCCCGGTTACAGGGGATTTGAGCACCGCGCGACGGGTTGGCGCGGGCGGTGCGCCTTCGTAGCATCGGGGCCCGCCGGACGTCCGCGCACGGCCTGAGAGCGCTCTCAATACCTCTCACCCGTGCCCCCCGCGCCCGCGCCGCAGCAACCGAGCACCTCGCACACGAGCACGTCAGGAGACCCCCCCACATGACTCCTCGTCACCAGCGCCGCCCCGGCCGCCGTTCCCTCCTCTTCGCCCTCGGCGGAGCCGTCGTCGCCGCGCCCGCCGCCGCGGCGCTGGCCCCGTACGCCCTCGCCGGCACCGGTGAGGGCGGGCGCACCGCGGCGGCCGGCTCCCTGCCGCTGACGATCGTCAACAGCAGCGGTTCCTTCGCCGACTCGAACGTCCACGTCTACGTCGTGGGCAACCAGGACGGCCGGCAGGTGCGCCTCACGCCCGACGGCACCCTGGCTCCGGTGGCGCTGTCGGACAACGGCGCCGACGGCTTCGCCGACTACGCGATCGGCCTGGCCGGCGGCGGCGAGACCCGGCTGTCCCTGCCGTACATGTCCGGCCGGATCTACGTCTCGCTCGGCGCCAAGCTCAAGTTCAAGGTGGTCACCGACGGCAACGGCGCCCCGGCGCTCCAGTACCCGGCGGGCTGGGTGGCGTCGGACCCCAGCTACGGGGTGCTGCACGACTGCGCCGAGTTCACGTACAACTCCGCGGGCATGTTCTGCAACACGACCATGGTCGACATGTTCAGCGTGCCGCTGAGCATCCGGCTGACCGGCGCCGCGGACCAGACGACGGGCACCCTGCGGGACGGCGGCCGCGCGGCCGCGTTCGCCGCCGTGCGGCAGGTCGAGGAGTTCGCGCGGCTCGTCGTGGACGACACCCGGATCATCGCCCCCGGGCACGGGCTGGACGCCGGTCTGTTCCCGAAGGACTACTTCGCCCCGTACATCGACGAGGTGTGGAGCACGTACACCGGCCGGGACCTCACGGTGACCACGAACGCCGGGACCTTCACCGGCCGGGTGCGCGGGGAGCGGCTCACCTTCGACGGGCCCGCGCAGGTGTCCTTCGGCAAGCCGTCCACGCGGGACGTGCTGTTCTGCGACGGCGCCCTCGCCGCGCCCAACGACGGCAGGACCGGCCCCGTGGCCGCCGTGCTCGGCGCCGGCTTCAACCGCTCGACGCTGCTCAGCCACCCCGCCCAGCCGACGACCGACGCCTCGGTGTTCTACGGCACCGGCCTCACCAACCACTACGCCAAGGCGCTGCACGCGGCGACCCGGGACGGCAAGGCGTACGGTTTCGCCTTCGACGACGTGGCCGACTTCGCCTCGTACATCCAGGACACCTCCCCGACGGGCCTGCGCCTGACCCTCACGCCCTTCGAATGAGGGGCCCGGGGGCGGTGGTCCGCCCCCGGGGCCGTTCCCGGCGCGTGACGCTGCGGCGGGCGCAGCGGCGTGGTGGTGTGCGTGCGCAGCGCGTCCGGGCGCCGCGCCGGGACCGGGACGGGGACCGGCGGGGCTGGTGGGGGGCGCGCCGCCGCCGGGGTGGTTCCGGGCCCTGCCGGCGGCCGTGTGCCTGGCGGAGCCGGTCAGTCCCGAGCCGCTGGACATCGGGTTCGTGCTGGGCGCCGTTCCGCCGCCGGCCGTCCTGTCGTGCGGGCCGGCCGCGACCGCGCTGCTCGGCGCGCCGACGGCGGTGGTGGTGCCGGCCACGCCGGTCTTCCGCCCGGACGACCCGGGCAGCACGGACGTGCTGACCGTCCGCTTCGTCGCGGCGCTGAGCGTGCCCCTGTCCTGTGTCCGCACCCGCCGCGACGCCCGGCTGACGACCGAGCGGGCCGTCGCGCGGGCCGTGCAGCGCGCCGTCGCGCCGCCGCTGCCGGAGGGGGTCGGGCCGGTGCGGTGCGGTGCGGTGCGCGGGCCGGTACCGGGCCGCGCAGCGCGGCACCCTGGTCGGCGGCGCCTTCTTCGACGTGCGCGCGGGTCCGCACGGCATACGGGCGGTACGGCGTACGGGCGGTGAGGGGCGACGTCCGGGGCCGCGGCCTGTCGGCGGCCGCCACCGTCGCCTCGCTGTCGGACGCCTTCCGGGAGGCGGTGCCCGACCGGCCCGGAGCCGGCGGCCCGGCTCGACCGCGGGCCCGTGGTGGACCGCGCGGACCGGCCGCGCGGCGAGCTGGTCGCCACCGCGGTCCTGCCCGCCTTCGGCGCCGACGCCCGGACGGTGCGGATCGTGGCGTGCGGGCAGCCCGGCCTGCTGCTACTGCTGCTGCTGCGGGACGGCAGGGCCGTCGAACCGGACGTCGAGCCGGGGACGCCGCTCGGGCCGGGGCTCGCCGGGGCCGTCCCGCCCGCCTCCTGCGCGGTGCCGCCGCGGCCCGGTGACCGGCTCATCCTGGCCCCCGGCGGCGTCACCGAGGCCCGCGGCACCGACGGGGCCTCCTCTATCCGCCGGCCGGGCGGCTGACGGCGTTCGCGGACGGGCAGCCCGCCGAGCCGGCCGAACCGGTGCGGGCGGGCCTCCCGCGGTACTGCCCCGACGTACGCGACGACGTCACGGTGCTCGTGCTCGCGCCCCGGCCGGAGGAGCGGGCATGACGGCGCCCCGGCGACGGACCGCGCGGTGCCGCGGGTCCGCCGCCGGGGCGCCGGGGGAAGCCGGACGGCCCGGACTCAGTCCTTGCCGGTAGTGCAGGTGTTGCCGAAGGCGGGATTGAGCAGGCCCACCACGTTGATCGAGTTGCCGCAGAGGTTGAGGTCGAGGTCGACCGGGACCTGGACGAGGTTGCCGGAGAGGACGCCGCCGCTGCCGTACACGACCCCGACGGGGTCCGAGTCGGCGCTCGCCGTTCCGGCGAAGGCCAGCAGGGCCGCGCTCGCCATGGCCGCCGCGGTGATCAGACGTGTGCCCATCGAAAAGCTCCTGTCAGTAGCAGGGACACGGGCCTCCACACTCACCCCGGCCGGGGCGGCGCGACATCGGAGGGCGTCCGAACGGGGGACGGACGTCCCGTTCCGCCGGCGCGGCCAGGTTTCCCCGGGGCCCCGGAAAGGTACCCCTGCACCCATGGGAAGCGGCCCTCTCACGGCGGTGCCCGCGCCTTCCGGATGCACGGCGCGCCCCCGCGTTGAATGGTGATACCGGACCCGATGACAGCACCGGGGGCCGCTACAGCGATCCGGAACCCGAGGAGCAGAGTATGTCGACGTCAGAGCCCGACGCGTCCGCGTCCCGGCAGCCCGAGGACCGTGCCACCCCGGACCGCCTGCTCCACACCCGCACCGGCACCGACGTGTCGCCGGAGGACGTGGTGCTTGCCTCCGGCAAGGACCTCACTCCGCGCAACCTGGAATGGGCCAAGCGCAAGCTGGCAGCGGAGGGGCCCGCCGCCCTCGACAAGCTGCTGCCCTGATCCCCGGACGAGGACGGCACCTCCCCCAGCGCTGAGGGAGGTGCCTTCTCACGGACCGCCTCGGACCGTCTCAGACTTCCCGGTCGCCCTCCGGGAGGGCCGTCTCGTCCTCCACGACGTGCACGGCGGCCTCCTCGGCGCCGGCCGCTCCGCCGTCGATCCCCACGTCGGCGGCGACGGTCTCCTTCGTGGTGTCCGTGCGCACCCCCTCGTCGGGGGCGACCAGGCGTCCGGCGCGCTCCGCGCCCGCCTCGGGGTCGACGGGTTCGCCCTCGCCGCCCGGGCTGTCGCCGATGCCGTCACCGGCCGGCACCGACACGTCCGGCACCTCCTGGGCCAGCCGCTGGTCGAGGGTCTCGCCCTCGTGCTGCTCGGCGGCGGTGACGCCGTGCTTGGTGACGCCGAGCGGCTTCTCCGGCGGGGAGTAGCCCTCGTCGAGGGTGTCGTCGTAGGTCCGTTCGTCGAGGGCGTCCTGCATGTCCAGGGGCGCGGCGTCCTCCTGCTCCTCGTTGGTTCCGGTCGGCTGGTACGCGTCGTCCGCCATCGCCTCGGGGCCCGTCGGTTCCGTGCCCATGACCGCCTCCTTGTCGCGCTGCGTCGACTCGTTCGTATCGCGTGCCCGTTCCGCGTTTCCCGTTACGCGATCTCTAACCTCGATGATCTCCGACCTCGGTGATCTCCGGCCCCGGTGATCTCCGGTCCTCGCGCTCCCCGGCCGGCGGGAGGCGCCGCGGACGTCACAGCGCGGCGTGCGGTCCGTCCGGGCGGTCGGCGCGCTGCCCAACCGTCGCGCGGCTCAGCTCCTCCGTCTCCGGCTCGCCCAGCCGCTCGAAGCCGTCCTCGGTGATGACCGAGACGACGGGGAAGATGCGGCGGGTGAGGTCGGGGCCGCCGGTCGCGGAGTCGTCGTCGGCGGCGTCGTAGAGCGCCTGGAGAGCGGCCAGGGCGGCCTCGCGGCGGGTCAGGCCGGGGCGGAACAGCTTCTTCAGCGCCCCGCGGGCGTACGGGGAGCCCGAGCCCTCGGCGTGGAAGCCGGACTTCTCGTACGTGCCGCCCGCGACGTCGTACCCGAAGATCCTGCCCCGTCCGCCGCCGGGGGCCGTCACGTCGTACCCGGCGAGCAGCGGGACGACGGCGAGGCCCTGCATGGCCTGGGCGAGGTTCTGCCGGATCATGCCGGCCAGCCGGTTCGCCTTCGCCGCGAGGGTCATGGGGATGCCCTCGACCTTCTCGAAGTGGGCCAGCTCGACCTGGTACAGCTTCACCAGGTCCAGCGCGAGCCCGACCGACCCGGCGAAGGCGACCGCGGTGTGGTCGTCGGCGGGGTGCACCTTCTCCAGGTCGCGCTGGGCGATCAGGTTGCCCATCGTGGCCCGGCGGTCGCCGGCGATCAGCACGCCGTCCCGGTAGGTGAGCGCGAGCACCGTCGTGCCGTGCGGGACGCCCTCGGCGCGGACGCCGTCCGGCAGGGCCCGGCGGGTGGGCAGCAGCCCGGGGCGGTGCGCCGCCAGGAACTCGGTGAAGGACGACGTGCCCGGGGTGAAGAACTCCGCACCCAGCCGGCCGTCGTGGTCCGTCGCCGCCATGTCGTCTCCCCCTCGTCGGTGATCCGTCGCCCGTGTCCTACCTGGACGCGGCGGGCGGGAAAAGCCCCCGCGGTCACGGGCCGGCGGCCCGCGGGGGGTCGGGGGCGAGGTGGACGCGCAGGTCGGCGATCCGGTGGACGGGCCAGGAGCGGGCGTAGCCGGCCGGTGCGCCGCCGGAGGGGGTGAGGTGGGCGACCGGGACGCGGCGCGCGGCGGCGAGGATCCGCGCCGCGGTGGTGTTCTCGTTGTGGCCGCCGGTGGCGCCGGAGGCGCAGCCCGTGTAGTAGCCGATGGGGATGGCCTCGTGGCCGGTGATCAGGCAGGGCGGGCGGACGCCGAGGCGGTGCAGCCCGGCGGCGGTGCGGGCCCAGTCGCGGCGGCTGTCGACGTTGCGGTCGGTGGTGTGCACGAGGACGGCGAGCTGCACCGCCAGGTGCCCGGCCAGCCCGAGGGCGACCAGGGACGCGACGACGGGCCGCCACCGGCCGGCCGGTGTCCTGGCCAGGTGCCACAGCGCGTCGGCGACCGGGACGGCCAGCAGCGCGTAGGCGGGCAGCAGGAAGCGGGGGGCCGCGTAGCCGATCATGAAGAGGTAGGGCAGGGCGGCCGTGGTGGCGCAGGCCAGCGGCAGGAGGGTGCGGGCGGTGCGGCGGGCGCGGACCGCGACGGCGAGGCCGAGCCCGGCCAGCAGCGGCAGCGTGAACCACCACAGCGTGACCACCGGGTGGGGCATGGACCCGGTGCACGGCCGGCACAGCGCCCGCCCGCCCAGACTGCGCAGCTGGTCGTCGACGGCGATCTGCCAGCCGAGGCCGCCCTGGATGCGGGAGGCGTCGTGCAGCCGCTGCGCGAGGCCGCCGTGGCCGAGGTACGCCTCGATCACCCACTCGGCGGCGCCCGCGGCGAGGCCCGCCAGGAGCGCGAGCAGCAGCCGTCCGTGGCGCCGGACCACCGCCAGGACGAGCAGGGGCACCGTCACCCACACCGCGTCGGTGGGCCGCATCCACGCCATGAGCAGGGCGCCGGCGCCGACGCCCCACAGCGCCGTGCGCGCGGTGGGGTCCGACCGGAACCGCAGGAAGCAGCCGGCGCAGATCAGCGCGCCGACGGCGACCCAGTAGTTGGGCATGGCCTGCGGGCCGTAGAAGAGGGTCACCCACAGGGAGGCGAACACGGCTCCGCCGGTGGCCAGGACACGCGTCGGGAACAGGCCCCGCCAGGTGCGCAGGGCCAGGTGGAGGGCGAGACCGGACAGCACGGCGAGGTAGACGCGCAGCAGCGGGGTGGAGGACGTCCAGGACGCGACGGGCGCGACGAGCAGGGACACACCCCGGGCGCGCGGCGCGCTGAAGAAGGCGGCCGGCGCGTGGCCGGAGACCTGGCTGACGTACACCACCTCGTCCCAGCCGAGGCCCAGCACCGGGCGGACGAGGAGGAGCTGCGCCAGCGTGAAGGCGCCGGCAACCGCCGCGAGCGGGCCGGTGCCGCGGGTCCGGCGGGAGGTGCCGGACGCGGCGGCCCGGTCGCGGCGCGTGCCGTCGAGGATGGCGTGCGCGCCGTCGGTCATCGTCCGCCCCTTCTCCCCCACGCGTCGTGGGACACGGGAACACGTCGCGGGAAACCGGAAAACACCGACAAACTAACCCGCGTTCCCCGACGACGCAGAACGGGATACGGCCGACTGCCCGAACCGCCGCGCGGATCAGCGGGCGTTGGGTTTGCGGTGCGGGGGCTGTTCGGGGGCGGGGCGGTGCTCGACCGGGGGCAGGTCGCACGTGACGGGGGCGTCCTCGCTCACGGTCAGTTCGCCGCCGTGGTGGCGGATCGTCAGGGGCGGTCCGGACCGCAGGGTGTAGGTGGCCCGGCCCCCGGCGATCTCCACGCGCAGGCGCCGGCCGAGGAACCGGACCGTGAAGGCCAGGCGGCCGAAGCGCTGCGGCAGCCGCGGGGCGAAGCGCAGCTCGCCGTCCTGGCAGCGCATGCCGCCGAACCCGGCGACCAGCGCCATCCACGTGCCGGCCAGCGAGGCGATGTGCAGTCCGTCGCGGGTGTTGTGCTCCAGGTCCCCGAGGTCCATCAGCGCGGCCTCGGCCGTGTAGTCGTAGGCCAGGTCCAGATGGCCCGACCGGGCCGCCATAACGGCCTGGACGCACGCCGACAGGGAGGAGTCGCGCACGGTCAGCGGCTCGTAGTAGGCGAAGTTCCGGGCGATCTGCTCCTCGTCGTGGAACTCCTCGAAGTAGGCGCCGCAGGTGTACATCGCGAGCACCAGGTCCGCCTGTTTGACGACCTGCTTGCGGTACAGGTCGAAGTACGGGAAGTGCAGCATCAGCGGGTACTGGTCCGGGCGGGTGCCCGCGAAGTCCCAGTGCTGGTAGCGGGTGAAGCCGGCGTGCTGCTCGTGCACGCGCAGCTCCTCGTTGTAGGGCACGTGCACGGCCTCGGCGGCGTCCCGCCAGGCGGCGCTCTCCTCCTCGTCGACGCCGAGCCGCGCCGCCTCGTCGGGGTGGCGTTTGCAGGCGTCGGCGGCGGCCATCAGGTTGGCGCGGGCCATGAGGTTGGTGAAGGTGTTGTCGTCGGCGATCGCGCTGTACTCGTCGGGGCCGGTGACGCCGTCGATGTGGAAGGCGCCCCGGTCGTCGTGGTGGCCGAGGGAGCGCCACAGCCGGGCGGTCTCCACCAGCAGTTCGACGCCGACCTCCCGCTCGAAGTGCTCGTCGCCCGTGACGGCCACGTACCGGACGACGGCGTCCGCGATGTCGGCGTTGACGTGGAAGGCGGCCGTGCCGGCCGGCCAGTACGCGGAGCCCTCCGAGCCCTCGATGGTGCGCCAGGGGAAGGCGGCGCCGCGCAGCCCGAGCTGGGCCGCGCGTTCCCGGGCGGCGTCCAGGGTGTTCTGCCGCCAGCGCAGCGCCTCGGCGGCGGCGTCCGGCGCGGTGTAGGTCAGCACGGGCAGGACGAACGCCTCGGTGTCCCAGAAGGCGTGCCCGTCGTAGCCGGAGCCGGTCAGCCCCTTGGCGGGGATCGCGCGCTGCTCGGCGCGGGCGCCGGCCTGCAGGACGTGGAAGAGGGCGAAGCGGACGGCCTGCTGGATCTCCTCGTCGCCGTCGACCTCGACGTCGGCGCGCGCCCAGAAGTCGTCGAGGTAGGCCCGCTGGTCGTCGAGCAGGCCCTGCCAGCCGCTGTGCGAGGCCGCGGCGAGGGCCGCCTCGACCTGGTCGCTCATCGCGGGCCGGGAGCGGACGCCGGACCAGCCGTGCGCGACGAGCTTCTCCACGCGCAGGGTCTGCCCCGGCTCCAGCACGGAGGTGACCGTCAGCCGGGCCACGTCGACGTTGCTCTCGCTGGCCGTCGTGGTGCGCTCGGGGCCGCTGACGACGTGGTCGGCGGCCACCGCGACCCGCAGCCCGCTGCGCCGGGTGCGGTGCACCAGGCGCAGGCGGGTGCCGACGGCGAGGTCCTCCTCCGGTTCCAGCGGCGACTTCAGGGCCCGGGCGGCGCGCGGGTCGTCGTTCGGTTCGGGCAGGCTCTCGTTGGCGACCAGTTCCGACTGCACCACCACGCGGGTGCGGCTGTCGACGGGTTCCACCTCGTACGCCACGGCCGCGACCGCCCGCTGGGTGAGGGAGACGAGCCGGGTGGAGCGCACGCGTACGGTCGAGCCGGCCGGGGAGGTCCACTCGCAGGACCGTTCCAGGACGCCGCGGCGCAGGTCGAGCACGCGCTCGTGGCGCACCAGCCGTCCGTAGCGCAGGTCGAACGGCTCGTCGTCGACCAGCAGGCGCAGCACCTTGCCGTTGGTGACGTTGATGGCCGTCTGGCCGGACTCGGGGTAGCCGTAGCCGGCCTCGGCGTAGGGCAGCGGGTGCAGTTCGAAGACGCCGTTGAGGTAGGAGCCGGGCAGGCCGTGGGGTTCGCCCTCGTCGAGGTTGCCGCGCCAGCCGACATGGCCGTTGGACAGCGCGAAGACGGACTCGCTCTGGGCGAGGAGGTCGAGGTTGAGGTCGCTCTCCCGCACGGTCCACGGCTCGACGGCGTACGCCCGCTGTGCGATCACTGCTTCTCCCCCAGTTCGGCGAGGTCCTTCACGACCCGGTCGGCGCCGTGCGCGTACAGCGCGTCGGTCTGCCCCACCCGGTCGACGCCGACGACGTAGCCGAAGCGGCCGGCGCGGCCCGCGTCCATGCCGGCCAGCGCGTCCTCGAAGACCGCCGCGCGGGCCGGCGTGACGCCGAGGTCGCGGGCGGCGGCCAGGAAGGTGTCCGGGTGCGGTTTGCCGGGCAGTCCGCGTTCAGCGGCCACCACCCCGTCGATCCGTACGTCGAAGAGGTGCTCGGCGCCGATCGAGCGCAGCACGTCCCGGCAGTTGGCGCTGGAGGAGACGATCGCGGTGCGCAGCCCCCGGGCGCGGACCGCCTCCAGGTAGCGCAGGGTGCCGTCGTAGGCCTCGACGCCGTCGGTGCGGATCTTCTCCAGGAGCAGTTCGTTCTTGCGGTTGCCGAGCCCGTGCACGGTCAGGGCGTCGGGCGGGTCGCCGGGGCCGCCCTCGGGCAGTTCGATGCCGCGCGAGGCGAGGAAGGTGCGGACACCGTCGGCGCGCGGGCGGCCGTCGACGTACTCGTCGTAGTCGTGGGCCGGGTCGAACGGCCGGTAGTGCTCGCCGTCGCGTGCGCGCAGGAAGGCGTCGAACGTCTCCTTCCACGCGGCCGCGTGCACCACGGCCGTCCTGGTGACGACCCCGTCGAGGTCGAAGAGGCAGGCCTGGATGTCTTCGGGAAGACCGAGCTCCGTCATACAGGACCCGTTCCCCGCGACAGGGCCGTCCAGTTTGTGGCGCACGCCACACGGTGCCGCCGCGGGAGCCGGTTCCGTCCCACCGCGCGGCCGCCGCCCGGGCACCGGGTGACACACTCTCCTGTGTGGCGCTGACCTTCGACGACCTCCTCCGCCGCGCCCGTGCCCTGTCCCGGGACGGGCGGCGCGCGATCCTCGGCATCGCCGGCAGTCCCGGCGCGGGCAAGACGACACTGGCCGAGTGCCTGGTGCGGGAGTTGAACGCGGGCGGCGAGCCGTGGGTGGCGCACGTGCCCATGGACGGCTTCCACCTCGCCGACGCCGAACTGGAGCGGCTGGGCCGCCGGGACCGCAAGGGCGCGCCGGACACCTTCGACGCGGCCGGGTACGCGGCGCTGCTGCACCGCCTGCGCGAGGAGCCGGACGGCGAGGTGGTCTACGCGCCCGGCTTCGAGCGGGTGCTGGAACAGCCGATCGCCGGGGCGGTGCCGGTGCCGCCGACGGCCCGGCTGGTGGTCACGGAGGGGAACTACCTGCTGCTGCGGACCGGCGCCTGGGCCCGGGTCCGGCCCCGGCTCGACGAGGTGTGGTTCTGCGAACTCGCCGAGTCCGAGCGGGTGCGGCGGCTGGTCGCCCGGCACGAGAAGTTCGGCAAGGGCCACGACGAGGCGGTGGCGTGGGTGCGGAACACGGACCAGCGCAACGCCGACCTGGTCGCCGCGACCCGGGACCTGGCCGACCTCGTCGTACCGCAGTCCGCGCTGCCGCGCACCGGCACCTGAGGGGGCGCGGGCGGGACAGTGCCCGAACGGCCGTGCCGGAAAAGGGAGTTCAGGCCTCGCCTCCGGGAGGCCCTGGTCGTCCACGGCGACGCCGGCCCCGCGTGGACACCCGTCGGCGCGGTGGACCATGATCTGGGCATGATCAGGCATGCCACCGTCGGCGACGTCCCCGAGATCCGCGCGATGATCCGTGAACTCGCCGCGTACGAACGGGCCGTCGAGCAGGCCCGCGCCACCGAGGAGCAGCTGCGGGAGGCGCTGTTCGGGCCGCACCCGGCGGCCTACGCGCTGGTCGCCGAGGACGACGACAGCGGCGGGACCGTCGGCTTCGCCCTGTGGTTCCCGCGCTTCGCCACGTGGACCGGCGTGCGCGGCATGCACCTGGAGGACCTGTACGTCCGCCCGGGGGCCCGCGGCGCCGGCCACGGCAAGGCCCTGCTCGCCGCGCTCGCGGCGATCTGCGAGGAGAACGGCTACGAGCGCTTCGAGTGGTGGGTCCTGGCCTGGAACGAGCCGACGATCGCGTTCTACCGGTCGCTCGGGGTGGAGCTCCTGGAGGAGTGGACGGTGTGCCGGCTCACCGGCGGACCGCTGCGGCGCCTCGCCGCCCAGGCACCGGCGGTCGGGGACCCGGCTCCGGCGGCGTGACACACGGGGCGGAGCCGGGCCGGGCCGTCACACGAGGCGGGGGCGGCACGACCGACCGGGCGGAGCCGGCCGGAGCGGCGCCGCTGCGCCGGAGCGAGGGCGGTCCGGGTGGTGCCCCGGGCGGGCGACGGGCCACTGCCGTCACCGGCAGACCGGGTGGTGTCCCACGGGCCCGTGCCCGGGCGTCTCGGTCCGGGTAATGCCCCGCAGGGGCGACGGGCCGCTGCCGTCACCGGCAGGCCGGGTGGTGCTCCGCGGCCCGTGCCCGGGCGACCGGTCCGAGGCGGACGCGGACGAGCCGCACCCGTGCGGGAAGGGCTCGACCGGCGTCGCCGGGTGGCCGGTCCCGCTGGATCGAGGGAGCGCCGGTGGGCCGTGCCCGTACGGGGAGGGCTCGACCGGCGCCGTTCCCGCACGGGCGTCCCCGCCCGGCCCACCGCCGGTGACGCGCGCTCCTAGTGGCCCGCGTGCTGGAAGCCCTCGGCGCTGACGTGCGGCATCACGCTGCTCGTCACCCGGTAGCGGCCGTTGGGCACGTCGGGCGACCGGGTGATGTGCACGGTGAGCGGGCCCGCCCACTCGTAGCCGTGGCGTTCGGCGTGCCGCGCGAGGCTGTCGGTGAGCACCTGGCCCACGCCGCCGCCCCGCCGGGTCAGCTCCTCGTGCACCTCGTCCGCGAGTTCCACGTCGTAGGCGTTGGGCACCATGACCCGGCCCTCGGCGCACACCACGGTGTTGCCGTCGCACTCACGGTGCAGGGCGTCGAGGAGTTCGACCGGTTCCTTGTCGAAGACCCGCGCCCACAGCGCCTCCCATCGGTTCTCCAGGGCTTCTTCCAGCGCACTGAGTGCGCCCATACGAATCTCACCTGCCGGATACGTCGTCGGGTGGGGGTGGGTTGGGGTGGGCGGCCGCTACCGCTCGTCGAAGTCGTCGGGCCGCACCTCGGCCTCCTCCAGCGCCTCGCGCAGGGTGCGGCCGGTGCCGCCCGGCGCGCGGGACCCGGTCCCCTCCCGGTTCTCGTCCCGGTTCTCCAGGACCTCGTCGGTCGTGTCCGTCTTGGGGCGGTTCTCCTCGGGGGTGGTCATGTCGGAAGCTCCTTGTGCGTCGTGCCGGACGGCCCCCGGCGTACCGCCGGGGACGGTCCGCGGTGTGTCGGGTCCGTCTGCGGCGGCGGGTTCCCGCACGGCGCGGACCTATCCGTCCCGAAGGGCGCCGGATGCGCGGGCCGTCCGCGCAGGCCCTGGTCACCACGGTGCGTGGGCTATGTTGAACGTCCGTGGGAGACAAAGGAGGCGCACCGGTGCCATCGCCGCAGCAGGCACGCGCACAGGCGTCCGCGATCACCTCGGGCAAGGCGGACCCGGAGGCGGAGGCCTCCCCGACCTCGCAGCTGCGCACGCTCTTCGACCGGCCCCGGCTCTCCCCCGGCCAGCGCCGCATCGCCCAGTACCTCATCGAGCACCTCACCGAGGCGGCGTTCCTGTCGATCACCGATCTCGCGGACCGCGTCGGCGTCAGCCAGCCCTCGGTGACGCGGTTCGCCTCGGCGGTCGGCTTTACCGGCTATCCGGCGCTGCGGGAGAAGCTCCAGGCCATCGCCCTGGGCACCTTCGCCGGCGGCCCGGCCGAGGAGAACCGGGGCAACGAACTCCAGGCCGCGGTGGACGCCGAGATCGAGAACCTGGAGAACCTGCGGCGCGACCTCGCCGACACCGACCGGGTGATCCGGACCGGCCGCGAGCTGTCGGCGTCGGCCCCGCTGACGGTGCTCGGGCTGCGCATCTCCGTCTCGCTGGCGGAGTACTTCGCGTACGCCGCCCGCCGCATCCACCCGGACGTGCGGCTGGTGACGCGGGGCGGCAGCGTCGCCTACGACGCCCTGCTGCAGTCCCGCGAGGCGGGCGGCACCTGGGTGCTGGCCTTCTCCATGCCGCGGCACGCGCACGAGACCCTGACGGCCGTGCGGGTCGCGCGGCGGGCCGGGCTCAAGGTGGCCCTGATCACCGACCTGGCGCTCGGGCCGGTCGCCGACGAGGCCGACGTCACCTTCGCCACCGGCACCGGTTCCCGTCTGGTCTTCGACTCCTACGCCGCGCCGGGCGTGATGTGCGCGGCCCTGCTCCAGGCCATGACGGACGCCGACCCCGAGCGGACCCAGGCCCGTCTGGAGGAGTACGAGCAGGTCGCCGACCGGCTCCAGTTCTTCCTCAAGGACTGACGGCGGCCCCGGGCCCGCTCCGCAGGTCCCTCGCGCGCACCCCGGCACAGGGGATCCTCCCGGCCAAAGCGCGCATGAATGTTTTCATACGTCTTGCAAAGCAGATGGCATATATAAATACTGCTCACGCACCACCCGCTCCGCCCGGAAAGCCGACCGTCCGCCATGCGCACCCAGCACCACCCGCCGCACGGCCGGCACCCGCTCCCCCCGGGCGTCCGCACGCGCACCCGACGCCGCCGGCTCCTACCCGCTCCGGCGTACCGGGTGCCCGGTCGGGCCTCACCCGCCCGACCGCCCGTGGCGGTCCCGGTCATCCCCTAGGCCGGGACCGCCCCACCCCCCGTCGTCCACCCCTCACGGCGCCGCACACCCGGAAGCGATGAACATGCCCCTGACGTCCACGCGCATCAGCCCGGACTGGCCCTGCCAGGTCAAGACCCCGGGCAGCTTCGACTGGGAACGCTCGGCGGCCAAGTGGCTGCGCGAACTGGTGCCGGCGCGGTACGCCGGCTACCCCGCGTTCATCCGCCACCCCCTGCTGCTGGCCCGGCACGCGCAGATCCAGGTCCAGCACGAGATCCGGGTGGCCCGCACCGCCCTGCAGACGGCCCGGGCCGACCTGCCCCGCCTCGGCCTGCCCGAGTCGGTGATCGAGCACACCATCAAGCTGTACGCGGCGGAGGTGCTGCACCTGCAGCACATCGCGCGCAGCGTCCGGGCCGTCGCCGAGGCCCTGGCCGACCGTCACGCCGGACGCTGACCCGTCCGGACGTCGATCTGCCCGGACGCCGGCCTGCCCGGGCAGGTGCCCGGGCGCGCGCATGAGCCGTCCCGCGCGTGGCACACGGGAGGCGATGAGCGGCAGCGACGTCCGGCGCGGCGAGCCGGTGACCACGGTCCTCTCCTGGCAGGTGCGCCCGGGCCGGGAGCAGCAGTTCGAGGAGTGGACGCGCGGGATCACCCGGTGCGCCCGGCAGTTCCCCGGCAACGAGGGCGTCTCCTGGCTGCGGCCCCAGCACGGCCACCGCTTCCACGTGATCCTGCGCTGGTCCGATCCGCACCGGCTCGCCGCCTGGCTGGACTCCCCCGAGCGCGCCGACTGGCACCGGCGGATCGAGGACATCGCCACGGAGATCGGCAGCGAGCGCCAGTCGACGACCGGCCTGGAGACCTGGTTCAGCCTGCCGGGCACCACCGTGCAGGCCCCGCCCCGCTGGAAGATGGTCCTCACCACCTTCCTCGGCGCCTACCCCTTCACCCTGCTCATCCAGTGGCTGCTGGCGCCCCGCACGGCCGACTGGCCGCTGCCGCTGCGGGCCCTGCTGTTCCCGGTGGTGCTGCTGCCCGTCCTCACCTACCTGGCCATGCCGCTGCTGAGCCGGCTGCTGCGGCTGTGGCTGTACCGCGGCAGCGGCCGCTGACCCGGGCGCCGGTGCGGGGCGCCCGGCGGTCCGCCGGTGCCCGCGCGGTTCCCGGCCGCAAGCCGCTCTGGGGACCCGGTCCGGTGTGCGATGCTCGACGCGTGACGAGCGAGCCCCCTCCGCCGGCGGAGACCGGTGCCGCGTCGGACCTGGCCGAACTGGCCAAGGTCGTGGCCCGGCAGCGCGCCGAGCTGGACCGGCTGCGCGACCAGACGGCGACGTCCGCGGTCGTGGAGCGGGCCAAGGGCGCCGTCATGGCATCGACCGGGTGCTCCGTGGACGCGGCGGGCGAACTGCTGCTCCAGCGGGCCAAGGCCGCGCGCCGCACGCTGCTGGAGGAGTGCTGGATCACGCTGGGCGGGCTGGCCGCCCCGCTCGCCGGCCTCGCCGCCGGGCCCCCGTCCGCCGGGAGCCCGCGGCCGGGCACCGCGTCCGGGGCCCCGGAGGCCGACGCCCTGGCCGAGGCGGCCGCCCCCGACGACGTCTCCTCCGCGCTGGCCCGCCTCGGCCGGAGCCTCGTGCGGATCCACGCCCCGCAGGAACTCGCCCGCTGCCTGCTGGAGCACCTCGCCGCGGACATGGGCGCGGACGCCGTCCTGCTCTACGCCCGGCGGCCCGCCGGAGGCCTGGAACTGATCGGGCACGCCGGGGCCGGCGCCACCGTGGCCGCCGAGTGGCGCCACATCCCCCCGGTGAGCGGGGTCGCGGCGCTGGACGCCCTCCGGACGGGCGAACCGCGCTGGCTGGAGGACCTCGCCGAGGACCGCAAGCGCTACCTCCTGATCGGCGAGCCGCCCGAGCGCTGGCGCTCCCGGGCCTGGCTGCCGCTGCCCGTCACGGGGGACCACGAGGTCTGCCTGGGCGTGCTGCGCGGCCGGGCCGGCCCGTTCACGCCGCGCGACCGCGCCCACCTGCGGGGCGTCACCCGGCTGTGCGCGGGCTGGCTGCGCGCCTTCGGCACCGGGCCCGAGCGCTCCGCCGACACCTCCTGGGACACCGTACGGGCGGTCTTCGCGGTGCTGCCGGTCGCGGCGATGCTGCTCACCCCGCTGCGTGCCGCGTCGGGCGAGGTCGAGGACTTCGCCGTGGACGCCGCGACCGCCCAGGCGAGCGGTCTGCTGGGCGGCGCCGACGCCGGCCTGGCCGGGCGGCGGCTGCGGGAGTGCCGGCCGGCCGCCGCGGACGAGCCGCTGTGGCGGGGCTGCCTGCACGTCCTGGCCACGGGCGAGCCGTACGAGAGCGAGCCGTTCGCCCACCAGGAGGACGGGGACGGCGGCGGGGGGCTGTCCGTCTACAGCGTCCGGGTGGCCCGGCTGGGCGAGGGCCTGGTCGTCACCTGGGTCCGGCACGGCTCCTCCGACCGGCAGGAACAGCGGCTGGCGGACCTGCAGCGGCTGGGCAACCTGGGCTGGGCGAACTGGAACCTGGCCACCCGCGAGGCCTCCTGGTCCACCCAGGTCTTCGCCATCCTCGACCGGGACCCGGCGCGCGGCCCGGTGCGCCTGACCGACCTGCCGGAGATCGCGCTGCCCGACGACGTGCCGGCCCTGTCCCGCGCGGTCGAGGCCCTGCTGTCGGAGGGGCACCCGTTCGACCTGCCGTTCCGGGTCCTGACCACCCGCGGCGTACGGCATCTGCGGCTGGTGGCCGAGGCGGTGGCGGACAGCCGCGGCACCCCCGTCGAGGTGCACGGCTTCGTGCAGGACCTGACCGCGCGGCGGCGGGCGGAACTGGCCCTCGTCGAGAGCGAGCGGGCGATCCTCACCCAGCACGACGTGCTCCAGGCCGAACGGACCCTGGCCGCCCGGCTCCAGCACGCGCTGCTGCCGCTGCCGCAGCGGCCGGTGAGCCTGGCCGGGCTGCGCGTCGAGGTCGCCTACCTGCCCGCCCAGTCCGGCGTCCACGTCGGCGGCGACTGGTTCAGCGCCATCGAACTGCCCGACGGGGACGCCCTGTTCGTGGTGGGGGACGTCGCCGGGCACGGTGTCGACGCCGTCGCGACGATGGCGCAGCTGCGCTTCACCGCCAAGGGCATGGTCGTCACGGGTTCCTCGCTCACCGGGGCGCTCGCCCGGCTGAACACCCTGCTGCTGCACTCCCGCGACTCCCACGGCTCCGCCACCCTGGTGCTGGCCCGCTACAGCCCCGCCGAACGGCGGCTGGTGTGGACGCAGGCGGGCCACCCGCCGCCGCTGCTGCTGCGGGACGGCGAGGTGCGCTACCTGCCCCGCCCGGGCGGCCCGCTGCTCGGCGCGTGCGCCGCACCGGTCTACGAGGAGGCCGCGTTCCGCCTCGAACCGGGCGACCGGCTGATCATGTACACGGACGGCCTGATCGAGCGCCCCCCGGAGAGCATCGACCGGGGGCTGGAACGGCTCGCCGAGGCCGTCGCGACCCACCACACCGACCGGCCCGGGTCCCTGGGGCCGCTACTCGGCGCCATGCTGGAGGAGGTGCGGCGCGACGACGTCTGCGTCCTGGACATCCGGGTCCCGCGGGAGCCGGAGGGGTAGGCGGACGGATCCCCCGCGCCGGGCGCCTCGCCGGGGCGCGGATTCAGCCACCGTCCGGGGCCGTGCGGGATTCCAGGGCGCGGCGGGTGTCGTCGCCGTAGACGCCGGTCTCGTCGCCGCGCACGCCGTACCAGAGCTGGAAGCGGGCCACCGCCGCGGTCAGGGCGGCGTCGTAGCGGCCGTCGGCGGAGCCGTTCGCGTAGACGTCGGGGACGCGCAGCAGGCGTCGCTGGAGTTCGGCCACCTCCGGGCCGGTGTCCCCCTCGCCGAGAACGCCGGGAGCGCCGGGGGCCGCCGGGGGCCGCCGGGAGCGGGGTGGCAGAGGACGGGCTGCCCCGGGGCGGCGCGGCCGGGGGTGCGGCCGGGGCGGACGGCTGCGGCACGGGGGCCGCGCGGTCCCCGGTCGTCCGGCCGGGCAGCAGGAGGGCGCCGCCGAAGCCGATCAGCGCGGCCGCGGTGACGGCGGCCGCCACCGCCGCACGGCGCCGTCCCCGCCCGGCCCCGGCGGGACGGCCGTCCGGGCCGACGGGCGGGAGTTCCCGCGTCTCGTCCTCGGAGCCGGGCGGGGGCGCGGGCGGCGGGACGGACCCGTGGCCGCCGGACTCCCGGGGCGGCTCCCGGAACAGCTCGGCGAGGGCGTCGGTGCGGCGGGGGCGCAGGACACGGACCGGTTCGAGGGCCGGGCCGTCGTGCGACGGCCCGGGTGCGGACGGTGCCGGCACGCTGTTCTCCTTCCGTCCCGGACGCGGAAGACCGCCTCACGGGGAGATACGGGGCCGGTGCCCGGGCCGTTCAGCGGCCTCCCCCGGCGCTCCGGCCGAGGAAGCGGTGCAGGGACGCCTTCACCGCGGCCACGAACGCGTCCCGGCCCGGCTCGTCGAGCGCGTCCAGCGACAGGTACGGGTTGAGGTCCTCCAGTTCGACCAGCAGCAGTCCGCCGTCCGGCGCGCGGCAGGCGTCGACGCGCTGGATGCCGTGCTCGACGGTGTTCCAGTCGATGAAGCGGCGGGCGAACTCCAGGTCGTCCGGGGTCGGCGCGTAGGGCTCCAACTGCCAGCGCCGGTCGGGGTGCGGGGCGTACAGCGCGTACTGGAAGGCGTCGTCGACGAAGTAGAAGGAGACCTCGTAGGCGAAGTCGACGCGCGGCTGCACGAGGAGCTCGCCGGCGGCGAGGCCGGGCGCCTCGGCGAGGCCGGGCAGGTCCGCGGCCGGGACGAAGCGCAGGCCGATGGAGTCGGCGCCCAGCTTGGGCTTGACGACGTACTCCGCCGCGCCGGGCAGCCGGTCCAGGTCGCCGGAGCGGTCGACGGTGGGGATCACCGGGTACCCGGCGGCGGTCAGGTCGAGCAGGTACTGCTTGCCGGCCATGTCGGCGCGGCCGGAGAGCTGGTTGTAGACGGGGGTCCCGGTCGCGGCGGCCCGCGCGCGGAAGGCGTCGTACGCGGCCCGGTGGGCCAGCACGGGGCCGCTGTTGCGGACCATGACGGCGTCGAAGCCGTCCAGCAGCGCGGCGGCGTCCCCGGGGTGGCACAGCGCGAGGTCGAAGTCCTCGCGCAGCCGTGCGGTGAGGAAGACGTCCTCGTCGCCGTAGCGGCGCCCGCGGGCCGGATAGGCCAGGTCGGTCACGTACAGGATGCGGGGACGGGCGGGCGGCATGCGGGGCTCCTCGGCGACGGCGGGAGCCGATCATATGGTCGACCCGTCCGGCGGCACTCAGTACCTCCCCCGGAGAGCACTGAGTGCCATCCGGGCCGGCCGGGTGCTACGTTCCCGTCCATGAGCTCCAGCGATGCGGTGCCCGGCGGCGGCGGGGGGACGGAAGCGGCGACCGGGCGGCCGCCGATACGGGAGGCGCTGGTCGCGGCGGCCTTCCGGCTGTTCCTGGAGCGGGGTTACGAGCAGACCACCGTCGACGACATCGTGGCGCTCGCGGGGGTCGGACGGCGGTCGTTCTTCCGCTACTTCCCGTCCAAGGAGGACGTGGTCTTCCCCGACCACGAGCGGTGCCTGGCCGACATGACGGCCTTCCTGGCCCGCAGCGCCGAGGACGACGAGCCCGTGCGGCGGGTCTGCGACGCGGCCCGGATGGTGCTGCGGATGTACGCGGAGAACCCCGCCTTCTCCGTGCAGCGCTACCGGCTCACCAAGCAGGTGCCGGGGCTGCGCGCGTACGAACTGTCGGTGGTGTGGCACTACGAGCGCGCCCTGGCCGCATACCTGCGCGGGCGCTTCGCCGCCCGGCGGGACGGCATCCTGCGGGCGGACGTCGTCGCGGCGGCCGTGGTCGCGGCGCACAACAACGCGCTGCGCTCCTGGCTGCGGTCGGACGGGCAGGGCGACGCGGGCGCGGCGGTGGACCACGCGCTCGGCCACGTGCAGTCCGTGTTCGGCTCCGCCCAGGTCCCCCCGGCCGGTGAGCAGACCGAGGACGTGGTGGTCGTCGTCTCGCGGCGTGGCGCACCGCTGTGGCGGGTGGTGCAGGAGATCGAGACGACGCTCGGGGCCCGCTGAGCCCGTCCGGGACGCCGGACATTGAGGGTACGCAGTGCCTTTACGCGTGGCACTCAGTGCCATACTCTGACCGCGTGCACGGTGGCACGGTCACCCGTGCACGCGCGTGCACGGGTGATCCCGCACGCGGGATTCCGGCCGAGTGCAGGGAGTTGACCAGCGTGTACCACCACTCAGGAAGCCCCGCTCAGCAGGCGGCGGGCTCCGCGACGGGCGTGCTCGAACCCCGCGGCGCGGACGGCGACGCCATCCTCTTCCAGCGCTGCACCTGGTGCGGCACCACCATGTACCACCGGCTGCTGTGTCCGGTCTGCCGGGGCAGCGACCTGCGCACGGAGCGCAGCGAGGGCGTCGGCACGGTCCGCCACTCCACGGTGGTGCACCGCAACACCCCCGCCGCGCGCAACGTGTCGCTGATCGAGATGGCCGAGGGGTTCGTGGTGCGCGGCCGGGTCATGGGCCCGCCCATCGGCATCCACAGCGGGGACCGGGTCCGGCTGTCCACGGCGAAGGACCCGGTGCGCGGCGAGCCGGTCTTCCAGCTGGTCGACGAGCCGTACCGCGCCTGGACCTGACCGACCGGCCCGGCCCCCGGCGGCAGGTGTCAGGGCGTCAGGGCGTCAGGGCGTCAGGGCGTCAGCGTGATCCGCACCCCGACCGTGCCGGCCGCGCCCCTGCGCAGCCGGCTGCCGAGCAGGGTGAGCCGGCCGACGATGCCGTACTTGCGGGCGATCAGCCGGCGGTAGCGGGCGGTGGTGGGCGCGTCGCAGATCTCCGCGGTGGCCGGTACCTGGTCGCCGGTCGGGTTGCCGCGCACGTCGCACGGGCCGACCAGCACGTCGGCGCGGTTGCGGATCCGCTTGACCTTCCAGGAGCCGGCCGCCGTCCACGCCCCGAGCGCGTCCCCGTCGCGCACCACCCACACCGGGGTGGCGACGGGCGTACCGTTGCGGCGGTAGCTGGTCAGGAGCAGGTACTTGCCCGCGCCGAGCCGGTCGAGCGGTGTGTCGTCCATGGCGGGGAGTCTAGACCGGCCCCTCCGGCCGCCGCCCGCGCGTGCCGCGGATCAGCCGCCCTGCACGGCCCGGGCCATGCGCCGCACCGCCTCGTCCAGCACCTCGGGCGAGGTCGCCAGGTTCAGCCGGGCGTGCCCGGCCCCCACGCCGCCGAAGTCGGGGCCGGGGACGAGCGCCACCCGGCCGCGGCGCAGGAAGACCTCCGCCGGGTCGTCGCCGAGGCCGAGCGCGCGGCAGTCGAGCCAGGCGAGATAGGTGCCCTCGCCCGGGCGGTAGCCGATCGCGGGCAGGTGCTCGGCCAGCAGCCGCGCGAGCAGCCGCCGGTTCTCGTCGAGCCCGGCCAGCAGCGCGTCCAGCCAGGCGGTGCCGTCGCGCAGGGCGGCGGTGTGGGCGATGACGCCGAGGTGGCTCGGGCCGTCCGCGACCTCTTCGGGCAGCCGGGCCAGGTCGGCGCCGGCCCCGGGACCGGCGACGGCGAGCGCGGCCTTGAGCCCGGCCAGGTTCCACCCCTTGGTCGCCGACATGAGCGACAGCCCGCGCTCGGCGCCCGGCACGCTCAGGTACGGCACGAAGTCCGCGCCCGGCAGGACGAGCGGCGCGTGGATCTCGTCGGCGACGACGCGCACGCCGTGGCGCTCGGCGAGCGCGGCGACCGCGGACAGTTCCTCGGCGGTGTGCACGGTGCCGGTCGGGTTCTGCGGGTTGCACAGCAGGTAGGCGGCCCTGCGCGCGCGGCCGGACGGGAGTGCGGCGCCGTCCCCGACGGCCCGCCGGAAGGCGTCCTCCAGGACGTCGAGGTCGATGCGGCCGTCCGCACCGAGCGGTGCCTCGACGACCTGCCGGTCCATGTGTGCCACGAAGGCGAAGAACGGCGGGTACACCGGCGGGTTGACGACCACCGGGTCCCCCGGCCCGGTGACCAGCCGGAGCATCTCGACGACGCCCAGCATGACGTCCGGCACCAGCGCGGTGCGCCCCACGGCGAGTCCGTCCCAGCCCCACCGCCCGGACGCGAAGCCGGCCAGCGCCTCGGCGTAGGCGGTGCCCGCGGCGTACCCGGTGTCGCCGAGCGCGAGCGCGTCGGTGACGGCCCGCACCACGGGTTCCGCGAGCGGCACGTCCATCTCGGCCACCCACAGCGGCAGCACGTCCTCGGGATACGCCCGCCACTTCTGGCTCGTCCGGAGCCTCAGCCGGTCGAGGGTCAGCGCGCGCAGGGGGCCGGGTTCACCGGACGTCTCGTGCGGGATGCTGGTCATGGCCACAAGATAGGGGGCCGTGGGGCGAGGGGAAATCGCGCGCACGCGCCGGGGGGCGGGCGTCCGGCCGGTCCCTCGGGGTCGCGGGCGGGCCGTTGCGCGGCGCGGTCGAGGGGGTGCGGCACGCCCGCGCCCGTACGGAGGCGGTGGGGGCCCTCGGCCGGCCCGCCGCGAACCGGTCGCGGGCGGAGGGGTACCGGGCGCGGCTGCCGGACGGGCCGGTCCCGGTCCCGGTCCTGGTCTTCGCCCCCTCCTGTCCGCGGTCCTGCGCGCGGCCGCGCACCGGAGCGCCGGCGGCCGCACCGTCCGTCCGGTGCGCGACCGGATGACGGCGGCACCCCGGCCGAGACGGGCGCCCGTGCGCTGAACGCCCCCGGCTCCGGCCCCGTATGGAAGGACGGTGCTCCGCTCAGGGGGAGCCCCGCGGCGTCGCCGCCGCGCTGCTGAGGTTCGGGAGCCACGCATGAGGCACGCACGACGACGGGTCGTCCGGCGAGTGACACGGCTGGCGGCCGTCGGCGGACTGCTCCTCGGAGGGACGCTGGTCACGCGCGCCGTGGCGAGCGAGCCCGCCGGGGTCTCTGCGGTCCCCTATTCCTCCGCCCGGGCGGCCGCCGGCACCGGGACCGACCTCGTGGCCCGGCTCGGGGCGTCCCGTACGGCGGGCAGCTGGGTCGGCGACGACGGGCGGACGGTCGTGGCGGTCACCGACCGGCGGGCGGCTGACGAGGTCAGGCGGGCGGGCGCCGAGCCGAAGCTGGTGCGCCACAGCCTGCGCGACCTGAGGTCGGCGACGCGGACCCTGCGCGCGGCACCCCGCGTGACCGGCACGGCGTGGGCCGTGGACTACCGGTCCAACGAGGTGGTGGTGCGGGGCGACCGCACGGTCTCCGCGGCGGACTGGTCGCGGCTGACCGAGGTCGCGGACGGCATCGGCGGCTTCGTCCGCATGGAGCGCACGGAGGGCACCTTCACCACCCGCCTCAACGGGGCGCGGCCCATTCTGTCGACGGCCGGGCGCTGTTCGGCGGGCTTCAACGTGACCGACGGGCGCACCGAGTACATCCTGACGGCCGGGCACTGCGGGCCCGACGGCTCCGTCTGGTTCACCGACGACCGGGCCCGCGGGCAGATCGGCACGACCGTCGGCCGGAGCTTCCCCGGCGACGACTACTCGCTCGTGCGGTACGACGGCGGCCGGGCGGGCGCGGGCGCGGACGTGGTGGCGGTCGGTGACGGCAAGGGCGTGCGGATCACGGGCTTGGCCGATCCGGCCGTCGGGCAGCGGGTGTTCCGCAGCGGCAGCACCACGGGGCTGCGCGACGGGCAGGTGACCGCGCTGGGCGCGACGGTGAACTACCCCGAGGGCACGGTCGGCGGGCTCATCGAGACGAACGTGTGCGCCGAACCCGGCGACAGCGGCGGCCCGTTGTTCTCCGAGGGCGTCGCGCTGGGGGTGACGTCGGGCGGCAGCGGGGACTGCCGGACGGGCGGCACGACGTACTTCCAGCCGGTCACGACGGCGTTGTCGGAACTGGGCGTGAAGCTGATCGTGTCCGCGCCGGCCGGGGCCGGCGCGAGCACTCCGCCCTCGTCGGCACCGGCCGGCCAGGGGGCCGCCGGGCCCGGCACGCCGACGCCGGCCGACGGCCCGGACGCGGCGACGCTGCTGGCCCGGCTGGCCGATCCCCGTGCCGTCGGCCCCGGACTGCTGGTCATCGCGGGCAGCCTGATCGCTCTGGTGGCCACGCGCTGGATCAGGACGGAACAGGACCGCAAGGCGTATCGCCGGTACTACTCGGCGACGTGGGGATGACGGGGCGACGGGCGGGAGCCCGTGCCCGGTGACGACATGTCGGCGGGGCGGCCGGCCTACGAGGTTGTCAGGCGACCTTCACCGGCTGCGGAAGGGCCGCGGCCCACTCCAGAACGAGCCGCTGGTACTCCTCGCGCTGCTCGCTGCTCAGTGTCCCGCCCGACCGGAGCCACAGGGCCCGGATCTCCTCGTTGACCTCGTCAGCCGATCGCTCGGAAGAGGGTTCAACAGTGGTGGACATGCTGTGAAGCATACGGCTCCGGAAGTGAAGGCGATGTGAGTCATCACGAACGAAACGGGCATAACGGACCGTGTTGCTGATCACGTGATCACCCCGTCCGCCGGCTGCCGTGGCCCCGTCCGCACGGTTCTCAGGTGCCCGGCTTGCGGCCGTACACGAAGACGTCGTCGCCCTTCTTCAGCAGCGACCAGTACTTCTTGGCGTCGGTGGTGGTCATGTTGACGCAGCCGTGCGAGCCCGGCGGGTTCCACATGCTGACGCCGGCCGAGTGGAAGGCCTGCCCGCCGTCGAAGAACTGGCTGTAGGGCATCGGCACGTCGTAGAGGGAGGAGACGTGGTCGATGTGGCGCCAGTAGACCTTCTTCAGGCCGGTGCGGGTCTCGTGCCCGTCACGGCCCGTGCGGACCGGCACCGGCCCGTAGACGAGCTTGTCGCCGTCCTGGATCCAGCTCAGCTGGAGCGTGAGGTTCACGCAGGCGATGCGGCCCTTGTTCACCGGGCACTTGCCGTCCTTGTTCGGGGTCTTGCCGACGGCCTTCTGCTTGAGCATGAGGTCCATCACGCCCCAGGTGACGGGACCGGCGTATCCGATGTTCGGCGTGATGCCGTGCTTGTTCTGGAAGGCCTGGATCGCCTTGCAGTCGGCGGCGGACTGCTTGCCGTCGACCGGGCGGCCCAGGAACTTCTCGACCTGCTTCTGGTACGGGCCGGTCTGCGTGGTGCAGCTCGCGGCCTGCGCCGGAGTGGCGCCGAGCGCGAGGGTGAGCGGTGCCACCAGTGCGGTGATCCCGAGTGCGACGGCTCCGCGTCCGCGTGTGTCCCCCATGAGGTGGCCTTCCCTGCCTGGTCGGTGTGTGTCCGACCAGGTAGACAGGCGTCCGGGGCGTTCGGTTGTACGGGTGACCGCGATGCGACCGAACGGTGACATTCGGCGGGTCGCGCGGCCTCACGGGGAGGCGGGTCCCGCCGGCCGGGCCGCGTGCCCCAGTGCCTGGTGGAAGCCCGTGTGCACCGCGGTGAGGCCACCGTCCACGACCAGGGTGGTGCCGGTGATCCAGGACGCGTCGCGGGAGGCGAGGAAGGCGACGGCGGCGGCGATGTCCTCCGGCTCGCCGACCCGGCCCAGGGGGTACAGCCGCCGCACCGCCGCCAGGTCGTCGTCGCGGCCCTCCCAGGCGCGGGTGCGCACGGTGCCCGGTGCGACGAGGTTCACCCGGACGCCGTCCGCGGCGGCCTGTCCGGCCAGGGTGCGGGTCAGGGAGGCGAGGCCCGCCTTGGCGGCGCTGTAGGCGTGGTTGCCGAAGTCCTGCACGCCGTTGACGCTTCCGACGCTCACGATCGCGCCGCGGCCGGAGGCGGCCAGGTGCGGCAGCGCGGCGCGGCAGCAGCGGTACGCGCCGGTCAGCGTGATGTCGAGGTCCGCGGCCCACGCCTCGTCGGGCCCGTCCTCGAAGCGGGGGGTGTCCGGGGAGCAGTGGGCGGCGTTGTTGACCAGGACGTCGAGCGTGCCGAACGCCTCCGCGGCGTACGCGACGGCCGCCTCCACCGACGTCCGGTCCGCCACGTCGCACGCCCGGCCCTCGGCGGCCAGGCCGCGGCCGCGCAGGGCGGCCGCGGTCCGCTCGGCCCCGGCCGGGTCCGCGTCGGTCACCAGGACCCGCGCCCCCTCCTCGGCGAACCGGCGCGCGGTGGCCGCGCCGATGCCGCGCGCCGCTCCGGTGACGACCACCCCGTACCCCTGGAACCGCCTGCTGTCCGTCATGCCGCCGACCGTACTGCGCGGTGATCGGCGGGGGCAGTAGCGTGCCGTCCCATGTCTGCCTTCCTCGAGCAACTCCCCGCGCTCCTCGGCGTCGTCATCGGCGCGCTCGGCTCGTACCTCGCCCTCGTGCGCAGCGACCGGGTCCGGTTCCGGCGGGAGACGGCGGCCCGCTGGGAGGAGCGCAGGCTGGCGGTGTACGCGGACTACGCGCGGGCCCTGAAGAAGAGCGTCACGGTGACGTACCGGCTCGCCGCCCACCTCGGCAACGACCCGCACCCGCACCCGCTGACCCCCGAGGAGGCCGCTCCGCTGCTGGCGGAGGCGGCGGTCGGCCGGGACCCGTCCGGGGAGGCACTGCTGCTGCTCGGCAGTCCGGAGGTGGTGGACAAGGCCCGGGCCTGGGTCGTCGCGGTGATGGACATGGAGCGGTTCCTGCGCGAGGGCACCCGCGACCCCGAGGCCTGGCAGGCCCTGCTGGAGCGGCAGCGCGCGGGACGGGAGGGCTACTACGCGGCCGTCCGCGACGACCTGGCGCTGCCGCCGGGCCACTCGGCGCGCCGGCCGCTGCCGGCCCCGCCGCGCGGGTGAGCTCAGCGGTAGCCGGTGGTGTCGGCCGGCCTGCCGGCGTCCTGGACCTCGACGAGGTAGCGCCAGGCGTCGGGGCGGCTGCCGTCGAGGTCGGTGAAGCCGTACTCCCGGGCGAGGCCGCCGCTGGAGAGCGAGGTGCCGTTGAAGCGCGCCACGTCCGGGTCGGCGGCGAGCGCGGCGACCGCGCGGCCCACGTAGCGCGGGGTCTCGGAGATGGCGAAGTGCGGGACGCGGTCCAGGGCGTCGCGCCAGTTCTCCTCCCCCACCCCGAAGTGCTCCAGCATGATCTCCGAGCGCAGCCAGCCGGGGGTCAGGGCGACGGCGGTGGCGCCGCGCGGGCCCAGTTCGTGGCCGAGGGCGAAGGCCATGCGCAGCACGGACGCCTTGGCCAGGTCGTAGAAGAAGTTCACGCGGTAGGTGTCGCGGTTGTAGTCGGCGGTGCCGTCGGTGACCTCGACGACCAGGCCGCCGGGGTGGCGCAGCAGCAGCGGCAGGGCGTGGTGGCTGGTGACGGCGTGCGTCTCGACGGCGAGGCGGAGCAGGCGCAGCCCGTTGTCGAGGTCGTGCTCCCACATCGGGACGTCCCACTCGAAGAGCGTCTCGCCGCCCCAGATGTCGTTGACGAGGACGTCGAGGCGGCCCTGCTCGTCCGCGACGCGGTCGACCAGCGCCCGGACCTGGGCCGGGTCGAGGTGGTCGGCGGGGTGGGCGATGCCGTGGCCGCCGGCCTCGGTGACGAGGTCGGCGGTGTCCTCGACGGTCTCGGGGCGGCCGTACTCCGAGCGCCGGGCGCGGGTGCTGCGCCCGGTGCAGTAGACGGTGGCGCCGGCCGCCCCGAGTTCCACGGCGATGCCGCGCCCGGCTCCCCGGGTCGCCCCGGCGACCAGTGCGACCTTGCCCTTGAGCGGTTGTGACATGTCCGGCCTCCTGTCGGTTGCGCTTCGCGTCGAGGATGGCGGGTGAACCGGACATCTCCTGTCACCTTTTCCCGGTGGTCGCCTCAGTGGCCCCGGTCGATCCACTCCTGCAGGTGCGGCGCCTCGGCTCCGATGGTCGTCGCGTCGCCGTGCCCGGTGAGGACCTTCGTCCCGGGCGGCAGCGTGAGCAGCCGGTCGCGGATCGAGTCGATGATCGTCGGGAAGTGCGACCAGGAGCGGCCGGTGGCGCCGGGCCCGCCCTGGAAGAGGGTGTCGCCGGTGAAGACGGTCTCCAGGCCCGGGTCGTACAGGCAGACCGCGCCGGGCGCGTGCCCCGGGGTGTGCAGCACGCGCAGGTCGGCGCCGGCGGCCTCGATCACCTGGCCGTCGACCAGCCAGGCGTCGGGCTCGCGGTCGGGGTGGGTCTGCTTCCACAGCGGCAGGTCGTCGTGGTGGAGCCAGATGGTGGCGCCGGTGCGCTCCGCGAGGGCGGGCGCGGCGTCGATGTGGTCGTTGTGGGCGTGGGTGCAGACGATGGCCGTCAGGCGGCGGTCGCCGACGGCCTCGGCGATGGCGTCGGCGTCGTGGGCGGCGTCGATGACGACGGCCTCGTGGTCGTCGCCGACGATCCAGACGTTGTTGTCGACGTCCCAGGTGCCGCCGTCGAGGGTGAACTGCCCGGAGGTGACGAGGCGTTCGACGCGCGTGGTCATCACAGCACCACCACCGAGCGCAGGACGTCGCCGTGGTGCATGCGCTCGAAGGCCTTCTCCACCTCGTCCAGGGCGATGGTCTCCGTCACGAACGCCTCCAGGTCCAGGCGGCCTTGGAGGTGCAGGTCGACGAGCATCGGGAAGTCGCGGGAGGGCAGGCAGTCGCCGTACCAGGACGACTTCAGGGCGCCGCCGCGGCCGAAGACGTCCAGCAGGGGCAGTTCGAGCTTCATCTCGGGGGTGGGCACGCCGACGAGGACGACGGTGCCGGCCAGGTCGCGGGCGTAGAACGCCTGCCGGTAGGTCTCCGGACGGCCGACGGCCTCGATGACGACGTCGGCGCCGAAGCCGCCGGTCAGCTCGCGGATCGCCTCGACCGGGTCGGTGGCGCGGGAGTTGACGGTGTGGGTGGCGCCCATCGCGCGGGCGGTCTCCAGCTTGCGGTCGTCGATGTCCACGGCGATGATCCGCGCCGCGCCGGCCAGGCGCGATCCGGCGACGGCCGCGTCGCCGACGCCGCCGCAGCCGATGACCGCCACCGTGTCGCCCCGGCCGACGTTCCCGGTGTTGATCGCCGCGCCGATCCCGGCCATCACCCCGCAGCCGAGCAGTCCCGCGGCCTGCGGGGAGACGGCCGGGTCGACCTTGGTGCACTGCCCGGCCGCGACCAGGGTCTTCTCGGCGAAGGCGCCGATGCCGAGGGCCGGGGAGAGCTCGGTGCCGTCGGTGAGGGTCATCCTCTGCCGGGCGTTGTGCGTGTCGAAGCAGTACTGCGGGCGTCCGCGCAGACAGGCGCGGCACTTCCCGCACACCGCACGCCAGTTGAGGATCACGAAGTCACCGGGAGCGACGTCGGTGACTCCGTCGCCCACCTGTTCGACGATGCCCGCGGCCTCGTGACCCAGCAGGAAGGGGAAGTCGTCGCCGATGCCGCCCTGCTTGTAGTGCAGGTCGGTGTGGCACACCCCGCAGGCCTGGACGCGCACGACCGCCTCGCCGGGGCCCGGGTCGGGCACCACGATCGTCTCGATGCGCACGGGCTCGTTCCTCCCCGGTGCGATCACGCCGCGTACTTCCTGGGCCATGGTGCTGACTCCTTCGTCGAACGGTGTCCGTCCCCCCGACCCTACGCGCGACCGGCGGGTAACGGCCGCAGGGAGGGCCCGCCGACGGGCCGGTGCCACCCCCGGACCGACGTAGCCTGGAGGCTCGCGCCGGACCCCCGAGGAGAGACGTGAGCATCGCAGCGACGGAGACGGACACACCCCCCTGGCGGCTCCTCCTCGGGTACGTGCGGCCGCACCGCCGGGCCCTGCTGGCGGGGGCCCTGCTCTCCCTGGTGACGGGGGCGACCGGGCTGATGCTGCCGCTGGTGGCCCGGGACCTGATCGACGACCTGGCGCACGACCGGGCCATCACCGGCGCGCTCGTCGCGATGTCGGCCCTGGTCGTCGCCAACGCGGCGGTGGGGGCGCTCGGTTCGTACGTGCTGCGGCGCACCGCCGAGTCCGTGGTGCTCGGCGCCCGCCGCGCGCTGTCGTCGTACCTGCTGCGGCTGCGGATCACGGCCGTGGACCGCAGCGAGCCGGGCGACCTGATGGCCCGGATCACCTCCGACACGACCCTGCTGCGCGAGGTCACCACCGACTCGCTGGTCGGCCTCGGCACGGGCGGTCTGACCCTGATCGCGACCGTCGTGCTGATGGGGCTGGTGGAGCCGGTCCTGCTCGCGGTGACGCTGGCCGTGATCGTGGGCGCCGGGACGGTCCTCGGGATGATCGTGCCGCGCATCAACAAGGCGAGCCGGCAGGCGCAGGACGCGGTCGGGGTGATGGGGGCCGCCCTGGAGCGGACCCTCGGCGCGCTGCGCACCGTGAAGGCGTCCGGCGCCGAGCACCGGGAGGAGCGGGCCCTGCACGAGGCGGCCCGGGAGTCGTGGCGGCAGAGCGTGCGCGCCGCGAAGTGGTCAGCGGCGGCGGGCAACACGGCCGGACTGTCGATGCAGGTCGCCTTCATCACGGTGCTCGCGGTGGGCGGCGCGCGGGTGGCGACCGGCGCCATCGACGTCGGCACGCTGGTGGCGTTCCTGCTGTTCGTCTTCTACCTGATGTCGCCGATCCAGCAGGTGGTGGGCGCGGTCACGCAGTACCAGACCGGCGCCGCGGCCCTGCTCCGCATCCAGGAGGCGCTGCGGCTGCCCGCCGAACCGGCCGCGTCGCCCGCGCCGTTGCCCGAGCCGGACGGGGAGCCCGCCGCGCTCGCCTTCCGCGACGTCCGCTTCCGGTACGCCGAGGACCTGCCCTACGTCCACCACGGGGTGACCTTCGAGGTGCCCGCGCGGGGCATGACGGCGTTCGTCGGGCCGTCCGGCGCGGGCAAGACGACCGTGTTCTCGCTCATCGAGCGGTTCTACGACCCGGACTCCGGCGTGATCACGCTGGACGGCCGGGACGTGGCCGACTGGGAGCTGCCGCGCCTGCGGGCCGCGATCGGCTACGTGGAGCAGGACGCCCCGGTCCTGTCCGGCTCGCTGCGGGACAACCTGCTGCTGGGCAACCCGGACGCGGACGAGGAGACGCTCGCGCGGGTGCTGAAGACGACCCGCCTGGACGGCCTGGTGGCCCGGCTGCCCGACGGCCTGGACACGCTGGTCGGGCACCGCGGCACCCGGCTGTCCGGCGGCGAACGGCAGCGCGTCGCCATCGCCCGCGCCCTGCTGCGCCGCCCGCGGCTGCTGCTGCTCGACGAGGCCACCTCGCAGCTGGACGCGGTGAACGAGGCGGCGCTGCGCGACACCGTCGCCGACGTGGCCCGCACCACCACGGTCCTGGTGGTCGCGCACCGCCTGTCCACGGTGACGACGGCCGACCGGATCGTGGTGATGGAGGCGGGCCGGGTGCGCGCCGTCGGCAGCCACCGCGCGCTGGTCACCGCCGACCCGCTGTACGCCGAGCTGGCGGCGACCCAGTTCCTGGCCGCGGACGACTGACCCGCGGCGGGCCGGCCGGCCCGTGACAGCGCGCCGGGGGCCGCCCGGGATCCCGGACGGCCCCCGGCGCACTCCGGGCGCGGCGGTCAGGTGCGGATGCCGGGGAGGAGCTGGAAGGCGGGGGCGACGGGAGCGGCGAGCTGCTCCAGCTGGTTGAGGTCCTTGAGCCTCTTGAACCCCTGCATCTGGGTGGAGGGCCGCAGGATCTCGTCCCTGTGCTCCGTGGGGATGTCGCGCAGGGCCAGCGAGTCGAGCGTGGCCGCCGGGTCGATCAGGCCGGGTTTCCGGGGGACCGTGCCGGCCGCGTCCGCCGCCGGGGCGGCGAGGCCGGTGACACCGACGGCGATGCCGACGGCGGCGACGAGGCGTCGTGTGGAGATCATGCCTTCGACAACGCCGGGGGCCGCGCGCGGACACGGGCGCGGGGCGCCGCTCACCCGTCAGGCGCAGCGCTCGGGCTGCGCTTGCCGAGCGCCCCGGGCCGGAGGAGCCTCGGAGGGAGAGGCCCCGTGCGGCCCGCTCCCGCCCGGGCCGCGGCCCCGAAGGAGGTCATCATGGGAATCGCTGCGGACTCCGCCTTCGACACCGAGACGCTGCGCCGGGCTGTGGAGAGCCGGAGCCCCGAGCCGCTCCTCTCCCTGTACGCGGACGACGCGGAGCTGCGCATCGTGGACCGCACCAGCCAGCCCAGCCACCCCAAGGTCCTGCACGGCCGGGACGAGATCGCCCGGATGCTGGAGGACGTCTACAGCCGCGACATGTCGCACACCCTGGAGCGGTGCGTCGTCCAGGGCGACCAGGCCGCGTACAGCGAGTCCTGCGAGTACCGGGACGGGGTCCGGGTGCTGTCCGAGTCGATGCTCTCGCTGCGCGACGGCAAGATCACCGAGCAGACCCTGGTGCAGGCCTGGGACGAGTAGGGCGGCCGGCCACGGCGGCCTCGGACCGGCCGGGGCCGGGCCGGCCGTGCGGTCCCGGCCTTCCGTCCCGCCCGGCGGCGCCGGCCCGGTGGCGGCCGCCGCGCCGCCGGCGCGTACGGTGGCCGCCGCGGCCCGTCAGTCCGGGGGCCGGGCCGGGTGCCAGTCCGGCGGCCGCAGGATCCCCAGCAGCTGCCGGACCAGTTCCGCCACGACCTCGTCGAGCGTGGCGTCCACCCAGCCCGCGCTCCAGTCGTGGAGCAGGCCGTTGACGCTGCCGATGAAGCCCGTCGCGGGCAGGCGGTAGTCGCGCGGCGCGGCCTCCCCGCGGGCCGCCGCCGCCCCGGCCTCGGCGCACAGGAGGTCGATCCAGCGGGCGCGGCGGGCGAGCCGCTGCTCCTCCAGGCGCGGGCTGACACCGATGATCTCGACGAAGGTGATGCGGATGCGGCGGGGGTCGGCCGTGACGCTCCCGGCGTAGGCGTGGAAGATCGCGGCGGCCCGTTCGGGCAGCGGCAGGCCGGCCGCCGCGGCGGCCGCCCGCAGCACGGCTTCCTCGGCCAGGCCGTTGACCTGGAGGTGCAGGGCGGCCAGGACGTCCTCCAGGGCGCGGAACTCCTCGTAGAACTGGCGGGTGGACAGGCCCGCGGCCTCGCTGAGGGCCGCGACGGTCGTGGAGCGGTACCCCGGGGTGTCCCCGAAGAGCTGGAGGGCCGCGGCCAGGAAGCGCCGGCGCCGTTCCGCCTGCCGTTCCTCGGCGGTCTTCCCCCCGTACCGGCCGGTCGGCGCCCTGAGTCTGCCCGGCACCCGCCCTCCCTTCCTCGGTCGCTGGACGAGTTTGTCGTGTCCGCAGTCTTGTGGAGAAGGCTGCCACTCCTTACTTTGCAGTAAGTTCACTGTGAAAGCACGCCTGTTCAGAAACACGGGCCCGCGCTTTGTCATGGACCATTCATGTCTGGGCCCTCGTCCCCGACGTCCCCACCCGCTAAGGAGGGAGCAGTCGTGCCTGCCTTCCGGCCCAGACACCTGTGCTCCGTAGCCGCCGCCCTCGCCCTCACCGCGACCGTCCCCGCGACCGCCGCCACCGCCGCCCCGGACCCGTCCTCCGCCGCCCTGCGCGAGGTGCTGTTCGTGGGCAACAACTGGGACGGCACCGCCGACGTGCTCGCCTCCACCGGCGACTTCGCGCGGATCGGCCGCATCGACGTCGTCCCCGACAAGGCGGAGCGGATGGCGGAGATCAACGCCGACCCGATCCGGTGGATCTACTTCATGGCCATCCGCAACAGCGTCGGCGAGGGCCACGACCAGTTCGTCGACGACATGTACTCCACGCCGGACGGGACGTCGGTGGTCGTCTCGCGGCCCAGCTTCGCCGACGTCGTCTCCCTCGACCTGGCCACCGGGCGGATCAACTGGCGCTTCCCGGTGGCCGGCCACCGCGCCGACCACATGGCGGTCTCCCCCGACGGCACCCGGGTCGCGGTCTCCGCGTCGACCGCGAACACCGTGCACGTGCTGGACATCGTCACCGGCCGGCAGCTCGGCTCCTTCGCCACGGGCGACAAGCCCCACGAGAACGTCTTCACCAAGGACGGGAAGTACGTCTGGAACATGTCCATCGGCGAGGTGAACACCGCGCTGGACGCCCCGTGGCTGGACTGGACGAAGGGCGACCGGCGCATCACGGTCGCCGACGCCACCACGTACCGGCAGGTCAAGGTGATCGACATGCGCGAGCGCCTGGACGCGGCCGGGCTGAAGGAGTACTCCGACGCCGTCCGGCCCGCGGCCTTCTCCCCCGACGAGTCCAAGCTGTACTTCCAGGTCTCCTTCTTCAACGGCTTCCTGGAGTACGACGTCGCCGCCGACCGGATCACCCGGGTGAAGACGCTGCCGGAGAACCCGGACACCAGCACGGACCGCACGACCTGGGTCAACGACTCGCGCCACCACGGCCTGTCGATGAAGCCGGACGGCAGCAAGCTGTGCGTGGCGGGCACGATGGACGACTACACCACGGTCGTCGACCGCGCGACCCTCCAGCAGGGTCCGCTCGTCCCCACCTCCAAGCCCTACTGGGCGACGGTCAGCGGCGACGGCAGGTCCTGCGTGGTCTCCGAGAGCGGCGCCGACCAGGTCACGGCCATCGACTTCGCCACCGGCAGGAAGACGGTGTCCGTGCCCGTCGGCGACCATCCGCAGCGCGTGCGGCTGGGCCACGTCACGGCGGACTGGTCGGGTCCGTCGGCCCGTTGACCTCCCGCGCGGCCCACGCCGCCGGCCCGGCGCGGGCCGCGTCCGGCGGCTCCGCCGAGGACGCCGCCCCGCCGGCCACCGGCGCGACGTGCGGGACGCCGGTGGCGAGGAAGGGCTTCGGGTCTTTCTCCCTGCCGGACCGGACCGCCTCTCCCGTGCCGGCCGGCCGCTCCACCCACAGCGGCGTCGTCACGCGGAGGGCGACCTCGGTCCCGTACGCGTCGGCGAGCACGGCCCGGAGGGCCTGGCTTGCGCACCTCGCCGTACAGCGACACGGACGCCTCCCGCCGCAGCCCGTCGTGGCGCGGGCCGATCGGCGGGTCCTGCCGGGTGAGCGCGAGGCGCGGCGCTCCCCCGGACACGCCGGGGCCGGGCACCACGTCCGTCTCCGGGGCCGGCGGGGCGAAGACCCGCCCGCCGGCCCCGCGCGGTGCGCCGAGCGCGTCGCGCGGGGACGGCTGCCGGCCGGTCCCCACGGCTCCTGCCGGCCGGTCCCCGCGGCTCGGCGGTGCGGTCCGCCGGGTCGGCGTCGGCGGGCGGCAGGCGGCAGGCGGCAGGCGGCAGGCGGCAGGCGGCAGGCGGCAGGTCCCGGATACCGGACAGCAGCGGGGCGGGCCCGCACCGGTGATCGCGGAGGCGGCACACACCGGACGGACCAGGCACCGCCGCGTCCGCGCGACGGGCGCGGCGCGCAAGCGGGTGCGGCGCGCAGACGGGCGCAGCGCGCAGACGGGCACGGCGCGCAGACGGGTGTCCGTGACGGTGGCCTCGGCGCACGCGGCGGGCAGGCCGTCGCCGTGGTCGGCGAGGACGGCGGGACCGGGGCGGCGCGGGTGCCGGAAGCGGCGCAGATGCCAAGAGCTGCCCGAGTGCCGGGAGCAGCGCAGGTGCCAGAAGCGGCGCCGGTGCCGGGAGCGGTGCAAGCGCCGGGATGGTGCGGGTGCCGGGAGCAGTGACCGTGCTCCTCGGCACGGGCGGCAGGGTGTGGCGGCGCGCGATCGAGCGCGGCACCCCCGCGTACCGCGCCCCGCGCCGGCCGGTCCTGTCGACGAAGGGCAGGGCCGGGGCGCCCGGCCGGCGCGGGGTCCGCGTCAGCACGCGGGGCCGCGCCCGGCCGCCCTCGACGGTGAAGACCACGAGGGCGGCGCCGTCGAGCAGGCCGAGCGCCCGTTCCACCGCGGCGACGCGGTCGGGGTGACCGGGAGGCCGACGAGGCCGACCGTCACGTCACCGAGGGGAACGGGACGACGGCGGAACCGACGGTGATGCCGCGCCGCCGCTCCGGCGCGAGGGTGCCGGTCCGCGTGTTCCGGCGGCGCCGGCCGTGGCCGTGCCGGTCGCCGCGGAGGAGCCGTGCGCTCCCCACACCGGAGAAAAATGGATTAAATCCGTACGTATGTGTGTGACCCGGGCAGGGGGTGGGTAGGCGGCGCTTCGACAGACGAGGCATGCATGTCCTTCGCACCTCCGGACATCGGGAAGGAGGTCCGTGAAAGCGCACTCTCACAATGACCGGGCCGCTCCCGTGGAGAGGGAGCGGCCCGGCCCTGTGCGCGCGGGCGGCCGCCCGGGCAGCCCTTAGCGCCTCGGCAGCCGGTGCAGCTCGACGTCCGTCAGCCGGCCGCCGGCGGCCGTGGCCGTCATGTACGTGCAATGGGGCTGGCGGCGGCGGTCGGTCGGCGAGCCCGGGTTGAGCAGGCGCAGGCCGCCGGGGGCGACGGTGTCCCACGGGATGTGGCTGTGGCCGAACACCAGGACGTCCAGGTCCGGGAAGCGGGCGGCGCAGCGGGCCTCGCGCCCCTGGGCGGGACCCGTCTCGTGGACGACGCCGAACCGCAGACCGCCGAGCTCCGCGTACGCCACCTCGGGCAGCCGGGCGCGCAGCCCGGGTCCGTCGTTGTTGCCGTACACCGCGACGAGCCGGCGGCAGCGGTCCTCCAGCAGGTCGAGCGTGGCCGTGTCGACCCAGTCCCCGGCGTGGACGACGACGTCCGCCCGGGGGAGCTCGTCCAGCAGGGGCGCGGGCAGTTCCTTGGCGCGCTTTGGGAGGTGGGTGTCGGACATCAGCAGCAGACGCACGGGAACCAGCCTAGAGGGTGACGACCGGCGCGGACTTATGCGGATGAATCGGCATCCGAGTTGAAGGACGGGTGAAGATCACACGATCCTTCCTCCATGTCTCTCGCCTCCCCCGCCCTCGACGTGTCCGGCCCGCGCGACCACGCCCACGACTGGGCGGTCGTGGACGTGGAGACCTCCGGGCTGGTCGCGCGCCGCGACCGGGTGCTGTCCGTGGCCGTGGTGACGCTGGGGCCCGACGGGGAGCAGACCGGCGAGTTCTCGACCCTGCTCGACCCCGGCTGCGACCCCGGGCCGGTGCACGTGCACGGGCTGACGGCGCAGCGGCTGCGGGGCGCGCCGTGCTTCGACCAGGTCGCCGGGCGGATCGGCGCGCTGCTGCGGGACCGCGTGTTCGTCGCGCACAATGCCCAGTTCGACTACGACTTCCTCGCCCACGAGTTCGCCCGCGCCGGCATGCCGCTGCCGGTGTCCCGGCGGCTGTGCACCCTCGCCCTGAACCGGCGGGTGGATCCCCCGACCGACGACCTGCGGCTCGGCACGCTCGCCGCGCACTACGGCGTCCGCCAGGTCAGGGCGCACGACGCCCTGGACGACGCGCGGGTGCTGGCCGGCGTGCTGCGCGCCTCGCTGCGGGAGGCCGCCCGGCTCGACCTGCCGCTGCCCCTGGTGCCCTGCCCGCCGCGCCAGGACCCCCGGTTCGCGCCCCGGGCGCCCAGGACGCCGTGCGCGTACCGCAATCCGGGACGGCCGGCGCCGGGCGGGCCGCTGGTCCAGGGGATGAAGGTCGCGATCACCGGGGAGACGCGGGTGCCGCGGGCCGAGCTGGAGCGCCGGGCCGCCGAGGCCGGGCTGAACGTGATGTCGTCCGTCAGCCGGCACACCGGTGTGCTGGTCGCGAACGACGCCGCGTCCGGCTCCGGCAAGGCGCGCCGCGCCCGGGACGAGGGGGTGCCGGTGCTCGACGAGGCCGCGTTCCTGCGGCTGCTGGAGGACGTGCGGCCGGGAGAGCCGCACGAGCGGGGGCGGTCCGGCGGGGCCGCGCCCGCCGCGGCCGGGGCCCCCGTGGCCCCGGGGCCCGCGACGGCGCCGGGGCCCGCTTCCGGCCGCGCCGGTGCGGGGGCGTCCGTTCCCGGCGGCGGCGCGGCGCGCGCGTCCCTCGTGGGCGTCGACGCGGGACGTCCGCCCGCCCGGGACGCCGACGGGGCCCGCGCCTCCGTCCCGGGCCCCGCCCGCTCCCCCGGCACCGCACCGGTCTCCCGGCCCCCTTCCGCCGCACGGCCGGGAGGCGCCGCGCCCGGCGAAGCCGCCCGCCCCCTCGCCGGGCGCCGGGTCCTGGTCCTCGGCGGGACGCACCCCGAGGCCGCGGCCGCCCGTGCCCGGGTCGTCGAACTCGGCGGCGCCGCGGCGATCAACCTCTCCGCGAGCGTCACCGACGTCGTCCTGCTGGACGGCGGCGGGAGCGACCGCCGCATGCGGCGGATCACCGCGCTGGAGGTGCCCACGCACCCGGCCGTCTGGCTGGACGCCCCGGTCGTCGCCCCGCTGCCGCGGCACGAGGCGCGGCGGTCGGCACCGCTCGTCCTGCCGCGGGGCGGGGTCCTCGACCTGCCGGGCGCGGGCGGCCCGGGGGCGGCACCGCCGTGGACCGTCACCGCGTCCTGGGCCCCGCAGACGGCGTGCGAGATCGACGTGGTCGCCTTCGTGGTCGACGAGGACGAACAGGTCGCGTGCGACGAGGACTTCGTGTTCTACGGCGCCCCGGAGAACCCGGGCGGCACGGTGCGGCTGCACAGCGACGGGCCCACCGAGCAGACCGTCGGCGCCGACCTGGCGGCGCTGCCGCCCTCGGCCCGCAAGGTGGTCGTCGCGGCCGCCGTCGACGGGGCGGCCACCTTCGGCGACGTCGGCGCGATGCACCTCCGCTGCGGCCCGGGCACGAGCGCCGCACCCCTGGTGCAGGCCACGCTGGACGCCGCGACGACCGAACGCACCCTGCTCCTCGCCGAGTTGTACCGGCGCGGCCCGCTGTGGCGGCTGCGCACGGTCGGCCAGGGGTACGACCACGGTCTGGACGCCCTCGCCCGGCAGTACGGCGTCGACGTCGCCAACTGACCCCGCGCGCACGCCTGATGGGCCGCGCTGCGATGATCACGGCACGGTCTCGGCGCCGGGGGCGGGGCGAGACGACGGCCCGCGCGGGGTTAGCATCAGGCAACGCGCCCCCAACCAGCACGTCAACGGCAAACCACCCGAAGGGCCCCGGAATTCCGATGCCGGTCAAGGTCAGCGTCATCGTCCCGGTCTACAACCCGGGCAGCTACATCGAGGACTGCATCGCCTCGCTGCGCAGACAGTCCCTGCCGCCCGACGAGTACGAAGTGATCTACGTCGACGACGGCTCCACCGACGCGACCCCGGCCCGGCTCGACGCCCTCGCCGCCGAGGACCCCCGGGTCCGCGTCATCCACCAGGAGAACTCCGGCTGGTCGGGCAAGCCCCGCAACGTCGGCATCGAGGCCTCCCGGGGCGAGTTCGTGATGTTCGTCGACAACGACGACTACCTCGGCGACGAGGCCCTGGAGCGGATGTACGACTACGCCGTGGCCCACGGCGCGGACGTCGTCGTCGGCAAGATGGCCGGCAAGAACCGCGGGGTGCCGGTGGAGCTGTTCCGCCGCAACCACCCGCGCGCCACCGTCGAGAACGCGCCGCTCATCGACAGCCTCACCCCGCACAAGATGTTCCGCCGGGCGTTCCTCGACCGCATCGGCCTGCGGTTCCCGGAGGGCCGGCGGCGCCTGGAGGACCACGTCTTCGTCACCGAGGCGTTCCTGCGCGCGGACAACGTCTCCGTGCTCAGCGACTACGTCTGCTACTACCACGTCCGCCGCGACGACGCGTCCAACGCGGGATTCCAGCGCTTCGACCCTGCGGGGTACTTCGGCAACCTGCGCGAGGCCCTCGACGTGGTCGAGCGGTACACCGAGCCGGGACCGGTGCGCGACCGGCTCTTCCGTCGCTGGCTGCGCGTCGAGATGGTCGAGCGGCTGCGCGGCCGGCGCCTCCTCGCGCTGCCGGACGACTACCGCAGGGAGCTGTTCACGGAGATCCACAAGGTCGTCGTGGAACGGTTCGGGCCCGGTGTCGCCGCCGGGCTCCAGCCGACCCAGCAGGTCGTCGCCGCGCTGGCGGCCGCCGACCGGTACGACGCGGTCGTGGCGTTCGCCGAGTGGGAGGCCGGCGTGGCGCCCCGGGCGGTCCCCGGCGCGGTGGAGTGGCAGGACGACGGCACGCTGCGGATCGCGTTCACCGCGGAGTACGCCTCGGCCGGCGAGCCGATGACGTTCCCCGCCGGTGCCGCCGGCACGCCGCTCCGGGAGGCGCCCAGGGACGTCGCCGAGGCCGTGGCGTGGGTGGGCGCGGAGACCGCCGCCCGCTTCGGCCAGGCCACGGCCGACCTCCTGCTGCGCCGCCGCTCCGACGCCGCCCAGTACTTCCAGCCGGTGGAGTTCACCCGGGAGACGGTGCCCGTCGGGGACGACGGCGAGCGGGTCCGGCTGGTGCTGCGGGCGACCGCGGCCGTCGACCCGGCCGCCCTGCCGGCCGGCGGCGTCTGGGACGCCGTGGTCCGGGTCAAGCTGGGCGGCTGGACCAAGGAGTGCCGGCTGGGACCGGCCCCGCGCGCGGACCGCCCCGCGCCGCCCGCCGGGGTCGTCGGCGGCCGCGCGTTCCTGCCGTACTGGACGGTGCCGCACGGCAACCTCTCGCTGGACGCGGGCGTCGGCGGCAAGCGGCTCGGGCTGGGCCGCGCCGACCGGGCGGCGGCCGCCGTCCGCGGTGACCGGCTGAGCGCCGTGCTGCCGCTGCACGTGCCCGCGGAGACACCGGTGCGGGTGCGGCTGACCGCCGCGGACCGGACCGTGCACGTGCCCGGGACGCTGTCCCCCGCCCCGCGGGGGACGGGGGCGCTGCTGGTGGCCGCGCTGCCGTCCGCGCGGGCCCGCGGCACCTGGCGGCCCGCGCTGAGCCTGGCCCCCGAGGCGGCCGACCCGCGGTACACGGCCCTGCCGTTCGCGCTGCGCGGCGTGGGCGGCGGCATCCGCGTGGTGCCGGTGCCGGGTCCCGGTGTCCTGCGGCGGCTGGCGCGCACGGCGCGGCGCGTGCTCGGCGCGGTCCGGCGCCGGATCGTCACGACGGGAGGACGGTGACCTGATGCGGCCTCTGGGAATAGCCGGCGCCTGGGTGCTGGAGCCCAAGATCTTCCCGGACGACCGGGGCAGCTTCCACGAGTGGTACCGGGGCGCGGAGTTCCGCGAGGCCCTCGGCCACGACCTGGAGCTGGCGCAGGCCAACTGCTCGGTCTCGCGCCGGGGCGTGCTGCGCGGGGTGCACTTCGCCGACGTGCCGCCCGGCCAGGCGAAGTACGTCACCTGTGTGCGCGGCGCCGTCCTCGACGTGGTGGTCGACCTGCGGGTGGGCTCGCCGACGTACGCGCGGTGGGAGGCCGTACGGCTCGACGAGGAGACGCGGCACGCGGTGTTCCTCGCCGAGGGGCTCGGGCACGCGTTCATGGCGCTCACCGACGACGCCACGGTGGTGTACCTCTGCTCCACCGGCTACGCGCCGGAGCGTGAGCACGGCGTGCACCCGCTGGACCCGGCCCTCGGCATCGCGTGGCCCGAGGGCGTCACGCCGGTGCTGTCGCCGAAGGACGCGCAGGCGCCGTCGCTGGCCGAGGCCGAACGGGCGGGCCTGCTGCCGTCGTACGAGGCGTGCCGCGCCCACTACGCGGAGCTGCGCGGCCGGGCCGGCGCGGACTGACGCCGGCGGTCCGCGGCAGGGCGGTGGCGCCCTGCCGCGGCGCGGTGTCAGCGGCTGACGCCGACCTGCTGCAGGGCGCGGCGCAGCGGCTCCCAGCCCACGGAGCGGGGCAGGCCGCGGTTGCGGGCCTGGACCAGCGCCCGCCAGAACCCGGCCTCCAGCAGCGCCTCGGGCGGCACCGCCCCGGCCCGTTCCAGGATCGCCTCGGGCACCTTCTGCGGGTCGGGCACCTCGTACTCGGCGATGATCTCGTCGTACTTGTCGTGCAGCACGGTGTTCTTCGGGTCGGCGCCGAAGACGACGAGCTGGCCGGTGGGCCGGGTGTCGACCTGGACGGTGACCAGGTCGGGGCGGTACCGCGCCAGGATCTCGGTGATCTTGTAGACGTCGCCGGTCCAGGCGTCGGTGTGCCGGTCGCGGGCGGCCTCGTCGATGCTGCGCGGCAGCATGTCGTCGAGGACGATCACGCTGGACCAGTCGGAGTGCTTCTCGACGTTCATGAAGTCGCGCAGCGCGTACTCGAACAGGTGCATGCCGTCGATGAACGACAGGTCCAGGGTGGTGCGGCGCCAGTAGCCGAACGGGCTGCGGCCGCGGCGCAGGTTGCGCAGCGGGTGCCGGCCGCCCTTGAGGTGCTGCAGCGGGTTGTCGCGGGCGAAGAAGTCGTCGCTGGTGGCCTTCACCAGGTGGACGTCGCACTTCAGCTCCGTGACCACCTTGAAGGCGGGGTCGACCGCGATGCTGGGGACGCGGGACAGCCGCAGGCTGCGGCCGTCGTTGACGCCGATCTCCAGGTAGTTGCGGTTGGCGCTGACCTTGTGCAGCTCCCGCAGGAACTCATGGCGTTTCACGAAGGGGACTCTCCTTGCGGATCCGGGGCAGTGCTTCGTGCAGGGCGGCGCGCCAGTCGCGCAGCGGGGGCAGGCCGGTGTCCTGCCACCCGTCGTGCGCGAGGGCGCTGTAGGCGGGGCGCGGGGCGGGCCGCGGGAAGGCCGCGCCGGTGGTGGGCCGCACCCGCTCGGGGTCGGCGCCCGCCAGGCGGAACACCTCCCTGGCCAGCTCGTACCAGGTGGCCTCGCCGGAACTGGTGGCGTGCAGGACGCCGTGCACGCCGTCTCCGACGCGGGGGCCGAGGTCGGCTATGCGCTCGGCCACGTCCGCGCTCCAGGTGGGCTGGCCCCGCTGGTCGTCGACGACGTCGACGGTGGGGCGGCGGGCCTCCAGGTCGATCATCGTGCGCACGAAGCTGGTGCCGTGCTCCCCGTAGAGCCAGGCGGTGCGCAGGATCACGCTCGCCGTGGGCAGTTCCTCGCGGACCGCCCGTTCGCCGGCGAGTTTGGTGCGGCCGTAGGCGGTGCGCGGGGCGGGGGGATGGTCCTCGGGGTAGGGGGTGGTGCGGGCGTCGCCGGAGAAGACGTAGTCGGTGGAGAGGTGGACCAGGCGGGCGCCGTGTGCGGCGCAGGCGCGGGCGAGGACGCGCGGTCCGTCGCCGTTGACGCGCAGGGCGCGTGCCTCGTCGGTCTCGGCGGCGTCGACGGCCGTGTACGCGGCGCAGTTGACCACGAGGCCGGGGCGGTGGTCCGTCAGCGCCCGGTCGACGGCGTCGGGCCGGGTGATGTCGAGGGCGGCGCGGTCCAGGCCGGTGACGTGCTCGCCGCGCCGGGTGAGTTCGGCGACGACGTCCCGGCCGAGCATGCCGCCCGCGCCGGTGACCAGCCACCTCATGCGCGCTCCTCGGCGACGCGCCGCTTGAGCGGCTCCCACCAGGCGCGGTGCTCGCGGTACCAGGCGACGGTCGCGGCGAGGCCGTCCTCGAAGCCGTGGCGGGGGCGGTAGCCGAGCTCGTCGCGGGCCTTGCTCCAGTCGACGGAGTAGCGCAGGTCGTGGCCCTTGCGGTCCGCCACGTACTCGACCTGGTCCCAGTCGGCGCCGCAGGCCTGGAGCAGCAGGCCGGTGAGCTCCTTGTTGGTCAGTTCGGTGCCGCCGCCGATGTTGTAGATCTCGCCGGGGCGGCCCTGGGTGCGCACGAGGTCGACGCCCCGGCAGTGGTCGTCGACGTACAGCCAGTCGCGGACGTTGCGGCCGTCTCCGTACAGCGGCACCTTGCGGCCGTCGAGGAGGTTGGTGACGAACAGCGGGATGACCTTCTCGGGGAACTGGTGGGGCCCGTAGTTGTTGGAGCAGCGGGTGACGCGGACGTCCAGGCCGTGGGTGCGGTGGTAGGCCAGGGCGAGCAGGTCGGAGGAGGCCTTGGAGGCGGAGTACGGGGAGCTGGGCAGCAGCGGCCACTCCTCGGTGGCCGAGCCGGTCGCGACCGAGCCGTACACCTCGTCGGTGGAGACGTGCACGAAGGTGTCCAGGCCGTGCCGCAGGGCCGCGTCCAGCAGGGTCTGGGTGCCCACCACGTTGGTGAGGACGAAGTCGGACGCGGTGAGGATGGAGCGGTCCACGTGGGACTCGGCGGCGAAGTGCACCACCTGGTCGGCCTCGGCGACGAGTTTGCCGACGAGTTCGGCGTCGCGGATGTCGCCCTGGACGAACTCCAGCCGGGGATGGTCGAGTTGGAGGTTGTCCAGGGTGCCCGCGTAGGTCAGCTTGTCCAGCACGGTGACGCGCGGCGCGTCGGGCGCGTCGGAGTCGAGGAGCATGCGGACGTAGCGGGAGCCGATGAACCCGGCGGCGCCGGTGACGAGGAGGTTCATGAGTGGATCTGCACCTTGCTGTGGTCTCCGAGGACGAGGCGGTGGGCGCTGGGGACGCTGGGGGCCGGTGTCACCTCGACGTGCCGGCCGATCAGCGAGGACTCGATCCGGCCGACGCCGTGGATCGAGGAGTCCCGCAGCACGATGGAGAACTCCAGCTCGCTGTCGGTGATCCGGCAGTTCTCCGCGATGGACGTGAAGGGGCCGACGTAGGAGTTGTCGACGACGGTTCCGGAGCCGATGACGGCGGGCCCGACGATGCGTGAGTTGACGATCCGGGCGCCCGGCTCGACGACGACCCGGCCGACGGTCTCGGAGTCGGCGTCCACCTGTCCGTCGATGCGGCGCTCCACGCCTTCGAGGACCATGCGGTTGACCTCGAGCATGTCGCCGACGTTCCCGGTGTCCTTCCAGTAGCCCTCGATGACCGTGCTGCGCACGGTGGCGCGGGAGTCGATCAGGTGCTGGATGGCGTGGGTGATCTCCAGTTCGCCGCGCCAGGACGGCTCGATGGCGCGCACCGCGGCGTGGATGGCGGGGGTGAACAGGTAGACGCCGACCAGCGCGAGGTCGCTCTTGGGCCGGTCGGGCTTCTCCTCCAGGCCGATCACCTGGCCGGACGGGTCGAGTTCGGCGACGCCGAAGGCGCGCGGGTCGGCGACGCGCGTGAGCAGGATCTGGGCGTCGGGCCGGGTCCGGCGGAACTCCTCGACGAGGTCGGTGATGCCGCCGACGATGAAGTTGTCGCCCAGGTACATCACGAAGTCGTCGTCGGCGAGGTAGTCCCGGGCGATCAGGACCGCGTGGGCCAGCCCGAGGGGCTTCTCCTGCGGGATGTAGGTGACCTTCAGGCCGAACGCGGAGCCGTCGCCGACCGCCTCCTCGATCTCGGCCGCGGTGTCCCCGACGATCATGCCGACTTCGGTGATGCCGGCGTCGGCGAGGGACTCCAGCCCGTAGAAGAGCACGGCCTTGTTGGCCACGGGCACGAGTTGTTTGGCCGAGGTGTGGGTGATCGGCCTGAGCCGTGTTCCGGCGCCGCCGGCGAGCACGAGAGCCTTCATCCGTCTCACCTTAGCCGTGATCCGCCGGAACGGAACATCCTTTGTTTACTTGTTGATTACGGCGGTTTCTCGGCCGCGCCGCCCTCAGTCCTCGCCGCGGACGATGTTGTCCCACGGGCCCTCGCGGGACGCGCCGGCGGCGCGGTCGTCCTCGATCGCCGGGAGGCAGGTGCGCGGGGCGGTCTCGCCGCGCGGCCTGCGGGCCTGCGCCCAGCCCGTCTCGGGTCCGAGGGCGGCGGGTCGGTCAGTGGTGGAGGGGGTCACGGCTCATCATCTTCCTTCTGCGTCCGGCGGCCTTCGGGTCCCCGGGGGCGGGGCGGGCAAACCCGGGGCCCGGGCCCGGCCCGCAGGCGCGGAGCAACTCCCCTTCCCCGACGCGCGGTTCGGCACCGTGACGCGCGGCGGTCCCGCCCGCGGCCCCCGTGCGGGGCGCGGGCGGGACCGCGGGTGACGGGCGGGTGCCGGTCAGGTGTTGGGCCGGGCCACGCTGATGTCGCCCAGGGCCGAGTCCGGGTCGCGCTCCATGGCCAGGTCGCCCAGGGAGACGATGCCCACGGCGTGGTGCTCCTCGTCGACGACCGGGATGCGGCGCACCGAGTGCTCGCGCATGAGCCGCACCGCCTGGTCCAGGTCCTCGTCGGGGGTGACGGTCACCAGGTCGTCGCTGCACGCGCCGGCCACGGTGGTCTGCTCCGGGTCGCCGCCCTCGCACAGCGACCGGACCACCAGGTCACGGTCGGTGACCAGGCCCCGCAGGTCGTCGCCGTCCGTCACGAGTACGGCTCCGAGGTCCTGGTCGCGCATGATGCGGGCGACCTGGGCGACGGAGGTCTGCGGCTCCACGGTCACCAGGTCGCTGGTCATGATGTCGCGCACGTGCTGGGTCATGGCGGGTCCTCCTCGCGTTGTCTCGCGTCCTGTCGGCCGCGCGCACCGGGTACCCGGCATGGCGCCCGGCTCACCAGGTGCGGCCCGCCGCCAGGAGGTGGTCGCGGACGAGGGCGACGTGCGGGTTGTCGGAGGTGCCCGGCCGCTGCACCAGGAAGCCGGTGTTGATCGGCGCGTCCGCGGGTTCGTCGAGGAGCCGCAGGTCGCCGGAGGCCAGCCGGGCGGCGCACAGGTAGCGGGGCAGCACGCTGAACCCGGCGCCGGCCGTGACGAGCGCCAGGACGGCCCGCAGGTCCGGGACGGACACGGCGGCGCGGGCGGTCAGCCGCCTGCCGTAGACGTGCCGCCAGTAGCGGCGGACGATGGGCAGGTCCTCGGCGTAGCTGATCAGCGGCACGTCCTGTAGGGCTCCGGGGCCCTCGGCCGCCAGGCGGGGCCGCAGGCGCTCGGCCCAGACGGGGGCCGCCACCAGGACGAACTCCTCGTCGGTCAGCGGCGTGGCGGTCAGGGTGCGGCCGCGCGGGCGGCTGGTGGCGATCACCAGGTCGTGGCGGCCGGCGCGCAGTTCGTCGAGGAGCGGGTCGGTCAGCCCCGTGGTGACGCGCAGCCGCACGCCGCCGGTGACCAGGGGCGCCAGCGCGGGCAGGGCCCGGGTGGACAGCAGCTCGGCGGGGCCGGCCAGGTGGACGGGCTCGGGCCGCGCCCGCGCGGGCGCGTCCTGCCCGGTGGCGGCGGCCAGGGCGTCGAGCGGGCCGGCGATCCGGGCGGCGAGCTCGTCGGCGACCGCGGTCGGCGCCGCGCCGCGCGGCAGCCGCTCGAACAGTTCGCGGCGCGTCTGCCGTTCCAGCGCGCGGATCTGGGTGGTGACGGTCGGCTGCGACAGGCCCAGCAGCTGCGCGGCGGCCGTGAAGGACCCGGAGCGGTACACGGCCAGGAAGGTGCGCAGGAGGTTCAGGTCGGGCGGGGCGGGCGGGGCCGTGCCCTCCGGGGCGGTGCTGTGTCTCACCCGTCCGACCCTAGAGGGCGTCTGAAAAGCCTGTCAGCGGGCAAGCCTCTGGTAGCGGGGTGGTGACGCGTGTTCGGGGGCTGGAGTGTACGGGCTGCGTACCCGTTATTCGACGGATGTGTCCGATCAGGAGTGGGAGATCCTCCGTCCGCTGGTTCCGGCGGTCAAACCTGGTGGGCGACCGGCGAAGCACACGCGACGGGAGATCCTCAACGCGTTGGCGTACTGGCTGCGGGCCGGCTGCGCCTGGAGACTCCTGCCGCATGACTTACCACCGTGGCAGACGGTCTACCACTACTGGCGACGCCGGCAGAAGGACGGCGTGTGGGAAGAGATGCTGACGGCGCTGCGTGAACGCGAGCGGGTGCAGCTCGGCCGGGATCCCACTCCCAGCGCGGCCGTCGTGGACAGCCAGAGTGTCCGGGCCAGTGAACGTGGCGGCCTGCACGGTTACGACGGCGGCAAGAAGGTCAGCGGCATCAAGCGGCACCTGCTCGTCGACACCCGCGGCACCATCCTGGTGACGTGCGTGAGCCCGGCCAGTGTGGGTGACCGCGATGGCGCCGTGGTGCTGTTCGCCCGGGCTGCCGATGCCTTTCCGCGCCTGCGGCACGTATGGGCGGACCAGGGCTGTCGCGGTGCCGACTTCCACGCCTGGGCTCTGGAGGCCACCGGTATCACCGTGGAGATCGTGCAGCGCCGTGACGGTGGTCTCCGTTCGACCTGGGCCCGGGTGGGGACACCGCCGCCGGCAGTGCCCCAGTTCGCGGTGGTCCCGCGTCGTTGGGTGGTGGAGCGGACGTTCGCCTGGCTGGGACGGTGCCTCCGCCTGTCGAAGGACTACGAGTACCTGCGGGTCTGCTCGGAGAACGCCATCTACCTCGCCATGGCCATGCTTCTGGTGCGCCGCCTCGCAAGACCAGCCCGCTGACAGGCTTTTCAGACGCCCTCTAAGACTGGGGCGCAGTTGTGGATGTGTGGAACGGCAGATGGGTGAAGCCGCTGACGGCTCCCCCGGGTCTGCGGACTGCCTGCCCCGCCGGGTGCAGTTGCGGCAGTCGGCTCGCCAGGGTCCAGAGAGCGGCCTCTCCTGTCAGCCGGGCCAGGGAGACGGCGAGTTTCATGGAGCCGTCGGCAGTGAGGGGGCTGGGTTGGGAACTTCGTGTGAGGTCGAAGCGGGCAGGGTCGGGAAACCGGTTCGAGTCGCGCTGGGCCGCAGCGAGCATCACGAGAATGCCGTTGCCGGGCGGCACCGCGTGACCTGCTATCTGCACTCGCGCGGTGGGCGCACACAGGGTGAACTGGTGCGGAGGATCAAAACGCAAGGTCTCTTCGACTGCCTTGCCCGCAAGTTGCGGGGCTGATCGGAGCGTCTGCCATTGGTCGGGGTGGGCCGCGAGTGCGGCTACCGCGTTGCCGATGAGGCAGGCTGCGGTGTCGAGGCCCGAGACAACCAGGGTGCTGCAGACCTGGGCGATCTCCTCCAGATTCAGTTTGCCGGAGGGTATGCCTGGCCGTCCGGCCCCACCTGTTTCCTGTTGGTCCTGACGGTCACCATGCCGATGCACGTATTCGAGCAGGCTGCGGAGATCAACGTCTGTCTTGTCTGCGTCGCGGGGAGCGGTGAGCCGGCTGATCAGGTCGCTTCCCGGGCTGTGTCGCCGCTCATGTTCGAGCCGGATGACCAGGGCCGCCAGGTCTTCGTGCGCATCGTGTGCTGCTTCGGCTGTGGACCTGGAGGGCGTGCCGTGGATGGGTTTGCCGATGAGGTCGCATATCTCGGCGAAGCGTGATGAGTAGGCCGCCGGAATGTCCAGCACTTCACTGAGGCACGCAACGGCCAGCGGGAAGGCGAAGTCGTTGATCAGGTCCAGGGAGTCGGCGTCGGCATGCCGGCGGAGCAGGTCATGGGCAGTGGTGTCGATGCGGGTGGCGGACCGGTGCAGTGCCGGCCGCAATAGCGGAGCGGCGGCTGCGTATGCCTGATCGAATTCCTTCACCCGTGATCCGCCGGGACTGTCCTCGGCCACCTGTGGCGTGGACGTGGGCATCCGGGCCGGGCGAGCGGCGGGCTCGCATATCGAGAAGCTGGCGTCTTGGAGAACTTGGCTGCAGTGGTCGTACGAGAGGATGGCAAGCATCCCTGTGCGGCTGCGGTGGACTGGTCCTCGGGACCGCATGCGCTCGTACAGCGCATAGGCGTCGCCTTGGAAGCCTGGCTCGAGGAGCTTCGCCACGGGGTCGCCGGTGCGGGCCAGGAGCCACAACCGCATGCTGTGCGGACCGGCTTTGTCGGTGCAGGTCCGTGTGATGTCGGCGGGGCGATTGCTCATGGTCTTCCCCTCAGCGGGTTGCTGTTGGCAGGGCACTGGAGGCGGTTGTTGGCGAGCGTCGGGCTGTTTCCGGGGCCGTCTTGGCTCGTGTGCCGGGACTGACGCGCCGGGAACGGTGCCCTGGGTGCCCCTGCGGTGCAGGGGCACCCAGGGCGGTCTGGTCCCGCTGGATGAAGTAGGCTCCGCGGCTGGTATCGCGGTTCTCCTCGACCGGGACGAGGTCCCAGCCGGTGAGCTCCAGCCACTGTGCGGCGGAGCCGTCGGCGACGCGGGCCCTGGCCGCCAGGGCCTGCCTGCCGGTGCAGCTTCTGCCTGCGGCGGCAGGCGCGGCGTCCAGTGTTCTTCTCACTTCTCAGTGCTGGACGGGTCCGTTGGTCAGCTTCTGGCCGCGCAGCAGGAACCAGGCGACGGCGGAGGCGAGGAGCAGTAGGCCGGCGCCGACGCCTGCGGCGAGTGCCACGCCGTCGACGAAGGACTCGCGTGCCGCCTGCAGCAGCGCGGCGGCCGCGTCGGCGGGCAGGTGGACTGCGGCTACGACGGCTCCTGCCAGTGACTCGTGTGCTGCCGGCGGGGTTCCGGCCGGTCCGGCGAAGTCCTGGTAGATGTTGGTGACGACCGATCCCAGCAGAGCGATGCCCAAAGCGGTGCCGAGTTCGTACGCCGTCTCCGAGACCGCGGAGGCGGCGCCGGCCTGTTCCTTGGGGACGGCGGTGAGGATGATGTCCGAGGTGATCGTGAACGACAATCCGGCGCCGAAGCCGACGACCAGCAGGGTGGTGCCGATCAGGGGGTAGCCGGTGGTCTGGGTGAGCGTGGTCAGTGCGGCCAGGGACAGGCCGATGACGGCCAGGCCGCTGGAGACGACCGCGCGCACCGAGAAGCGCCGTGCCGCGGCGCCGGCGATCAGACCGGCCACGACCGCGCCTGCGGCGGCCGGCAGTTCGGCGATGCCCGCTTCGATGGGCCTTCGGTCCTGGACCAGCTGCAGGTACTGGGAGAGGAAGAACAGCAGACCGGACAGCCCGAGGATGGTCAGCAGGTTCGCCAGGACGGCGCCGCTGAAGCCGCGGTTGCGGAACAGGCGGACGTCCACCAGCGGGACGGGCAGGGCGCGCTGGCGCCGGACGAACCCGTAGAGTGCGGCCGCACCGAGCACGCCTGCCGCGAGGATGGGCCAGGTGAACCCGTCGGCGGCGGCCTCCTTGATGGCGTAGACGACGCCGACCATGCCGATCAGAGAGAGGAAGACACTGGGCAGGTCCCACGGTCCCGGGGAGGGGTTGCGCGATTCCGGCAGCATCTTGATCCCGACGGCGACCAGCAGCGCCATGACGGGCAGGTTGATCAGGAAGACCGAGCCCCACCAGAAGTGTTCCAGCAGCAGCCCGCCGACGATCGGGCCGACCGCCATACCCGCCGAGGCGGCGGCGCTCCAGATACCGATGGCAAGACTGCGCTCACGGGGGTCGTGGAAGAGGTTGCGGATCAGCGCGAGGGTGGACGGCATCAGTGTGGCGCCGGCGACACCGAGCAGTGCCCGGGCGACGATCATCATCTCGGGTGTCTGTGCGTAGGCGTTGAGTACCGAGACCAGGCCGAACGCGGTCGCTCCGATCAGCAGCAGGCGCTTGCGGCCGATGCGGTCGCCCAGACTGCCCATGGAGATGAGCAGGCCGGCGATCACGAACGAGTAGGCGTCGCCGATCCACAGCAGCTGGGTGCCGGAGGGCTGCAGGTCCTCGCTGAGGTAGGGCGTGGCCAGCCCGAGGACGGTGGCGTCCACCGCGACGAGGAGCACAGCCAGGACCAGCACTCCCAGGGCGATCCAGCGGCCCGGGGCCCGTGGTGTGCTGACCTGCTCAGCGGTACGCAGGGGATGGGTCATGATGCGTCCCTTCGCATCGTGCCGCCGAGCAGCAGCTCGACGATCATGTGGGTGAAGTCGTTGCGGGCCACCCGGCCCTCGATGACGGCCCAGCCGCCGGCGGCCAGCAGGCCGTAGAGGGCCTCGGTGAGCCACACCGCACTGAGGTCGATGCGGAACTCGCCGGCTTCCTGGCCCCGGCGGAACAGGGCGGTGAGGCGCTCATCGATCCGGGACCAGCCCGCGTGCTGCTCCTCGCCCTCGAAGAGCTGGTTTTCGGAGTAGAGGAAAGCGAGCAGGCTTGTGCAGGGCTCGAGGGTGCGGACCAGGCGGCGTACCGCGTCTTGTGCAGTGCCCTCCTCCAGGCGGGCCGCGTCCAGGGCCGCCTCGCACTCGGCGATGCCAAGGGCCTCCAGGGCGCGCACCAGGGCGTCACGTCCGGGGAAGTGACGGTTCAGCGTCGCCCTGCTGATCCCGGCGGCCCGGGCGACCTCTTCCGTGGTCGCTGTGGCTTTGCGCGTCAGCAGATCGGCAGCGGCACGCAACACATGATCACGATTAAAGCTCATGAGACAACACTAATCCATGTGAGACATTCATGTCTCATACGCAACACAAATGCCTCCCGTGCGACCGAAAGGCACGGAAGGCTCCGCATGGCCCGTGCCGGTGCGCTCGAATCCCTGGATCCGGCAGCTGCCTGCCCGTCCGACCGGACGACGGACAGCTGCGCATCGCCGGGTGCCGCCCCTGCCGGCCTCCGCACTCGACTCCTCTCGCGCATGCAGCCGCCGACCGTCCCGCACGCGTACAACCTGGCCAGGTCGACCCGAGAGCCTCTGACCGCCCGTGCGCTCACGCGAGGCCTGACGCTCACGGGAGTCCGGCCGCCTCGCCTGCCGCCCAGTACGCCACCCGCATATGCCCCCGGACCCTCGGACGGGAGCTGCACCTCCAGCCGAGGCTGCCCCACCCGCATTGACACACCATCACCCTCCCCAGTTACTGTACTGACAAGTCAGACTAGTTTTGGAGGGGTGTATGGCATCCGAGGCCGTGGGACCGGTTCGCCGGCGGGCTCTTGTGGTGGGCTGCGGGATGGCCGGGTGCGCAGCGGCGTGGTGGCTGGAGCACGAGGGATGGGAGGTCGTGCTCGTCGACAAGGAGGTCGAGCCGTACCCGAGCAGCTATCTGCTGCAGCTCGACGCCGAGGCGACCCGGGTGTTGCGGCTCATGGGCGGCGAGGAGATCATCGACCAGGTGACCTTCGCGGCGCCGGCGATGTCGGTGCGGTGGGGCACGCGCAAGGTCCGCGAGCTCAAGATCGACGGTGACAGCGAGTGGCGCCTTGCTCGTCGTTCGGTGCTGCTGTCGAGGCTGTTCGCGCACTTGCCGGACACGGTCCACAAGCGGCTGGGCGTCGGGCTGGAGGCGTTGGAGCACCGTAGCGACGATGTCCTGGCCCGGTTCAGTGACGGTTCGACGGAGTCGTTCGACGTGGTGGTCGGGGCGGACGGGCTGCACTCGACGGTGCGCCGGCTGACGTTGGCGTCCGAAGCACACAGTGTGTACCGCAACGGCCTCACGCACGTGTGGATCAACGCCGACGTGCCCCTGCCTGACGGGCGTGCGGTGATCGCGTCCCGCGAGGGGATGCTGTCGCTGATCTACCCGTTCCTGGACACCGACCAGACGTCGGTCATGGCGGTTGTTCCCGTGCCGACTTCGACCAGGCCGGACGAGGCGATGCTGGTCGAACGGGTCTGTGACATGGTCGAGCGCCTGGGCCCGGACCTGCGCGCGGTCGCGGCGGCAGCACGGAAGTCCGAGGACACCAAGCTGACCCGGTTCTCGCAGGTGCGGCTGCCGCGCTGGTACACCCGCCGGGTCGTGCTCCTGGGCGACTCCGCGCACTGCATCGACCCGGTGTCCGGCATGGGGGCACACGCGTCGTTGCCGGGTGCCAAGGTGCTGGCCGAGTCCCTGCGGGACACCGATGACGTCACTGTGGCCTTCGCGCGGTTCGAGGCCGAGGTCCGGCCCTTCGCCAGGACGGCGCAGAGCATCACGGCCCGGGCCGTGGAGTTCAGCACCAGGGCCGAGGGACGCAGCCGTGTGGCCACCCTCGCCGGAGGGGTCGGTGATCTGTTGGCCACCATCCCGGCGACGCTGACGAGGCGCAGCAACCGCAGACAGGCCGCCCTGCGAGCATGACCCCCCTGCCCCTGACAGGTCAGCGATCGACATCAGGTCGCGTTGTGGCCGGGCACACTGGTCGCCGAACGATGTCGCTACTGCACATGAGAGAGAGCAATGGGACGCACAGCAGGACGAGGTCCGGAGAACACCAAGCGGTTGATCCTTGACGCCGCGAGGGGCGTCGTCGTGGCCCAGGGAGCCCGGGCGACCCTCGACGACGTGGCGGCCGCGGCCGGGCTGACCCGCGGAGCAGTGATCTACCACTACAGCTCGAAGAACGCGATGTGGATCGCCCTGGCCCACGATGTGCTCGCCCAGTTCCGTCAGGCGGTGCAGGACCGCATCGAGGACGGCCGGGAGCCAGGGCGTCTGGCGCGCGCCTACATCCGCGCATCGCTGGAAGGTGATGAGATCGATGCCGTCGGCGAACGGCAGTTCCTCCTGGCCGCCCTCGCTGTCGCCCCCGGGGTCGCCGACATCGTCGCCGAAGACGGTGCACGCTGGAAGGCCGAGATGGCCGAAGACGGACTCTCCGTCGGAGCACGCACCGTCATCCTCAACGCCGTCGACGGCGCCGGGCTGATGACCGGATGGGGACTCAAGCCCGACCGAACCGAACTGGCCGCCCTGCGCACCGAGTTGGAGAAACTCACCACCCCCGGCGGTTAGCGCCGCGTCGACCTCCCAGCCCGGCGCCGCCTGGCTGTGCACACGCCCGCCCTGTCAGCTCGTCGAGCGATGACCTCGTGCACGGCGGGCCCCGATCCGGCCTTACCGGCGCAGGAAGTCGCAGAAACACACCTATCCCTGGCAGGAAAAGCACGGCGCCGGGTTCGCAGGAGGCCTTCAAGGCGTCCGCACCGCCGCCCTTGCCCTCGGGCCGGCCGAACATGATCATGACGGGCTCGATGTGAGCGTGCGGCGGAGGCGAACTTCCCTGCCATGGCCCAGGCCGAGGACGAGCAGCCCCGGCGTTGGCGAGGCCGGTGGCGACGGCGGCCCTGGTGCCGACGAACTGTTGACGGCCGGGGTGCGGTGACGGCGAAAAGGGCTCCAGCGATCCCGGCAGTACCAGTGAACGTCATCGTCACCGACCCCACGCCGAAGACGTGCAGCCCGGCAGCACCCGCTGGCGCCCTGAGCAATCGACGACCACGGCGAAGGGCGCGCCTACCACCCGGCCCGGACGAAGGCCTGCGCGCCCGCGATCCGCGCCCGCCGGTGCGACGCCGGTCGCAGCTCGGCCGCCGTGTCCGGCAGCACGATGCGCGGGACCGTCTTGTCCGCCGCGATCGTGAGCGGGCGTGCACTCACACGGCGCCCGCCGCCGTCCGGGCGACAGCCCTGCCACCGGAGGCGCCGGCAGATGGGGCGGTCTCCGTCGCATCCTTCCCCCTTCGTACCGATGGGTGACTCACCGCCTTGAAAACTGTACTGACATGTCAGTACAGTAATTCGCGGAGGAACCAGACGGCCGGCAGGCCGCACACGAACGGAGCGCGACCATGAACAGTGCCAGCACCCGATCCGCCGACGTCGTCGTCGTCGGAGCCGGGCTCGCAGGACTCACGGCAGCGGACCAGCTCTCCCGAGCCGGGCACGACGTCGTCGTCATCGAGGGCCGTGACCGCGTCGGCGGACGGATCCACACGGTCGAGGTCGCGGGCGTCCCCGTCGATGCCGGAGCGACCTGGGTCGCACCGGGTCACACCGCGGTACGCGACCTCGCACGCCGGTTCGGCTGCGAGTTCGTGCCCCAGTCCCAGCCGGGCAAGGGCGTCATGTCCTTCGGAGGCAAGCGCAGGATCGAGAGCGCCACGTCCATGGCGCCCTGGGCGATGCTCGACCTCACGCGGATCATGGGCACCCTGCAGAAGATGGTCGACGGCCTTCCCGTCTCGTCCCCCTGGGAACACCCCCATGCCGAGCACTTCGATTCGATGTCGCTCGGCGAATGGCTGACCTTGAAGCACGCCCTGAAGGACACCCGCAAGTTCATGAACATGTTCAGCCTGGTGCACTGGGGCGCACCCGTCGGCGAGGTGTCACTGTTCAACGTGATGCGGTACATCAAGAACCTGGGCGGCATCGAGCACATGCTCGCCGTCGAGGGCGGCGACCAGCAGGACCGGATGCTGGGAACGATGCACACGCTGGTCAGCAGGCTCGCCGGCACGCTGGAAGACTGCCTGCTCCTCGCCTCCCCGGTGGAGCGCATCACCACGGCCGGAGAACGCGTCACGGTCGAGACCAGCAACCACACCATCGATGCCCGGTACGTCATCGTGACGGCATCGCCGACACACCGATCGACCATCGAGTTCACGCCCGCACTCCCGGAGCGTCACTACGGGCTCTCGCGCAGCTGGCGACTGGGAGCCCTCAGCAAGGCTTTCGTCGCCTACGACCGCCCCTTCTGGCGAAGCGAAGGTCTCTCGGGAGAGGGAATGTCCGACGACGAGACCGCCTTCCTCACCTTCGACGTCAGCCCGGACGCCGACGGCCCCGGCATCCTCATGGTCTTCTGTGACGCACGCGGGTTCGACGCATACGACGAGGCCGAGCGCCGCCGCCGCGTGATGCGGCACCTCATCCACCTGTACGGTGAGCCGGCCCGCCACGCCATCGACTACACCGACTTCTCCTGGGGCAACGACAGCTTCGCACCCGGCGGGCCGAACCCGGCAGTCGGGCCGAAGACATGGACCACCTTCGGACCGTACCTGCGCCAGCCGGTCGGACGCGTCCACTGGGCCGGCACCGAAACAGCCGACGAGACATCCGGCACCATGAACGGCGCCATCCTCTCGGGCCAGCGCGCAGCCACCGAAGTGGCAGCACGCCTCGACACCGGGCAGTGACGACATCCCCTTACCGGCCGCCAACGCCTCCGTCTTCCTCGCCGCCGGCCCCAACTCTCCGCACGGCACCGGACCACCGGCCCATCACAGTTCGACGACGCAGGTTACGAGCAGCCTCGGCCGACGGAGCGGAAGCCGAGCCCTCCCCCGGACCGGACGTCCTGGAGGGCTGCTCCACCTCCTGGACGCGATCCGCCGTCCTCCACCACGCCCACCGGGCAGGACCCCGCCGCCGCACCCACCGTCCCCATGCGACCCCGGCAGCCACACCCGTAGCGATTCCCGCAGCCACAGACCCGCCTGGAAGAGGAGACACCCCTTGAGCAATCCCGCACCCCGAGCTCTGGTCGTCGGCATGGGCATCGGCGGCCTCGCCACGGCGATGCGCCTGTACGAGATCGGCTGGGAGCCCGTCATCGTCGAACGGGCCCCCGAACGCCGCGCCGCCGGCTACTTCATCGGTCTCTTCGAGACCGGCCGCGCCGCCGCCAAGCGCATGGGCATCCTCGACGCCATCGGCAACCGCACCGACTCCACCAGCATCACCTACGACGTAAGACGGGACGGACGCCGCCGTCCCGGCATGGGCTACGGCGACCTGCCCGGCGGCCCCCGCCTGATCCTGCGCGGTGACATCGAGACCGCCCTCTACAACACCGTTGCCCCTCGCACCGAGATCCGCTATGGCACCACGCCCACCGCCCTTGACGAACACCCCGCAGGAGTCGACGTCACCCTGCATACCACCACCGGCGACGACGTCTCGCCCACCACCGAGCGCTTCGACCTCGTGGTCGACGCCGACGGCCTGCGCTCCACCATCCGCCGCCTCACGTTCGGCCCCGACAGCCAGTTCATGCGCCCGCTGAACCACATCGTCGCCGCCACCATCATGAAGGAACCCGTTCCCGGCTACCGACCCCAGGACGGCATCGTCCTGGCCGAACCCGGGCGCTCGGTGTGGACCTTCCCCTTCACCGACCACCGGCCCGGACTGCTGTTCAACTACCGCACCGACAACGAGGACGCCCAGTTCCGCCGCCCGCCCATCGCATCCCTGCGCGCCGCCTTCGGACCGGAGCCCACCGGCCCCGTCCTGGAACACCTGCTCCAGCAGTTCGAGCAGGCAGACGACTACATCTTCGACTCCGCCCACCAGATCGAGATGGACACCTGGCACACCGACCGGATCGTACTGCTCGGTGACGCCGCCTGGTGCCTGACCCTCTACTCCGGCATGGGCGCCTCCACCGCGATGGCAGGCGCCGACCTGCTGGGCACCCTCCTCCAGCGCAACCCCAACAACACCCCCCGCGCCCTTCGCGAATGGGACCAGAAACTGCGCCCCTTCATGACCCTCCAGCAGAAGTCCGCCCGCACCGAGGGCCTGACCACGTTCGTCCCCCAAAGCCGCGGGGACGCGATGATGCGCACCGCCATGCAGAAGGTGCTGGCCACCCAGACAGGCAAGAAGGTCATGTCGGCACTGTTGGCCAAAGCGTTCAAGGAAATGTCCATCGACATCGCCGCCGTCTGACCCCGCCCCTCACCAGCCGACAACCGCCCCGCCTTCGAAGACTGACGACCGCCCCGCAGCCGGCACCAGTGAGGCGGTTCGGAGATGCGTGAGCAGTAGCGGCAGATGCAGTCGAGGATCTGACCGGCGGTCCTGGTCCACCTCAAGGACCAGGCGCCCTGGTTCCAGACCCTGTGTATCTCGCCGCCGCGACCGCTCCCGCAGCGCGCCCCGCAAGGGCACCGACCACGCCGCACCGCACGAGAGGCCCGCACGATGACCCGCGACTCAGCCGCCCCGGCGCACTCGGAGTGCAACGAGCCCTCGCTGTTCGACCCGTTCGCAAAGGGGTTCACCGACGACCCTTATCCGCAGTACGCGCGCATACGGCAGAGCGCCCCCGTACATGAGCACCCGCTCGGCTTCTGGGTGGTGTCCACCTACGACGACGTCTCGACGTTGCTGCGCTCCGGCGCCTCCGTTGAGCTGCGAAACGTGACCGGCCCGGAGACCCGACAGCAGGATCGGACAGCACACGCTGCCCTACAGCCGACCGACAGCATGTCGATGCTCGACCGCGATCCGCCCGACCACACGCGCCTTCGTCGCCTCGTACAGAAGGCCTTCACGCCCAGGGCCATCAGCGCGCTCGAGCCCCGAATCCGCAACATGACCGATGGATTGCTCGACCGGATGGACGTCACGGGAAGCGTGGACCTGGTCTCCGCACTGGCCTTTCCCTTGCCGTTCGCGGTAATCGCCGAGATGCTCGGTACGCCCCCCACCGACCATGCCCGGATCCGCGAGCTGAGCGGGATCGCCGTCCGTTCGCTGGAACCGGTGGTCGATCCGGAAGTGATGAGCAAGGTCCAGGCGGCGCACGAGGAACTCGTCGGCATCACGGCCGAAGTGATCGCGTGGAAGCGCACTCATCCCGAGGACGACCTGCTCACCGCGCTCATCACCGCCGAGGAAGGCGGGGACGTCCTGAACGAGGAGGAACTGGTCGCTCAGGTGCTGTTGCTGTACATCGCCGGCCACGAGACCACCGTGAATCTGCTCGCCAACGGCACCGCCGCGCTGCTGCGCAACCCCAATCAGATGAAGACACTCCTCGCCGACACGACTCGCCTGCCAGGAGCCGTCGAGGAGTTCCTTCGCTACGACAGCCCTGTGCAGGCGAGCGGTCGTGTCACGTTGGAACCGACCGTGCTGAGCGGTGTCGAGATCCCGGCGGGCTCCTTCGTCATGGCACTGCTCGGCTCGGCCAACCGGGACGAGCGGCACTTCGGCCACGACGCCGCGCAGCTGCGCGTCGACCGACAAGACGCCCGCCACCATGTCTCCTTCGGGGCCGGCCCCCACCACTGCCTGGGCGCGGCACTGGCGCGCCTGGAAGGACGAGTGGTGTTCGAGCGGCTGCTGGACCGTTTCCCTCGTATTTCCCTGGCCGGGGACGTCACGTGGAACGGCCGGATCAACCTGCGCGGCCCCGCGACGCTCCCGGTGACGTTGTATTGACCCCGCTTGGTCGGCCGCGCGAGGCACTCGCACTCGTTCAAGTCCATTTCCGCACAGAGGTGTCCACCACCGCATCCATCCTTGCGATGCTTCAAGTCGTTCGTTTTCACGTGTGACCCTTTGGGTCACACCTCCATTTCGGTGAAGGTCTCGGTTCCGATGGGTTGGGCTTCATGAACGCGGAGAATGACAAGCAGAAGATGGTCGCCGCGACGGTGACCGCTGATTCCGCCGCGGGGGACGATCGGGCGGCGGAGCGAAAACTGGGTACGCGGGCCCCCGGGTTCATCCAGAAGTCAAGTTTGCTTCGCCTGGGCTGGCAGGTCGGAATCTTCGTCGTTGGCCTCGCCGTAATTGGGGCCGGCATCGCGATGCTGGTACTGCCCGGCCCGGGCTGGCTGGTGGTCTTCGGAGGCATGGCCATCTGGGCAACCGAATTCGCCTGGGCACAGATCGTCCTACGCTGGACCCGGCGCAAGGTCACCGAAGCCGCCCAGCGCGCACTCGATCCCAGGGTACGGCGGCGCAATATCATTCTCACCACGGCGGTGCTATTGATCATCACGGCGCTGGCAGGGATCTACCTCTGGAAGTTCGGCATAGTCATACCGTGAAAGCTTGAGCAGTGATTCAGCAATGGTCCGGCAGCGCAGCCGACAAAGGGGAAAGCCTGTCATTCGCCTAATCACCTGGTTTCGAAGCCGCGAGTTGGGCGGTGGCGCCGATCAGCTTAGTTTTGTTGCTCACGCCTTGGCGCACAGTAAAAGGAACCCGGCCGGTCCACAGCACTGACGGGCGCACTGCGGCGCCTGCGGCCATCCAGGCGGTGCTCAAGATGTACAAGACGCGCCTACGGAAACCCCCTCGCTCAGCGGGTTAGCAGGGTGTTCGCGGCCCGTTCCGCTTCGAAGACGACATTCCTTTGTTGATCCCAGTCCTGATCGTGATCACTGCCGTGACGGCCGGCTGGTCGCTTCTCGCCGGGCGGCTGGAGCGACTGCACGTACGGGCATCGCCGGTGCTGGTGCTCGCAGGCGTGGTGACCGGTCTGTTCACACACAGCGAGATCGCCGTCGCACTGAACTCCGAGATCGCCCAGCACGTGGCCGAGATCATCCTGGCAGTCCTGCTGTTCGTGGACGCCACCGAGCTGCGGGGCGGGCGGCTGTTCGGCCGAGACCCGGGCTCCGCTGCCCGTCTGCTGCTCGTGGCCCTGCCCCTCAGCCTCGGCGCGACAGCCCTGCTGGGCGGCGTGCTGCTGCCCGAACTGTCGGCCGCGATGCTGCTGCTGATCGCCTGCGTCGTCACCCCGACCGACTTCGCTCCCGCCGAGAGTTTGGTCCGCGACCGGCGGATCCCGGCGCGGGTGCGCAACGTGCTCGACGTGGAGAGCGGCCACAACGACGGCATCGTCTCACCGATCTTCCTGTTCGCGCTGATTCTCGCCGGGTCGACGGCTGAGAAGCGCACACCATCGGAGGCACTGGCCACCACCGTGCCGTTCGCGGTCAAAGCCCTCGTCATCGGGACCCTGATCGGCGCGCTGCTCGCCTGGCTGACGAACCGCGCCCAGCGCGCGAACCCCATGACCGACCAGTCCCGGCGAATCATCGGGCTGGTCATCCCGCTGCCGACCTACACGTCGACGGTCGCGGTACACGGCAATGGCTTCGTCGCGGCGTTCGTGGCCGGTGTCACCTTCCGGTACGTTCGGCAGGCCGCTCAGCGCCACGGCGGCGCCGCACCGGCCGGCTCCGACGTTCCTCGACGCATCGGGTGTGTCGCTCCTGCCGCAGGTCCGTCGCACTTACGCGCCCCGCGGCCAGACTCCCACGCTGCGGCATCGGCTGAGCCGGAAGCGTGCCTGGATGGCCGCGGCTCTCGACTGTCACGCCGCCGGCCCCGAGCGCGGGCCGCGTCTGTGTCTCCACCTCAAGCCCGGCAGCTACGACACCGCCGGACTCGTCGAGGTCCTGGAGCAGATGAAGGTGTTCTACCGCGGGGAGCGGGTGGTCCTGGTCCGGGACGGACTGTCCGCCCACTGGAGCCGGGCCATGCGGACCCGGGCCGCCGAACAGGACTGGCTCACCCTGGAGCGATTACCGGCTTGCGCACCCGAGCTCGACCCGGTGGAACTGCTGTGGTCCGCGCTGAAGAAACGCGAGCTCGCCAACCTCGCCGGCGACCACCTCGCCGACGTCGCCGAACAAGGCATCCACCGCATCGACCACAACCCACGCCTGCCCTGGTCCTTCCTCACCCCCACCGGCCTCACCCTCCACCCACCAAACCCACCCGACTAACGAAAAGATCAGCAGGACACGAGCCATGCGGAATCCTATGGCAGCCATAGGATCCGGCATTGGAAACCCGGAGGCCGGCCGCCGTACCGTCGGGGCATCGTCCGACGCAAGGAGAAGCACCACCATGTCGAAGATCCTCTTCGTCGTCACCGGCGCCGACCGGTGGACCCTGGCCGACGGCACGCTCCACCCGACCGGGTTCTGGGCCGAGGAGGCCGTCGCCCCGTACGAGGCGTTCACGGCGGCCGGTCACGAGGTCGTCGTCGCCACGCCCGGCGGGGTCGTGCCCACCGTCGACCGGGCCTCGCTCGCGCCCGAGGTGAACGGCGGGCAGGAGAACGCCGACCGCGTCGCGGCGGCGCTGGACGCCTTCACCGGCCTGCGGAACCCGGTCGCGCTGGAGGAGGTCGACCTCGACGACTACGCGGCCGTCTTCTACCCCGGCGGGCACGGTCCGATGGAGGACCTCGCGGTGAACGCCGACTCCGGCCGGCTGCTCGTCCGGGCGCTGGAGTCGGGCACGCCGCTCGGTGTCGTCTGCCACGGTCCGGCCGCGCTGCTGGCGGCCGTCGGGCCCGACGGCCGGAACGCCTTCGCGGGGTACGAGGTGGCCGCGTTCACCAACGCGGAGGAGATCCAGGGCGGCCTGGCCGGCAAGGCGAAGTGGCTGCTGCAGGACCGCCTCACCGAGGCCGGTGTCGTCGTCCGGGCCGGGGAGCCGTGGGCGCCGCACGTGGTCGTCGACCGCACCCTGGTCACCGGGCAGAACCCGGCCTCCTCCGCTCCGCTCGCCGACGAGCTGCTGAAGCGGCTGGGTTAGTCCCCCGGTCCGGTGCGCGGGGTGCCGCCGGGCGCGGGTCGTCGCCGGGCCCGGGTCCCGGCGTGTCCGGCTACGCCGGCGGGCCGGGCTCCCGGCGCTCGACCTGCATCTCCGCCCACACCTGCTTGCCGCCGCTGGCCGGCACGGTCCCCCAGGTAGCGGACATCGCCTCGACCAGGAGGATGCCGCGACCGCCCGTGGCCTCCCAGCCGATGCTGGTCGGTTTGACGGGGGTGCGGGGCGAGGCGTCGGCGACCGCGACGCGCAGCCGGTCGTGGAGGAGGGTGAGGTCGAGGCGGACCCGGCCGTCGGTGTGCACCAGGGCGTTGGTGACCAGTTCGGAGACGATGAGCAGCGCCGGGTCGACGCCCTTGGTCACGCCCCAGGAGCGCAGGGTGCGCCGGGTGAAGCGGCGGGCGTGCCCGACCGCCTGCGGCACCCGCCACACCGTCCAGCTCTCCCGCAGCGGGCGCAGCGCCATCCCGTCGTAGCGCATCAGGAGCAGGGCGACGTCGTCGCTGCGGGGGGCGTCGCCGAGCAGGGTGTCGGCGACCTGGCCCAGGTGGGCGGGGTCGGCGGCGGCCAGCTGGCGGACGAGGCGGTTCATGCCGACGTCGATGTCGACGGCGGCGGACTCGACGAGCCCGTCGGTGGTCAGGACGAGCACGGCGCCGGGCTGGAGCCGGAGCGGGCTCATCGGGTACTCGGCCTGTGCCACCACGCCGAGCGGCGGGCCGCCCTCGCTCTCGGCGATCTCGGTGCTGCCGTCCGGGTGGCGCAGCACCGGCGGCAGGTGCCCGGCGCGCACGCACCACGCGGAGCCCTCCTCCATGTCGAGGTCGACGTAGGCGCAGGTGGCGAAGAGGTCGGTCTCCATGTCCGTCAGCAGGCGGTTGGCGTGCGAGACCACCACGTCCGGCGGGTGCCCCTCGACGGCGTAGGCGCGCAGCGCGGTGCGCATCTGGCCCATGAGGGTGGCGGCGCCCGCGCTGTGGCCCTGGACGTCGCCGATGACGAGGGCGACGTGGTGGTCGGGCAGCGGGATCACGTCGTACCAGTCGCCGCCGAGCTCCAGGCCGGCCGTGCTGGGCAGGTAGCGGGCGACGGCGACCGCGCCCGGCAGCCGGGGCAGGCGGCGCGGCAGGAGCTGGCGCTGGAGCATGCCGACGAGTTCGTGTTCGGCGTCGAAGGCGCGGGCCCGCGTCAGGGCCTGCCCGGCGAGGCCGGCCGAGGCGGTGAGCAGGGCGCGTTCGTCGGGGCCGAAGTCGTGCGGGCTGTCCCAGCCGATCAGGCAGCAGCCGGCCATGCGGTTGCCGGCGGGCAGCGGCAGGACGGCGAGGCCGCCGCGGCCGACGTCGGCGAGGGCGGGCTCCAGCGGGGTCCCGGCGGGCCAGATGCGGGCGCGGCCCTCGCGCAGGGCGGCGGCGAGGGTGGGCATGGCCCGTACGGGGGCGTCGGGCCATTCGGTGCGCCACTCGGTGCGCCACAGCTCGGGCCAGGCCTCCGGCTGCGGCGGGTCGAGGACGGTGACGACCAGCCGGTCGTTCTCCAGTTCGGCGAGCGCGATCCGGTCGGCGCGCAGCGGGCGGCGCAGGGCGGCGACCACGGCCTCGCCGACGTCGCGGACGGTGACGGCGGTGGCCAGGGCGGCGGCGAGGCGCTGCACGCGGCCCACGTCGGTGATGCCCGGGCGCAGGGTGGAGGCGTCGACGACGGTGCCGACCATGCGGGCCGGGTGGCCCTCGCCGCCGGGCAGCAGGCGGCCGCTCAGCCGCAGCCACCTCGGCGGCCCGGCGGGCTGGAGCACCCGGAACTCCAGCTCGCGGTCGCCGATCGACATGTGGTCGGCCTCCACCACGGACATCAGCGACGGCAGGTCCTCGGGCACGGTCAGCCCCAGCAGGGTCTCCACGCGGCCGTCGAACTCCGCCGGGGCCAGGCCGAACAGGTCCAGGATGCCGTCGCCGACGCGGACGCGGCCGGTGTCCATGACGAGGCGGAAGGCGTACGGCGGCAGCTCCGCGCTCTCGGCGGCCGCGGGCGGGACCGGGAAGGCGACGGCCGCGGCGACGAGCTCCAGGCACGTGCGCTCCTCGGGGCCGAAGCCGCCGGGCCGCTCGCTGACGGCGAGCAGGCAGCCCCCGCCGTCCGCGCCGGGCAGGGGCAGGGCGGCGACGGAGAAGTCCCGCACCGGCACCTGCCCTGCCCGCGCGGGCGCGGCGAGCTCGTCGGGGCCGAGCCACACCGGCCGGTCCTCGCGGTGGGCCCGGGCGGCCGGGGACCCGCCGTCGAGGGCGTAGCTGTCCCGTACGCCGTACAGGGCCCTGGGCACCCCGGCCGACTCCGCCAGGCACAGCAGCTCGCCGTCGTCGGCGGGGGTGTACACGGCCGCGAGGGCCGCGTCCGCGAAGACGAGCGCCTGTTCGAGGACGCGGCGCACCCGTCCGGGTGACTCCTGGTCGGCCGCGATCGCCCTGAGGGCCGTCTCGGCACGCAGCGTTCGCGTTGCGCGTCTCGTAGTGCCCTCACCGACCACGTCCGTATTACAACGCGTCCACGGCGGCGGCGCAGCCCCAGTGCACGGCCCGGTGCGCTCCCGGGCGCCGGTCCGCCCGGTTCAGGGCCGGGGGTCCGTCGTGGCGACCACCAGCATCCGCGTCACCGTGCCGTCGTCGCCGACCACGTCGCGCACGTGCCGGAAGCCCAGGCGGCGGCAGAGGGCCAGACTGGCGGTGTTCTCCGCGCCCACCATGCCGTAGGCCTCCGTCAGGCCGAGGTCGTCGGCGGCGTGGCGCAGCAGGCCGCGGACCACCTCCGAGCCCAGGCCCTTGCCCCAGTGGGACGGGGCGAGGGCGGCGACGAGTTCGTGGCCGTCGACGTTGCCGGTCCGCTTCACCTCCGCGTGGCCCACGTAGGCGCCCTCGTGCCACAGGCCCCACACGTCGAAGCGGCGGGTGGGGTAGACGTCGGTGAGGATGGCGCGGAAGAGCGCGCGGACGTCGGCCTCGGGGATCCGCTCCTGGCCCATCCAGCGGCAGACCTCCTCGTCGCGCAGCAGGCCGACGAAGGCGTCCTCGTCCTTCGGCCGGTAGGGCAGGAACTCCAGCCGTTCGGTGCGCAGTTCGGGCGTCATGGGTCTCCTCGGTGGGAAGCGGGCCCGGGGGGGGGGGGGGGGGGGGCCCCCCCCCCCCCCCCCCCCGGGGGGGGGGGCCCGCGGGGGGCCGCCCCCCCCCCCCCCCCGCCCCCCCCCGGGGGCCCGCGCCCCCCCCCCCCGGGCGGGGGGGGCGGGGGGGGGGGGGCGGGGCCGGGCGGGGGGGGGGGGGGGGGGGGGGGGGGGGCCCCCCCCCCCCCCCCCCCCCCGGGCCCCGGGGGCTAGGCTCCGGCGTTCTCCATCCGCTCCCGCAGGCTGCGCGGCCGCATGTCGGTCCAGACCTCGTCCACGTAGGCGGAGCACTCGGCCTCCGTGCCCTCCTTGCCGACGGGGTGCCAGCCGGCGGGCACCTCCACGTCGACGGGCCACAGCGAGTACTGCTCCTCGTCGTTGCGCAGGACCTGGTAGCGGGTGTTCTCGTCCATCGGGTGCTCTCCTGTCGTGAGGTGGTGCCGGTCGGTGCAGGTCGGGTCGGTGGGCGGGGCCGGGCACGGTGCCCGGGGGGCTCCCGGCCGGTGCCGGGGGCGCGGGGGCGTCACCGGCGGCTCCGGGCGTGCCGGGCGATGTGGCGCAGGGCCTCGGCGAAGTCGGCGGCGGCGCGCCGTACGCCGGCCGGGTCGTGGACGTCGGCGCGGTGGTGCCAGGTGAAGGCCAGACGGCCGTCCTGCACCGCGCCCACCACCTCCAGCGGGTGCGAGCCGCCGTCCCGGGGGTCGTGGTCCCGGCCGCAGGAGCCGTGCTCGGCGCGGACCAGGCCGCCGCCGGGGCCGCCGTCGCCGGAGGCGGCGCGGGCGTCCCACTGGCCGAGGTAGTTGAACACCACCTGGCTGTGCGCCGCCGCGCCGAGGCGTTCGCGCACCTCGGGCGGGCCGAAGGTGCGCAGGGCGCCGAAGCCCAGTCCGTTGCCGGGGACCGCGCGCAGCTGGCGGCGGACCGACTTCACCAGGGCGCGCCAGTCGCGGTCCGCGGCGAGGTCGCCGGGGTCGTCCACCCGGAGCGCGACCGGGTGGACGGTGGTGAACCAGCCGACCGTGCGGGACAGGTCGACGTCGTCGAGCACGTCCTCCCGGCCGTGGCCCTCCAGGTCCAGGCGGACCCGGTCGCCGCCCGTCCAGCGGGCCAGCGCCAGCGCGAGGGCGGCCAGCAGGACGTCGTTGACGCGGGTGCGGTAGGCGCCCGGCGCGGCCCGCAGCAGGGCTTCGGTGTCCTCCTCGTCCAGCTCGACGGTGAGGGCGCGGGTCTCTCCCGCGTCCGCCGGGGGCGTGTCCGCGCCGGCCGCCGGGGGCGGGGCGGCGGCCACCGTCTCCTCCCAGTACGGCAGCTCGTGGTCCAGGCCGCCGTCGGCGACGTGCGCGGCGAGCCTGCGGGCCCAGTCGCGGAAGGAGGTGGTGCGCTCCCCCAGGGCCACCGGCTCGCCCCGCCGGGCCTGCGCGTAGCCGGCCTCCAGGTCGTCGCGCAGGATCCGCCAGGACACGGCGTCGATCACCAGGTGGTGGGCGACCAGGAGGAGGAAGGCCGGGCGGCCGGGGTCCCCGGTGAACAGGGCGGCCTTCAGCAGCGGTCCCCGCCCGAGGTCGAAGCCGGCGTGCAGCTCGTCGGCGGCCTCGCGCAGGGCCGCGTCCGCCGCCGCGGCGGACAGTCCGGCCAGGTCGTGGTGGTCGAGGACGGGCTCGGCGTCGCCCGGCGGCGGGTTGAACTGGTGCCAGCCGCCGGCGTCCCGGGTGAAGCGCATGCGCAGCGCGTCGTGGTGGTCGAGGAGCGCCGCCAGGGCCGTCCGCAGGGCTGCCGGGTCGGGCGGGCCGTCGAGCTCCCACAGGGCCGACTGGTTGAAGTGGTCGTGGCTCGCCCGCGGCGTGGTCAGGAACCACTCCTGGATGGGGGTCAGCGGCACGTCACCGGTGACCGGGCCGTCCTCGGCGCGCTGCGGCGCGGAGCCGGCGACGGCGGCCAGCTCGGCGACGGTCTGGTGGGTGAACAGGTCGCGGGTGGCCACGTGCAGGCCCTCCCGCCGGAGCCGGGACACCACCTGCATGGTGAGGATCGAGTCGCCGCCGAGGTGGAAGAAGTTGTCGTGCGCGCCGACCTCGTCCACCCCGAGGACGTCGGCCCAGATGCGGGCGACACGGCGTTCGGTGTCGGTGCGCGGCGCGGTGCGCGGCCCGGCGGCGGTCTGCGCCGGTCCCGGTTCGGGCAGGGCCCGCCGGTCGGTCTTGCCGTTCGGGGTGAGCGGCAGGCGCTCCAGCGCCACGAACGCCGACGGGACCATGTACGGCGGCAGCAGCCCGGCCAGGTGCTCGCGCAGGTCCGCCGGGTCCGGCCCGTCCTGGGTGCCCTCGGCGGGGACGACGTAGGCCACGAGCCGTCCGGGGCCGTCGGCGCGGACCACGGCCACCGCGTCGCGCACCCGGGGGTGGCGGCGCAGGGCGCTCTCGATCTCGCCCGGTTCGATGCGGAAGCCGCGCAGCTTGACCTGGTCGTCGGCCCGTCCGGCGAAGACGAGCTGCCCGGCGGCGTCCCAGCGGGCCAGGTCGCCGGTGCGGTACATCCGCTCCCCCGGCGCGCCGAACGGGTCGGCGACGAACCGCCGCGCGGTCAGGCCCGGGCGGTTCAGGTAGCCGCGGGCGAGGCCGGGTCCGGCCACGTACAGCTCGCCGGTGACGCCGGGCGGGACGGGCCGCAGGGCATGGTCGAGGACGTGGACGCGGGTGGCGCCGGCCGGGCGGCCGATCGGCGGGACGCCCGCGCCCGGGGTCAGCGGGCCGGTCCAGGTGGCGACGACGGTGGCCTCGGTGGGGCCGTAGGAGTTGATCATGCGGCGGCCGGGGGCCCACCGCTCCACCAGGTCCGCGGGGCACGCCTCGGCGCCGACGATCAGGGTCCGCAGCTCGGGCAGGGCGCCGGACGTGCCGGGGTCGACGGTGGCCAGGGCGGCGGGCGGGATCAGCGCGTGGCTGATCCGCCGTCCGGCGAGGACCTCGGCCAGCCGCTCCCCGACCAGCGGTCCTTCCTCGCCGGTGACGAGCGTGGCGCCGCCGAGCAGGGACACGCACAGCTCCAGGACGGAGGCGTCGAAGCTGGGCGAGGCGAACTGGAGCACCCGGTCGCCGGGGCCGGCCGCGTAGCGTTCGGCCGCGGCGGCGGCGAACCCGGCCAGTCCGCGGTGCGGCACGACCACGCCCTTGGGGGTTCCGGTGGACCCGGAGGTGTAGATGACGTAGGCGGGGTGGTCGGGGGTGAGGGCGGCGGTGCGGTCGGCGTCGGTGGGGGCCGTGCCGGGCCCGGCGGCGTCCCGGACCTCCGCCGGGTCGGCCAGCACCAGGTGGGCGCCGGCGTCGCGCAGCATGAACTCCCGCCGCTGCTCGGGGTAGTCGGGGGCGACGGGCAGGAAGGCGCCGCCGGCCTTGGCGACCGCGAGCTGCGCGACGACCGTCTCGGCGGAGCGGGGCAGGGCGAGGGCGACGACGCGCTCGGGGCCGACGCCGAGGCCGATGAGCCGGTGCGCGAGCCGGTTGGCCCACCGGTCGACCTCGGCGTACGTCCACTGCCGGGCGCCGTCGGCCAGGGCGGGCGCGTCGGGGGTGCGGGCGGCCTGCCGTTCGAACAGCTCGGGCAGGGTCGCCGCCGGCACCGGCCGGGCCGTGCCCCGGCCCTGCTCCAGGACGCCCCGCAGCGTCTCCTCGGAAGCCAGCGGCAGGGCGCCCAGCGGACGGTCGGGGTCCTCGGCGACGGCGGTGAGCAGTGTGGCGAGCTGGCCGGCCATGCGCTCGGCGGTGGCCGCGTCGAACAGGTCGGTGTTGTAGGTGAGCAGGCCGTCCAGGGCCCCGGAGGGGGTCTCGGCGAACTCCAGGGTGAGGTCGAACGCCGCGTGCCGCAGGTCCGTCTCGACGTCGGTGACCTCCAGGCCGGGCAGGTCCAGGCCGGCGGCCGGGGTGTTCTGCAGGACCACCATCACCTGGAACAGCGGGGTGCGGCTGGTGTCGCGCACCGGCTGCACCTCGTCCACGACCTGCTCGAACGGCACCTCCTGGTGCGCGAAGGCGTCCAGGACCGTGGCGCGCACGTCGGCGAGGAACGCGGGGAACGGCCGCTCGGGCTCGACCCGCGAGCGCAGCACCAGGGTGTTGACGAAGAACCCGATCAGGCGCTGGGTCTCGGCCCGGTCCCGGCCGGAGGTGACGGTGCCGACGGCGATGTCCCGTCCGCCGGACAGCCGCGCGAGGTAGGTCTGCGCGGCGGCCACGAGCGTGGTGAACAGGGTGGTGCCCCGGTCCCGGCCGACCTGCGCGAGGCGGCGGGCGGTGTGCGGCGGCAGGGAGAGCCGGGCGGTGGCGCCCGAGCGGGTGCGCACCGCCGGGCGCGGCCGGTCGGTGGGCAGGTCCAGCGGTTCGACGCCGGCCAGCCGCTCCTTCCAGTAGGCGAGCTGGTCGCCGGCCGCGCCCGCGGTGCGCTGCCAGTGGGCGTAGTCGGCGTACTGCACCGGCAGCGGCGGCAGCTCCCCGTCCCCGGCACCCGTCTCGGCCCGGTACAGGTGGGCGAGGTCGCCGGTGAGCACGGCCGTCGACCAGCCGTCGGTGACGATGTGGTGCAGCGTCAGCGCGAGCACGTGGTCGTCGTCGGCGAGCCGGACCAGCGCGGTGCGCAGCAGCGGGCCGCGGCGCAGGTCGAACGGGCGGGTGCGGTCGTCGGCCAGCAGGGCCTCCAGCCGGGCCGTGCGGTCCGGTTCGGGGAGGGCGGCCAGGTCGTGCAGCGGCAGCGGCACGTCCTGCGGCGGATGCACGATCTGCACGCCGTGGCCGTCCACCGAGTCGAAGGTGGTGCGCAGCGACTCGTGCCGGGCGACCAGCGCGCGCAGTGCCGCGGCCAGGGCCCGGGTGTCGAGCGCGCCGCGCAGCCGCAGCGCGAGCGCGGTGACGTACTCGGCGCCGCCGGGCGCGAACTCCTCCAGGAACCACAGGCGTTGCTGGGCGTACGACATGGGGGCCGCGGTGTCGCGGGCGACCGGGACGATGCCGGGCCGCCCGGGGGTGCCGCCGGACGGCGTCCGGGCGAGCAGGGCGGCGAGCCCGGCCGGGGTGGGGTGGGTGAACACGGCCCGCGGCGACAGCTCCGTGCCGAACGCCTCGGACAGGCGGGCGGCGAGGCGGATGCTGAGGATGGAGTCGCCGCCCAGCCGGAAGAAGTCGTCCTCCACGCCGGGCGGTTCGGTGCCCAGCACCTCGGCGAAGACGTCGGCCGTGCGGCGCTCGGCCTCGGTGCGCGGCGCGGTCCGCGCCGCGCCGGGGTCCGTGCCCGCCTCGGGGGCGGGGGCCGGGAGCGCGGCCCGGTCCACCTTGCCGTTGCCGCTCAGCGGCAGGGCCGCCAGCGGGACGAACGCCGCGGGGACGAGGTAGTCGGGCAGGGTACGGCGGGCGAACGCCAGCAGGCCGGGCAGGTCGTCGCCGGCCGGGCCGACCACGTACGCCACCAGGCGCCGGCCGCCCGGGCGGTCCTCGCGGGCCAGGACCGCCACGTCCGCGACCCCCGGGGCGGCCGCCAGGGCGGCCTCCACCTCGCCGGGTTCGACGCGGAACCCGCGGATCTTGACCTGGTCGTCGGCGCGGCCCAGGAACTCCACCGTGCCGTCCGGGCGGCGCCGGGCCAGGTCGCCGGTGCGGTACATCCGCTCCCCGGGCGGGCCGGACGGGTCCGCGAGGAACCGGGCCGCGGTCTCGCCGGGCCTGCCCAGGTAGCCGCGGGCCACGCCCTCGCCGGCCACGTACAGCTCGCCCGCGCAGCCCGGCGGGACGGGGCGCAGCCGGGCGTCGAGGACGTGCACCCGCAGGTCGTCCAGGGGCCGGCCGATGGGCACGGTGTCCGGGACCGCCGCCGGGTCGGTCAGGGCGTGGGACGTCGCGAAGGTCGTCGTCTCGGTCGGCCCGTAGCCGTCCACCACGGTCAGGCCGGGGCAGGCGGCGAGCACCCGGCGCACGGCCGCCGCCGGGACCACGTCACCGCCGGTCCACACCTGCCGCAGCCCGGCGAAGCAGTCCGGCGCGTCCTGCGCCAGCAGCCGGAACAGGCCGGCGGTCAGCCACAGCGCCGTCAGCCCGTCCTCGCGGGCCAGGGTGCGCAGCAGGGCCGCGTCCAGCGGGCCGTCGGGGGCGACCACGACGCAGCCGCCGCCCAGCAGCGGCGCCCACACCTCGAAGGTCGCGGCGTCGAACGCCACCGGCGAGTGCAGCAGCACCCGGGCGCACACGCCCCCGCCGAAGCGGCTGTCGGTGGCCAGCGCCGCCACGTCCCGGTGGCGCACCGCGACCGCCTTGGGCTCGCCGGTGGAACCGGAGGTGAACATCACGTAGGCGAGGCGGTCGGGGTCGGCGGGCGGGAGGACCGGTCCGCCGGCCGGGGCTGCCGCCTCGCCGGCCGGGGCTGCCTGCCGGGCCGCGGCGACCTCCCCGGCGGTCAGCCGGACCCCGGCGTCCGCCCTGGCGAGCAGGGTGCGGCGGCGGTCCTCGGGGGCGCGGGTGTCCACCGGTACGTAGGCGCCGCCGGCCTTGAGGACGGCGAGCTGGGCGGCCACGAGTTCGGCGGAGCGGTCCATGAGCAGGGCGACCCGGTCCTCCGGGGCGAGGCCGCCGGCCAGCAGCCGGGCCGCCAGCCGGTCCGACCAGTCGGCGAGCTCGCGGTACGTCAGCCGCCGGTCGCCGTCGCGCAGCGCGACCGCGTCCGGGGTGCGGCGCACCTGCTCGGCGAACAGGTCCACCGGCGAGGCGGGCGCCGCCCGCCGCGCGGGGGCGTTCCACGTGTCCAGGAGGGCCCGGTCGGCCGGGGTCAGCAGGTCCAGCCCGGCCACGTCGCCGTCGGCGCCGTCGGCCAGGGCGGTGAGCAGGGCGGCCAGGCGGGCGGCGGCGCGCTCCACGGTGTCCCGGTCGAACAGCGCCGTGTCGTAGGCCAGGTCGAAGCCGAGCCGGTCGGCGAGGTGGGCGCGCAGGCACAGCGGGAAGGTGGTGGCGTCGTCGGCGCGGACCTCCTCGACTCGGACGCCGGTGCGGGCCGTGGCGGACGCGTCGACGGGGTAGTTCTCGAAGACGACCATGCTGTCGAACAGCGCGTCCCCGGCCGGGACGCCGCTCAGGGCCTGGATGCGGGGCAGCGCGAGCCAGTCGAAGCGCCGGGCGTCGCTCTGCTCCTCCTGCACGGCGCGCAGCCACGGCAGCACGCCGCCGCTCCCGGGCACCCTCACCCGGGTCGGCACGGTGTTGATGAACATGCCGACCATGGACTCCACGCCCGGCAGGTCGGCGGGGCGGCCGGAGACGGTGGTGCCGAACACCACGTCGCGCTGCCCGCCGTACCGGGCCAGCAGCAGCGCCCAGGCGCCCTGCACCACGGTGTTGACGGTCAGTCCGGCGCGGGCGGCCGTCTCCCGCAGCCGCCGCGAGACGTCCGCGTCGAGCTCGCGGGTCACGGCCGCCCCGGAGCGGGCGCGGTGCGCCTCGGCGGGCGTGCGGTCGTAGGGCAGCGGGGTGCGGGCGGTGACACCGGCCAGGGCGTCGGCCCAGTACCGTTCGGCCGCGCCGGTGTCCTGGGCGTCCAGCCAGCGCAGGAAGTCCGCGAACGGGCGCCGGACGGGCGGGGCGGCCTGCGGGCCGCCGGTGAGCGCGGCGTACGCCTCGCACACCTCGGTGAGCAGGTGCGCCGTGCTCCAGCCGTCCAGGATCAGGTGGTGGGTGGACCACAGCAGCAGGACCTCGTCGCCGGGCAGCGCGGCGAGCGTGACACGGGTGAGGGGCGCGCGGGTCAGGTCCATGCCGGCGGCGCGGTCCTCGGCGAGCAGCCGCTCGGTCGCCGCCGCGCGTCCCTCGTCGGTGAGGTGCCGCCAGTCCAGGTGGGTGACGGGCAGCTCGGCGCGGTCGTGGACGACCTGCACCGGGTGCGGCAGGCCCTGCCAGTGGACGGAGGTGCGCAGCGCCGGGGTGCGGTCGGCGACCCGCTGCCAGGCCGCCGCGAACGCCGCCGGGTCGGCCACCCCGGACAGCCGGACCGCCGTCCGGTCGAAGTAGGCCCCGGCGTCGTCGACCAGGCCGTGGAAGAGCATGCCGGACTGGAGCGGGGTCAGCGGCAGGACGTCGGCCACGCCCCGCCCGTCGCCGATCAGCCGGTCGAGCCGGTCCTGGGCGAGGCGGGCGAGCGGGAAGTCGGACGGGGTCCGGCCGCCGGCGTCCGGGCGGGCGCAGTGCGCGACGATCTCGCGCAGCGCCGCGCACATCTCCTCGGCGAGCCGCCGGACGACCGGCTCGTCGTACACGGCCGGCGGGTAGGTCCAGCCGAGCTCCAGCCGGCCGTCCTGGACGGCGCCGGTGATGTCCAGCAGGTAGGGGCGGGGCTCGTCCGGGTCGGTGTCGCGGCCGGCCGGCGGCAGGGCGGCGCGGTACAGGCCGTCGCCGGTGCCGCGGCCCGCGTCCCACCGGCCGTGGTAGTTGAAGCCGACCCGCGGGTGCGGGGCGCCGGCCAGGGGGCTGTCCGGCAGCAGGTGGCGCAGCGCGCCGTGGCTGAGGCCCCGCAGCGGCACGGCCCGCAGCTGTTCCTTGACGGCCCGCAGGGTGTCGTGCCACCCGGCGTCGGGCGCGACGCGCAGGGCGAGGGGGAACTCGGCGGTGAACCAGCCGACGGTGCGGGACAGGTCCACGTCGTCGAAGAGGTCCTCGCGGCCGTGGCCCTCCACGCCGACCAGCACGGTGTCGCGTCCGCACCAGCGGGCCAGGGTGCGGCCCAGGGCGCTGAGCAGCACGTCGTTGACCTGCGTGCGGTACGCCTCGGGGACCCGGCGCAGCAGGGCCTCGGTGTCCTCGGCGGTCAGGCGCACGGTGACGGTGGCGGCGGTGCCGTGGGTGTCGGGGCCGGGGCGGCCGGGCGGCAGGTCCGCCGGGGCGGTGCCGGTGCGCTGCCAGTACGGGAGGTCGGCGTCCAGGGCGCCGGAGCGGGTGTGCCGCTCCAGGCGGGCCGCCCAGTGGCCGAACGAGGTGCCCGTCGGGGGCAGTTCGACGGGCCGGCCGTCGGCGGCGGCCCGGTGGGCGGCCTCCAGGTCGGCGAGCAGGATCCGCCAGGAGACGCCGTCGACCACCAAGTGGTGGACGGTGACGACGAGTTGGGCGGGGCGGTGCGGGCCGCCGTCGAAGTGCAGGACCCGGACGACCCTGCCCTCGGTGGGGTCGAGGGAGGCCTGGGCCGTGTCCGTCGCGCGCTGCACCCGCGCCTCCGCGGCCGCCAGGTCGGCGTCGGCCAGGTCGTGCCGGGTGAACACGCCGTCCGGCGCGTCCGGCAGGACCTCCTGGCGCCAGCCGTCCTCGGTGCGGCGGAAGCGGGTGCGCAGCGCCGGGTGGTGGCGCAGCAGCGCCTCGACGGCCCGGCGCAGGGCGGCCGGGTCGGTGCCGGGGGCGAGTTCCAGGCGCTGGGTCATGGTGAAGCGCAGCGGGTCGCCGGGGCGGCGGCCGTCGAGGTACCAGCGCTGGATCGGGGTGAGCGGCGCCTCGGCGGGCTCCGGGCCGTCGGGCGTCCCCGCCGGGCGGGGGGCGGAGCCGGTGGCGCACAGGGCGAGTTCGGCGACCGTCTGGTGGCGGAAGACGTCCTTGGTGGTCAGGGCGAGTCCGGCCTGCCGGGCCCGGGAGACGATCTGGATGCTGAGGATCGAGTCGCCGCCGAGGGCGAAGAAGTTGTCCCGCGCGCCGACGCGGGCGACGCCGAGGACCTCCGCCCAGATCGCGGCCAGGCGCTCCTCGGTGCCCGGGCGCGGGGCCACGTACGCCGTGCCGCTGTCGGGCTGCTCCGGCGGGGCGGGCAGGGCGCGCCGGTCGGTCTTGCCGCTGCTGGTGCGCGGGATGCGGGCCAGCGGCACGAACGCGGCGGGCACCATGTGGTCCGGCAGCGTCCTGCGCAGCGCGACCCGCAGCGCGTCGGCGGACGGCGGGGTGCGGTCCGCGGTGGGCACGACGTACGCCACGAGCACCGGCCGGCCGGCGTGCTCGCGGACGGCGACCGCGGCCTCGGTGACGTCCGGGTGGGCGAGGAGCGCGGCCTCCACCTCGCCGGGCTCGACGCGGAACCCGCGGATCTTGACCTGGTCGTCGACGCGGCCCAGGAACTCCAGCAGGCCGCGGTCGTCCCGGCGGGCCCGGTCGCCGGTGCGGTACATCCGCTCCCCCGGCGCGCCGAACGGGTCGGGGAGGAAGCGGGCCGCGGTCAGGCCGGGCCGGTTCAGGTAGCCGCGGGCGACCTGGGCGCCGGCCAGGTACAGCTCGCCGGGGACGCCGGGCGGGACGGGCCGCAGCGCGCCGTCGAGGACGTAGGCGCGCAGGTTGCGGCCCGGGCGGCCGATGACCGGGCGGTCGGGGCGGTCGGCGGGGCGGCCGTAGGCGGCGTCGACGGTGCACTCGGTGGGGCCGTACATGTTGTACACGGCGATGCCGAGGCCGCGTTCGGCGTCGCCCAGGTCGCGCCAGGCGGCGGCGGGGACCGCCTCGCCGCCGACGAGCAGCAGCCGGGGGTGGTGGCGGCCGGGGGCGAGGAGTCCGGCGGCGGTGAGCTCGCGCAGGAAGGACGGGGTGACGTTCACCAGGTCCAGGCGGCGTTCGTCGACCAGGGCGCAGAACGCGTCGGGGTCCAGGCGCACGTCCTCGTCGACCAGGTGGACCTCCTGGCCGAGGGCGAGCAGCAGCGGCCCCTCCCAGGAGGTGTCGAAGGCGAAGGACGCGCTGAGCGCGGCGCGCAGCCGGTGCCCGTCGGCGGTGTGCGGGGCGACGAGTCCTTCGCGGTGGTCGTGGCAGAGGTTGACGAGCTGGCGGTGTTCGACCGCGACGCCCTTGGGCCGGCCGGTGGAGCCGGAGGTGTAGACGACGTACGCGGTGTTCTCCGGGCGCAGCGGAGCGGTGCGGTCGGCGTCGGCCGGGTCGTGGGCGGGCAGCCGGTCCCAGGGCACCTCGCGCAGGGCGTCCGCCGTGAGCACGGTGTGCGGGGCGGCGTCCCGCAGGAGGAACGCGACGCGCTCCTCGGGCAGGTCCGGGTCGAGGGCCAGCAGGGTGCCGCCGGCCTTGAGGACGGCGAGCAGCGCCACGTACGCGTCGGAGGTGCGCGGCAGCCGGACGGCGACCACGCGTTCCGCGCCGACGCCCCGGGCGATGAGGTGGTGGGCCAGCCGGTTGGCGCGGTCGTTGAGGGCGGCGAAGCCGAGGGTGGCGTCGCGGGCGACCAGGGCGGTGGCGTGCGGGGTGCGGGCGGCCTGTGCCTCGAACAGGGCCGGGAAGGTGGCGGCGGGCACCGGCAGCCGCTCGCCCTGCCACTCCTCCAGCACCCGCCGCCGTTCGGCGCCGGTCATCAGCGGCAGCGCGCCGGTGGCCCGGTCGGGGTGCTCGGCGGCGGCCTCCAGCAGCAGCCCGAGCTGTGCGGCCAGGCGTTCGGCGGTGGCGGCGTCGAACAGGCCGGTGTTGTACTCCAGGTAGCCGGTGACGCCTCCGTCGCGCTCGACGAAGTCGAAGGCGAGGTCGTAGGTGGCGTGCCGGACCGGCGGCGTCACCGGTTCGACGTCCAGGCCGGGCAGGCGGGGGGTCTCGGCGCCCAGGTTGTGCAGCGCCACCATGACCTGGAACAGGGGGGTGCGGCTGGTGTCGCGCTCGGGCCGGAGGGCGTCCACCAGCCGTTCGAAGGGCACCTCCTGGTGGGCGAACGCCTCCAGGACGGCGGTGCGGACGTCGCCCAGGAGCTGACGGAACGTCATGTCCGGCCGCACCCGGCTGCGCAGCACCAGGGTGTTGACGAACATGCCGACCACGTCGTGCAGTTCGGGCTGTTCCCGGCCCGCGGCGACGGTGCCGACCGCGACGTCCTCCTGGTCCGCCCAGCGGGCCAGCAGCACCGTGCAGGCCGCCAGCAGGGTCATGTACAGGGTGGCGTCGGCGTCCCGGCCGGTCTCCCGCAGCCGGTCGGTGAGCGCGGCGGGCAGGTGGAAGGTGACCAGGGCGCCGTCGCGGGTGCGGACGGCGGGGCGCGGCCGGTCGGTCGGCAGCTCCAGCGGGGCCAGTCCTTCCAGCGCGTCGCGCCAGTAGGCGAGTTGCTTCTCGGCGAGGTCGGTGCGGGCGCGCTGCCAGGCGGCGTAGTCGGCGTACCGCACGCGCAGCGCGGGCAGCCGGGGCGCGCGGTGCTCGTGGGCCGCCGTGTACAGCTCGGCGAGGTCCCGGCCGAGCACGCCGACGGACCAGCCGTCGGTGACGATGTGGTGGACGGCCAGGACCAGGACGTGCTCGTCGGCGGCGAGCCGGGCCAGGCGGGCCCGCAGCAGGGGGCCGCGGGCCAGGTCGAAGGGGGTGGCGGCCTCGCGCTCCAGGAGGGCGTCCAGCACCCCGGGGCCGCCGCCGGTGAGGTCGTCGGCCGGCAGCTCCACCGGGTGCGGCGGGTGCACGGTCTGCCGTGCCTGCCCGTCCCGGTCGGCGAAGGTGGTGCGCAGCGCCTCGTGCCGGGCCACCAGGCCGTCCAGGGCGGTGCGCAGGGCCGCCTCGTCGAGCCGGCCGCGCAGCCGCAGCACGGACAGCGTCGTGTACTCGGTGCTGCCCGGCTCGAAGCGGTCCAGGAACCACAGGCGCTGCTGCGCGTACGACAGCGGCACCGGGGCGTCCGGGTCCGCGGCCGGGATGACCTCCGCCGCCCGGTGCGGGTCCGGGTCGCCGAGGGCGGCGGCCAGGTCGGCCAGCCTGGGGTGGGTGAACAGCAGCCGCGGGGAGACGTCGGGTCCGAAGGCCGCGCGCAGCCGGGAGGTGACGCGCACGGCGAGGATCGAGTCGCCGCCAAGGGCGAAGAAGTCGTCGCCGGTGCCCACCTCGTCCGTGTCCAGGACGTCCGTCCAGGCGGCGGCGACGGCGCGTTCGGCGGGGGTGCGCGGTGCGCTGCGGTCGGCGCCGGAGGCGAACCCGTCCGGTCCGGGGGCGGGCAGCGCGCGCCGGTCGAGCTTGCCGTTGACGGTGAGGGGCAGCGCCGCCATCGGGACGTAGGCGGCGGGCACCATGTGGGCGGGCAGCAGGCGCTCCAGGTGGGCGCGCAGGTCGGCGGCGGACGGCGGGCCGGTGTGCCCGTCCGCGCCGACGACGTGGGCGACCAGCCGCCGCGTTCCGGAGCCGTCCTCGTACACGCCGACCGCGGCGGCGCCGACGCCCGGGTGGGTGTGCAGGGCGGCCTCGATCTCGCCGGGCTCGATGCGGTAGCCGCGGATCTTCACCTGCTGGTCGGCGCGGCCGAGGTACTCCAGGGTGCCGTCGGCCCGCCACCGGGCGCGGTCGCCGGTGCGGTACATGCGGCTGCCGGGCCGGCCGAACGGGTCGGCGGGGAACCGGGACGCGGTCAGGCCGGGGCGGCCGAGGTAGCCGCGGGCCAGGCCCTCCCCCGCCACGTACATCTCGCCCACGGCGCCGGGCGGTACGGGGGCCAGGTCGCCGTCGAGGACGTAGATCCGCAGGTCCGGTATGCCGGTGCCGATGGGGCTGGCGGTGCCCGCGGCGGCCGTCGCACGGTCCAGGGGCGCGTGGGTGACGTGCACGGTCGTCTCGGTGATGCCGTACATGTTGACCAGGCGCGGGGCGGTGTCCGGGTGGCGCGCGTACCAGTCGGCGAGCCGGGTGACGTCCAGCGCCTCGCCGCCGAAGACGACCGTGCGCAGGGCCAGCCGCCCGCCGAGCTCCGGGTGCTCGGCGTCGGCGCGGATCAGCGGGTAGAAGGCGGACGGGGTCTGGTTGAGGACGGTGACCCGTTCGTCGGCGAGCAGCCGCAGGAAGTCCTCCGGGGAGCGGGCGGTGTCGTCGGGGACGACCACCAGCCGGCCGCCGTGCAGCAGCGCGCCCCACAGTTCCCACACCGAGAAGTCGAAGGCGTAGGAGTGGAACAGCGTCCACACGTCGTGCTCGTCGAAACGGAACCAGTCGCGGGTGCGGGTGAACAGCCGGACCACGTTGGCGTGCGGTACGACGACGCCCTTGGGGCGGCCCGTGGAGCCGGAGGTGTAGATGGTGTAGGCGGCGTTCTCCGGCAGGGGGCGGCGGGCCGCCGGCGGGCCGCTCGCGGGGCGGCGGGCGAGGTCGTCGCGTACGGCGGGGTCGTCCAGGGCGAGGACGGGGACACCGGTGCCGGGCAGGTCCTCGAAGGCGCCGGCGGCGGGCACGCCCGTGCCGGCGGCCCGTACGGCCGTCTCCCCGCCGGTGACGAGGAGGACCGGCGCGGCGTCGGTCAGCAGGTGGGCGACGCGCTCGGCGGGCAGCTTCGGGTCGATCGGCAGGTAGGCGGCGCCCGTCTTCAGCACGGCGAGGACCGCCACGACCAGGTCCGTGGAGCGGGGCAGGGCGAGCGCGACGTGGCGTTCGGGGCCCGCCCCGGCCTCGGCGAGCCGGTGGGCGAGGCGGCCGGCCGCCGCGTCGAGCGCGGCGTAGTCGAGCCGGTCGTCGCCGCAGGTGACGGCGATCGCGCCGGGAGTGCGGGCGGCCTGCGCCTCGAACAGGTCGACCAGGGTCTCGGCGGGGCGGCCGTGGGCGGTGCCGTTCCAGTCGGCCAGCATCCGCCGCCGCTCCCCGGCGGTCGTCCAGGCCAGGGCGCGCAGCGGGCGGTCGGGCCCGTCGGCGATCTCCGTCAGCAGCAGGCGCAGGCGGTCGGCGAGCGAGCGGACCGTAACCTCGTCGAACAGGTCCGGGTCGTAGGCCAGGTCGAAGCCGAGCCGTTCGCCCTGGTGGGCGCGCAGGACGAGGGGGTAGTTGGTGGCGTCGCGGGAGGTGACCTCCGCCAGGCGCACCCCGGAGCCCGCGGTGCGGGCCTCGTCGAAGGGGTAGTTCTCGAAGGCGACCATGCTGTGGAACAGCGGGGTGCCGGACGGCACGTCGCTCAGCGCGGTCAGCTCGGCCAGGGAGACGGCGGCGAAGCGCCGCGACTCGGCCTGCGCCCGCTGGAGGTCGCGCAGCCAGTCGGCGGTGGTGCGGCGCCGGTCGACGTGGACGCGCGTGGGCACGGTGTTGATGAACATGCCGACCATCGACTCGGCGCCCGGCAGGTCGTCGGGGCGTCCGGACACGGTGGTGCCGAACACCACGTCCGTCTCCCCGCTGTAGCGGGCCAGCAGCAGCGCCCAGGCGCCCTGCACCACCGTGTTGACGGTGAGTCCGGCCTGCCGGGCGGTGGCGGCCAGCGCGGCGGACGCCGCCTCGGGCAGGGCGGCGGTGTGGACGGCGGCGGAGCGGGCCGCGTGCGTCTCGCGCAGGGGGCGGTCGGCGGGCAGCGGGGTGGGGGTGGCGAACCCGTCGAGGACCGTGCTCCAGTGCGCGCGGACGGCGGCGGTGTCCTGTCCGGCCAGCCAGCGCACGTAGTCGCCGAAGGGGCGGCGCGCGGGCGGGCTCGCCTCGGCCCCGGCAATGAGGGCCGCGTACTCCTCGGTGACCTCGGTGAGGACCTGGGCCAGGCTCCAGCCGTCCAGGATCAGGTGGTGGGAGGTCCACAGCAGGTGCAGCCGGGCGTCGGGCAGCCGGACCAGGGTGAGCCGCATCAGCGGGGCCGTGCCGAGGTCGATGCCGCGCGCCAGGTCGTCGGCGCGCAGCCGCGCCAGCCGCTCGGCGCGCCCGTCCGGGTCCGTCTCCCGCCAGTCCAGGTGGGTGACGGGCACGCGCACCTCGCGGTGCACGACCTGGAGGGGCACGGGCACGTCCTCCCACACCACCGAGGTGCGCAGGGCGGGCGTGCGGTCGGTGACGCGCTGCCAGGCGAGCGCGAAGGCGTGCGGGTCGGCGACGCCGTCCAGCAGCAGGGCGGCCTGGTCGACGTAGACGTCGTCGTCGCCGCCGACCAGGCGGTGGAAGAGCATGCCCTCCTGGAGCGGGGTCAGCGGCAGGATGTCCTCGACGCCGCGGCCGTCGCCGGCCAGCCGGTCCACGCCGGCCTGGTCCAGGCGGGCCAGGGGGAAGTCGGAGGGGGTGCGGCCGCCGGCGTCCGGCCGGGCGCAGTGCTCGGTGATCGCGGTGAGCGCGCCGGTCATGGCGTCGGCGAGCGCGCGGACGGTGTCCTCGTCGTGCACCTGGTCGCTGTAGTGCCAGGTGATCTCCAGTTCGCCGTCGGCGACCACGGCGGTGACGTCCAGCAGGTGGTCGAGCGGCTCGTCGGCGGCGACGTCCCGGCCGGGCACGTCGGCGGCCGGGGCGAAGTCCCGCCCGGCGGAGCCGTCCCACTGCCCGTGGTAGTTGAACGACACCTGCGGCAGGGGCACGTCCCGCAGGGCGCGGGCGGCCGGGTCGGGCGAGCCGAGCCGGGCCAGTGCCTCGTAGCCGAGGCCGCGCCGGGGCACGGCGCGCAGGCGCTCCTTGACGGCCTTCAGGGTGGCGGCCCAGTCCGGCGCGGCGGACGGCCCGGCCGGGGTGAGGGTGACGGGGTACTGAGTGGTGAACCAGCCCACCGTGCGGGACAGGTCGACGGTGTCGTCCTCGCGGCCGTGCCCCTCCAGGGCGACGGTCACGTGCGCGGTGCCCGCCCAGTCGGCGAGCACCCGGCCCAGCGCGCTGAGCAGGACGTCGTTGACCTGGGTGCGGTAGACGCCGGGCACCCGGCGCAGCAGTGCCCCGGTGGTGGCGCGGTCGACGCGGGTCCGCACCGTGCGCACCGATCCGGCCGACGGCGTGCCGGGCCGGTCGACGGGCAGCGGGGTGCGGGGCGCGGCGGCCTCGGCGGTCCAGTACGGCAGGTCGTCGTCCAGTTCGCCGTCCCGGACCCGGCGGGACAGGTGCGCGGCCCACGCGGTGAACGGTGTGGTGGCGGGCTCCAGCCGGACCGGTTCCCCGGCGGACGCCTGGCGGTACGCCTGTTCCAGGTCGGCGAGGAGGATCCGCCAGGAGACGCTGTCGACGGCGAGGTGATGGGCCGTCAGGAAGAGCTGGGGGCGCTCCCCGGCCGGCAGCAGCAGGGCGGCGCGCAGCAGGGCGCCGGCGGCCGGGTCGAGGGCGGCGCGGGCGGCGTCGGCGGCCCGCTCGCGGAGGGGGGCGGCGGCGCCGTCGGCGGGCAGGACGTGCCGGGTCAGCAGGCCGGTGGCCGGGCCCGCGCCGGGGTGCTGCTCCCAGGTGCCGCCGGTGCGGACGAACCGGGTGCGCAGCGCCGGGTGGTGGGCGGCCAGCGCCTCCAGCGCCCGTTCCAGGGCGGGCTCGTCCAGGTCGTGGGGCAGATCCAGGAGGAGCGACATGGCGAAGTGCCGCAGCGGGCCGTGCGTGGCGAAGAACCACTCCTGTACGGGGGTCAGCGGGGCGGGCCCGTCGTCCGCCGGCAGCCCGGGGGCGGGCGCGGCGGGCCCGGTCCGGCGGGCCACGGCGGCGGCCAGGTCGGCGACGGTCTGGTGGCGGAAGACGTCCTGCGAGGTCAGGTGCAGGCCGGCGGCGCGGGCGCGGGAGACGGCCTGGATGCCGAGGATGGAGTCGCCGCCCAGCTCGAAGAAGTTGTCGGTGGCACCGACTCTGCGCACGCCCAGCACCTCGGACCAGATGCCGGCCAGCGTCATCTCCTGGGGGGTGCGCGGGACGACGAACTCCTTGTCGCGTCCGGCGGTGTCGAGGTCGGGGGCGGGCAGGGCCCGGCGGTCCAGCTTGCCGCTGGTGGTCAGCGGGAGGGCGTCGAGCACGGTGAAGGAGGACGGCACCATGTGCTCGGGCAGGACCCGGCGGCAGGCCTCCCGCAGCGCGGCGGCGGTGGGGTGCGCGGCCCCGGCGGCGGGGACGGCGTAGGCGGCCAGGCGGGTGTGGCCGTGCGCGTCGGCCACCGCGACGACGGCCGCGGCGGTGACCTCGGGCAGGTCGAGGAGGGCGGCCTCGATCTCCCCCGGCTCGATGCGGTGGCCGCGCACCTTCACCTGGTCGTCGGCGCGCCCGAGGTAGTCCAGACGCCCGTCGGCGGTCCAGCGGGCCAGGTCGCCGGTGCGGTACATCCGCGCGCCGGGCGGCCCGAACGGGTCGGCGACGAAACGGGCGGCGGTCAGGCCGGGGCGGCGGGCGTAGCCGCGGGCCACCTGGGCGCCCGACAGGTACAGTTCGCCGCCGACCCCGGGCGGCACGGGCCGGAGCCGGCCGTCCAGGACGTAGGCCCGCACGTTGGGCAGCGGACGGCCCACCAGCGGGCGGCCGTCGCCCTCGATGCGGCAGGCCAGGGCGTCGACGGTGCACTCGGTGGGGCCGTAGAAGTTGTACGCGGCGACGCCGTCGTGGGCGGCCAGTTCGCGCCACAGGGCCGGGCCGATCGCCTCGCCGCCGAGCATCAGCACCCGCGGCCGGTGGCGCGGGTCGGTGAGCAGCCCGGCGGGCAGCAGCTGCCGCAGGTAGGACGGGGTCAGGTCGAGGAAGTCGACGCGGTGGGCGACGACGTACTCGACCAGGGCGGCCGGGTCCAGCCGGGTGGCCTCGTCGACGAGGTGCAGCCGGTGTCCGCCGGCCATCAGCACCACGCCCTCCAGCGAGGTGTCGAAGGAGAACGACGCGGTCAGCGCCACCCGCAGCGGCCCGCCGCCCGCCTCGGCGACGAACCCCTCGCGGTGGGCGGCCAGCAGGTTGGCCAGCGAGCGGTGCGTGACGGTGACGCCCTTGGGCCGGCCGGTGGAGCCGGAGGTGTAGAGGACGTACGCGGTGTGGTCCGGGTCGGGCGGGGCGGGCCGGCCGGCGCCGGCCGGGCCGGTGTCCGGGGCGGTGGCGGGCACCGCGCGCAGCGCGGCCTCGTCCAGGACCAGCGCGGGGCGGGCGTCGTCGAGCAGGAACCGTACGCGGTCCTCGGGCAGGGACAGGTCGACGGGCAGGTAGCCCGCGCCGGACTTCCACACGGCGAGGATCGCCACGATCATGTCGGCGGTGCGCGGCAGCCGCAGCGCGACCAGCCGCTCGGGGCCGGCGCCCCGGGCGACGAGGTGGCGGGCCAGCCGGTCGGCGCGGGCGTCGAGCGTCGCGTAGTCCAGGTGTTCCCCGCCGGCGACCAGGGCGGTGGCGTGCGGGGTGCGGGCGGCCTGCTCCTCGAAGAGCCGCGGGCAGGTGGTGTCGGGGACCGGGCGGGCGGTGGCGTTCCACTCGTCGGTGACGCGGCGCAGCTCCCGCGGGGAGAGCAGGGGCAGGGTGCCCAGCGGCCGGTCCGGTTCGGCGGCGGCGCCCTCCAGCAGCCGCAGCAGCTGGTCGGCCATGCGCCGCGCGGTGTCCGGGCCGATCAGGTCGGTGCGGTACTCCAGCAGCCCGGTCAGCCCGTCCCCGTCGGGGACGAACTCCACGCTCAGGTCGAAGGTGGCCGCCTGCCGGGGCACGGCGACCGGGACGGCGGCCAGGCCCTGCGGGTCGGGTGCGGCGGGCGGCTCGGGGTGCAGCAGGACCATCACGTCGAACAGGGGGTTGCGGCCGGCCTCGCGGGGCGCGCCCACGGCCTCCACGAGCCGTTCGAAGGGGGTGTCGCCGTGCGCGAAGGCCCCGTTGACGGTGTCGGCGGCGGCGGTCAGCAGGTCGTGGAAGGTGCCGGTGGTCTCCACCCGGGTGCGCAGGGCGACGGTGTTGGCGAAGAAGCCGACGGCCCGTTCGAGGTCGGTGCGGGAACGGCCGGGGGTGAGGGAGCCGACGGTGACGTCGTCCTGTCCCGACCAGCGGGCCAGCAGCGCCTGGCAGGCGGCGACCAGGGCGGTGAACAGGGTGGTGTGCCGCCCCGCCGCCAGCTCGCGCAGCCGGGCGGTGACGTGCGCGGGGACGCCGAAGGCGTGCACGGCTCCGGCCCCGGACTCCTCGCCGCGGCGCGGGCGGTCCAGCGGCAGTTCGGGCGGTACGGCCCCGGACAGGTGCTCCTTCCAGTACGCGAGGTGACGCTCAAGACGGGCGCCGGACAGCTCCTGGCGCTGCCACACCGCGAAGTCCGGGTACTGCGCGGCCACCGGCGGCAGGCCGGGGGCCGCGCCCCGCACGAGGGCGTCGTAGGCGGTGCACAGCTCCTGGAGGACCACGCCCATCGACCAGCCGTCGGTGACGATGTGATGGGCCGTCAGCAGCAGGACGTGCGCGGTGTCCGTCTCGCGCAGCAGCAGGGCGCGCAGCAGCGGGCCGGTGCGCAGGTCGAAGGGGCGGGAGTACTCGGCCAGCAGCGCGGCGTCCAGCGCGCCGCGCGGCCGCCCGGCGTCCGGGGCCTGCTCGGCGTCCGCCGCGTCCGCGGTGCCCGGCGCGGGCAGGTCGCGGACCGGCAGCGGCACCGGCCCGGCCGGGTGGACGGTCTGCACGGGCCGGCCGTCGTGCTCGTCGAACGTGGTGCGCAGCGCCTCGTGGCGCTCCACCACGAGGGCCAGCGCCCGGGCGAGGGCCGCGTGGTCGAGCGTCCCGGTCAGCCGCAGCGCGACGGCGCTGTTGTAGCGGGCGTCGCCGGGCCGCAGCCGGTCCAGGAACCACAGCCGCTGCTGGGCGAAGGACAGCGGCAGCGGCCGGGTGCGGTCCGCCCGCGGGATGCCCTTGCGGGCGGGTGTGCCGGCCGCGCCGGCCCGTCCGGCGAGCCGGCGGCGCAGTGCCTCCTGGAGGTCCTGGGGCAGGGCCTCGGCGCGGTTTCGCTTCGAAGACGTCATGGTCGTCCGGTCCTCACCGTTCGTCGGGGTCGCTGTCGCCGCGTGCGGCGTCTTCGAGTTCGCTGAGCACCTGCTCCTCCACCAGGTCCGCCAGGGCGGCGACCGTGCGGCCGACCAGGACGTCGCGGGGGGTGAGGGTCACGTCGAACATCTCGCCCGCCCGGGAGGCGATCAGCACGGCGCGCAGGGAGTCGCCGCCGAGGGCGAAGAAGTCGTCCTCGGCGCCGACCGTGGTGTGCAGGGCCTCCTCCCACAGGGCGGCCAGGGCCTCCTCGGTGGGGGTGCGGGGCGCGACGTGCTCGCGGTCCCCGGTGCTCGGGGCGGTGTCGGGGGCGGGCAGGGCGGCCCGGTCGGTCTTGCCGTTCTCGGTGAGCGGGAAGCGGTCCATCACCACGAACGCCGACGGGACCATCGGGGCGGGCAGGGTGCGGGCGGCCAGGTCCCGCAGCCCGGCCGGGTCGGGCGGCTCGGCGCCGGGCGCGGCGAGCACGTGGGCCACCAGGCGCGGCAGCCCCGGCTCGTCCTCCCGCACGCTCACCACGGCGTCCAGCACGGCCGGGTGGCGCACGAGGACGGCCTCCACCTCGCCCGCCTCGACGCGGTGGCCGCGCAGCTTGAGCTGGTGGTCGGTGCGGCCGAGGTAGTGCAGTTCGCCGCGGGCGTCGCGCCGCACCAGGTCGCCGGTGCGGTACATGCGGCCGCCGGGCGGGCCGAACGGGTCGGCGGTGAACCGGGCCGCGGTCAGGCCGGGCCGGTTCAGGTAGCCGCGGGCCAGGGCGGGCCCGGCCAGCCACAGGTCGCCGGGCACGCCGTCGGGGACCGGCCGGAGCCGGGCGTCGAGGACGTAGGTCCGGGTGCCGGGCAGGCGGCGGCCGACGGGCGGCGCGGTGCCGTCCGGTTCCAGCGGGTCGGACCAGGTGGCGACGACGGTGGCCTCGGTGGGCCCGTAGGAGTTGACCATCCGGTGGTGCGGCGCCCAGCGGGCCACCAGGTCGGCGCCGCAGGCGTCGGCGCCGACGATCAGGGTCTTCAGGGCGGGCAGGGTGCCGGGGGTGTCCGGCGGCAGGGTGGCGAGCGCGGCCGGCGGGAGCAGGGTGTGGGTGATGCGCCCGTCGCGCAGGACGGCGGCCAGGTCGGCGCCGAGCAGCGGGCCGGGCGGCGGGACGACCAGCCGGGCGCCGTGCGGCAGGGCCGCGCACAGTTCCAGCACCGAGGCGTCGAAGCTGGGCGTGGCGAAGGCCAGCACCCGGTCGCCGGGGGCCACGCGGTAGTGCTCGGCCTCGGCGGCGGCGAAGGCGGCCAGGCCCCGGTGGGTGACGACGACGCCCTTGGGGGTGCCGGTGGAGCCGGAGGTGTAGATGACGTACGCCGGGTCGTCGAGGTGCAGCGGGCGGGTGCGGTCGGCGTCGGTGGGGCGGTGCTCCGGGCCGCCGCCGGGGTCCGCCGCGAGCAGGGCGGCGGCCTCGTCGGCGTCGAGGGTGACGGCGGGGGCCGCGTCGCGCAGCATCAGCGCGACCCGCTCCGGCGGGTAGCCGGGGTCGACGGGCAGGTACGCGGCGCCGGTCTTGGCCACGGCGAGCTGCGCGAGGACCATGTCGGCCGAGCGCGGCAGGACGAGGGCGACGAGCTCGCCGGGGCCCGCGCCGCGTGCGATGAGGTGGTGCGCCAGGCGGTTGGCCCGCGTCTCCGCCTCGGCGTAGCTGAGCAGCAGGCCCGGTGCCTCCAGGGCCGGGGCCGCGGGCCACCGGTCCACCGCCGCCTCGATCAGCGCGGGCAGCGGCACGGCGGCGGGGGGCGGGGTCGCGGGCCGGGCGGGCGGGTCCAGCAGCCGCGCCCGCCGGTCGGGCGGCAGCACGTCCAGCGCGTCCAGGCGGACGGCGCCGTCCGCCTCGGCCAGCGCGTGCAGGGTGTGCAGCAGCTGGTCGGCGAGGGAGCGGGCCGTGGACTCCTCGAAGTACCGCGGGTCGTAGCCGAGTTCGACGACCAGTTCGTCGCCGGGCGAGAGCACCACGGTGAGCGGGTAGTTGGTGGCCTCGCGGGCGTCCAGGTCCCGTACGGCGATGCCGTGCTCGCCCGCGGTCGCGTCGCCGACCGGGTAGTTCTCGAACACCAGCAGGCTGTCGAACAGGGAGGTTCCGGCGGGGAGTTCGGCGAGGCGCTGCAGCTCCGTCAGCGGGATGTGGTCGAAGCGGCGGTCCTCGGCCCGCGCGGCCTGCACCGCGCGCAGCCACGCGTCGCAGGGGGCGTCGCCGTCCACGGTGATCCGGGCGGGCAGGGTGGTGATGAACAGGCCGGTGATGGTGTCGGCGCCGGGCAGGTCGGCGGGCCGCCCGGAGACGGTGGTGCCGAAGCACACCTCCCGCTCGCCGCTCCAGCGGGCCAGCAGCAGCGCCCAGGCGCCCTGCGCGACGGTGTTGAGGGTGAGCCGGTGGCGGCGCGCGAAGTCCTGCACCCGGGCGGTCTCCTTCGCCCCGAGCCGCGTGGACAGCCAGGTGCCGGAGCGGGCGGTGGCGTCCGGGCCGGGCCGCCGGTCGTACGGCAGCGGGGTGGGCGCGGTGAGCCCGGCGAGCGCGGTGCGCCAGTGCTCCGCGCCCTCGGCGGTGTCCCGGCCGGCGAGCCAGGCGGCGTAGTCCGCGAACGGGCGCCGCTCCGGCAGGCGCGGTTCCTCCCCCCGGGCGAGCGCGGCGTGGCTCGCCAGGACGTCCGCCAGGACGTGGAAGACGCTCCAGCCGTCCAGCAGGACGTGGTGGAAGGTCCACACCACCCGCACCTGGTCCTCGGCGAGCCGGATCAGGTGCAGGCGCAGCAGCGGTGCCCGGTCCAAGGGAAGGCCGCGCGCCTTGTTCTCGGCCAGCAGCCGTTCCAGCCGGGCGGCGCGGGCGTCCGGCGCCAGGGCGGTCCAGTCGTGTCCGGTGACCGGCAGGACGGCGGTGCGGTGCACGACCTGGAGCGGTGCGGGCACCCCGCCGAGCACCACGGCGGTGCGCAGCACGGGCGTGCGGTCCACGACGTGCTGCCAGGCGGCGGCCAGCAGCCCCGGCTCGCGCACCCCGTCCACCACGAAGGTGATCTGCTCGACGTACAGGCCCTGCCCGGCCTCGTCCAGGGCGTGGACGACCATGCCGGTCTGGGTGGGGGTGAGCGGGTAGACGTCCGTGACGTCGCGGCCGGTGCCCACCAGCCGGTCGACGGCCGCCTGGTCGAGCCCGGCCAGCGGGAAGTCCGACGGGGTGCGGCCGCCGGCGCCGGGCCCGGCGCAGTGCCGCACGATCCGGCGCAGCTCGTCCGCGAGTTCGGCCGCCAGCCGGGCGACGGTCTCGCGCCGGTGCACCGCGCGGGAGTACGCCCAGGTGAACTCCAGCCGCTTGCCGGTGACCCGGCCGAGGACGTCGATGAGGTGCGGCCGCTCCGCCGCCCGGTCCATGCCGCCCGTCAGCGGGCCGTACGGCCCGTGCAGCAGGCCGTCGGAGGCCGCGTCGCCGTCCTGCTGCCCGAGGTAGTTGAACCCGATCTGCGGCAGGCCGGGCAGTCCGGCGCCCGCGGTGGGGTGCAGGTGGCGCAGGGCGCCGTAGCCGAGGCCGCCGCGCGGCACCGCCCGCAGGTTCTCCTTGACCGCCTTCAGGACGGTCCCGGTGCCGGCGTCGCGCGGCACGTCGAGGGCGACGGGGAACATGGTGGTGAACCAGCCGACGGTCCGGGCGAGGTCGACGTCGTCGAACAGGTGGTCCTCGCGGCCGTGGCCCTCCAGCGCCACGAGCACCCGGTCCCGGCCGGTCCAGCGCGCCAGGACCCGGCCGAGGGCGGTGAGCAGGACGTCGTTGACGCGGGTGCGGTAGACGTCCGGCACGTCCTGGAGCAGGCGGCGGGTGTCCTCGCCGTCGAGGGCGACCGTCAGGGTCTCCTCGTCGGCGGCGGTGTTCGGTCCGGCGTGGTCGGTGGGCAGCGGGGCGTCGTCCGCGAGGGCCTGCCAGTGGGCGAGTTCGTCGTCGAAGCCGCCGGCGGCGGTGTGCGCGGCGAGCCGCTGCGCCCAGGCGCGGAACGAGGTGGTCTTCGGCCCGAGGTCCGGCGGGTTCCCGGCGCGCAGCGCCCGGTAGGCGGTGTCCAGGTCCTCCATGAGCACCCGCCAGGACACCGCGTCCACGACCAGGTGGTGGGCGGCCAGCAGCAGCACGGGCCGGGAGCCGTCGCCCGGGCGGACCAGGGCGGCCTTCAGCAGCGGACCGGCGGTGAGGTCGAATCCGCCGCCCAGCCGCTCGGCGAGCCCGTCGGTCCCCGGGGTGCCGGGCAGGTCGTGCACCTCCAGGTGCGGCGCGGCGCCGGGCGCGGTGCCGTACTGCCGCCACCGCCCGTCCCCGGCCGGCTCGAACCGCAGCCGCAGCGCGTCGTGGTGGTCCAGTACGGCGGCCAGGGCGGCGCGCAGCAGGCTCTCGTCGGTGTCGGCGGCCAGGTGGAAGGAGACGGCCTGGGTGAAGCGGGCCGGGTCGCCGGTGAGGGTGTCCAGCAGCCAGTGCTGGACGGGGGTGAGCGGCGCGTCGCCGACGACCGCGCCCTGCTCGGCGGTGACCGCCGGGGCGGGCAGGTCCCCGGCCGCCGCGGCCAGGTCGGCGACGGTCTGGTGGGTGAACAGGTGCCGGGGGGTCAGCGCGAGCCCGGCCCGGCGGGCGGCGGAGACGATCTGGATGCCGAGGACGGAGTCGCCGCCGAGCGCGAAGTAGTTGTCGTCGGCGCCGACCTCGGGGACGCCCAGGACGTCGGCCCAGATCGCGGCGAGCGTCTTCTCGGTGCCGGTGCGCGGCGGCCGGCCGCCGCCGGAGGCCGGGGCGGCCCACACCGGCTCGGGCAGGGCGCGCCGGTCCAGCTTGCCGGTGGCGCCGAGCGGCAGCCGGTCCAGCGGCAGCACGGCCGCGGGGACCAGGTGGTCGGGCAGGGTGCGCTGGAGGAAGGCGCGCAGTTCGGCGGGGTCCGGGGCGTCGGTGCCGCGCGGCACCGCGTACGCCACCAGGCGCCGGTGCCCGTCGCTCTCCACGACGCGGGCGGCGGCCGCGGCGACCCGCGGGTGGCGGGCCAGCGCGGCCTCCACCTCGCCCAGTTCGATGCGGAAGCCGCGCACCTTGACCTGGTCGTCGGAGCGGCCGAGGTACAGCAGGTCGCCTTGCGCGCTCCAGCGGACCAGGTCGCCGGTGCGGTACATGCGGCTGCCCGGCGGGCCGTAGGGGTCGGGCAGGAAGCGGGACGCGGTCAGGCCGGGCCTGCCGAGGTAGCCGCGGGCCACGCCGGTCCCCGCGAGGTACAGCTCGCCGGGGGCGCCCTGGGGCACCGGGCGCAGCCGGTCGTCCAGGACGTAGGCGCGGGCGCCGCCGACCGGCCGGCCGATCGGCGGGACGCGGTCGGGGTCGGCCGGGTCGCAGGTGAAGGCGGTGGCGTAGACGGTGGCCTCGGTGGGGCCGTAGACGTTCATCACCCGGCAGCCGGGCACGACCGCGCGGACCTGGCGGACGGTGGCGGCGGGCAGTGCCTCGCCGGCCAGGACGACGGTGTCGGCGCCGACCTCGACGGTGTCGTCGGTCAGCAGCCGGCCGAGGGCCGAGGGGACCGCGCTGAGCAGTCCGGCCCGCCACGGGCCGCGGCGTTCGGCGAGGGCGAGGACGTCGCGGACGATCTCGACGCGGCCGCCGGAGAGCAGCGGCGAGAAGATCTCGAACACGGACACGTCGAAGTTGAGCGAGGTCGAGGCGACCACGTGCTCCAGGCCGCGCCCGGCGAACTCGGCGGCGGCCCAGTCGGTCAGCGCCACCACCGACGCGTGGGCGACGACCACGCCCTTGGGGCGGCCGGTCGACCCGGAGGTGTGGATGACGTAGGCGGGGTGGCCGGGCAGCAGCGGCGCGTGCCGGTCGGCGTCGCCCAGGGCGGCGGCGGACGCGGCGGCCAGGCGGGCGGCGCAGGCCGGGTCGTCCAGCGCGATCCGGCGGAACGGGCCGTCGGGGAGCCGGGCGGAGGTCTGCGAGGTCGTGACCACGGCGGTCGGCTGGACGTCCGCGAAGAGGAACCCGAGCCGCTCGTCCGGGTAGCCGGGGTCGACCGGCAGGTAGGCGGCGCCGCTCTTGAGGACCGCCAGCAGCGCCACGACCAGGTCGGCGGTGCGGGGCAGCGCCAGCGCGACGAACCGCTCGGGTCCGGCGCCGGCGTCGACGAGCAGCCGGGCCAGCCGGTTGGCGCGCCCGTCGAGCTCCCGGTAGGTCAGCGACGCGTCGCCGGCCAGGACGGCGACGGCGTCGGGGGTGCGGGCGGCCTGTTCCTCGAACGCCTCGGGCAGGGTGCGGTGCGGTGCGCGCACGACCGGCCCGCCGAACCGGTCGAGCAGGGCGCGGCCCCGCCCGGCGTCCATCAGCGGCAGGTCGGCCAGCGACCGGTCCGGGTCGGCGGCCATCGCGGTCAGCAGCGTGCGCAGGCTCGCGCCGAGCTCCTCGACCGTCGCGGCGTCGAACGCGGCCGGGTCGTAGTCCAGGGCGACCGTCAGGCGCTCGCCGGGGGCGACGACCACGCTGAGCGGGTAGTTGGTGGGCTCCACGTCGCGCTCGTGCTCGACGGCCAGTCCGTGCCGGGCCAGGGAGCCCTCGTCGAACGGGTAGTTCTCGAAGACGACGATGCTGTCGAACAGGTTGGTGCCGCCCGGCACGTCGCTCCAGGACTGGAGCTGGGCGAGGGAGACGAAGTCGTGGCGCCGGGCCTCCGACTGGGCGGCCTGCAGCTCGCCCAGCCACTCCAGGAGGCGGCGCCGCCCGTCGATCCGCGCCCGGGTGGGCAGGGTGTTGATGAACAGGCCCACCATGCCCTCCACGCCCGGCAGTTCGGCGGGCCGGCCGGACACGGTCGTGCCGAAGACCACGTCGTCCCCGCCGCCGTACCGGGACAGCAGCAGCGCCCAGGCGCCCTGCAGCACGGTGTTGAGGGTCAGCCCGGCCCGCTGGGCGGTCTCCCGCAGCCGTGCCGAGCGGTCGGCGTCGAGCGTCACCGTGACCGACCCGGAGGAGGAGGTGCGGTGCGCCTCGGCGGGGCGGCGGTCGCGCGGCAGCTCGGTCGGGGCGGAGAAACCGGCGAGCGTCTCGCGCCAGTGGCGTTCCGCCCGGGTGGTGTCCTGTCCGGCCAGCCAGCGCAGGTAGGCGGCGAACGGGGCCCGCTCGGGGACCTCGGGGCGGCGCCCGGCGGTCAGCGCCGCGTACCGCTCGCACACCTCGTCGAAGACCTGGGCGGCGCTCCACCCGTCGAGCAGCACGTGGTGGAAGGTCCACACCAGCCGTACCCGGTCCGCCGAGAGCCGGATCAGGGTCAGCCGCATCAGCGGCGCCGCCGCCAGGTCGATGCCGGCGTGCCGGTCCGTCTCCAGCAGCTCCTCCAGCGCGCGGGCGCACCACGCGGCGGACCGGCCGGACCAGTCGTGGTGGGTGACGGGCACGGTCGCCCGGTGCTGCACCAGCTGGAGCGGTTCGGCGGTCTCCTGCCACACCAGCCGGGTGCGCAGCACCGCGTTGGCGTCGGCCGTGTGCTGCCAGGCCTCGGCGAGGGCGTCCGGGTCGGTGACGCCGCGCAGGACGAGCTGCACCTGGTTGACGTAGGTGCGCGCGTCGGGGTCCATCAGGCTGTGGAACAGCATGCCCGCCTGCATCGGCGTCAGCGGGTACAGGTCGGCGACGGAGCGGCCGTCCCCGGCGACCCGGTCCACGGCCGTCTGGTCCAGGCGGGCCAGCGGGAAGTCCGACGGGGTCCGGCCGCCGGCGTCCGGGCGCAGGCAGTGCGCGACGATGTCCTCCAGTGCGCCCAGCATGCCGGAGGCGAGGGCGGTCACCGTCCGCTCGTGGTGCCGGCCGGCGCTGTAGTGCCAGGTGATCTCCAGCGCGCCGTCGTGGACGTGGGCCACGACGTCCAGCAGGTGCGGGCGCGCGGACTCGGGCGCGTCGGCGCCGCCCAGCCCGCCGGGCACGGAGCGGACCAGGGCGGCGGTGTCGTCGGCGGACCAGTCGAACCGGCCCAGGTAGTTGAAGCTGATGCCGGGCGCGGGCGCGGCGGCGAGCTCCTCGTCGCGGGCCAGGTACCGCAGGGCGCCGTAGCCGAGGCCCCGGCCGGGCACCGCGCGCAGCTGCTCCTTGACGGACTTCAGCGCCGCGCCCCAGTCCCCGTGCGGCACGTCCAGGGCGACGGGGAACAGGGAGGTGAACCAGCCGACCGTGCGGGACAGGTCGACGTCGTCGAACAGGTGGTCCTCGCGGCCGTGGCCCTCCAGGCCGACGGCGACGGTGCTCCGCCCGGTCCAGTCGGCGAGGACGCGGCCCAGGGCGGTGAGCAGGACGTCGTCGATCCGGGTCCGGTAGGCGCCGGGGACCTCGCGCAGCAGGGCGTCGGTGCGGGCGGAGTCGAGCCGGACCGTGACCGCGCGCAGGTCGGCGGCGGTGTTGCCGCCGTCGGAGTCGGTGGGCAGCGGCGGGGCGCAGTGCCGGGCGACGGCCTTCCAGTGCGCGCGCTCGGCCGCGAACCCGCCGGCGGCGGTGTGGGCGGCGAGCCGCCGCGTCCACTCCTGCACGGAGGTGGTGCGCCGCGGCAGGCGCACCGGCTCCGCGGCGCGGGCCTGCCGGTAGGCGGTCTCCAGGTCCTCCAGCAGGACGCGCCAGGAGACACCGTCGACGACCAGGTGGTGGGCGGCCAGCAGGAGCCGGGCGGGCCGGCCGCCGGTCCGGGTGAACAGGCGGGCGGTGAACAGCGGCCCGGTGTCCAGCCGGAACGCGGCGTGCGCCTCGGCCGTCAGGCGGGCCTCGGCCTCCTCGGCCGCCGCCGCGCCGAGCCCGGCGAGGTCGTGCACGCGCAGCAGTCCGGGAGGCTCCTCGCCGGGTGCCGGGCAGTGCTGGTGCCAGGTGCCGTCGCCGCGCCGGGCGAACCGGGTGCGCAGGGCGTCGTGGTGCTGCCACAGGGCGGCCAGGGCGCGGCGCAGGGCGTCCGGGTCGGGGTCGCCGGGGCTCTCCACGACGACGGACTGGTCGAAGAAGTCGGGCCGTTCGGGCCCGGCGTCGAGGAACCAGTGCTGGATGGGGCTCAGTTCGACGTCGCCGGTGACCGGCCGGGTCCCGGCGACGGGCGCGGCGCCGCCGCCCGCGGCGGCCGAGGCGGCGGCCAGCGCGGCGATCGTCGGGTGCCGGAACAGGTCGCGGGGGGTCAGCGCCAGACCGGCGGCGCGGGCCCGGGAGACGACCTGGATGCTGAGGATCGAGTCGCCGCCCAGCATGAAGAAGTTGTCGTCGACGCCGACCCGTTCCACGCCCAGCAGCTCCGCCCACACGGCGGCCAGGGCGCGCTCGGCGTCGGTGCGCGGCGCGCGGTAGGCGCTCTGCCCGGCCGCCGACCAGTCGGGGGCGGGCAGCCGGCGCCGGTCCACCTTGCCGTTGGCGGTCAGCGGCAGCTCCGCCACGGGGACGAACGCGGCGGGCACCATGTAGTCGGGCAGCTCGGCGGAGACGTGGGCGCGCAGTTCGGCCGCGGAGGGCACGGCCGCCCCGGCGGCGGGCACCAGGTGGGCGGCCAGGCGCTTGCGCCCGTCGTGGGGGTACACCGACACGACGGCCTCGGCGACGGCCGGGTGGGCGGTGAGGCGGGCCTCGATCTCGGCGGGTTCGACGCGGAACCCGCGGATCTTGATCTGGTCGTCGGCGCGGCCCACGAAGTGCAGTTCGCCGTCGGCGCTCCAGCGCACGAGGTCGCCGGTGCGGTACATCCGCTCCCCGGGCGGCCCGAACGGGTCGGCGAGCCAGCGGGCCGCGGTCGCGCCGGGCCGCCCGGCGTAGCCGCGCGCGAGCCCCGCCCCGGCGATGTACAGCTCGCCCGGCACGCCCGGCGGCTGGGGCTGGAGGGCGTCGTCGAGGACGTAGACCCGCATGTTGTCGAGCGGGCGCCCGATGGGCAGGACGGCGGGCAGCGGGTCGCCGGCCCGGAAGGTCCGGCGGGTGGCGAAGGTGGTGGTCTCGGTGGGGCCGTAGCCGTCCACGACGGTCAGGCCGGGGCAGGCGTCCAGGACCCGGCGCACCACCGCGCCCGGCACGGCCTCGCCGCCGGTCCACACCTCCCGGGCGCCGCGCAGGCAGCCGGGGTCCTCCTGCGCGAGGAGGCGCAGCAGGCCCGCGGTGAGCCACAGGCACCGCACGCCCCGCTCGGTGACCGCGTCGCGGATCACGGCGGCGTCCACGTCGCCGGGCGGGGCGAGGACGGCCGTGCCGCCGCGCAGCAGCGGCACCCACAGCTCGTAGGTGGAGGCGTCGAAGGCGTGCGGGGAGTGCACCAGCACCCGGTCGTGGCCGGCGAAGGCCCGGTCGAGGGCGAGCGCGGCGACGTCCCGGTGGCGCACGGCGACGCCCTTGGGGGTGCCGGTGGAGCCGGAGGTGAACATCACGTACTGGACGTTGTCCGGGTGCGGGGCGGGCACGTCGGCCGCCGGCCGTCCGGTGAGCGGGAGGTCAGCCCGTACGACCGTGCCCTCCGGCAGCACCGCGCGGGCCGTCTCCTCCCACCCGCCGTCGGTGAGCAGCAGGTCCGCGCCGGCCTCGGCGAGCATCCGCCGCAGGCGTTCGCGCGGGGCCCGGCCGTCCAGCGGGACGTACACGCCGCCGGTGCGGGCGAGGGCGAGCTGGGCGACGACCAGGGGCACGGAGCGGTCCATCAGCACGCCCACCGGGCGTTCGGCGGCCACGCCGAGCGCGGCGAGGCGGGCGGCGAGGCCCGCGGCCCGCCCGTCCAGCTCCCGGTACGTCAGGCGCTCCTCCCCCGCCTCCAGGGCGACGGCGTCGGGGCCGCGCCGCACCCGGTCGGCGAACAGGTCGCCCGGGGTGGCCTCCGGCAGGGCGGCCGCCGTGTCGTTCCACGCGTGCAGGACCTGCTCGCGGCGCTCGGGGGTCAGCAGCGGCAGCCGGGCGGGCGCCCGCTCCGGCCCGGCGGCCATGCCCTCCAGCAGCACGGTGAGGTACTCGCCCATCCGGGCCGCCGTCGCCGCGTCGAACAGCTCCGGGTCGTAGCCGAGGCGCAGGGTGAGCCGCTCGCCCGGGTAGGCCACCAGGCTGAGCGGGTAGTTGGTGGTCTCGATGCCGTCCAGGTCGCTCAGGCGCAGTCCGTGGGCGGCGGCCAGGCCGTCGTCGACCGGGTAGTTCTCGAAGACGACGATGCTGTCGAACAGGGACGCCCGCTCGGGCAGTCCGGTGAACGCCTTCAGGCGGGTGAGCGGTACGTGGCCGAGGCGCCGGTCCTCGCTCTGCTCCTGCTGGAGCCGGCGCAGCCAGTCGAGCAGGGCCGTCCCGCGCGGCACGGTGACCCGGGCGGGCAGGGTCGTGATGAACAGGCCGGTCATGGTGTCGGCCCCGGCCAGCTCGTCGGGCCGCCCGGAGACCGTCGTGCCGAAGACGACCTCGTCGCGGCCCGTCTGGCGGCTCAGCAGGACGGCCCACGCGCCCTGCACCAGGGTGTTCAGGGTCAGGCCGGCGGTCCTGGCGAGTCCGGCCAGGGCCCGGGTGGTGGCGGCGGGGACCGTGACGCGGACCGCCCGGGTGGACTCCGCGCGGTGGGTCTCGCGCGGTTCGCGGTCGAAGGGCAGCGCGGTGGTCTCGGCGAGGCCGGCGAGGCGGTCCCGCCAGTGCCGTTCGGCCTCGTCCCGGTCGCGGTCGCGCAGCCAGGCCACGTAGTCGGCGAAGGGCCGGCGGTCGGGCAGGGGCCGGTCCGCGAGGCAGGCGAAGACGTCCGAGAGGACCTGGAACAGGCTCCAGCCGTCCAGGACCAGGTGGTGGAAGGACCACACCACGCGCACGGCCGTGTCGGAGACCCGCGCGAGCACCAGGCGCTGCAGCGGGGCCCGCGCCAGGTCGATGCCCTCGGCGCGGTCGCGGTCCATCAGGTCGCGCAGCCGGGCGTCCCGCTCGGCCTCGGACAGGTCCCGCCAGTCCGTCCGGGTGACGGGCACGGGCGCGTGCCGCTCCACCACGAGCAGCGGTTCGGGCACGTCCTGCCACCGGACGCGGGCGCGCAGCACCGGGGTGCGGTCCGTGACCCGCTGCCAGGCGTCCGCGAGCGCGCCGGGCTCCGGCACGCCGTCCAGGACGAAGGTGAGCTGCTGGAAGTAGGTGCCGCGGCCGTCCTCGCCCATACCGTGGAAGAGCATCCCGGCCTGGGTGGGGGTGAGCGGGTGGACGTCCTCGACCGCCGCCGGGTCGTCGCCCGTGATGCGGTCCACGGCGGCCTGGTCGAGCGCGGCCAGCGGGAAGTCGGAGGGGGTGCGGCCGGCGGCGCCCGGGCGGGCGGCGTGGCGGGCGAGGGAGGCCAGCGCGTCGGCGAACCGCCCGGCCAGGTCGGCGACGGTCTCCTCCCGGTGCAGCCCCTCGCTGTACATCCAGGTGAACTCCAGCGTGTCGTCCACCAGCTGGCCGATGACCTCCAGCGGGTGCGGGCGCTCGGCGGCGGGGTCCGCGTCCAGTTCGAGCGGGCGCAGCGCGCCCCGGTACAGGCCGTCCGGGTGGTCCGGCGGCGCGAAGCGGCCCAGGTAGTTGAAGCTGACCTGCGCGGCGGGCCCGCCGGGCGGGGTCGCGGTCAGGTGGCGCAGGGCGTCGTGGCCCAGGCCGTGCCGGGGCACGGCCCGCAGCTGCTCCTTGACCTGTTTGAGCACGGCGTCCCAGTCCGCGTCCGGCGGGACGGCGAGGGCGACAGGGTGGCGGGTGGTGAACCAGCCGACGGTACGGCTGGTGTCGACGTCGGCGAACAGCTCCTCGCGGCCGTGCCCCTCGACGTCGACCAGCACCCGCTCGTGTCCGGTCCACGCGCACAGCACCCGGCCGAGGGCGCTGAGCAGGACGTCGTTGACCCGGGTGCGGTAGGTGTCGGGCAGGGTGCGCAGCAGGACGGCGGTGTCCTCTGGGGTGAGGCGCACGGTCACCGCGCGGGCCGTGGCGTAGGTGTTGCCGCCGGGCAGGTCGGCGGGCAGGGCCGTCGCGGCGCCGGCGACGGACCGGGCCCAGTACTCCCGTTCGCTGTCGAAGCCGCCCTCGGCGGCGTACCCGGTGAGCCGCTGCGCCCAGTGGCGCAGCGCGGAGGTGCGGGGCGGCAGCGCCGCCGCGCCGTCGCGGCCGTCGCGGCGGGCCCGGTAGGCCCGGTCGAGGTCCTCCAGCAGCAGGCGCCAGGAGACCCCGTCGACCACCAGGTGGTGGACGGCCAGGTGCAGGGCGGGCGGCCGGCCGGCTCCGCGGTCGTGCAGGACGGCGCGCAGCAGCGGGCCGCGCGTGAGGTCGAAGGGGCCCCCGTGCGGGGTGCCGGTGTCGTCGCCGGTGCGGCGTGCCAGCCGGAGGCGGGGGGTCTGCGCGTCGATGTGCCAGCGGACGCCGTGCGGGCCGTCCGGGTCCGGCGGGAGGAAGCGGGAGCGCAGCGCGTCGTGGTGGGCGACCACGTCGTTGAGGGCGTCCTCCAGCGCGGCGGCGTCGACCGGGTCCGCCAGCTCCAGCGACAGCGTCTGGGCGAAGTGGCCGGCCCGCTCCCCGGCGGTGTCGAACAGCCAGCGCTGGATGGGCGTCAGCGGCGCCGGGCCGGTGGCCGGCACGGCGGCCGGCGCGGCGGCCGGCGCGGCGGTCCGGCGGGTGCCCGCCGCGTCCGCGCAGCGCGCGAGGGCGGCGACGGTCTGGTGCCGGTAGACGTCCCGGGAGGTCACGGTCAGACCGGCCTGCCGGGCCCGGGCCACCACCTGGATGCTCAGGATGGAGTCGCCGCCCAGCGCGAAGAAGTTGTCGTCCGCGCCGACCCGTTCCACGTGCAGGACCTCGGCCCAGATCGCGGCGAGGGTCCGTTCGGTGGGGGTGCGCGGCGGGACGTGCCGCGCGGTGTGCACGGCCGGGCCGGGGTCGGGGAGTCTGCTGCGGTCCAGCTTGCCGTTGGGGTTGAGCGGCAGCTCCGGCAGCACCACGACGGTCGCGGGCACCATGTAGTCGGGCAGGGTGCGGCCGAGCTCCCGGCGCACGGCCTCCGGTTCCGTCCTGGCTCCCTCGGCGGGGACGACGTACCCGACCAGGCGGCGGTGGCCGTCGCCGTCCCGGGCCACGGCGGCCGCCTCGACCACGCCCGGGCAGCGCCGCAGCGCCTCCTCCACCTCGCCGAGTTCGATGCGGAAGCCGCGCACCTTGACCTGCTGGTCGATGCGTCCGAGGTACTCCAGTTCGCCGTCGGCGGTCCACCGCACCAGGTCCCCGGTGCGGTACATGCGCGACCCCGGCTCCCCGAACGGGTCGGCGACGAACCGGCCGGCGGTCAGGCCGGGGCGCCGCAGGTAGCCGCGCGCCAGTCCCCCGCCGCCGAGGTACAGCTCGCCGGTGACGCCGGGGGGCTGCGGGCGCAGCAGCCGGTCCAGCACGTAGGCGCGGGTACGGGCCACCGGCCGGCCGATCGGGGGTGCCTGCTCGGGCAGGGTGTCCCCGGCGAACCAGGCGGTGGCGTAGACGGTGGCCTCCGTCGGTCCGTAGAGGTTGGCCACCTCGCAGGCGGGCAGGGCGTCCCGCAGGTCCCGGACCGTCTGCGCGGGCAGCGCCTCACCGGCCAGGACGACGGTGTCCGCCTCGAAGACGGCGTCCTCGGTGAGCATCCGGCCGACCACCGACGGCACACCGCTGACCAGCGCGGCCCGGCGCGGGCCCGCCCCGTCGGCCAGGGCGGGCAGGTCGGCGACGACTTCGACGCTGCCGCCGGCCAGGAGCGGGCAGAGCATCTCGAAGACCGAGACGTCGAAGTTCAGCGAGGTCGAGGCCACCACGTGCGCCAGCCGCCGGGCCCCGAAGCGCTCCCGGACCCAGCCGGCCAGCGCCGCCACGCTGCGGTGGGTGACCACGACGCCCTTGGGCCGCCCGGTCGAGCCCGAGGTGTAGATGACGTACGCGGGGTGGTCGGGGTGCGGCGGCCGGGGCCGGTCCGCGTCCGTGCGGTCGCCGGCGGCGCCGGACGCCGGGCCGGCCGCGCAGTCCTCCAGGATCAGCGGCTCGCATCCGGCGGGCAGCGCCCCGGCGGTCCCGCGGGCGGCCAGGACGAGGGCGGGGGCGGCGTCCGTGAGCATGAGGCGGATGCGTTCGGCCGGGTAGCCGGGGTCCACGGGAAGGTAGCCCGCGCCCGACTTCAGGACGGCCCACAGCGCCGGCAGCAGGTCGATGCCGCGGGGCAGGCACAGCGCGACCAGCGTCTCGGGGCCCGCGCCGCGGGCGGTCAGCAGCCGGGCGAGCCGGTCGGCGCGGCGGTTCAGCTCCGCGTAGGACAGCCGCTCGTCGCCGTGGATCACGGCGGTCGCGTCGGGGGTGCGGGCCACCTGCGCCTCGAACAGCTCCGGCAGCGTGGCGTCCGCGGGGGCCCGCCCGGCGGGCGCGGGCGGGTTCCAGGCGTCCAGCAGGGTGCGCCGTTCGCCGTCCGACAGCAGCGGGAGCTCGGCGAGCGTGCGGTGCGGTCCCTCCGCCATGCCGTCCAGCAGGCGGTGCAGGTGGCGGCTCATCCGCTCGGCGGTGCGCGCCTCGAACAGGTCGGTGTTGTACTCGACCGTCAGCGCGAACCCGCCGTCCGGGGCGGGCTCGAACTCCAGCACGAGGTCGAAGCGGGCGGCCGGGCGGGGCAGCGGATGGTCCTCGATGCGGACCCCGCCGGCCTGCGGCGGGTGGGCCGGCGCGGTCTGCTGGACCACGAGCGCCTGCACCAGCGGGGTGCGGCTGGGGTCCCGGGGCGGGGCGATCTCCTCCACCACCCGGTCGAAGGGCACGGCGCCGTGCGCGAAGGCGTCCAGCAGGGTGGCCCGCACCCGCTGCACGAACCGGTCGACGGTGACGGTGTCGTCCACCTCCTCGCGCAGCACCACCGTGTTGACGAAGAAGCCGGCGACGTCCTCCAGGTCCGTGCGGTCCCGGCCGTTGGTGACGGTGCCGAACACCACGTCCCGCTGCCCGGAGTACCGGGAGAACAGCACGGCGGCCGCCCCGGCGAACAGGGTGAAGACGGTCGTGCCGCGGCCCGCGGCCAGGTGGCGCAGCCGGGCGACCAGGTCCGCCGGGAGCCGGTGGCGGTGGGCGGCGCCGGCGGTGGTGCGCACGGCGGGCCGGGGACGGTCGGTGGGCAGGTCGAGCTGCTGCATCCCGACGAGGTGCCGTCTCCAGTAGGCGAGGTCGTCGGCGTCGGCCTGCGCGGGGCGCCGCCGTTCCCACGCCGCGAAGTCCGGGTACTGCACGGCCGGTGCGGGCAGGCCGTCCGGGGCGTCGGGGGTGCCGGACGTCTCCGCCGCGTACAGGGCGGCCAGGTCGCGGGTCAGCAGGCCCACCGACCAGCCGTCGGTGACGATGTGGTGCTGGGCGAGCAGCAGCAGTCGGTCGTCGTCGGCGCACCGGACCAGCAGGGCCCGGGTCAGCGGGCCCGCCGCCAGGTCGTACGGGCGGCCGAGCTCCTCGGTCAGCAGGGCCTCGGCGGCCTCGTCGCGCCGCTCGGCGGGCAGGTCGCGCAGGTCGGCCGTGCGCAGCGGGAGGACGGCGGCGTCGGCCACCCGCTGGACCACCTGCCCGTCGACCGTGGCGAACGTGGTGCGCAGGGCGTCGTGGCGGGCGGCGAGCCGGTCCAGGGCGCGGCGCAGCGCCGCGGTGTCCAGCGGGCCGCGCAGCCGCAGGGCCACGCCGGTGTTGTACTCGGTGCCGCCGGCCGTGAGGTCGTCGAGGAACCACAGCCGGCGCTGTCCGCTGGACAGCGGCAGCGGCCGGTCGCGCGGGGCGTGCGGGATCGGGTCCGGCGGCGTCGCGGCGGACGGGTCGCCCACCAGCGGGGCGAGGGCGGCGACGGTGCGGGCGGTGAACACGTCGCGCACCGACAGCCGGACGCCCAGTTCCTCCCGGATCCGCGCCAGCGTCCGCGCGGCCAGGACGGAGTCGCCGCCGAGGTCGAAGAAGTCGTCCCGCACGCCGACGGCCCCGGTGCCGAGCACGTCCGCCCAGATGGCGGCCAGGGCCCGTTCCCCGGCCGAGCGCGGCGGGACGTGCCCCTCGGCGGACGGGCGGCCGGGGGCGGGCAGGGCCCGGCGGTCGATCTTGCGCTGCGGGGTGAGGGGCAGCGCGTCGAGGACGACGACGGCGGAGGGCACCATGTGGGCCGGGAGGGCGCCGGTGAGCGCCGTGCGCAGGTCGCCGGGGTGCGGGGGCCGCTGGGCGTCGGCGGGCGTGACGTAGCCGACGAGCCGTCGCAGGCCGGGTTCGTCCTCGCGGACCACCACCACGGCGTCGCGCACCGCGGCGTGGCGCTGCAGCGCCGCCTCGATCTCCCCGGGCTCGATCCGGAAGCCGCGCAGTTTGACCTGGCGGTCGGCCCGGCCGAGGTACTCCAGCTCCCCGCCGGCGGTCCGGCGCACCCGGTCGCCGGTGCGGTACAGCCGGGCGCCGGGCGGGCCGAAGGGGCTGGCGACGAACCGGGCGGCGGTCAGGCCGGGGCGGCCGAGGTAGCCGCGGGCCACGCCGTCGCCGCCCACGTACAGTTCGCCGTCGGTGCCGGGCGGGACCGGTCGCATCGCCGCGTCCAGGACGTGCGCCTCGGTGCCCGGCAGGGGGCCGCCGATCGTCGGGGTGCCGCCGCCCGCGGACAGCGGCCCGGTCCAGGTGGCGACGACGGTCGCCTCGGTGGGCCCGTACGAGTTGATCATGCGCCGGCCGGGCGCCCAGCGGTCGACGAGCCAGGCCGGGCACGCCTCGGCGCCCACGATCAGCGTGCGCAGGTACGGGGCCGCGCCCGTCGTGGCGGGGTCGGGCAGGGTGGCGAGGGCGGCGGGCGGGATCAGGGCGTGGGTGATGCGGTGTTCCTCCAGGACGGCGGCGAGTTCGTCGCCCAGCCAGGGCCCGTCCGGCGGGACGACGAGGGTGGCGCCGGACAGGACGGAGGCGCACAGCTCCAGGACGGAGGCGTCGAAGCTGGGCGAGGAGAACTGCAGCACCCGGTCGCCGGGGCGCACGGCGTACCGTTCGGCGGCGGCCGCGGCGAAGCCGGCGATGCCCCGGTGGGTGACCGTCACGCCCTTGGGCGTCCCGGTGGAGCCGGAGGTGTAGATGACGTACGCGGCGTGGTCGGCGTCCACCGTGACGCCCGGGGCCGGGGGTGCGGCCGCGTCGTCCAGCAGGCGGCGGACCTCGGCCGGTTCGTCGAGGACCACGGCGGGCCGGGCGTCGGCGAGCATCAGCGCCCGGCGTTCCGCGGGGTAGTCCGGGTCGACGGGCAGGAAGGCGGCGCCCGCCAGGGCCACCGCCAGTTCCGCCGCGACGAGTTCGACCGAGCGCGGCAGGACCAGCGCCACCGTGCGGTCGGGGCCGGCCCCGCGCCGGGCCAGGTCCGCGGCCAGGCGCCGGGCGCGGACCGCGAGTTCCTGGTAGCTCCACGTCCGGCGCCCGTCGGTGACCGCGGGGGCGTGCGGCGTGCGGGCCGCCCACGCGGCGAACAGCTCGCCGAGCGGTGCGTGCGGCGCCGGGCGGGACGCGTCGCCGCCCGCCGTGGGACGGGCATGGCCGGCCTGCGGCAGGGGGGACACCGGTGCGGGCTGGTGGTGCAGGTCCGTCATGGGTCAAGTCCTTCGGGGGCAGGAGCGGTGCGGGCACGCGGGCAGGGACGACCGGGGCCGTCGTCCGGGGAAGTGCGGCCGGGCGGCCGGCGGACCCGCACACGGGCAGGGCGGGCCACGGGTCGCGCGGACCCGGGGCGGGGTGTGCGGGGCTGCGGCCGGGCGGGCGGGCGTCAGGCCGGGTCGCGGCGGGCGGCGCGTCCGGAGATCTGCACGCGGTCGATGACGCCGGTGGCCGGGTCGCGGTGGAACAGACCGCCGGGCTGCGGCCGGCCGGTGGCCGGGTCGACCAGGTCGCAGGAGAGGTCCTGATAGCAGATCAGCGGGATCGGCAGGTCGCCGTCCACGGAGAGCGCCGGGGAGCCGTCCGCGCCGAGGGTGATCCGGTACTCGCTCCGCCCGTTGCGGTACGTGCCCGCGCACTCGGGCAGGGCGACGGCGGGCCCCCGGCGCACGGGGGCGCACCGGGCCGGCACCCGCAGGCCGGTGAGGTGCGCGAGGTCGTCGGCGAGGTCCTCCCACAGGGCGGTCGCGCCGCCCGAGTTGCCGGTGAAGGCGACGACGACGCCGCTGTCCGGTTCCGCGCGCAGGTGGCAGGAGGTGCCCTGGGCGTTGCCGTCGTGGCCGCACCACCACAGCCCGTCCTGCCGGAACAGCGCCAGGCCCGGTCCCCAGCCGTCGGCCAGGCCGGCCGGGACGGCGTGCGGCTGCGGGCTGCGCAGGTCCGCGGCGGCCGCGGCGGGCAGCGCGGCGGAACGGCCGGCCACGGCCCGGCCCAGCGTCAGCAGGTCCGCGGCGCTCGCCAGCAGGCCGCCGGCCGGCGCCTCCACCGGGGCCAGGTTCTGCCGTGCCGGGAGCAGCCGGCCGGACGCGGTGTTGCGGGCGTGGCCGGAGGCGGCCGGGCGGGCGGGGTACGCCTCGCCGAGGAAGGCGGGGACGGTGCCCAGGGGTTCCAGCAGCAGCGCGCGGACGGCCTCCTGCCAGGTCATGCCTGTCACCGCCGCCACCACCCGGCCGGCGGCGACGTAGCCGGCGTTGGAGTAGGAGAAGCCGCTGCCGGGCGCGAAGAGGGTGTCGCGCGCGGTGCACACCGTCGTCAGGTAGCGGGAGACGGTGGTCCGGGCGGCGGTGTCCGAGTCGGGGCCGGTGGGCAGGCCCGCGGTGTGGCTGAGCACCTGACGTATCGTCACGTCGGGTAACTGCCGCAGTTCGGGAGCGAATTCGGCGACGGGGTCGTCCAGGTCCAGGTCGCCGTCGTCGGCCAGCAGCGCCACGGCGGCGGCCGTGTAGGTCTTGGTGAGGGACCCCAGGGGAACGGCCGTGTCGCCGGTCATCGGGGTACCGGTGACGGCGTCGGCCACGCCCGTGGACACGCTCAGCACCTCGGTGCCGGTGTGCACGGCGAGCTGGGCGCCGGGCACCCGGTGGGTGCGGGCGAGGGCGTCCAGGCGCTGCTGGAGCGTCCGGCGCGTGAGGAGCGGTCGCCGGTCGACGACCCGGGCGGTGGTGGTGTACGGCATGAGGGGGATCTCCCGGTAGCTGGGCTCATGAAGGGCGACGCGCCTGCCGGCGAGCGGTGCGGCCTGGGGACGGGCGGGACGCGTCGGTGCGGGTGCTGTCTGCGTGCGGTGCCGTGCGTGCGGGTGCTGTCTGCGTGCGGGTGCTGCGTATGTGCGGGTGCGGTCCGTACGGATGCGGTGCGCGCGGGGCCGCGTGCGTGCGGGTGCGGTCTGTACGGATGCGGTGCGCGGGGCTGCCGCGCGCCGCCGTCGCGTCGGCCGCTACGTCCGCTTGACCTCGACCGGCAGGTGGCGCACGCCGACGATGACGGCCGGGTTCTGCAGGACGACGTCCGCGGAGGAGGGGACGGCGAGATCACAGAAACGTTCAAGCAGCAGGCGGAACGCGATCCTGGCCTCCAGCCGGGCGAGCGGCGCCCCGAAGCAGAAGTGGATGCCGTGGCCGAAGGTCAGGTGGGGATTGGGACGGCGCCGCACGTCGAACACGTCCGGCGCGGGGAAGCGGGCCGGGTCCCGGTTGGCGGCGCCGAGATGGGCCATCACCAGGGCGTCGGCGGGGAGCCGGTGACCGCCGAGCTCGACGGGACGGGTGACGCGGCGGCCGAGTTCGGGGAACGGGGGCAGCCAGCGCAGCACTTCCTCCAGGGCGTCCGGCAGCCCGTCGGGATCGGCGCGCAGCGCGCCGAGCGTGCCGGGGTGCCGGTCGAAGGTGACGACGGCGTTGCCGAGCAGCGCCGTGGTCGTGATGTGCCCGGCGACCAGCAGCAGGGCCACGAACCCGACCATCTCCTGGTCCGCCAGCCGGACGCCGTCCACCTCGGCGGCGATCAGCGCGCTGGTGAGGTCCTCGCCGGGGTGGGCGCGGCGGTGGCGGATGTGGTCCAGCATGTAGCCGTTCATCTCGCGCACGGTCGGGGCGATCGCCTCCAGCGCGCGTTCCAGGTCGGCCATGTCGGGCGCCTCGCCGAGCTGGTCGCCGCCGAACAGCACGCTCGCCCACTCCTGGAAGAGCCGGTGGTCGCCGGCCGGGACGCCGAGCAGTTCGGCGATGACGATGATGGGGAGCGGGTAGGCCAGCGCGTCGACCAGGTCGAACCGGTCGTGGTCCTCGACGGCGTCCAGCAGGCGCGTGCACACGGCCTCGATGCGCGGCTGGAGCCCCTGCACCACCCGCGGGGTGAACGCCTGGCTCACCAGGGTGCGGAGCTTGCGGTGCTCCGGCGGGTCCATGCCGACGAAGTTGCCCTGCCGGAAGGTCTCGAAGTCCTGCTGGGTGGGGGCGATCGGAGTCAGGTCCGAGGAGTAGGTCGCCGGGTCGGCCAGCACCGCGGCGACGTGCTGATGGTCGGTCACCTGCCAGACGCCCTGGCCCTCGTCGTACCGCACGGGGCCGCTCTCGCGTAAGGACCGCCATCGCTCCGACAGCGTGTCGAAGGGTAAGTGCTCCTCGGTGAGTCTGTCTCTGGTCACCCGAATCTCCCTCGTGGTGGGGCGTGCGGGGGCACGGCGAGGCCGTGCCGTGGGGCATGGACGTGCGGGGATCTGCGACGGTGCCGTGGAGGTGGCGCGTGCGCCGGCCGTGCGGCGCGGTGGCACCGGCGGGTCGGCCCGGCGGGGGGACGGCGGTACGGGCGCCGCGGCCGGCGTCCGCGCCGTCTCACCGGTCCGTGCGGTGCGGTCCGCCGCTCCGGGCGGGGCGGTGCGGTCCGCCCGTCACGGGACCGGGCGCGTCACCGGAAACGGACGCGCGGCGTCAACACGTCCGCACCGTCGGGACGTTGCCGCCCGTCCGGCCGAGGACGGACGGTGGCCTCCACATCGCGGCGGCGGACCTAGCCGACATCAAGACATCCCCCTGTCACTCACCCGCGCAGCCGTTGCGCGGGGCCTTCCCCCAGCAGGTACGAACAGACGGCGGGCCGGACGGAGCCGGCCGCTCGGTGCCGGTTTCCGAGGGTATACACACCCGACGCGCCTTGTCCGACAATCGCGAAAGCGCATCACAAAGCCCTCGTCCCGGCCGAAACCGCCCCTAGTTTTCACGGTGGGTCACCCCATGGCAACCCCCCGGAGTTGAACGGGCGGTGCCGGTGTGACCCGTGTGGATGGCCGCCGGTCGCCTCGGTGAGACATGGTGCCGAGCGGCGGCATCCGGGCCGGGTCGCCGCCTGCGCGGGTGCCCCGGGTCCATGCCTTCAAACCCGCGAGATCCCCTCGGATTTCAATCGCCGTCCGGCGGGACGGGGCCGCCGGGTACGGATTCCGCCCATTCCGTGACCAGTCGGGCCACGGTCTCCCGGTGCTCCGTCAGGAAGAAGTGGCCTCCCGGGAAGGTCCGCAGGGCGAAGTCCGACGAGGTGTGCTCCTTCCACACGGCGGCGTCCTCGGGCGTGGCCCGGGGGTCCTGCTCACCGACGAGGCACAGCACCGGCAGGTCCAGCACGGTGCGTTCCGCCGGGCGGTACCGCGCGACCGCCCCGTAGTCGTTGCGCAGCGCGGGCAGGAACAGCTGCGCGAGTTCCGGGCGGTGGAGGATCTCGGCGTCGGTCCCGCCCAGCGCGGCCAGGTGCGCGAGGATCTCCTGGTCCGTGCCGCGGTGCACCTCGTCCCTGGGGCCCGTCGACGGGGCGGGACTGCCGGACACCACCAGGCGGCAGGGTGCCGCGGGGCCGGCCGCGGTGAGGCGCGCCGCCGTCTCGAAGGCCACCCTGGCTCCCATGCTGTGCCCGACGAGCACGAGCGTCACCGGGCGGGCGGCGTACGGCCGCAGCGCCTCGGCCAGGTGGTCGGCGAGGCCCTCGACGGTGTCGACGAAGGGTTCGCCGTAGCGCTCCTGGCGCCCGGGGTACTGGGCGGCCGACACGTCGAAGTCCGCGGGCAGGTGCCGGGTGAAGGGCGCGAAGAAGGTGGCGGCGCCCCCGGCGTGCGGGAAGAAGACCACGTGCGCCGCAGGCCGTGCCGTCCTGCGCAGTTCCCGGATCCACGGGTTGTTCCCCACCATCCGCGCTGTCCCCTGTCTCTCGAATGTCTCTCGAAGCGGTGCCGGCTCGATACGGTGGCCGGCTCGAAGCGGTGCCGGTTCCCGGCGGTGCGGGTTCCCGGCGCTGCCGGCGTCGCGCATGCCGGACGGAGCGGTGCCGGACGCCACCGGGCCGGCGGGAACCGGCTGCCGGCGATGGCGACCGCGGCCGCGACCGCCCCGGTCCGGTGTCCGCCGCCGTACGCGGCGCCGGACGGGTCCGGCCCCGGGTCCGGCCCTCGGGTCCGGCCCCCGGCGACTGTAGGGCGTCCCGTCCGCGGCCGTCGAGTACGGCCGGCCGCCCGCCGTTTCCCGCGGTGGGGGCAGGCGGAGCCCCACCCGTGCCCTCCCGTGCGGCCGGTGCCGGGCTCCGGCCCCTCACCGCCCCCGCGTCCCCGGTCGTCCCCCGCGACCGTCCCCGACCGAAGACATCCGGCCAACAGGATGCGCGGGGGCGCACAGAAGGCGCCCGTACGCCGTCCCGCGCATCGAGTCGAGGGGCATGAGCCCGGAAGTCCGGGGTAGTTGGAGGGGTTCGCCGTGGTGCGGGCCCTGTGTGTCCGTGACCGGGCGGTTCCGAACGCGTTCCCGTACCGCCCGCCGTGCGCGACGCGACGGCAGGGGGAGATGCGTCTCCGGGACCCGTCGCCCTGCCGTACGAGGAGGTGGTCGGCGTGTCCGGCGGGCAGGCGCCCGCACAGGCGCCGGCCACGGACGCAGCGTCGGCCGGACGGCCGCTGCTGTCCTTGACCCTGGCCTCGGTGACGGACGAGGTGCACGCCCGCTCCGGCGCGGTCTGCCTGCTGGCACCGGACCGGCCGGTGCTCCGGATGACGGCGGTGGCGGGACTGCCCGGGCTTTCGCCGCGCCGTGGGAGCGGGTCCGGCCGAACGCGCCCGTCCCGGTCGCCGACGCGGCGCGCGAACGGCGGCCGGCCCAGGTCGGGGCGAGGAGGAGACGGCCCGCCGCCACCCGCGGATCGCCGTGGTGCCACCCACCTCTTCGCGCCGGCCGCCGATGCCGGCGGCGACGGCGACGACCTCGTACGGAGCGGTGTTCGTGACATGGCCCGGCTCGCATCCGCCGGAGCTGTCCGGCGGGGAGCGGGATCGCCTCGCGGCGGCCTGCGACCGGCCGGCGCTGCGGACGGAGCGGGCCGCCGAGCGGGGCCGCCCGCCGCTTCCCGGACCCGGCCGGCTCGGCGGCCCGGCGGTGGGCGGCCCGGCCGGCACGCTCGGCGCGGTGGAGGCCGCGCGGCCGGCGGGGCGGCCGCCGGAGGAGCTCGCCGGCCTCCTCGTCCGGCGCGAACGGCACACCACGAACGGCACATCGCGGACGGCACACCGCGGACGGACAGGAGTGCCGCGACGACATCGCCCTGCTGCTGATCAGGGCCCGTCCGGAGCACTGGCGGGGCGCAGGGCCGGCGGTTCTCCGCACCCCCTGCACCACGACGGACCGGCCCTCACGGAGAGGGCCGGTCCGCCGCACCGCCGGCGGGTCGGCCGGCGGCCGGGTCACCGGTGGGCCGGCCCGTCCCGCCACGGCGTCGGGCGGGACGGGGCCGGCGTGGGGGCCACCGGCGCCGGCGGGGCCGGGCGGCGCGGCACCGGGACCGGGCCGGCCGCGGGAGCGCGCCCCGCGGGACGGTGAGGCAGGATCAGTGGCTCTCCACCAGCCCGGAGCCGTCCGCGGCCTCCTCGCCCGCTCCGGCCTCCTCACCCGCACCGAGGTCACCGGCACCGGCCTCCTCGCCACCGGCCTGCTGCCCGTTCCCCTGGCCGTTGCCGACGCCCTGGCCGTTCTCCGCGCCCTGGCCGTTGCCCTGCTGCCCGGCGCCGGCGTCCTCGCCGTCCGCCTGGTCGCCGGCCCCGCCGCCCGCGCCGAGGGTGGCGCCGACCGCCTCCAGCGCGGTGGTGACCGGCTGGAAGAACGTCTCGCCGCCGGAGGTGCAGTCACCGCTGCCGCCGGAGGTCAGGCCGATCGCGAGACCGTCCTGGGTGAACAGCGAGCCGCCGCTGTCGCCGGGCTCGGCGCACACGTCGGTCTGGATGAGGCCGGTGACCGTGCCCTCCGGGTAGTTCACCGTGGCGTCGAGGCCGAGGACCTGGCCGTCGGCGAGCCCCGTGGTGCTGCCCATCCGGAAGACCTGCTGGCCGACCGTGGCCTCGGCGGCCTCGGTGATCTGGACGGTCTGCTCGCCGAGGTCGACCTCGCTGGGCGCCGCAGTGGCCGGGTCGTCGTACGTCACGAGCCCGAAGTCGCCCTCGCCGGGGAACACGGACCGGTCGACGGTGCCGATGGGCGCGCCGCCCTGCGCGTCGGACCACTGCTGAGCGGCGGCCGTGCAGTGCCCGGCGGTCAGGAAGGCGGGCGAGCCGTCGCTCGCGGTGACGTTGAAGCCGAGCGAGCAGCGCGCGCCGCCGCCGAAGATGGCGTCGCCGCCCGAGGCGAACGTCCTGAAGGTGCCCGCGGACTTCTTGAGGGTCGCCATGCCGGAGCCGAGGCTCTCCACGGCGGACTCCAGCTGGTCCCACCGGGCGCCGGTGACCGTGCTGTCCGCGGTCACCAGCAGTTTGTTGGTGCGCGGGTCGATGGCCCACGACGTGCCCGGGACGCTCGCCTCGGACTTCAGGGTCTGCGCGCCGGCCTGCAGTTCGGACCAGCTGTTGTCGACCTCGCGGACCTCGGCGCCCGCCTTCTTCGCCTGCACGATGACGTTGTTGTTGTCGCCCGGGACGACGTTGACGACGAGCTGCCGGTCGCCGGCGTCGTAGTAGGAGCCGCCGAACGCGTCGCCGAGGAGCCCGGCGAGCTGCGAGGCGAGGTCCGGGGCGTCCGCCGCCTTGAGGGTCTTCGGCGCGGCCGCCGCGCCGCCCGACGCGCCGTCCTGGGACGCGTTGGCGTGAGGGAGCAGGATCGCGGCCGCGCCGAGCGCCACCACGCCGCCCGCGGCCATCGCCGCCTTGCGCTTCGGAATTCGCTTGTGACTCAAACTTCTCGACCTCCTGGGGGACCGGAGTCCGTGTGCCGCGGTTCGGCGGTAGTCGGGGGCGCCTGGACGGCTGTTGGTACGCACGGCTGATCCGGGGTGTTCAATTCCGTTCGCGGGCGCGGCGGTTGCGGCACCGATTCGGCCGGCTCCCGCGTCCGGCGCGGCCGCGGCGGGAACACTCGGGGCATGACGATGACCACCGCGGAAGCCGGCACCCTCCTCTCCGTCCACTTCGCGCCCTGGGTGCTCGACCTCGGCCTGGCCGTCGAGGCGGTGGGCGAGGACCGGGCGGTCCTGCGGCTGCCCTGGTCGGACCGGCTGGCGCGGGAGGGCGGCGCGCTGTCCGGGCAGGCGCTGATGGCCGCCGCCGACACCGCGACGGTGATCGCCGTGTCGGCGGCGCGGGGCGGCTTCGTCCCGATGACGACGGTGCAGCAGTCGACGTCGTTCCAGCGCGCGGTGACGGGTTCGGACGTCCTCATCGAAGCGGTGCTGACCAAGCTGGGCCGCCGGATGGCGTTCGCCGACATCGCCCTGACCGCCGACCCGTCGGGTGAGCTGGCCGCCCGCGCGAGCACGGTGTACGCCCTCCTGGGCTGACACGTTCCGTGCTCGGTCGGAAACGGTCAGTGGCGGACACGGAGCGGAACCACTGCTTCAGCGAATCTGCACAGCGCATGCCCAACCCGGTCACGAGACCCCCGGGGACGGACCGGGACCGGCGGTCCCGGCCGCGCCTCCGGGGCGGGAGTGCCGGGTTCGCCGCCAGGAGGCAAGGACTCTGCCGGGCCGATGCCGTGACGCATGTGAAGAAGCTGCTCCCGCGGCGTGCACGGGTGTGCACGCCTGGCGGCGTCCGGCACACAAGTGCGCTGGTGGGAGCGTTGGTTGATTGGAAGCGGGCGCCCGCCGCGTGCTTTGATCCATCGCACCGCGGGGGCCGCGAAGGGCTCCTGGAGACGGGCGTCCGGCGCCCGCGGTCGCGGCCGTCCATCTGTCCCCAGAGGGGGCCGCTCCCCCCTTGTACGTATCCATACGAAGGGAAGTTCCATCATGAACTCCACCCCCCAGGTCCAGACCGCCGAGATCTCCGACGCCGAGCTCGACAACGTCTCCGGTGGCCTGTCCGTGAACGCGGTCAACACCGTCGTCGGCGCGGTGGACGGCATCGCCCCGGTCTCCGGTCTGGTCGACACGGCCGTCGGCACCGTCGAGGGTGTCACCGGCCTGAACACCGCCCCGGTCACCAACCTGGTCGCCGGTCTCTGATCGCGCCCCCGTGCCCTTGAGGTCCCGGAGCCGCAGCCGGCGGTTCCGGGATTCTCGGGTGCCGTGAACGTTTCCTTACCAGGGTGAGGGAAGTCCCTTGCAGTTCCGCCAACAGGCCCTCGCCAAGCTCCAGTCGCCGGAGGAACTCGACCTTCCGGTGCGCTTCGCCCGTCCGCAGGGCTGGCTCGCGCTGTCCGTGACGGTGGTCGCGATGGCGGCCGCCTCGGTGTGGGCGGTGACCGGCTCGGTGGTCTCCACGGTCAGCGCGCCCGCCGTCCTCACGCACGGGCAGGGCAGCTACGTCCTCCAGAGCCCCGTCGCGGGCCAGGTCACCGCGGTCCTCGCACAGCAGGGCCAGCGGCTGCCCGCCGGCTCCCCCGTCCTGAAGGTCCGTACGGGTCAGGGGGAGACCGTGGTGCGCTCGCTCGACGCGGGCCGGATCTCCGCGCTCGCCGCCACCGTCGGGCAGATCCTGCGGACCGGCGCGGACGTCGCCGCCGTGGAGAGGGTCGCCCACGCCCGGGACCCGCTGTACGCGACGGTGTACGTGCCCGCCCAGAACGCCGCCGCCATCCCCGCCGGCGCCGCTGTGGACCTCACCGTCCAGTCCGTGCCGAGCCAGGAGTACGGCGTGCTGCGCGGCCGGGTGAAGGCGGTGGACCGCACCGCCCAGTCGGCGCGGCAGATCGGCGCGTTCCTCGGCGACGCCCAGCTGGGCGAGCAGTTCACCGAGGAGGGCAGGGCGGTGGCCGTCACGGTCCGGCTCGACCGGTCGTCCGCGACCGAGAGCGGCTACCGCTGGTCGACCGCGGACGGACCGCCGTACCGGCTGACCTCCATGACCCTGGCCACCGGCTCGATCCGGCTGGCCGACCAGCGTCCCGTCGATTGGCTGCTGCCGTGACCACCGCACACCAGACCCGGGGCGGACGCCGTGCCGCCCCGCCCCGCCGCGGCGTGCCCAAGGCCCGGGGCCGAAGCGTCCGCACCCCCACCGTGCTCCAGATGGAGGCCGTCGAGTGCGGCGCCGCCTCCCTGGCGATGGTGCTCGGCCACTACGGCCGGCACGTCCCGCTGGAAGAGCTGCGCATCGCCTGCGGCGTCTCCCGCGACGGCTCGCGCGCCAGCAACCTGCTGAAGGCGGCCCGCAGTTACGGCCTGACCGCCAAGGGCATGCAGATGGACCTGGCCGCCCTCGCCGGGGTGGCGGCGCCGGCCGTGCTGTTCTGGGAGTTCAACCACTACGTCGTCTACGACGGCATGGGCCGCCGCTTCGGCCGCCGCGGGGTGTACATCAACGACCCCGCCAAGGGCCGCCGTTTCGTGCCGCTGGAGGACTTCGACGGCAGCTTCACCGGTGTCGTGCTGGTGATGGAACCCGGTGCGGACTTCACCCGGGGCGGCCGCAGACCGGGCGTCCTCGGCGCCATGCCCGCCCGGCTGCGCGGCACCGCGGGCACCCTGCCCGCGGCCGTGCTGGCCAGCCTGCTGCTGGTCGCGGTCGGCGCGGCGGTGCCCGCGCTCAGCCGCACCTACATCGACTCGTTCCTCATCGGCGAGCAGACCTCGCTGCTGGGCGTGCTGTTCACGTCGATGGCGGCGTGCGTGCTGCTCACGGTGGTGCTGACCTGGCTACAGCAGGCGAACCTGCTGCGCGGCCGGATCATCTCCTCCACCCTGTCCAGCGCCCGCTTCCTGCGCCACCTGCTGCGGCTGCCGGTGACGTTCTTCTCCCAGCGCAGCCCCGCCGACCTGGTGCAGCGCCTGCAGTCCAACGACGCCGTGGCCGAGACCCTGGCCCGCGACCTGGCGGCGGCGGGCGTGGACGCGGTGGTCGTCGTCCTGTACGCCGTCCTGCTGTACACGTACGACCCCCAGCTCACCGCCGTCGGCATCGGCGTGGCGCTGCTGAACATCGTGGCGATGCGGGTCGTCCTGCGCCTGCGGGCCACCCGCACCGCCAAGCTGCGCGCCGACACGGCCCGGCTCACCAACACCGCCTACACCGGGCTCCAGCTGATCGAGACGATGAAGGCGACCGGCGGCGAGGACGGCTACTTCCGCAAGTGGGCCGGGGAGCACGCCACCACGCTGGAGGAGCAGCAGCGGCTCGGCGTGCCGTCCGCCTGGCTGGGCGTGGTCGCGCCGACGCTGGCCACGCTCAACAGCGCGCTGATCCTGTGGATCGGCGGCCTGCGCGCCGTCGAGGGCCACCTGTCCGTCGGCCTGCTGGTCGCCTTCCAGGCGCTGGTGGCCCGCTTCACCGCCCCGCTGACCCGGCTGAACGGCGTGGCGGGCCGCATCCAGGACTTCGCGGCCGACGTGGCCCGCCTGAAGGACGTGGAGAACTTCCGGGCCGACCCGCTCTACGGCCGTCCCGGCGCGGGCGGGCCGGCACGCCGCCTCGACGGGCACGTCGAGCTGCAGGACATCACCTTCGGCTACAACCCGCTGGACAAGCCCCTGCTGGCCGGCTTCGACCTGACCGTGGGCCCCGGCCAGCAGGTCGCCCTGGTGGGCGGCTCGGGCAGCGGCAAGTCCACGGTGTCCCGGCTGATCTCGGGCCTGTACGCGCCGTGGGAGGGCGTGATCCGCATCGACGGGCGGCGCATCGAGGACATCCCGCGCGGCGCGCTGGCCGCCTCGGTCTCCTTCGTCGACCAGGAGGTGTTCCTCTTCGAGGGCACGGTCCGCGACAACGTGGCGCTGTGGGACCCGTCGGTCCCCGACGACGCCGTGGTGGAGGCGCTGCGGGACGCCGCGCTGTACGACGTGATCATGCGCCGCCCCGGCGGCATCCACAGCAGGGTCGAGCAGGACGGCCGGAACTTCTCCGGCGGGCAGCGCCAGCGCCTGGAGATCGCCCGGGCCCTGGTGCGCCGGCCGAGCATCCTCGTCCTGGACGAGGTGACCAGCGCCCTGGACGCGGAGACCGAGCTGCTCGTGATGGACAACCTGCGCCGGCGCGGCTGCGCCTGCGTGGTGATCGCGCACCGGCTGAGCACCGTCCGCGACAGCGACGAGATCGTCGTCCTGCAGCACGGCACGGTCGTGGAACGCGGGCGCCACGAGGAGCTGGTGGCGCGCGGCGGCGCGTACGCGGCGCTGGTCAGGGAGCGGTGAGATGACGACCCCCCAGCACGACGACTACGTGCTCGGCGCGTTCGGCGCGCTCGGCACGCGCCTGGACTGCGCCGGGACCGGCCGCCTGGACCTGGCGGGCCCGCAGGTGCTGTGGCTGGTCGCGGCCGGCGCCGTGGACCTGTTCGCGGTCGACGCGGGGCAGCAGGGCCAGTGGCACCACCTGGGCCGCCTGGAGGCGGGCTCGCTGCTGCTCGGCCCGGCGCCCGGACCGCAGCACACGCTGGTGGCGCGCCCGCTGCGGGACTGCGTGGTGCACCGCATCGACCTGCGCGAGCTGTACCAGGCGGCGGGCACGCAGACCTGGTCGTACGACGAGTACGGCACCCCGCGGTACGTCCCGCCGGCGACGAGCCCGCTGGAGCACGCCCTCGCGCTCGGCGTCGGCCGCAGCCTGTCGGTCCTCTTCCAGGCGCCGCTGGCCGACCGGGCCGAGGAGGTCACCGACGACGACGTCTTCTGGATGCAGGTCCCGCCGGGCAGCGTCCAGTACGGCTCGCTGTACGGCGCGGAGGCCGCGGCCGACCTGCTGGTGGACCCGGCGCTGTGGCGGAGCATGGTCGACCAGCAGTACCGGCTGCTGACCACCCTGGACCGCTGGATCGAGCAGCTGGAGCGCACCCACGAGACCCGCACGGCCGCGGGCATCAGGGCCGGGGAGGCGGTGCGCGCCCGGGCCGACCGGACGCTGCTCGCGTCCATCGGCGAGCGCCCGGCGCGGCAGACCACCCCGGCCGACGCCGACGCCACCTACGCGGCCTGCCGGCTGGTGGCCCGGGCGGCCGGGATCACGCTCGCCGAGCCCCCGCGGGGCGGCACCGGCGGCGACCGGCTCGACCCGGTGGAGCGGGTCGCCCTGGCCTCCCGGGTCCGCACCCGGGCGGTCCGCCTGGACGGCCGCTGGTGGCGGGAGAACGTCGGGCCGCTGGTCGGTCACCGGGCGCTGTCCGGCGCGCCGGTGGCCCTGCTGTGGCGGCGCGGCGGCTACGTGGCCGTCCACCCGGCGACCGGCCGGGAGACACCGGTGGAGAAGGCCAACGCCGACGAGTTCGAGCCGCGCGCGGTGATGTTCTACCGGCCGCTGCCCGAACGGCGGCTCGGCCCGCTCGGGCTGCTGCGGTTCTGTGTCCGCGGCACCGGCGGCGACCTGGTGAACCTCCTGGTCAGCGGGCTGGTCACGGTGGCGATCGGGGCGCTGGTGCCGATCGCCACCGGCAAGGTGCTCGGCGAGTTCGTGCCCCGGGCGCAGACCGGGCCGATCGCGCAGGTGTGCCTGGCCGTGATCCTGAGCAGCGTGGTGGCGGCGGCGTTCCTGCTGCTGCAGAACCTGACGCTGCTGCGGCTGGAGGGCCGTATCGAGGCCACGCTCCAGCCGGCCGTGTGGGACCGGCTGCTGCGCCTGCCGACCGGCTTCTTCACCGAGCGCTCCACCGGCGAGCTGGCGAGCGCGGCGATGGGGATCAGCGCGATCCGCAGGCTGCTGGCGGGCGTCGCGCCGACGGTCGCGCAGTCCGTCACCGTCGGCGCGATGAACCTGGCGCTGCTGTTCTGGTTCAGCGTGCCGATGGCGCTGGCGGCGGTCGGCATGCTCGTCGTCGTCGCCGCGGTGTTCCTGGGGCTGGGGCTGTGGCAGGTGCGCTGGCAGCGGCGGCTGGTGGTGCTCTCCAACAAGCTGAACAACCAGGCCTTCCAGACGCTGCGCGGCCTGCCCAAGCTGCGGGTGGCGGCGGCCGAGAACTACGCGTACGCCGCCTGGGCGGACCGGTTCGCCCGCAGCCGCGAGCTCCAGCAGAGGGTCGGCCGGATCAAGAACCTCACGACGGTGCTGGGCGCGGTGTACCTGCCGCTGTGCACCCTGCTGATGTTCATGCTGCTGGCGGGTCCGGCGCGCGGCACGATGTCGGCGGCCGCGTTCCTCTCCTTCAGCACCGCCGTGACGATGGTCCTGACCTCCGTCACCCAGCTGACCGGCGCGTTCGTCTCGGCGGTGGCGGCGCTGCCGCTGTTCGAGGAGATCCGGCCAGTGCTGGACGCCCTGCCCGAGGTGCGGGCCTCGAGCACCCGGCCGGGCCCGCTGTCCGGGGCGATCGAGGCGCGGCGGCTGTCCTTCCGCTACTCGGACGACGGGCCGCTGGTCCTCGACGACGTGTCGTTCGAGGTGCGGCCCGGCGAGTTCGTGGCGGTCGTCGGTCCCAGCGGCTGCGGCAAGTCCACGCTGCTGCGCCTGCTCATCGGCTTCGACCGGCCGCTGTCGGGCAGCGTGCTGTACGACGGGCAGGACCTGGCGGCCCTCGACCCCTCGGCGGTGCGCCGCCAGTGCGGGGTCGTGCTCCAGCACGCGCAGCCGTTCACCGGCTCGATCCTGGACGTCATCTGCGGCACCGAGCCGTACACGCCCGAGGAGGCGATGGCGGCGGCCGAGATGGCGGGGCTCGCCGAGGACATCAGGCGGATGCCGATGGGGCTGCACACCATCGTCTCGGGCAGCGGCGCGGTCTCCGGCGGGCAGCGGCAGCGGCTGATGATCGCCCAGGCGCTGATCCGCCGCCCCCGGGTGCTGTTCTTCGACGAGGCGACCAGCGCCCTGGACAACGAGACGCAGCGCACGGTCATCGAGAGCACCAAGGCCCTGAACGCGACCCGGATCGTCATCGCGCACCGGCTGTCCACGGTGCTGGACGCCGACCGCGTGATCGTGATGGAGGACGGCAAGATCGTCCAGCAGGGCCCGCCCGCGCACCTGCTCGCCGACACGGGCGGGCGGCTGCACGAGCTGGTGCGGCGGCAGATGGCGTGACTTCGCTCTCCATGGAAACCCGTTCCGTTGGTCCGGCGCGGAAATGGGTACCCACGGGCCATGCGGACCAGCGTCATGGATGTGGGATCGAAGACCGTCAGACTCGTGGTGGCGGACGCCCGGGACGGGGTGCCCCTGCCGGTGCACACCGCCAAGTGGCGGCTGAGGCTGTCGGAGCAGATGGTGCCGGGCGGGCCGATCCCGGAGCCGGCCGTCGAGCAACTCGTCGCCGCGGTCGACGAGGCGAACGCGACCGCGGCCCGGTGGGGCGCGGACGGTCCGCTGGCGTTCGCCACCACCGTGGTGCGCGGCGCGCCCAACCGTGACGAGGTGCTGCGCACGGTCCGGGCCCGGACCGGTGTCGAGCTGTGCACGCTGCCCGGCGAGGTCGAGGCGGAGCTCACCTTCCTCGGCGCCCGGCGCTGGATGGGCTGGCGGTCGGGGCCGCTCGCGCTGCTCGACATCGGCGGCGGTTCCCTGGAGGTCGCCTTCGGCCGGGGCCGGCTGCCGGACTTCGTGGCCTCGCTGCCGCTGGGCGCGGGACGGCTCACCCACGAGTTCCTCGACGGCGGTCTGGAGCCGCCGCTGCCGGAGCAGGTGCGGGCGCTGCGCCGCAGGGTCCGCCACCAGCTGCGGGACGTCGCGGCCCGGATCCGCTGGGAGGGGCCGCGCACGGCGGTCGCCACCTCGCGCACCTTCCAGCAGCTGGGCCGGCTGTGCGGGGCCGCGCCCGGACGGCACGGGCCGTTCGTGGAGCGGCAGCTGTACCGCTCCGACCTGCGGGAGGCGGTCGGCCGGCTGTCCGCGCTGTCCGCCGCCGAACGCGCCCACCTGCCCGGCATCTCCGCGCCGCGCGCCGCGCAGAGCCTGGCCGGAGCCGTCGTCGGGCACACCGTGATGAAGCTGACCGGCCTGAAGGCCGTGACGATCTGCCCCTGGGCGATCCGCGAGGGCATCCTGCTGCGGCACATCGAGGACGGCCCGTCCTGGTGGGCGGAGGTCAGCCGCCGCAACGAGGAGTCGGCGCCCACCGACCCGGTGCCGCTGCGCATCGCCAGCTCCCAGAGCTGACCCGGCGGACCGAGCCGGGCGAACCGACCGTACGAAAGGGAAGGAGACCCCGTGTCCGAGGACGCGCACCGCAAGGAGCCCCGGACGGCCGCCGAGGAGGTGCTGCGCGAGGCGGAGGACGCCGGGAAGCGCACCCGGGACACCGAGGAGCAGCGGCGGCACCGCGGTGAGGCCGGCGAGGCCGTCACCCCGAACAGGCAGGCACAGCGGGAGTCCCACGGGGACTGACCCCGCGGCGGCCACCGGGCCCCTGACGGGCCCGCCCCGCCCGCGCCGCGCCGGGAGAGACCGGCGGCCACGGCGCGGGCGGCCCGCGTTCCCGGCCCCCTGGCGCCCGGCCCGCGCGTCCCGCCCGTCGCCGCACCGTCAGGGCTGGTCCGGCCCCTCGCGGGTACCCGCACCCCATGGAGCACGACCTCGAAGGACCTCAGCTGCCGACGCCGCGCGGCCCCCTGTCCGCGGCCGTCAAGGAGTACCTGCTCGACACGGGGGTACTGCCCGGCCCCGCGGAGGTCGCCGGCGCGTCCGTGTACGGCGACGACCTCCAGCTCGCCCTCTACCTCTGCTACGAGCTGCACTACCACGGCTTCGCGGGCGTGGCCCCGGAGCGCGAGTGGGACCCGGACCTGCTGCGCCTGCGCGCGGCGCTGGAGGACCGCTTCCTGTCCGCCCTGCGCCGGGACGTCCCCGCGCACGACACCCTGGCCGACGCCCTCGCCGACCTGCTCGTCGAGCCCGTGGACGGCACGGGCGTCAGCCATTTCCTGCGCGACGAGGGCGAGCTGTGGCAGGTGCGCGAGTACGCGGCCCACCGTTCCCTGTACCACCTCAAGGAGGCCGACCCGCACGCCTGGGTGCTGCCGCGGCTGTGGGGCCGGGCCAAGGCGGCGATGGCCGCGGTGGAGTTCGACGAGTACGGCGGCGGCCGCGCCGACCGGGTGCACGCGCGGCTGTTCGCGGACCTGATGACGGACCTCGGCCTGGACACGACGTACGGGCGGTACCTGGACGCCGCGTCCGCGGAGGCCCTGGTCACGGTGAACATGATGTCGCTGTTCGGCCTGCACCGGGCCCTGCGGGGCGCGCTCGTGGGCCACTTCGCGGCCGTCGAGATCACCTCCTCCCCCGGGTCCCGGCGGCTCGCCGAGGCGATGCGCCGCACCGGCGCCGGACCCGCCGCCGAGCACTTCTACGACGAGCACGTGGAGGCCGACGCGGTGCACGAGCAGGTGGTGCGCCACGACGTCATCGGCGGTCTGCTGGAGGGGGAACCGCACCTGGAGGCCGACGTGGCCTTCGGCATCGACGCCACCGTCTTCGTCGAGGACCGCTTCGGGGACCGGCTGCTCGCCGACTGGCGGGCTGGCCGGCCGTCCCTGCGCACCCCGCTGACTCCTGTTACCAGCCATATCTCCTGAGAGTGCGGGTACCTGGGTGCTGTGAATCCACTGGTACCGCCGGGTGTGTACGCCCCGCAGGAGGACACCGAGCTGCTGGCCGAAGCCCTGGCCGAGGAACCGCTGCCCCCGGGCGCGGAGGCTCTCGACGTGGGTACGGGCAGCGGGGCTCTGGCACTGGAGGCGGCGCGGCAGGGCCTGCGCGTGACCGCCGTGGACGTCTCACGGCGCGCGGTGTGGGCAGCCCGGCTCAACGCGCTGCTGGCCGGGCTGCCCCTGCGCACCCGGCGCGGAGACCTCTTCGCCCCCGTGCGGGGGCAGGCCTTCGACGTGATCCTGGCCAATCCGCCGTACGTGCCGGCCCCGCACGACAGGAAGCCGCGCGGGGCGGCGCGGGCGTGGGACGCGGGTGGTGACGGGCGCCTCATCCTGGACCGGATCTGCCGGGAGGCGCCCGGGCTGCTGCGGCCGGGCGGCGTGCTGCTGATCGTGCAGTCCGCGCTCAGCGACTCCGAGCGCACGCTGCGGATGCTGCGCACGGCCGGTCTGAAGGCCGCGGTGACCCGCCGGCAGCGGATCGCGTTCGGCCCGGTCCTGCGCGGCCGGGAGCGCTGGCTGCGGCAGCGCGGCCTGCTGCACCACGACGAGAACGAGGAAGAGCTGGTGGTCGTCCGTGCCGAACTCCCCGTCTGACGCGCCGCGCCGCCTCAGCATCCAGCGCAAGGGCCCGCTGCTGGTGGAGGGCCCGGTGGAGGTGGAGCTGGAGGACGGCACCACCGTCAGCTCCGACCGTTTCCGCGTGGCGCTGTGCACCTGCCGCCGCAGCCGCCGGTACCCGTGGTGCGACACCAGCCACCGCGACCGGGCCTGAGCGTCCCCGCGGCCCGGGTGTGACACGACCCAGGGGCCGGCAGGCGGCCCCACTCCGCCTGCCGGCCCCCTCGTACGAGACCGCGGGTCCCCGTGACGGCGACCGCACTCCCCAGTTACGGGCGCCCGGTGTCACGGCGGCCATGCGGCCCCGGCTCTCAGAACGCGAAGACGCTGTGGCTCTGGGCGTTCTTCACGCACTCGTTGGAGAAGCCGTGCTCGTAGGAGATCCGCCGGCCCTGCCACACGCCGTCGACGGTGACGACGACCGGGTCGTACTCCTTGGTGCACAGCACGTCACTGCGGGCCGTGAGGGCACTGAAGTCGCCCTCGACCCCGCGCAGTTCGGCGCAGGCGGCGACGGGGTCGGGATGGGTGCCGGACGGCCTCGGGGCACAGGCCAGGGTGACCGCGCGGACGGGAGTGGCGCCGATCGCGCTCTCTCCGTGGCCCACGGTGAGCACCAGGGCCGACGGGGCGTAGAGCGCGGAGGGGGCGGTTCCCGGGGAGGCGAGCGCCGTCCCGGACAGGGGTGCGCAGACGGCGGTGGCCGCGAGTCCCAGTGTCGTCGCCCAGCGCGCGGTGTTCCGCATTGTGTGCATCCTTCCGCTCGGTCGAAACGGGTGCCGGTCCGTGCTCGGTGGTGCCGGGCCGGCGAGCGCGAGTCTGCCGAGTCCGCCGCCGAATCTCACATCGACCCCGTGGGTTTCAGTAACATTGCGTATTGAATCAGTGGCGTGAAGTCACGGAAATCGAACGGGCCGGCCCAGTAACGAAGCCACCGGCGGCGGCACGAAGCGGCCATCTGGCCGGAACCCCCTTGCTGAGCAATAGGCCTGAAACATTCCGCTTCGGCGGTCTCCGAGGCCCGTTCGACGCCCGTTCGACGCGGAGGGGTCCGCTGCGTCGCCCCCAGGAGCGACTCCGCACGGGCGGCGGGCGCGGGGACTCGGTGCGGGGGCCCGGGACGAGAGGGCGGCGTCCTGCGGGCGGCCCGGGCAGGGCGTCCGTCCCCTGAGCCTGTCTGTCCGGCCTCACCGGGAAGAGGGCGGCCACGACGGTGTCCGGCCGCCCCGACGGCCGGCGACCGCGCCGGCCAGGGCCTGACGGACGAACGGACCGGCCGCGCCGTGGCGGGCTCAGCCCCGCACCCGGGCACGACGCCGGCCGAACCGGCCGAACCGGCACGCCCGCTCGGCGAACCGCCGGGCACCCGCCTCCCGTGCCCGCCCGACGGCGACGAACCGTGGGGCGCCGCGGCCCGGCTCCCGGAGGGCGACCGCCGGGAGCCGGTGAGGCCGGGCACCGGGCGGTGTTCTCCCGGCCGCGTGAACTCGCCCCACTCCCCCACGAGTCGGCCGCACGCGACCGAGCGGGCGGGCCCGCCCCGTGGACGCACCCGCCCCCGCCCGTCGGTTCGCTCGTCAGTATCGTCGGGGCGGGCGCGTTCTCAGCGACGAGAGGGGCGGGACGGACCGATGGGCAGGCACTGGGCGGACTTCCAGTACGAGATCTACCTCAACGGGATGACGGGGGCCGTCCCGCGGCTGCCGACCGACCTGACCCGGCTGGAGGAGCTGACGGAGCAGCGGCTCGGCCCCGGCCCGGTGGGTTACGTGGCCGGCAGCGCGGGCGACGGCAGTACCGCCCGCGCCAACCGGGCGGCCCTGCGGCGCCGCCGGATCGTGCCGCGCATGCTGCGGGACGTGCACGAGCGGGACCTGTCGGTCGAGGTGCTGGGCCGTGCCCTGCCCGCCCCGCTGGCCCTGGCGCCGGTCGGCGTGCTGTCGCTGATGCACCCGGACGCCGAGTGCGCCGCGGCCCGGGCCGCCGCCGCGCAGGGCGTGCCGTTCGTCCTGTCCTCCGCCTCCAGCACGCCCATGGAGCAGGTCGCGGAGGCGATGGGCGACGCCGAGCGCTGGTTCCAGCTGTACTGGCCCCGGGACCCCGAGGTGGCCCGGAGCTTCCTGGGCCGGGCGAAGGCCGCGGGGTTCACCGTCCTCGTCGTCACGCTGGACACCCCGCTGCTGTCCTGGCGGCCCCGTGACCTGGACCAGGCCTACCTGCCCTTCCTGCGCGGGGTGGGCACCGCGAACTACTTCTCCGACCCCGCGTTCCGGGCGGGCCTGGCCAAGCCGGTGCACGAGGACCCGGACGCGGCCGTCATGCACTTCGTCGGGATGTTCGCGGACCCCGCCAAGAGCTGGCCCGACCTGGCGTTCCTGCGGGAGCACTGGGACGGCCCCATCGTCCTGAAGGGCGTGCTGCACCCGGACGACGCCCGGCTGGCCGCCGACGCCGGGATGGACGGGGTCGTGGTGTCCAACCACGGGGGCCGTCAGGTGGCGGGCGCGGTCGCCGCGGCCGACGCGCTGCCCGGTGTCGTGGCGGCGGCCGGCGACCGGCTCACCGTGCTCTTCGACAGCGGTGTGCGCACCGGCGACGACGTCTTCAAGGCCCTCGCCCTCGGCGCGCGGGCGGTGCTCGTCGGACGGCCGTACGTCTACGGCCTCGGCCTGGACGGGCAGGCGGGCGTGGAGCACGTGATCCGGTGCCTGCTGGCCGAGTTCGACCTCACCCTCGCCCTGTCGGGCCACGCCACCCCCGCGACCCTCACTCCCGCCGACCTCGTGGCGGACCCGGCGTGAACCCCGGCGGGCCGGAGCGGACGGCACGGCCGCCCGGCCCGCCGGGAGCACCGTACGCGGCGCCCTGGTACTCCAGTCAGAAATCGCTGCCTGAGCTGGTCGGCTTCGCTGGTACAGACATGGTGGGGACGGACGGAGCTGACATGTGGACTGGGGAGTCGGAGCCGGGGTTCGCCCGTGTGGCGGGCCGGTTCTCACGGGGGATCCGCGGTGGCGGATGCGGGACCACGGGCGTGGTCTGCCGGCTCCGGTGGAGCGGAGGAACGGCTGGCAGCTGGCCGAGCACGCAGGTCACCGCGGACCGGTCGGCTTCCGGCATCTGCTCAATGGTGCCTCCTGGGACGCTGACGCGGTCCGGGAGGACCTGCAGCAGTACGTCGCCGAGCGGTTCGGCACCCTGGACGGGGTTCTGATCGTCGACGACACCCGCTTCCTGAAGAAGGGCACCACCCCTGCGGGCGTGCAACAGCAGTACTCCGGCACCGCCGGGCGCACCGAGAAACCCCCAAAGGGGGTACCCCCAGCCAGATCGGCGTCTTCCTCGGCTACGCAACCGACCGCGGACGAACGCTGATCGACCGCCGTCTGTATCTGCCCACCTCCTGGACGCAGGACCACGACCGTCGACCCTCGGCAGCAGCAGCGCTACCCGCTCCCACGCCGCATCCGTCAGCTCACCACGACCCACCACAAGATCAGTCATCAGACAGGTCCTGGGGTCCGTCTTCAAACGGATCTTGCCCAGAGCAGGAACGACGCGAGTGTGACTGCTGCTTCGTGGGAGGTGGCGGTCTTGTCGTATCGGGTGGTGATGCCGCGGAAGCCCTTGAGCCGGTTGAAGCAGCGTTCGATGGTGTTACGTCGGCGGTAGGTCTGTCGGTCGAATCCTGGTGGCCTGCCGCCCCGGCGACCCCGGTTCAGTCGGTGGCGCTGTTGGTCGGCCTTCTCGGGATGGTGTGGGCGATGCCGCGTCGTCGCAGGTAGGTGCGGAAACCGCGGGAGCTGTAGGCCTTGTCCGCGACGACCTGGTCGGGGCGGCAGCGTGGCCGGCCGAGGCCGCCGCGGGGAACGCGGATACGTTCGAGCAGGATGCGTGCGCAGGTGCTGTCGTGGCGCCGACCAGGCGTGACGAGGATGGCCAGAGGGCGGCCCTTGCCGTCGCAGGCGGGATGGAGTTTCGTCGTCAGTCCGCCCCGGGATCGGCCGAGGGCGTGATCGTCCGGTTCGTCCGGCCGGTGCCTCCCCCTTTTCGGCCGGTGGCGGCGGCGTGCTGGTGGGCGCGGACGACAGTGGAGTCGATCTGGACCAGCCACCGATATTCATCTGGACGAGATTGACCACGCCACGGGCGTCCGTCCCTTCTCTACCTACTCGAGCCCGCCGGGACGCAAGGCATCTTTCATCTCGCTGAACTTCGCGGTCGTTGCCGGGGTCCATTCCTTCGGCTGTTCAGCAAGACGGAGGGCATCCTCAATCTCGCGGAGCTTCGAGGAGGGCAGCACGCCCGCCCGCTCGATCAAGTCGTCCCGGGACACGGTGGTCAGCCACGTGCAAGGGGTAAAGCCTGGATGAGCGAACGCGAGCCGCAGCACACCTTCAATGGGCAGTCCTTCCATGGTGCCTACGGCCACCTCGACGCCCAGACCGCTGATGTCGATGCCCGCCGGAGCAACGATCTGCATCGCCCTGAGCTGGGACGCCTCGGCTCCCGACAGCAGTACGACCAGCCGGCGCTCGTCGAACTCGACCCACCAGACTTCGCCGCGTTGCATATGGCCTCCAGGCACGATCTGCGGTGAGGGCGCTGAGGATACGGGTGCGGCCACCAGTGATCATCAGTGTGTGAAGACAGAAGATCAGTCGGTGGCCGCAGGTCACAGCATAGATCCTGCCCGTTGGCAGGACATGCTCGATGCCCTGATGGGCCGCATCGCGCCGCGGTTCACGCGGGTGGAACCGCGGCGTCGGGCACGGGAGTTCGTCCTTGGCCTGTTGTCGGATCTGCCGCGCAAGAACTGATGGACGTTCGCCGAGCACGCCGGGGACGCGACCCCGGACGGCTTGCAGCATCTGCTGTCCAGGGCCAGGTGGGACGCCGACGCGGTCCGCGACGACCTCCGCGGCTTCGTCATCGAGCAACTGCAGGACGACGACGCAGTGCTGGTCGTCGATGAAACCGGCGATCTCAAGAAGGGCGCCGCCACGGTCGGGGTCCAGCGCCAGTACACCGGCACCGCCGGACGCATCGAGAACAGCCAGGTCGCCGTCTACCTCGCCTACTCCAGCCCTGGCCGTACCGCTCGGCGGCTACACGCCCCTCTTCCTCCTCCTGGCCACCGTCTCCGCAGCCGCCACGCTCATCGCGCCCTGGACCGCGACCGCTACCGGCGCAGTACGCCGCCGATCACCCCAGCCCTGACAACCCGCGCCCCCTGCAGACCCAGACGAGCCCACCCTCGTTTCCGGCTGAATTGCGGCGGCAACGCGCGGGGTGCGCGTGAACATCTCGTTGCCGGATCACGATCCCACCACTCGCTCCGTCGATACTGACCGGGCGATCACAAAGCGGCGGCGGAGACAGTGGTGGAATGGACGATCTGGGCCGGGTTCGCGGCTGGCTTGCTGATCTCGACGGTGACCGCTCCGGTCGGCGTGTCCGGGGCGGTCTTCCTCCTCCCGGTCCAGCTCAGCGTCCTCGGCGTGCCGAGCCCAGCAGTCACCCCGACGAATCTGCTGTTCAATGTGGTGGCCGGGCCGGGCGCACTCTGGCGCTACCGCCGCGACGGCGCTTTGCGCGGCTCACTGGCCCGGCGCCTCGTCGCCTGGACACTGCCCGGCGTCATCGCAGGTGCTGCCATCCGCGTCTTCGCCCTCCCCGGTGCCGACGTCTTTCGCATCCTGGTCGCCGCCTTCCTCCTCCCGCTCGGCGCGTGGCTGTGCCTGCGTACCCTGCGCCCCGTCCGGCGGCGGCCGGACACGGCCGAGCCGTCGGCGCCCGCACTCGCCGCCCTGGCCCTCACGGTCGGAGTGATCGGCGGCATCTACGGCATCGGAGGCGGTTCCCTCCTCGGGCCCATCCTCGCCGCGCGCGGCATGCCGATGGCCCGCATCGCACCGGCCACCCTCGCCGCGACCTTCACCACCTCAGTCGCCGGCGCCGCCGCGTACGCGCTGCTGGCCCTGGCAAGCCCCGGTCCCGTCGCACCCGACTGGCGACTGGGCCTGGCCTGCGGCCTGGGCGGGCTGATCGGCGGCTACCTCGGCGCACGACTCCAACCGCACCTGCCCGAGACCGCGCTCCGGCTCCTTCTCGGCGCCCTCGCCGCCACCCTCGGTGCGCTGTATGCCATCCAGGCCCTGGCCTGATCCCGGAGCGGCGGGCTCAGTGGCCGCGCGGACGTACAGCCGATCTCCTTCAGCGGCAGTCCCAGATGCCTGGCCGCGCCGATGAACGCCAGCCGCTCGACCGCGTCCTCACCGTACAGCCGGTAGCCAGCCGGGGTCCGGTCGGCGGGCAGTAGTCCGGCGCCTTCCCAGAGGCGCAGGGTGGTCGCCGGCACGCCGGAGCGCTCGGCGAGCCGGGAAATCCGCATCGTGCTCTCACTACCGACGGTAGACCTTCCACCTGGGCCGGAGGTCAAGCCCGAACCCGCGCGCTCGTCGATGTCTGAGCACCGCACACGATGCGGTTCCGGCGTCATCACGTCTGGGAATCCGCGAACCCGCACTCTTCCGACCGGGCCGCGCAGAAGACCCGCCGCCAGGAGCAGGGCCACCAGTACGTCGAGGCCCGGCTGATCGCGTTGGGCGCTCCCGTACCGAGGGCCGGCTGCAATCCCGCGGTGTGGCCGCAAGAGGCCCTGGCAGCGATCGGTGCCCGCGTCCACGAACTCGGCGCGGACAAATAGTGCTTGGAGCGCGCGCTTTCACCCAAGCGTTCGCCCGCATCGAGGAACTCACCGGACAGCTGAGCGGGGCACAGGACGCTTGACGCTGCCCGCGCCTGCCTCCGCCGGATGATTCGGACTGGCATCGTGCAGTCGGCTACGGCCTTCCATGACCGTCCGGACGGCTCATCCTCGTTTGGTTCGTTGCGCTTGCGCCGTTCGATCAGGTCGAGTCTGTGCCCAGGGGGGGAGACGCTCCGTTGCTTACCACGGTGGCATCGGGAAGCTACGCGAGGTCCCCGTCCCAACCGCTCCCGACAGGTCGTTGCCGACGCGAGGGCCCCCGACAGACCAGTGGCGGTACGGGCCTGTCGGGGGGCATGACGGTCAGGCGAGGTTCTCGGTGAAGAACTCGTCGAGCCGGTCGAAGGGGATGAGGTCCTTGCGGTCGTACAGGTCGACGTGGTCCGCGCCCGGGACGATCACGAGGTCGACGGTGCCGGGGGCCTTTGCCTGGACGTCCTCGGAGTAGTAGCGGGAGTGCGCGTCGGCGCCGGCCACCAGGAGCGCCTTACGGGGGGCCAGCATGTCGATGTTCGTCATCAGCGGGAAGGCGAAGAACGACATCGGCGTGGTTCCGGTCCACGCGGTGGTGGAGTTGATCGAGCGCGGGTGGTAGCCGCGCTCGGTGCGGTAGTAGTCGAAGAAGATCTTCGTGACCGGGTCGGCGTCCGCCGGGAGGGTCTTGGGCAGCACGCGGTTGGAGGGGGCGACGTTACCGTTCTCGTCGAAGGGGACCTCGTGGGAGAGCCGCGCGTAGGTACCGTTCTCGGCGTCGATCCAGCGCTGCCGGCTGAGGTGGTCCACGACCTTCTGGCGCTGCTCACGCGTGTAGTAGTCCTCGTGACCGCGGGATATGCTCCGCGACATGTCGTACATCGAGGCGGTGGCGACGGCCTTGATGCGGCTGTCTGCCGCCGCTGCGGTGAGCGCCATGCCGCTCAGGCCGCAGATGGCCTGAGCGCCGATCCGCTCGCGGTCGACGATCTTTTGCAGGCCGAGGAAGTCGACGGCTGCACTGTAGTCCTCGGTGTAGATGTCGGGCGAGGCCACGTCGCGCACCATGCCGCCGCTCTCCCCGGTGAAGGAAGGGTCGAAGGCGAGGGTGACGTAACCGCGGCGGGCGAACTCGTTGGCGTAGAGCCCCGAGGACTGTTCCTTGACCGCGCCGAACGGGCCGCTGACGACCAGGGCGGGCAACTTGCCCCTGCCCTTTTTCGGCACGTAAAGGTCTGCGGCGACCTCGATGCCGTATCGGTTCTTGAACCGCACCGACGTCCGCTTGACGTTCGGGTCCAGCGCGAAGGTGTAGCCGCCCTTGGCTGCGGTCCTGCCCCGTCCTGCGGCGCCCGCGGCGCGGCCGGTCTCCGCACCGAAGGAGGGCGCGGCCGTGAAGGAGGCGGCGGCACCGGTGGCGGCGATCAGTCCGAGCGCTTTGCGACGTTCCATGGAGTGAACCTCATCTTCAGTCGGTGGAGGAAGTGCGCGACGGCCCGCGGGGGCGCGACCGAGGCGCCATGTGCGGAGACCACTTCTTGCGTCAGACGCGGCGAGTCGGGTGCTGCGCGACCCGGACACGCCGGAATTGGACGAGGAGGATCTGACGGCTTGACGGCAATGCAGGGGGTTACTGGGCGGTGTAGCCGCCGTCGACGGGCAGGGCGATGCCGGTGACGTAGCTGGCGCCAGGGCTGGAGAGCCACAGGACGGCCTGGGCGATTTCGTCGGCGGTGCCGAGACGGTCGATGGCCTGGCCTATTTCGGCCTGGGTGGGGTCGAGTTCGCCGCCTTCGATCATGGCGTCGACCATGGGGGTGGCGATGGTGCCGGGGCAGACCGCGTTGATCCGCACCCCGCGGGAGCCGTACTCGAGGGCGGCGCTCTTGGTCAGGCCGATCACGCCGTGCTTGGAGGCGTGGTAGGCGGCGCGGCCGGGGTTGCCGACGAGCCCGCCGAGAGAGGAGCAGTTGACGATCGCGCCGGTGCCCTGCTCCCGCATGTGGCGCAGTTCGTGCTTCATGGCCGCCCAGATGCCGCGCAGGTTGATGTCCTGGACACGGTCGAACTGTTCGGCGCTCTCCTCGGCGGCGTCGGTGGGCGGGGGCATGATGCCTGCGTTGTTGTAGGCCATGTCGAGGCGGCCGAAGGTGTTCATGGTGCGGTCGACGGCGGCGGCGACCTGGTCCTCGTCGGTGACGTCGCAGACCAGCGCGAGGGCCCGGTGGCCGGCGTTGGTGAGTTCCTTCACGGCGGTGTTGACGGCTGTCTCGTCGATGTCGGCGAGGCCGACGGCGGCGCCTGCTTCGGCGAATGCGCGGGCGGTCGCCAGGCCCATGCCGGAGGAAGCGCCGGTGACGAAGGCGACCTGGCCCGTGAAGTCGTAGGTGGGATTCATGACGGTGGCTCCCAACAAGGTGGTACGGGTGTGGAGTTCAGCTCGCGGACGTGACGTCCGGGGTTCGCGGTTGTTCGGTGCCGGTGGTGTGGTGGGCGACGATCCGGGAGGGGCCGGTGGTGCCGCGCAGCGCGAGGGCGATCAGGGGCAGCAGGGTGAGCGCGGCGAAGACCGCCCCGACCAGGGCCGGACCGGTCAGGCCGGGGACGGACCCGGTGGCGGAGGGCATACGAAGACTTCTTCCCGTACGAGGAGAGCGGCCGGGGGAGGTCAGGAGGCGGCCTCGATGGTGATCCGGTCGGCCCCGGACAGCAGATCGGCGTCGGCGTCGATGTGGCCGAGGACCAGCAGGTCCTGGGAGGCGGAGGGGCCATCCTTGTGGAAGATGGCGAGGTTGCCCCACGGGGCGTAATAGGTGAGGTCCCCGGTCTTCGGCGCCTGCGGTTCGGGCGCGTTCTCGGTGGTCAGCTTCCTGGGCGGGTCGGCGATCCGCTCGGTCCCGTGGAAGTCCTCCAGGTCCAGGGTGAGCGGGAGCAGGGAGGCCAGGTCGCGGGCGGCGGGGCTGTCGTTCAGGGTCGCCTCGACCTTCTGCCCGTCGATGGTGACGCGGATGTCCATCGGGGTGCTCCTGTCTGATCCGGTCGGGCTCGCCGAAGCCGGTGTGGAGGCCGGGGCGGACGACGGGACTGAGGTGGTGGGGGCCTGCTCGGCGGACGAGTCGTCGGAGCAGGCGGTCACGGCCAGCAGCAGCACGCCGACGGTGGCGGTGGTGGTGAGGGCCCGGCGGAGGGTGAGGGTGGTCATGGGGTGCCGTCCTGCGGGTTGGGCAGGGGCTCGGCGTAGTGGCGGAAGCCGTCACGGTCGGTATGCAGGCCGTGCAGCAGCTCGGCCAGCTTCTCGGGGCTGGAGGTCGCGGAGTCGGGACTGATCGCCCCGGGCACGATGAGCTGCGCGACGTGAATGTTCTCCGGCGCGAGAGCGGTATGGAGCATCTGCGCGTACGCGCTCTCGCCGGCGAACGCGATGGAGGTGCCGGCCACGGTGTCCTTCGGACGCACCGCGCTGCCGCCGTTGACGAACAGCGGGCTGCCCCGGCCCCACGTGCGCATGCCGGGCAGGACCGTGTTCACGCAGGTCACCGGGGTCTTCACGGAGAACGCCGGCGGGGCGTCCAGGTCGGCTGCGGTGGTCTCAAGGACCGGCTTCATGAAGTCGGCCCGCGGTACGGGGCTGTACTGCAGGATCTCGATGGGCCCCAGGTCCTCGGCCGCCGCGTGCAGGGCGTCGGTCAGCGCGTCGGGGTCGAGGACGTCGGCGGTGTAGCCGTGGGCCTGGATTACGTCGCCGTCGAGCGCGGCCACCAGATCATCGAGATGCCCCCGGTCGCGGGCCAGGAGTGCGACGGTGTGGCCCGCCTTGCCGAAGCGGCGGGCGGCGGCCAGGCCCAGGCCGGGGCCGGCGCCGATGAGGGCGAAGGTGGTCACAGTGGCGGTTCTCCTCGTTCAGCCGGTGGCCGGGGTTGCGTGGTATTCCTCGTCAGTGACGGGGTTCAGCCAGTGCACGACGGCGTGGTCATCGTCGCCCTCGTTGATGGCCAGGTGGACCATCAGGCGGTTGGGGGCGGCGCCGTGCCAGTGCTCCTCGTCCGCTTCGAACAGGACGCGGTCGCCGGGCCGAATGACCTCCACTGGTCCGCCGCGTCGCTGGCACAGGCCGACGCCTTCGGTAACGAAGACGGTCTGCCCGAGCGGGTGGCGGTGCCAGTGGGTGCGGGCACCGGGCATGAAGTGCACCAGGCTCGCGGTGACCCGGGACGGGGCGGGCGCGGCGGCGACGGCGTCGATGTAGACGTCGCCGGTGAACCAGTCGGCCGGCCCCTTGACGGTGTCGACCGAGCTTCGGGTGATCTGCATGATCGTTCCTTGTCCGGGGAGGGGGTCAGGGCTTGAGGAGGGTCTTGATAGCGCGGCGCTCGTCCATGGCCCGGTAGCCCTCGGCGACCTGCTCCAAGGGCAGGGTGAGGTCGAAGACCTTGCCCGGGTCGATCCGGCCGGACAGGACGCGCTCGATCAGGTCGGGCAGGTAGCGGCGTACGGGGGCGGGGCCGCCGCGCAGGCCGACGTGGGAGAAGAACAGCTCCTGCCCGTCGATCGCGACCTCGTGCGGGACGCCGACGAAGCCGACGTTGCCGCCGGGGCGGGTGGAGTGCAGGGCCTGGCTCATGGACTGCTGCGTCCCGACGCACTCCAGGACGCTGTCCGCGCCGATCCCGCCGGTCAGCTCCTTGATCCGGGCGACGCCTTCCTCGCCGCGCTCGGCAACGATGTCGGTCGCCCCGAACTCGCGGGCCAGCTTCTGCCTCGGCTCATGGCGGGACATGGCGATGATCCGCTCCGCCCCCAGCTCCTTCGCGGCGATGACCGCGCACAGGCCGACCGCGCCGTCGCCGACGACCACGGCGGTGGAGCCGGGTTTGACCTCGGCAGCCTCAGCGGCCCACCAGCCGGTGCCCATGACGTCCGAGACGGCCAGCAGGCCCGGCCAGAACTTCGCGTCCGGGATGCCGTCGGTGGCGACCAGGGTGCCCTGGGCGTTGGGGATGCGGACGTAGTCGGCCTGGCAGGTGGACATGAACTCGCGGTTCAGGCAGTTCGACTGGAACCCGTTGCGGCAGTTCGCGCAGGTGTTGTCCGAGGTGGCGAAGGACCCGACGACGAACTGGCCGGGCTTGACCGCGGTCACCTCGGAGCCGACTTCCTCCACGAAACCGACGTACTCGTGGCCCATCGGGTGCGCCGCGGCGGTGGGCTCCGCGCCGCGGTAGGGCCACAGGTCCGACCCGCACACACAGGTCACAGCCGTGCGGATGATCGCGTCGGTCGGCTTGAGGATCTTGGGGTCCTCCAGGTTCTCGAAGCGGATGTCGCCGGGGGCGTGGATCACTGCGCCGCGCATGAGAGGGATTCCTTCGCGTTGCCGGGTACAGAGTGCGAGCCCAGGAGCACGGGCGGCGAACCGACCACGCTCCGGGCGGGGAGCCCCCGTCGGGCCCGGGGGGGGGGAGGCCCAAGGAGCACCACGCTGTCCAGGAAACTCCCTCGTCACGCCCGGAGCGAGTCACTGACAAGAGGTGTACTGGCAGTACATCCCTATGGCCGCGTACGGCACGTACCGTCGAAGGCATGGACAACAGTGAGGAGGTCCGCGAGTTCCTCACCTCGCGGCGCGCGAAGATCACCCCCGACCAGGCCGGGCTCCCCGCAGGCTCCCGGCGCCGGGTGCCGGGCCTGCGCCGCAGCGAGGTCGCCGCGCTCGCCGACGTGAGCGTGGAGTACTACTCCAAACTGGAGCGCGGCAACCTGGCCGGGGTTTCCCCCTCCGTGCTGGAAGCCCTCGCACGCGCCCTCCAGCTCGACGACGCCGAGCGCGCCCACCTGGTGAACCTGGCCCAGGCCGCCGACGGCTCCGACGCCCTCACCCGTCCCCGCCGCCGGCGCACGAAGGAGCAGTGGAAGCCGCACCGCAGCCTCCAATGGGCCCTGGACGCGGTCACCGCCGGACCGGCGTTCGTCCGCAACGGCCGGATGGACGTCCTCGCCGCCAACCAGCTCTTCCGCGCCTTCTACACCGACCTCTACGCCACACCGGGCAACCAGCGGAACCTGGCCCGTTTCACCTTCCTCGACCCCGCCGCCCGCCGCTTCTACCCCGACTGGGAATCCTTCGCCGACATCACCGTCGCCATCGTGCGCACGGAGGCCGGCCGCAACCCCCACGACAAGGACCTCCACGACCTGGTCGGGGAGCTGTCCACCCGCAGCGACGCCTTCCGCACCCGCTGGGGCGCGCACAACGTCCGCCACCACGGCACCGGCACCAAGCACTTCCACCACACGGCCGTCGGCGACCTCACCCTCGCCTTCGAGGGTCTGGAGATGACCGCTGCCCCCGGTCTCACCCTCACCATCTACACCGCCGAACCCGGCTCCCCCTCCGAGGAAGGACTGCGCCTCCTCGCCACCTGGGCCGCCACCAACGAAGCCAGCCCGGACACTGAACGGTCGGCCACCGGCTGACGGACGGCGGTGTTGGCGCCGTACAGCTCTTCTTCTCGTCGCCAGACCCGCAGACCCGCTTGCTGTCTTCTCCAGCACGGCGGGTTTGCAGGGGTACTACGGGGTGACGCCGGTGTGCATGCGAAGGGCGTCGAGCAGCCGTCCTGCGCACGGGTGCCGCCCGCTGAGGAGTGCCCATCCGAGGGCCGGTATCCGCAGCTCGCGCCAACCTCCCATCGAGGGATGCCCTGCCAGTACATCCCTCGACAGGAACTCCCTGCGTCCCGCGGCAGCAGGTTCGCTGGCCCCAACACCGCCGGCTACCTGGAAGGACCGACTCGACATGCACTCCACCACCACCGCGGCCCCGCGGGCCCGCACCGGCATCCGTCACACCAGGCTAGCGACGGCGTCGCTGGTCTCCGCGACCGCGCTCCTCGTCTTTTCGGCAGGTGCCGCGCAGGCGCACCACGGCTTTGACGACTTCGACACCGACCGCCTCTACTACATCGCCGGCACGGTCTCGGAAGTCCGCTGGGGCGAGCCGCACTCCTACTTCACCGTGACCGTCGAGGACGACCTCCCCGCCGACACTCCCGAGCACGATCTGCCGGACGGACTGCGCGACGCCGCCGACAGCGACCCGATCAACACCGCACCCTCCTACGACGGTTCGCACGACGAGCTGGCCGTCACCATCGCCCCACCGAGCTTCACCTCGATGTGGGGACTGGACCGCAAGCTCGACGACGGCGAACGGGTCGAAGCCGTCGGCTACATCGGCAAGAGCCACAACGACGAGTTCCGCCCCGTCGTGTTCTGGGTCAACGACGGGCAGCCCGTCAACCAAGTACTCAACGAAGAACTCCCCGCACAACCGCTGCCGGTCCCGTACCCGCAGGGCGACCAGTCCGCCTCCGGCGCCGACCAGGACGCGCCGTCGGCCTCAGCGGACTCCGCGGGCACGTCACCGGTGGCGGTGTGGAGCACGCTCGGCGCCATAGCGGTCGCCGTCATCACCGGTGGGGCCTTCTACCTGCGCGCCCGCTCGCGCCGGACATGACGGTGCCCGTCATGGACAACGTCTTCACCTGGCTCGAAGGCACTTGGCTCGCCGAGATCATCCGCAGCACGGCTTACCTGTATCCGGTGCTCGAAAGCGTCCACATCATCGGCATCGCCCTCCTCATCGGCCCGGCCGCAGCCTTCGACCTCCGCCTCCTCGGCGTCGGCCGACAAACGCTGAGGGTGACCACGGCGGCCAACCACCTTCTGCGCCTGTCCCACCTCGGCTTCGTGATCGCGGCCGCCACCGGCGTGGCCATGTTCCTGCCCGGTGCCAACCTCATCGCCGACCGGGGCAGTGCCACGTGGAAACTCGGCCTCATCCTCCTCGCCGGCATCAACATCCTGATCTTCCACCGACGGACCTACCGCAGCGTGGCCGACTGGGACGCGGACCGGCCAACACCTCTCGCCGCCCGCTGCGCCGCGGTCATCTCCCTCACCTCGTGGGCGGGAGTCACATCGGCCGGGAGACTCCTGGCCTACACCTGACCGCTAGCGTTGAGCCCGCGCAGCCCGTACGGAAGACGCCGCGAGAGTGGACGCCCACACACAGCCGGCGCGGACCAAGACCATCCGGATCGCGTGCAGCCCCTTCCCCTGGACGGGTCTGCGGATTGAGCCGGTCACACCGGGCGATAGTCCAATGGGATCGGATCAGCCGACGGCGGCGGGGGGCCCCCCCCCCCCCCCCCCGCGGGGCCCCCCCCCCCCCCCCCCCCCCCCCCCCCCCCCCCCCCCCCCCCCCACCCCGGGGGGGGGGCGGGGGGGGGGGTGGGGGAAACCCAGG
>NZ_JBITSF010000016.1:0-27635 GCF_044540485.1 Streptomyces sp. NPDC085946 | reverse complement strand
CGTACCCCCCCCCCCCCCCCCCCCCCCCCCCCCCCCCCCCCCCCCCCCCGCCCCCCCCCCGCCCCCCCCCCCCCCCCCCCCCCCCCCCCCCCCCCCCGCCGTCGCCTCGCGTGCCAACCCTCCTTGAACGGCTGCAAACTGCCCTGTCGGCTGGATCAGGGGTGCTTGTCGAAGAAACCGGTGAGCTTCCCCCACGGGATCAGCTCGACCTCGTCGTAGAGGTCCACATGTCCGGCACCGGGAACGATATGGAGTTCCCTCGGCTCGGGGGCCTGGGCGTAGGCGTCCTCGCTGTAGTAGCGCGAGTGCGCCTTCTCACCCGCGATGAACAGCAGCGGGCGCGGGGCGGTCAGCTCGATCTGGGCGAGCGGCATGAAATTCGCGATCGCGCCGAGGCTGGTCAGGGTCAGCGGATGCGAGCGAGAGTGCTGGCCGCGCGGCGTCGCGTAGTGCTCGGCGAACTCGTCCGCCGCCGCCTGCTGGGATGGCTTCAACGGCACCGCGCTCCCGCCGCCGTAGCGCACCTCCCCGCCGTCGAACTCGGCCCACCGCTGCTCGGCCGCCTCGGCAGGGGCCCGCTTGCGCTCCTCGACGGAGTTCTTCTCGCTGGGGACCGGGGCATAGCCCTGGCCGTCGCGGTAGGCGCGGCCCATGTCGTACATGCTCACCATCGCGACGGCCTTGAGACGCGGATCGATCTGCGCGGCGCTCAGGGCGAAGCCGCCGCTGGCACAGACCCCGATGACGCCGATCCGGTCCCGGGCCACGTCGCGGCGGGTGCCGAGGTAGTCCATGGCGGCGCTGAAGTCCTCGACGAACGTCTCCAGGGACGCGATGTGCCGCGGCCTGCCGCCGCTCTCACCGTTGCAGGAGGCGTCGAACGCCAGCGTCACGAAGCCCGCGCTCAGCCATGGTCTGCGCGTACGGGCCCGAGGTCTGTTCCTTCACACCGCCGGACGGGTGCCCGACGGTCAACGCGCGGGCACGGCCCCGCAGCCGCTTGGGGCGTGTTGTGAAAGTGCTGGTCACAGCCATTCGTTGAGGGCTGCGACCAGCACGGCAGCTTCATAGCGGACGGCGAGTTCGTCGTACCTCGTGGCGACGGCCCGGTGGCGCTCGAGCCGGTTGATCCCGCACTCGACCGCGTGCCGCTGCTTGTAGTCGTCCTTGTCGAACTTCGGCGGCCGCCCGCCACGCGATCCGCGCTTGATGCGGTTGCGAACCCGGTCCGCCGGTACCGGAATGGTGGCCTTGATCCCGTGTCTGCGCAGGTAGGAGCGATTGCTGTGCGAGTCGTACGCCTTGTCGGCCCGGACTCGGTCCGGCCGCTTGCGCGGCCTGCCCAGCCCCAGCCTCGGCACTCGGATGGCTTCCAGGACCGGCTCGAACTGCGGGGAGTCGCCCCACTGCCCGGCCGTGATCACCACGGACAAGGGCTTCTGCCCCTGCTCGACCGCCTTTTCACCGCTCCGGCGGCGTGCTGGTGGGCCCGGCAGACGGTGGGGTCGACGTTGACGTCCCAGGTGATCAGGCCCTTGGCGTCCGCCTCGGCCTGGAGCCGGGTGAGAATCCTCGCCCAGGTGCCGTCCCGCTGCCAGCGCCGGAAATCGGCCCTATCGAGGCGACTCCGACCGGGCAGCGGGCCGGACAGGGAAGCACCGCGTTCCGGCGGGTTACTTCTGGTTGACGTCGGTGCAGTAGACGTCCTTGTCCGGCAGTTGGCCGGTGGCCAGGAAGCCGACGGTGGCCTTGTCGGCGCAGGCGGAGCCTTCGCCGTAGACGGAGTGTCCGCCGTTGTCGACGCCGACGAAGGCAGAGCCGTCGCCGAGGGACTTGTGCAGCCCGACGCCGCTTTCCCACGGGGTGGCATTGTCCCGGCGGTTCTGCAGGATCAGGGTGTTGCGCGGGCCTCCCTTCACGACCTTGGCAGTCGCCTCAGCCGGCTTGTCCCAGTAGGCGCATGCCCAGATGTTGGCGGGCATGCCCGCGGTGAGCGGCCACTTCTCGCGGTCGGCGGTGGTGCGGGCGGCGTAACCGTCGACGTCGTGCGGCCATTCGGCGTCGCCGCAGGTGAGAGCCATGAACATGGTGGCCTGATTGTCCGCGGGGACGCCCGGGGACATCGGTGTGCTGGTGAACACCTCCTTGAGAACCGCGGTGTCAGCGGCCGTGGCGCTGCCGTGGGCCAGGTCGTCGGCGGCCTTCCAGAACTTGGCGAGCAAGGGAAGGGTGTTGTTGTGCAGAAGCAGGGCGTAGGTCATGTTCCGCAGCAGCGCCCCGTCCAGCGACACCGATGCGCCGGGAATCGCCGCGGGCGTGCGGTCGAGCCGGTCGGCGAGGGCGAGGTAGGTGTGGGTCACCTGCGCGACGCTTGTGCCCAGCTTGAGGGTGCCGGCCTGCGCCGCGGCGACGCGGGCGGCATCGGGGAACCGGTCGGCCATGCCCTTGCCCCAGGTGTCCGTCACCTGGTTGGCCCATACCTTGGTGGGGTCGACGTTGCCTTCCAGGATCATCCGGTCGGTGCGGTCCTGGAAGAGGGAGCGATAGACGACGCCGAGGTAGGTGCCGTAGGACTGGCCCCAGTAGGAGATCTTCTTCTCACCGAGCGCCTGGCGGATGCGGTCCATGTCGCGGACGGTGTTGGCGGTGTTGTAGTACCGCAGGTTCTTGCCCACCGTGTCGGCGCACTGCTTGGCGTCGGTTTTGGCGCGGGTCACGTTCTTGGTGATCGAGCCGTCCGCGGCAGGATAGGGGAAGAGCCCGGACACGCTGGGGTCCCGCAGACCGCAACTCTGTGGAGTGCTGTGTTCGACGCCGCGCGGGTCGAAACCGATCAGGTCGTAGCGGTCCAGCACGGAGTTCGGCAGTTTGGACGCCATGGTTTCGGGCATGTCGAGACCGCCCAGCGCCGGCCCGCCGGGGTTCAGCAGCAGCACGCCACGCCGCTTCCCGGGCTGTGCGGTGGACAGCCGGGAGACCGCCACGTCGATCTTCATGCCGCCCGGGTTCTGGTAGTCGAGTGGCACCTGCAACGTTCCACAGGCCAGGTGGGGGTCACGGGTTTGTCCCTCGGCCAGGGCTGGGCATTTACCCCAGATGATCTTGGCTTCGCCCGCGGTCTCGCCGACGCTCTTGCCGGAGACCCTGGCCGGTTGCGAGCCCTTGGTGTCGGCGCCGCACGCGACCGCTGCGGTTCCTGCCAGCATGGAAACCAGCAGAGCTGTGGCGATTCGGCGGCCCCTGGGGAAACCGTGCTGCGCGGAACTGCGTGTCGTGGTCATGGTGTTGTCCTCGGCTAGGGCTGGTCGGCCTCGTCCGGCCGTTGTGTTGACGATGCGAGTCAACAAGAGACCACCGGTGGCGTGCGTCACCCCAGAGAGGACAAAACAGGTAGCTCGCTCGGGGGATCCGGGCCGATCCTGAGAACGGAACGACCGCCATGGGGCGTATCGGATGAGCTGTGGGCGGGAACGAGCCGCTGCTGCCAGCTTGCCCGCGCCGCACGGCATCACATGGCCGTCAGGCTCGGCCGTCCTCTCACTGGCTTCACTTGTGCCTCATGTCGGCGCCCCGGGCCCGGAACGCCCTCTTGGAACGACTTCGCGGCCCGAATGGACTGGTCCCCGTCACGTCGGACTACGGCGCGGCGAACCACCAGCCGAAGGCGGCCGTCGACGGCGCACTGCGACGGACTGTCGACCCAGGACAGGTCGTCTCGCTCGACACGTCGTCGTCGAGCGAGACGGACGGCGACGCACTCAGCTTCCAGTGGTGGCAGTACCACGACGCAGACTCCGTCTCGACACGCGTCACCGTCAACAACGCGTCGTCACCGGCCGAAAGTCGTCAGTGAACGGTGCAGCGGCGGCAAGCATCATGGGGCGTCAGCCCTGCGATGCCTCCTCCGTCGAGGGCATCGGCAGCCGCCGGCCCACATCGGGACATCGAGCCAGACATTGCCTGATTCCGGCAATCTTTACGCGGCTTTGATGCCGCACCCGCACAGTCGGACAGTCGGCGGCCCAGTCCCTGCCGACGCTCTGGAGCACCGGGAAACAACTCTGTGCCGTCCCCAGCGATATGCCGGGAGTCTGGTCGGCGATTCTTAGGGAAGAAGGCGGAGAAGCTTCGCCGAACGGGGTTCCGGCGTGGTGCTCATGACGGTGTCGCTCAAAGGTTCCTGTCCGCGTTCAGCGGTATCTTCCCCCACTTCCGTCCCCGTCGCCATCTGATGACCGCTTCCGGACACTGAGCCGAGATGACAGTCCGCTTCGCGATCTGGGATCAGATCACCGACGCCGCCGGTCGGCCCACCACGGCCTGACACCCGCCCGGGCCGCACCTCACCACACCTCGACGCACCATCAGACAGGCGTCAGCCCAACAACGTGACAACGCCGACACGGCTCCTTGTGCCTCTGCATTCGGGCGGTGCACCCCGGGGTTTCCCTGCTGTGCGATGGAGTAACCTCAACGCGTTCGTAATATCGAACAATGATCGACTTAGTGAGCAAACTGAATGATAGGGGACCGGTGAGCGGCGTCAACACCTCTCGCATGTGTCGCTGTAAAAATCGAAACATTCGCGAGAGTCTATACACGAAACGCTGCACGCCACACCGCCAAGTGGCCGATTCGCACCACACGTGACGCCGGAGTGGAGCACTCTCGCGGACAGTGCCGACACCAGGTTGACCGTGCCTCCAGTGCCCGTGACGCACCGATTCTCCGAAGGGCGCCAGACATTCCGACCCTCTTCAGGTGATCAGCAAAGGAGTCCCAGGCGCCCCGACGATCTCGGCGGATGACTGCTCCACCTCCTCGCGACCGCCACGCCTCGAGCGGACAGCCCGGAGCTCAGCCCGCCGCCGGGGCGGAACAGCCGAGACAGCGCATGAGACAGGTCGGCTTCACCGCACAGCCGACCCTCCCTCCTGAAGTCGGCTCCGCTCGCGCCCGAGCCCTGACATGCGGCTTGTGTGATGGCCTCAGCATGATCGATGGGCATCTATCGCCAGATCCCGCACAACCGGGTACCCACACTCGCGCCACGCCTCCCTGCATCTGACGACCGCTCAGAGTCAGCGTCATCAGTGCATCGAGAAGGCACCGCCACCAGGTGACGCCAACCCGCAAATCGCCCCGAAACACTGTAAACCGCAGCTCGGACGAGGTACTCCGCGTCCGCCTGCTGCACCCCGGAAACAGGCCGGCTCCACCCGCCCCGAGCCCGTGAACAGCAAGCATCAGCAGGTCAGAGACTCTTCGCGGCAGGCTCAAGAACCGCCACACTCCACGCGCGAGGCCACGGAAAGACGTCGACCCGAGCAGAAACAGCAAAGCGCAAAAGTCGGGCAAGAAGCGTCCGCACGCTCGCCCATGACCCCGGCCCTACGGCATCCACCGACGACGGCACCGAGGGCTCGCCGCCCCACTCACTGGAATCCCGAATGTTTCGAGCAAGAGACGGAAACTTTTCCTGCGAGGAGTATTGACGGTTCATCATCACCACCTCAATCATCCCTACCTGAAAAACCGACCGCGGTTCGATATATCGAACCGCATCGGCCCTGGGCAATCCATGCTGCACGACAGATCCGCGCACCAAAGCACCTGCGCCACCCCGTTTCGTTCCGGTGAGGTTCGCACCAGCGCATCCTGGCTCTTCGCGCAGTCGGAGAGGTACGTGACGCCGCGTAGCGGTCCCCCGGTGAGCCGCGATGGAGTACTCCCGTGTCTGTGTCGGAACACCGCTGCCCGCCGTACGTCACCCGACGGCCGACCGGGTGCGACCCGTGCCCGTGGAGATCGTCCCGCCCCATGACCGCGGTGTCCGGTGATTCCGTGCCGCCCGGCCTCCGACCCGCCCCGTCCGTCTGCCGAACGGGAGCGGACGACGCAATCCCCTGCGCTTCAGTCCTTCCGTGATCTCTACCTTGGAGGCACAGCCATGGTCTCGTATGCCCTTCCCAGACCCGTTGTCCGCCGGAAAATCCGAGGCCTGCTGTTGGCGCTGGTCGTCGGCGTCCTCGGTGCGGCCGCCGCACTGGTCGCGCCGCCGGCCGCGCACGCCGCCGAGAGCACGCTCGGCGCCGCGGCGGCTCAGAGCGGCCGCTACTTCGGCACCGCCATCGCCTCGGGCCGGCTGGGCGACTCGGCGTACACGTCGATCGCGAACCGCGAGTTCAACTCGGTGACGGCCGAGAACGAGATGAAGATAGACGCCACCGAACCGCAGCGGGGCCAGTTCAACTTCACCGCCGCCGACCGCGTCTACAACTGGGCGGTGCAGAACGGCAAGCAGGTGCGCGGCCACACCCTGGCCTGGCACTCCCAGCAGCCCGGCTGGATGCAGAGCCTCAGCGGCAGCGCACTGCGCCAGGCGATGATCGACCACATCAACGGCGTCATGGCCCACTACAAGGGCAAGATCGCCCAGTGGGACGTCGTGAACGAGGCCTTCGCCGACGGCAGCACGGGGGCCCGGCGCGATTCCAACCTGCAGCGCACCGGCAACGACTGGATCGAGGTCGCCTTCCGCACCGCGCGCGCCGCCGACCCGGCGGCCAAACTCTGCTACAACGACTACAACGTCGAGAACTGGACCTGGGCCAAGACCCAGGCCATGTACGCGATGGTCCGGGACTTCAAGCAGCGCGGCGTGCCGATCGACTGCGTCGGTTTCCAGTCGCACTTCAACAGCGGCAGCCCCTACAACAGCAACTTCCGCACCACCCTGCAGAACTTCGCCGCCCTCGGCGTCGACGTGGCCATCACCGAGCTCGACATCCAGGGCGCCTCGGCCTCGACCTACGCCGCCGTGACCAACGACTGCCTGGCCGTCCCGCGCTGCCTCGGCATCACCGTCTGGGGCGTGCGTGACATGGACTCCTGGCGGTCGGGGGACACGCCGCTGCTGTTCAACAACGACGGCAGCAAGAAGCCCGCCTACACCGCGGTCCTCAACGCCCTCAACGGCGGCACCACCACCCCGCCTCCTACGGACGGCGGACAGATCAAGGGCGTCGGGTCGGGCCGTTGCCTGGACGTGCCGAACTCCAGCACCACCGACGGCGTCCAGCTCCAGCTGTGGGACTGCCACAACGGCACCAATCAACAGTGGACGTACACCGCCGCCGGCGAGCTCAGGGTCTACGGCGACAAGTGCCTGGACGCCGCCGGCACCGGCAACGGCGCCAAAGTCCAGATCTACGGCTGCTGGGGCGGTGACAACCAGAAGTGGCGCCTCAACTCCGACGGATCCATCGTCGGCGTGCAGTCCGGCCTCTGCCTCGACGCCGTCGCTGGCGGCACCGCCAACGGCACCCTGATCCAGCTCTACGCCTGCTCGAACGGCAGCAACCAACGCTGGACCCGCACGTGATGGGGCCTGCCGCGAGCGAAAGGTGAACCGATGAAGACCCACGGTGCGGTTTCTCCCGCCCCTCCCCGACGACATCACTGGTGGTCCCGGGTCGCCGCCATGGTGGCGGCGACCCTCGCGATCAGCGTGCTCGCCGCGGTGGATCCGGCGCCCGCCGAGGCGGCGACGGTGGACACCGACGCCTTGTACATCCTGGTCAATCGCAACAGCGGCAAGGCGCTGGACGTCTCCGGCGCGTCCACCGCCGACGGCGCGCGGGTCGGCCAGTGGACGCGCAGCGACGGAGCCAGCCAGCAGTGGCAGTTCGTGGACTCCGGAGGCGGCTTCTACCGCCTCAAGGCCCGGCATTCGGGCAAGGTTCTCGACGTGGCCGGCGCCTCGACCGCCGACGGTGCCGCGATCCAGCAGTGGGCCGACCACAACGGGGCCAACCAGCAGTTCCGCCTGGCCGACTCCGACGCGGGCCACGTCCGGCTGATCAACCGCACCAGCGGCAAGGCGGTGGAGGTGCAGGGCGCCTCCACCGCCGACGGCGGCAACGTCGTCCAGTACACCGACTGGGGCGGCGCCAACCAGCAGTGGCAGATGATCAAGCTGTCGTCCGGTGGCGGCAGCGGATGCGGCAGCGCCCCGACTCTGACGAGCGGTACGCACACGATTCAGAGCGGGGGCAAGAGCCGCAGCTTCATCCTCAGGGTTCCCTCCGACTACGACAACAGCCACCCCTACCGGCTGATCTTCGCGTTCCACTGGCGGGGCGGAACCGCCGGCGACGTCGCCTCGGGCGGCACGAGTGGGAACGCCTGGTCCTACTACGGCCAGCAGGAACAGTCGAACAACGCCGCGATCCTCGTCGCTCCCCAGGGCCTCGGCAACGGCTGGGCCAATTCCGGCGGTGAGGACGTCACCTTCGTGGACGACATGATCCGGCGCATCGAGGACGGCCTCTGTGTCAACCCGGCACAGCGTTTCGCCACGGGATTCAGCTGGGGCGGCGGCATGAGCTACGCACTCGCATGCAGCCGGGCCAACGTCTTCAGGGCCGTCGCGGTCATCTCCGGCGCACAGATCAGCGGGTGCAGCGGCGGCACCCAGCCCATCGCCTACTTCGGAATCCACGGCATCAGCGACAACGTCCTCAACATCGCGCAAGGACGTTCCCTGCGCGACAGATTCGTCGGCAACAACGGCTGCACCCCCCAGAACCCGCGCGAGCCCGCGCCGGGCAGCCGAACGCACATCACCACCACCTACTCGGGCTGCCGTGCCGGATACCCGGTCCAATGGGCCGCGTTCGACGGAGGCCACGTACCCGGTCCGGTCGACGGTTCCCCCGGCGAAAGCGGCATCGCCACCTGGACCAAAGCAGAAATCTGGAGGTTCTTCGCACAGTTCCAGTAACACGCCCGCACCATGGAGTGGAGCCAGGACGGCCCTGGCTCCACTCGGTATCCGTACACCGTTCGCCCCTCGACGTACCGGGCCTCCCCCGCCGGTCGGCGCCCGGTGCTTCCCGCACTCACCGGTGAGCGGCCGACGCTGCCGCGCCGGAGCGGCGCGGGCGGCCCTCCGGCCCGCGGTCACACGTCGCGCTGACGGTGACCCCCTTCACCCATACCGGCGGCGCGCTCCCGCACGTCTCCCACCATCTGCGGCGTCTTCCCAGTTCCGGGCGGCCCGAGCAGGATTGCGTCCTCCGCCTTCGCGACGAACGTGCCTTCCGCGGTGCGCGAGGACGTCGCAACGGAGGGAGGGCAGGTGGTCGAGGTACTCCCCGTGGGACCAGTTCTGGTCGCGGGCCCGGTCGGCCGCCTCCTCCCAAAAAGTGCCGACGGTGGGCATCTTCACCGGGTCGGACAGGAAAGTACGGACGGCTGGCCGTCCATCGGTGAGCTCGCCGCAGTGACCGACCTGGCCCTGGAGTGTGTGATCACGTATTACTCCGCTTTCGTAGCGGACGGATTGAAGTCGACGTCGAAGAGCGCGTCATGGTCGGGCAGGGCCCGCAGCGCGACGGCATGACCGTCGGCGTGGCGGTGAGGGCCGCGGCGCCGCGGGCTGCGTGGATCCATGGCTGCTTCCTGGCTGATGAGCTGGTTGAGGGAGCGCCCGCCGCCCGGCGGACTGTCGATCGCCTGGGCGGGCGGCGGGAGTCCTGGTTCAGTAGCCGTAGATCATCTTGTAGGCGACCTCGGGGAGGAACTGTCCGGCCGTGGAGCCGGCTCCGACGCCGCAGTTGCCGTCCGATTCGCCCGGGGTTTTGATCCACAGGAGCATCTCGGCGCCTCCGCCCGTCCGGGTGGGCGTGCCGATGCGGCGGCCCGAGGGGTTGCACCACTGTCCGTTGGAGCCGTTGCCGTTGCGGCTGGTGTCCACGACGAACGGCTTGGTGTAGCCGTAGCGGGCGCTGAGTTCGCTGTTGACGGCGTTGCCGTAGGCGGTGTTCTCTGCGGTGGTGAAGTAGTTGGAGACGTTGAGCGAGAAGCCGTGGGCCTGGCGGAGGCCGGCTTCGTGGAGGCGCCGGGCCATGGTCGCCGCGTCGGCCCAGCGCGGGTTGCCGGCGTCCATGTAGACCCAGGTATTGGGGGCCTGGCGGTTGAACTGGGCGAGGGCGCCTGTGAGCATGCCTTCGCGCTCATCGATCTGCGCCTGGGTCATGCAGCCGTAATCCCCAAGGGAGTCCGGTTCCAGGATGACGACGGCCGGGCGGTTGCCGATCCCGCCGGCGAACTGGGCGATCCAGTCGGCGTAGGCGGACGGCGAAGCGGCTCCGCCGGCGGAGTGCCCGCCGCAGTAGTCGCGGTTGTAGACGTTGTAGGCGACGAGGATGGGCAGCTTGTCCCGGTAATCCGCCGCCCCGACGTAGGCACCCGTGGCGGTGCCTATGGTGCCGCTCCAAGAGCCGAACCAGCGGGCCATCGGTGTGTTGGCGATGGAGGCGTTGATCGCAGCGGCCCGGCCGTCGCCGGGGTTGGCGGCCACCCACCTCTTCGCGCTGGAGTCGGGGTCTACGTAGAACCCACTGGTCATGGTGGTCGGGTCGGCCGCGTGGGCGGACGGTGCGGCGGCGAACGCCAGCGGCAGAGCACAGAGCGCTGCGGTCAAGGCGCGGAGTCTGCGGCGCATGTCTGAACCTCGTTCTCCTGGCAGGGATGCGTCGCACGCTCTCGTCCCGGGCATGCGACGCGCTGAGAAGTGCGGTGGCACGATCATGCTTGGGAGCGCTCCCAATGGAAGCGCTCCCAAAAGCGCGGCGAAACTGTTGGGTGTGGTCGGTATGGTGTGACGGGGCAGTTGAGCTGTCAAGTGTCAACGCGCCGGTATTCTCAGCGACTTGCATGCAGAAGGGCTGGAGGGCCTGAAACTGGAAGCGCTCCCAGTTGATCGGTCCTTGAGGGGCCTTGCTGATTCCCTGGCGTCCGCCATGCGAGTGGCAGCCGCATGGGCCGAGGTGAGATGCTGCCCGTCCGGTCGAGAGGGAGGGGCCCATGGTTCATGGCAGAGGATGCGCCGCGTCGGCAGCCGACGCTCGACGAGGTGGCCGAACGCGCCGGTGTCTCCCGCTCCGTGGCCTCCCGCGTCCTCAACAACGCTCCGCACGTCAGCCGCGCCAAGCGTGAGGCGGTCGAGCGGGCCGTCCGGCAACTCGGGTACGTACCCAATCCGACCGCCCGCGCTCTGGCCACGCGACAGACGGGAGCGGCCGCCCTGGTCGTCTCGGGAGAGGATCCGTCGATCTTCGCCGATCCGTTCTTCGCCCAGGTGATCGTAGGGGCGTCGGCCGCCCTGGAGGAGGCCGACCTGCATCTGATGCTGTGCCTGGCCGCTTCCGACCGGGGCCGCAAGCGGGTTGAAGAGCTCCTTCGGTCCAAGGGCGCGGACGGGGTCATGCTGATGGCGCTGCGCGAGGACGACCCGCTGGCGCGCATGGCCGACGAGGCGCAGATGCCCGTCGTGTTCGGTGGGCGTCCGGTCGGTTCGGCTCCCCGGTGGTACGTGGACGTCGACAATGTCGGCGGAGCGCGCGAGGCGACCGAACATCTGGTCTCGCGCGGCCGGAGGCGCGTGGCTGCGATCTGCGGACGTCTGGACACCGAGGCCGGGCGCGCCCGGTACCGCGGCTACCGGGACGCCATGCTGGGCGCCGGTCTCGATCCGTTCCCTCCGCAGGAGGGCGATTTCGCCGAGCCCAGCGGAGCCGCCGCCATGGCCGCACTGCTGGCGGACCACCCCGACGTCGACGGAGTGTTCGCTGCCAACGACAACATGGCGGCGGGAGCGCTGCGCACCTTGCGGGAGGCCGGCCGACGGGTCCCCGCCGACGTCGCCGTGGTCGGCTTCGACGACTTGGCGGTCGCCCAGGTCGCCGATCCGCCGCTCACCACCGTCCATCAGCCCATAGAGGCTTTCGGACGGGAGATGGCGCGCATGCTCGTCGCACTCGTCGACGGGCAGGACCCTACCCCGCTGATTCTCCCCACCCGCCTGGTCATCCGCTCCAGCACCTGACGACCGTGACACGGGTTCAAGTGCCGATGCAAAGACCGGCTTACTGATCGTTTCAGAATGACCTTCGGAGGGGTCGGAGGCAGATGATGCTGCAGGCGAATTCGAGCAGGCCCAGATGGAGGTTGGACGCTGTCACGTTGTTGGGCGGGCGGTCTCTGATGACGACGATCCCGCGCTCGAGCATGAGCTCCTCGACCTCGCGGAAACTGAGCGGAAAGCGGTAGGACAGCCACACACAGTGGGAGATCACCTCGACCGGATACCGGTGCCTCTTGTACGACAGCGACACGGCCCTCACGGACAGCTCCCTCCTCCAACACGATCAACCAGAAGATCATCCACCCGGCCAACCAACGTGACACGCCCCCACGAACCCGATCCAGCTGGCGCTGCGGGCCGGTTTCGGGCCGGTGGTGGTGTTCGGCCACCTACGCCTCTCTCGTGGACCGCGAGGACGTCGACGCGCCTGCGAGCCATGGGGAGGTGAGGGGGCCGCTGGAGGCCGCTTTGGTGGGCGGAGAGCGGCTGTACGGCCAGCGGATGGCGGGTTTCGCCCTCGCGATCGTGGACGAGGCCCACTCAACCGCCGGTGATCTTGGCAGGCCGTGGGCGGCGATCCACGACAACCAGCGGATCCGGCGGACTTCCGGCTCTACCTGACCGCCACCCCGCGCATCCTGGCCCCCCGGCCGCAGAAGGGCCGGCCGGCCGGGAGCTGGAGCTGGCGTCGATGGGCCAGGGCTCCGAGACTTACGGGCTGTGGATCGCCGAACTGAGGCTGTCGGAAGCGATCGAGCGCGGGATCCTCGCCGGGTTCGAGATCGACGTCCTGGAAATCCACGCCCCCTCCCTCATCCTCGGAGAGTCCAGGAAGCGCGGCGGAGCCGGCGCCTGGCCCTGCTGCAGACCGCGCTCCTGGAACACGCGGCCACGCACAACCTCCGCACCGTGATGACGTTCCACCAGCGGGTGGAGAAGGCCGCCGCGTTCGCGGAGAAGCTGCCTCAGACCGCTGCCGAGCTGTACATGAACGACGCCTCGGACGAGCATCTGGCGAAGGCGGAGAAGCTCCCCGCGTCGTCGATCGACGCGGAGTTCTACGAGCTGGAGGCCGGCCGCCACGTCCCGCCGGACAGGGTGTGGTCGGCGTGGCTGTGCGGCGACCACACCCTGTCCGAGCGGCGCGAAGTCCTGCGCCGGTTCGCAGGCGGCATCGACGCCGCCGGGCGCCGGGTCCACCACGCCTTCCTCGCCGGCGTTCTCGTGCTCGGAGAGGGCGTGGACATCACCGGTGGGCGGGGAGTCGACTCGATCCGCTTCGCCGACATCCGCGGCTCCCAGGTCGAGATCGTGCAGAACATCGGCCGCGCCCTGCGGCCCCACCGCAACGGCAGCATCAAGATCGCGCGGATCATCGTGCCCGTCTTCCTGGAACCCGGCGAGGACCCCACCGACATGGTCGCCTCCGCCGGCTACCGCCCCCTCGTCGCCGTCCTCCAGGGCCTGCGCTCCCACGACGAACGCCTGGTCGAGCAGCTCGCCTCCCGCGCCCGCACAGCGGACAACGCAAGATCCACCTCCGACGGGATGAGGGCGGGCAGATTATCGACGCCGGCGGCGCGAGCGACAGCGAAAGCCAGGAGCACGACGACGCCGACACTGCGGCGAGTCCGCGCTGCTGCACTTCTCCACACCACGCGACCCAGCAACCATCGCGGCGTTCCTGCGCACCCGGGTCTAACCGGGTGCTCGCCGACCTCGCCGAGGACGAGCCTGGTGGGGTGCTGCCCGACACCCAGCCCGGCGTGCTCATGGACGGTGACGACATCGGCCGGTGGTTGGAGCGGCAGAAGAACCCGGGCACCTGGGCGCAGCTCCTGCCCGAGCAGCAGGAACGGCTGACCGAGCTGGGCGTCAGGTCCGCTGAGGCGCCCTCTCCCGCCCCGGCGGCCAGGCGTGCGAAGGACCCGGGCAAGGCGCAACAGGCCTTCCAACGCGGCCTTGTGGCCCTCACGCAGTGGGTGCAACGGGAGGGCAAGCCGCCGGTACCGCGCGGCCACAGCGAGCAGGTCACGGTCGACGGCGAGGCGGAACCGGTGACCGTCAAGCTCGGCGTGTGGCTATCGAACATCAAATCGAGGCGAGACCGGTTGGACGCCGACCAACTCGCCTCCCTGGTAAAACGGCAGGCAGGTCAGGAGATCGGCCGCGTTGAGGTGTCGCCCGCTGCCTTGCGGGGCGCACTGGTCTGGCCCGTGCCGACCGCGATGCCTGGCCAGCACACCGAGCAGGGTCACAGCATCACCCACCGCAGCCCACCTCCTCGGACAGGACATCCGACGACTCCGGCTTGACGCATGAGACTGCCTCCTCTGAAGATCATGCAGTCATCTTGTACAGTCTAGTTGTACATTTCGGTGGTTCCAGGAAGGACCTCCCATGCGATTCACGAAGTACGCCCATGCCTGCGTCGCGCTGGAGAAGGACGGCACCCGTCTCGTCATTGACCCCGGCACCTTCACACCCGAAGCGGCCGAGGCCGTATCCCGGGCCCATGCCGTGCTGATCACCCACGAGCACTTCGATCACTTCGATGAGGAGGTCGTGTCCTCGGCCCTGCAGGCCCAGCCCGACCTGCACGTCTATGCGCCGGCTCCGGTGGTGGGCACGCTCGGCTGTCACGACGGCCGCGTCCGGGCCGTTGCCGCCGGTGACACCTTCGCCTTCGGTTCGTTCACCGTCACCGTCCACGGCCATCGGCACGCGCTGATCCACGAGGACATCCCGCGCCCCGACAACGTCGGCTACCTCGTCGACGACGGAGTCCTCTACCACCCGGGTGATGCCTACTTCGTGCCCGACGCCTCGGTGCACACGCTCCTGCTGCCGACGAGCGGGCCCTGGACCAAGCTCGGCGAAGCCGCCGACTACGTGCGCGCCGTCAAGCCCGAGCAGATCATCCAGATCCACGAACTCATGCTCAGCGACCTCGGCCAGCAGTCCACCGCCGCTCTCCTCGGTGAGAACGGCCTGACCGGCACCCCCATCACCCGTTTGACCCCCGGCACCACGATCCAGCTGTGAAACCCGGACACCCAAGGAACAGCCGTGCGCTTCGCCACCCTCCGTATCGACGACGCCCTCACCGCGGCCCGCATCGAAGGTGACCGCGCCGTCCTCGTCGATGCCTCTCACGCCGTCGACGCCTACCTGCGCCGCGAATGCCTGACGGAAACCGGAGAGGTCGACGCGCGGACCGCTCACTACGCACGCGTCTCCCCCTCCCCGGCGCACATCCTGTGCATCGGTCTGAACTACCGCAGCCACATCCAGCAGCTGGAACGCCCCACCCCCGCCTACCCGACGTTCTTCGCCAAGTTTCCCTCCACACTCACCGGTCCTCGCGACGACATCACACTGCCGCGGATCAGCGACCACATCGACGGTGAAGCGGAACTGGCCGTCATCGTCGGACGGCGCCTGAGCCGCGCCGGCGTGAAGGAGGCGAACGAGGCCATCGCCGGCTACACCGTGGCCAACGACATGTCCTTGCGGGACTGGCAGCACCGCACCACCGAAGCGCTCCAGGGCAAGGTCTTCGACCGCTCGACCCCGCTCGGCCCCGTACTGGTCACACCCGACGAACTCGACAACGCCCGCGACCTGACCGTCACCTTCACCGTCGACGGCGTGGAATGGCAGCGCGGATCCACCAGCGATCTGCTGTTCACCCCTGCCGAACTGCTGGCCTACTGCAGCACCTTCCTCACCCTGGAACCTGGCGACGTCGTCCTCACCGGCACCCCCGGCCGGACGTCCGCAGCCGATATCACCCTCTCCCCCGGCCGGACACTGGTCACAGCGGTGGAAGGCATCGGAGCGGCAGTCAATCCCACCACCGCCGATTCCCTGCCCGACACCCGCGTCCTGTGGCAGGAGCGCGGACCGCGATGACCTCGCATACACATCAAGCACCCGCTGATCAACACACGCAGGACCGAGACGAACCGCGCCTCGCCAGTCCGGACACGCTCGGTCTGTGGGCCTTCGCCCTGGGAACCTTCATGGGCAACCTCCCCGACACCGGACGGGTGGAACGGGCGGGTCTGGACACATGTGTCGCCGTCTTCCTGGGCGGTGGAGCTCAGCCCCTGGCGGGGCTACGGGGATACCGAACCCGCAACGCCTTCGGGGCGACCTCGTTCACCGCCTTCGGCCTGTTCTGGATCACCATCGGCGCCTTCGGCAACCTCGCCGTCTCGACCCGCGCCGGCTCCTGGCTCCTGATCGCTTGCGCGACCGCCGCCGCGTACACGGCAACGGCACAGTTCTGGAACACCGTCCATCGGCGCAACGTGCTGCCCCTCGGTGAACCCACCCGACCAGACGTCCGCAGTCGCACCCGACCACCCCGCCCGTCGCACCGCCCCGGTGATCCGAGCAACACGGAAGCAGCAGGCAGACTCGTACAGGCACCGTCACCCAAGAAAGCCCCGAAGTGCCCATGCTCCGAGGAGAACCGGTGAAGTCTCCCAAAAAAATACAACCTAGTTGTACACATTGATTGCATGACGCGCCTAGGATGCAACCCATGAACGAGGAGGACACCCTGGCAGAAGACCTGCGGCAGGTCATCGGCGAACTGGTCCGCGCCGTACGAACCGTGGACACCATGCCCTCCGGCGAAGCCGCCATCCTCGGCCACCTCGACCGCACCGGTCCGCAGACCACGGCCGAACTGGCCTACCGCCGGGGGGTCACCCACCAGTCGTCCGCCAAGACCGTCAAGGACCTACGCGCCGGTGGACTCGTGCGCACCGAACCCCATCCGACCGACCGGCGCAAGCTCCTGGTCCACATCACCGAAACCGGACGAGCCCGCCTGCGCAGCGAACGAGGCCAACGCTCGGACCGGCTCGGCACCGCCATCAGTGAGACACTCAGCGCAACGGAACAGCAGCAGCTACGCGACTGTGTCTCCCTTTTGGCCCGTCTGACCGCTCACCTACGGACCTGATCGGTCGCATCTGCGCAGGGGCCGGCCGAAGATGCGTACGCGTGATGTTCATGCTGGGCCCCCTTTCGGGGGTTGATGAGCCCAAAGACGAAGCCCTCGGGGCGAGGGCCCACGACGATGGCGGGGGCTGAGTGCCCAGGATGGGGGCGATGCCCGGCTCCCCGAAAGACCGGCACTCTGGAGGGTGCCGGCCGGTCTGGTTGTCTGCCCACCGTCGCACGCTCCCTCCCTTGTCCGCGACCATACTCTGCATGTACGCGCTACATACGCTTTCAAGTACGCGATATGAGGGGTTCGGGTAGCGCGAGGGGCGGAGGTGCTCTCGTGTTCGACGTGGTCGACGCGCTGGGCGCGTCTCGGCCCCCGCTGCCGCCGCCGGCCGAGCATAGGCGGCTGCGTCAGCTCACGCGCTCACCCTGGACGAAGTGGCCGCCGCTCTGGGCGTGCGGCGGGCGACCGTGGGTGGCTGGGCGTCGGGCAAGACGGAGCCGCGGCCGCCCGCATGCCCGGCCACAGCGCCAGAACCAAGTGGCCACAATGGCGGGCGGGTTGACGGTCCGCGTCCTACGGTCGCGTCATGACGATCGCTCCGCAGGCCCTCACCGCGCTGCGGTTTTGCCGCTGGAGATCACTGGTCGCTGCCAGCTCACCTGTCCGGCCCTTTGCCACGCCAGCACCAGGCCGGCGCTGAGCCACGGCAGCATGACCAAGGACGACTGGAACCGGACCATCGACGAAGCTGCCGGCCTCGGTGCCGAGGTGTGCCGTTGCGGGAGTTGCCGCCGTTCTTGCCCGCCGGATCGTGCTTGTCATAGCCGAGATGGCTGGTGATCTCGCCCTCCAGGGCGGACTCCGGCAGCCGCTCGGTCAGCTGCTGCAACAACCCGCCCTCGCCGGTCAGCTGCAGGTCCTCGGCCCGGGCCTGGCTCACCGGCTCGTCGATCAGCCGGTCGTCCACGGCCTTCGCCGGCACAGCCGCTGCCGACTCGACAGCGTTCTGCTCGGCCACGTTCTCACTGGTCATCGATGCATCCTCCATGATCGGGAGTTACACCGAACGGTTTACAGTCCCGGCTTCCGCTGGGTTCCGGTCACACTCGATCACTGCGAACAGCGCGGCCTCGGCGACAACTCATGTCCTCGCCGCCGGGGTGACAGGCACCGTAACTGGGACGATGTCTCGGTGAACCACTCCTCGTCTTTCAGCACCGGCCCTGGTCACGGGCGACAGCGTCTTCCGGAGCCCAGGCGAGCCGAGCCCGGCCAGTGGCCGAAGCTGGAGGCTGCACTCGCCGTGGTCAACCGCGACCTGAGGGCGACCCTGCCGGGTCAGGACGCGCTGATACTGATGCTCGTCCCGTCTTGGGAGCCCGCGCCCCAGGGAGCCATCGACAGGGTCCAGGTCTATGTGGCGATGCCGGACGGCCGTTGGCACGGCAACGCGGTCAATGCATCTGACCGGGAGGAGGGCGACCCTCCAGAGCCGGATGATGCGGCGACGGTCCTGACGGGTGTCGCGGACGCGGCGCAGGAGACCATCATGGAGTTGCTCTGGCAGGTCTGGCCGATTTGCCCGGCACACAAGATCGGAATGCACCCTCGCCCCGCAGGGACCACTGAAGACTGGTACCAGGGCGAAACGGACTCGGCCGGCCCACCGGTGTGGTGGTGCCGAGGCAGCCGGGATGCTACGGGCCACGACGTCTGCCAGGTGGGAGAGTTGGCCTCCACCCTGCCGGGAAAGCAGCGTCGAGCCCTGCGGCGCAGCGAGCGCCACCAGGACGGTCGCCGATAACCGCGGCCCGGACGACTGCGCGTTGCCACTGGAACCCACCGTCCGTTGCCACCCGCGAAGTGCGGACCCCAGCACTGAGCTTTTTCCATCATCGGTCTGAGCTGGTCAAATGCAGGGTCAGGACGGCTTGGACGAGGCTCGTGATGCGGGTGGTCGAGCACCGAAGCTTACGGAGGAGCCGCCAGGACTTGAGGATGGCGACGGCCTGCTCGACGAGAGCCCGGATCTTCGCGTGGGACCGGTTGACGGCCTTCTGGCCTGCGGAAAGGGTCTTCCAGCGCCCTCAGTATGGAACCCGGACGGTGCCCCCCGGCACCTCGGTATCCCTTGTCGGCCCAGCAGGTGATGCCGGCTTCCGCCAGAGCGGCGATGACGCCGTGTTCGCGGGCGGCCCGGATGTCGTGGACGGCACCGGGCAGAGCAGGTGAGGCCCGCAACAGCCGACCGGACGGATCGGCCAGGACTTGTACGTTCATCCCGTGCTTCTTGTGCTTGCCGGAGCAGAAGGGACGGTCCGCGGCGATCCGGTCGGCCGGCAGCAGGGTACCGTCCGGCAGCACGAACGCCTTCGTCGACGCCGCACGAGTCGCTTCCGCGAGGGTCGGGGCGAGTGCGGCCAGGAGCTCGACGGCCTCGGCGGCGTACCGGTAGGCGGTGGTGGTTCCGACTCCGAAACCGGCTGCGAGCCGAGCGTACGGGTGGCCGTTGCGCAGATGGGCGAGAGTGAGCAGGGCCTGCCGGCCCGGGCTCAGGCGCCGCCGGCGAGTGCCGAGCTCCTGCCGGTGCCGGCGGAGGGTGGCGGACAGGAAGCGCGGGGCGGAGCTGGACACGTCGACGCCCGGCGGGTAAGCAAGCACGCAAAGCCTCCGGTGGAGACGGTTCTCTGGTCGAAAACCCGTCCATCAAGGGCTTCACCAGCCTGTCAGCTCGACTGCCAAGCCCGTCCGCCAGGCTGGAAGGACCAGCGCGTAGGCCACAGTGAGGAGTTGAGTTGTTACGTTGCGAGGCGGTCGGCAAACGGTACGGCGCAGGACGGTGGATCCTCAGCGATGTGGACATGGAGGTCGCGACCGGTGATGTCCTCGCGGTGGTCGGCGGCAACGGTTCGGGGAAGTCGACCTTGCTGAGGATCCTCGTAGGACTGTCACAGCCCACCACCGGGAGCGTGTCGGGCCGACCACCGCGCATCGGTTACGTACCGGACCGCTTCACCGTCCACGATCGGATCTCGGCGATCTCCTATCTCACCCACATGGGGCGTATCCGTGGCCTGTCGGCCTCCGCCGCCCGTGCCCGAGGCCATGACCTGCTGGAGCGGCTGTCCCTGGTAGGCGGGCGGAACGCACCGCTGCGCACGCTGTCGAAGGGCAACGCGCAGAAGGTGGCGCTCGCCCAGGCCCTGCTCATCCCACCGGACCTGTTGGTCCTCGACGAACCCTGGTCAGGTCTGGATGTCTCGGCCCATGGTGTCCTCGCCGAGTTCATCGACGAGGTGGCCGCACAGGGCGGGGCAGTGGTCTTCACCGACCACCGCGAGGCGATCACCGAGACGCACGCCCGAGGTGCCTACAGCATCGACGACGGCCGGGTTACCGCGCACGGCGGCCAGCACACCAGGAGTCGCCCCTCGATGGCCGAGCTGGTCCTGACTGCGCCGCCCACCGGCGTCACGCCGATCGAGGTGAACTGGTCCGTGCTGCCGGGTGTGACGGGCGCTGCCCAGCGCGGAGGGGAGGTCGTCCTGCGGGTGACGCGGGAGCACGCGGACGCCGTACTGCTGACGGCACTGCAGCACCGGTGGTCGGTGGTCAGCCTGGCCGGGGCCGCGGCCGAACGCAGTTTCCGGGGTGATGCGAGGGGGACCACCCGGTGATCGCCTTGGTCGGCTATATGTTCACGCTGCTGCTGCTCTCCCAGCGCTACCTCGCGCCGCTGCTGCTGTTCCTCGGCCTGGTGGCCGTGCTGACCAGCAGCGACACCGGCCCGCTCAGTGCGACCTACGCCTCGGTGGCCGGGGCCATGCTGCCGTGCTCGGTCTGGCTGACCGTGACACTGATCGGTCTCGAGGACCAGGCGCACCGCTCGATCGTCGTCGTCAGCGCCGGCAGCCCTCTACGCGTCCTGCTCGCGACGGTCGGGACGGCCGCAATGTGGTGCCTGCTGCTGATGGCTGCCTGCCTGGTGCTGCCGCTGATGTTCGGAGCCCGCGCACCCGGCCTCGCGGATCTGGCGCTGGGGATTGCGGCCCAACTCATCTGCGCCTTCACCGGCATGACCATCGGACTGGTCTGCTCGCGGCTGGTGTTCCGGCGGCAGGGCTACGCGCTCGTCCTCGCCCTGGTGCTCCTGCTGGCCGTGCTGCTGGGCAAGGGCGTTTCCCCGGTCAACATCATGCTCACCCACCTGCACAGCGCGTCGGACTCGGCGGACGCCCTGGCGCCCACGGGTGTCCTGCTCGCCGTCACCGCGGGCTTCTTGGCGGTCGCAGTCGCTATGACACAGGGGATCACCCGCAGAAAGGCATGAACTCCGCGGCGGTGTGCCCGCACCGGCACAGGCTGCGCGGCACCGTCCGGCAGAACGAATTCCCTGCCGTCCTGACCGCTTCCGTGAGCGTGGGGACGAAAGAGCCCAGGAGCTCGATGTCTCGGTGGCACAGCGGCAGGCAATGACGCCGGTGCCGAACCCAACCCCGAACTGCACGTGGGAGTAACCATTGCGCAGGTGGGCAAGGGTGAGCAGGGCGGGTCGGCCCGCGTTCAGGCGTCGCCGTCGGGTTCCGATCGCCCGGCAGTGCGCGCAAACGGGTCCTATTGGACTGCCCATAAGAGCTCGTGACACGATCACGATCCGGGCTTCTTGAGGCGTGTCCACGCACACACGGGTCGTCGGCAGTGCGCGCCCCGTAGACGCGATGTCCTTCGGGGCGCGCGGCAGGGGTTCGGGTTCAGGCGTTGTAGCCGCCGTGGGCGTCCAGCACCGCGCCCGTGACGTACGATGCGGCAGGGCTCGCCAGGAAGGCGATCGCCGCGGCGATTTCTTCGGGGCGCCCCATGCGTTGCAGGGACAGCGAGCTGAGCAGGGCCTTGAGGGTGTCGGGGTCCGGCGGTTGCATGCCGCTGTCCATCAGCCCGGCTTCCACGACGTTGGCCGTGATGTCGCGGGGCCCGAGGTCCCGTGCGACCCCCATGGTGTACCTCTCGATGCCCGACTTGGTCGCCGCGTAGTCGGCAACGCCCGGGACGCCGACCCGGGAACCCAGTCCGGAACTCACCGTGATGATGCGGCCGCCCGTGCGCAGCACTCGGGAGGCGGCCCGGATGACGGCGATCACGCCGAGGTAGTTGGTGGCGTGCATCCGGTCCAGTGCGGCGGTGTCGGCGTCCGGGTCGTCCACCGTGCGGCCCTGCTCCACCGAGATCGCCGCGTTGTTGACGAGGATGTCCAGGCCGCCGAAGTGCGCGACCACGTCGTCGATCAGCGCCGGCGCCCGGCTCGTGTCCACCTGGTCGGACTTGAAGGCGACGGCCTTGGCTCCCTTGCCCTGCACCTCGTCGACCACGGCCTGCGCCTGCTTCTCGGAGCTGACGTAGGTGAAGGCGACGTCGGCGCCCTGCTCGGCCAGCAGCCGTACGGTCGCGGCTCCCAGTCCGCGCGATCCCCCCGTGACCAGGGCGACCTTGCCCGTGAGTGGCTTGCTCATCCTTCTCACCTCGTTGATTGATCCTTTCCGGCAGTCGCAACATTAATTGTTACGACAGACTGTTGCAACCTTCGTCGTTACGACTGCCGTAACATGAAGCGGTGTGGCCGAGAGGAGGAGCCCATGAGCGCCAACAGCAGGCTGACCATCGCCGCCCACGCGCTGGCCTGGATCGGCCTCTACCAGCGCCAGGGCCATGAGGTCGCCACCTCCGAGCAGATCGCGACCAGCGCGAACACCAACCCCGTGGTGATCAGACGGCTGCTCGGCGAGCTGCGCAGGGCCGGGCTCGTGGAGTCCCGGCGGGGCGTGGGCGCGGGCTGGTCGCTGGCGCGCGGGCTGGAGTCGATGACCCTGCTCGACGTGTACGAGGCAGTGGAACCCGGCCCGCTGTTCGCGATGCACCGCACCACCCCGGACCAGGGATGCGTGGTGGGTCACGGCATCCAGCCGGCGATGCAGAGCATCTACGAGGGCATCGAGGAGACCGTGAGACACGAGCTGGCCCGCGTCACGCTCGCGGACGTGCTCCGGGACGTACTCGCGGCACCTCGCTAGCCTCTCCGTTACGCCCTGACATCACCAAGATCCCCATCCGAGCCCAGGCCGGCGAACAGCCTGGCAGCCAGTCACGCCGAAGACCGTTGCAGTATCGGACCGTGTCCTACGAGCTCGTGACTTGATCTTGTTGCGGTGCCCTGGTCCGGCGTGACCGATGTGACGATTCCGCCGTTCGGGAGGACGCGAGCACCCGGCCATGGATCGTGGACGACGACTTGTGGGCGCTGATCGAGCCGCTGCTGCCGCCCTGGCCGGAGAAGTCGCCGGGCCCACGGCCGGTGGCGGACCGGCTGTGTCCGCAGGGCATCCTGTACGTCCTGCACCACGACATAGCCTGGCAACTCCTGCCGCTGGAGCTGGGACTCGGTTCCGGGCAGACCTGTTGGCGGCGCCTGGAGCGGTGGCAGCAGGCCGGGGTCTTCGACCAACTGCACCGCATCCTGCTCGCCGAGCTGAACGCGGCCGGCGAACTCGACTGGTCCCGCGCGTGCGTGGACGGCTCCCACATCCGCGCGAAAAAGGGGGCGCCGACACCGGTCCGTCGCCGGTCGACCGACGGAAGACGGGTAGCAAGCACCACCTGATCTGCGACGGACGCGGCACCCCGCTCAAGGTCATCACCACCGCGGCCGACGTCAACGACGTCACCCAGACCCTCGCCCTGGTCGACGGCATCCCGCCCGTGGCCGGACGGCGCGGACGCCCGCGCCGCCGCCCCGGCTCACTCCTCGGTGACAAGGGCTACGACTCCAACCCCAACCGCCGAGAGCTGCGCAAGCGGCGGATCTTGCCGGTCACCTCCCGGCTCCGCTGTTTGGCGTGTCGAAGTCGGCCGCGGACCGCATCATCACCCACCTCGGCCCGACGCTTGCGCTCCGGCAGCGCAAGAGGTTCCGCAACGACACCGTGCTCGTCGTGGACGGCACCCTGAGCCCCACCCGCGACCACGAGGTGGCCGAGCAGTCGAACACACCACCGTCGTCGCCGACGGCGGCTACCGCGGCACCGGCCTCATCGTCCCGCGCCGCCGCCAGCCCGGCCAGGCCGATCTCCCCTACTGGAAACAAGAGCACAACGCCTCCCACTGCAAGGTCCGTGCCCGCGTCGAGCACGCCTTCGCCCGCATGAAGACCTGGAAGATCCCGCGCGACTGCCGCCTGAAAGGCGACGGCGTCCACCACGCCATGCTCGGGGCCGCCCGCCTGCACGACCTGTCCCTCACCGGACAGGCTTCGGCCTGCTCACGAGGAGATACCCGCTGCCACCTATGCAGGGGGCAGCCACTAGGAGATCCTTTGTAGCCGTGACCCACACGACAACCGAAACCGCGTGGCCCGGAAAGATCAGTGCCATCACCCTGTTCGTAGAGGACCTGAAGGCCACAAAGCGGTTCTACCGTGACGTGTTCCGCCTGCCGGTGACCTACGAGGACAACAACTCGGCTGTGTTCAGCTTCGGGGACACCATCATCAACCTGCTGCAATCCACCGCAGCACACGAGCTGATCGGCCCCGCGCGCGTCGCCGCCCCGGACGCCGGCTCCCGCCTTCAGCTCACCCTCCCCGTGGACGACGTGGACGCGATGTGCAAGGAGCTGACCACCCGCGGCGTGACGCTGCTGAACGGCCCGATGGACCGGCCCTGGGGAATCCGGACTGCCAGCTTCCAGGATCCGGGCGGCCACATCTGGGAGATCGCACAGTGACCGCGACCGTGCCGGCGACCGCGGACACCGAGATTCAGGCCCTCCTGTCCTTTCTGGACGCACAGCGCCGTCATGTCCTCGGCATACTCGACGGGCTGGACGCGGAGGCACTGCGGCGGCCCGTGCTGCCGTCCGGATGGAGCTGCCTGGGGCTCGTCCAGCACCTCGCGCTCGACGTCGAGCGGTTCTGGTTCCGTGCCGTCATCACCGGCGACCCCGCCGTCATCGCAGCCCTCGACGACATCGACGACGCCTGGCAGGTGGCCCCCGACGTACCGCATACCGAGGTACTCGACCGGTACCGCACGGAGGCGGACCTCGCGAACACCGCCGTTGCCGCCGCGGACGCGGACACCCCTCTGGCCTGGTGGCCCCACCACCTCTTCGGCGAACCGCACCTGCACACCGTCCGGGATGTCCTGCTGCACGTCATCACCGAGACCGCATGCCACGCCGGACATCTCGACGCCGCACGAGAACTCATCGACGGCAGACGATGGATGGTTCTGACCTGAAACCGACCGCGGACTCGCGAAAGGGACGAGCCACTTACGGGACAGCCCTTTGGTAGGGCAAGTGGTAGGGCAAGGCGAGTGCGAAGGAAGGTCACTACTCCGTATGGGTGCTCTCGTACGACGAGTTGACTTCACCGGAACGCGAGTTGGGGGCGACCGTGTCGACGAGGACGGGCAGTGGGGCCCCGGGCGGACGGGTTCGGGCCCCGTGATCGTGGCGCTCCTCCAGGGCGCTGACACCGCGCAGCCGGGCCCGTCGCGGGCCTGAGGCTCGCCGGGGCGCGGATATCAGGGCACCTCGACCTGGCCGGTGCACAGATCGCTCATGTCCTCTGGCTCGAGGACTGCTGGTTCGAGGAGGGCGTGGATCTCTCCGGAGCGTCGACCCGGTCGATTGCGATCGTGGGCAGCCGAGTGCCGGGCATGGAAGCCGGCTTGATCCGTATCGAGGGACGCCTCGACTTGCAGCGCTCCCGTCCGGAAGGCAGCTCTGCCTCGCCCTTCCACCGAAGGGTCACCGCCTTGTCGCTCATCAACACCCACGTGAGCGGCGCCGTGAACCTCAACGGCGCCGAAATCACCGCACCCGAGGAATGGGCAGTGTCCGCCGGCGGACTGGTTGCGGAGGGCGGCGTCTACTGTGTGGACGGGTTCGTCGCGCACGGTGAAGTCCGTCTCTGGGGGCGCAGCTACCCGGCGGACTGCACATGCGGGGCGCACGCCTGATGGACCCCGGCCCGCGCGGGGTGGCGCTCGCCCTGGACAACGCCGTGGCCTCGACGCTCGCCTTCTCCGACGGGTTCAGCGCGGACGGGACCATACGGCTGCGGGGTGCCCGGATCTCGGACCTGACCTTCGAAGGAGCCGTCCTGAACGGGCCGCCCGACGACCACGGCCCGTCATTGGAAGCAGTGTTGATGCAGGCCGTCGACTTCGACCTCACACTCGCCCGGCCACCGTCCGGCTTCGTGGACCTGCGGGGCGCGCAGGTGTCCTACCTCCATGACAGCGACCGCAGCTGGCCGGACATGGTGGAGCTGGACGGCTTCATCTACGGCTCCATCAAGGTGGACGAGGCAGGCGAGCGGCGGGGGCAGTGGGGCGGCGGGACTCTGTGGCCCGCCGCGTGGCGTGGATACGACGCAGCCCGGGCTGCAACCCCCAGCCTTATGAGCAGTTGGCGAACTGGTATCGGAAGGCCGGCCACGACGACGAGGCCCGCCGCGTACTCCTGGCCGAACAGCGCCATCGGCCGCGCGCGTGTGGGGGCACCTGCTCGATGCCACCGTCGGCTATGGCTACCGCCCTGGGCACGCTGTCCTTCGGCACTCACTCCCCCAACCCGGTCAAACAAGGCGAAGGCGCCCCGTTCCAGCCCTTCGTCCATACACTCGACCTCTTGATCCCCACCAGTGGTCTGGGTCAGCGCACGGCCTGGTACTGGTCGAACGACAGCCTCCAGTGGCTGGCCTACCTGCTGATCGCCTTCGGCTGGGTGCTGACGACCGCCATCATTGCGGGTGTCACCCTCACCGGAGGCAGGCGAACAAATAGGCCAGACGGCATACTCCCGAGCATTTGCGGGACATCGTCTAAGGGCTCGCAGAGAATCAACATGCTGGTTTGATCTTCGTGGGGCTGCTGTTGGCGAGGAACGCGGTGACGTCAGCGGGTGTTCGGAATCTGGCTGTCGAAGATGGAATGGTGCAGCCGTATTCGGCCAGGAGGGGCTGGACTTGGTGAACGGCCCTGGTGAGGGTGCTGGTGTTGACTCCGAAGAGCTGGGCGAGGAGGTCGCGGGTGCCGAGTTTGCGCAGGTAGAGCACGGTGGCCAGGACTCTGTCGGCGGTGGTCAGCTTGTCCTTGGCCCCAGCACCCCGGGCACGGATGCGTTCGCCTCCTCGCTGCCGGAGCCGTCCTTGCTCACGTAACTCGTCTAGTTTCGGGGCCAGTTGGTCGACGAGTTCGTCCAGCGCCGGTTCGGGCATGCCGGTCAGCTCCGGGTTGCGCAGGCACCCGGAGCAGGGCTGCGGGGACGGGTTGCCGGCCGGCCGTGGGGTCGTGGCAGCGTTGGTGGTGTCGCGAGGGTGGGGGTGGAGGGTGTAGTTCCAGTCGCCGTGGAAACGGTGCCGGTGCATGGGCAGGGCGTCGATATCGCTGTCGGTGACCTTGATGCCGGTGTCGTAGGTGCCCGGATCGAGTTCGGCGTGGACGGTCAGCCCGGTGCGGGTGGTGGTCGCGGCGATGCTGTTCACGATGACGCCGTGGCTGGTCAGCGGGCGACCGCACCAGTTCATGGAGATGTGGGAGAACAGCCGGTGCTCGATCTTGTTCCACTTCGAGGTGCCCGACGGCATGTGGCAGACCGTGATGTCCAGGCCCGTCTCGGCGGCCAGGGCGGAGAGTTCGGTCTTCCAGGCGCGGGTGCGGTAGCCGTTGGACCCGC
>NZ_JBITSF010000015.1:0-230709 GCF_044540485.1 Streptomyces sp. NPDC085946 | reverse complement strand
GAGGAGGGCGACCTCATCGTCGTCCTGGAGGCCATGAAGATGGAACAGCCCCTCAACGCCCACAAGGCCGGCACCATCAAGGGCCTGACCGCCGAAGTCGGCGCCGCCCTCACCTCCGGCGCCCCCATCTGCGAGATCAAGGACTGACACGCCGCGCGCGGCGTATGCGCGCCCCTGAAAGGAATCCCCCGGCGGACAGCCGGGGGATTCCTTTTTGTTCAATTCGCATTCACTCACGCCGCCGGGGCCCTGAACAGCCGGTTTGCATTTCTCTGACACTCACCTCACCTGTTTCTTTCAGGGATGTAGTTGCGTATCGAGATATCACCCAGGCCTGAACAGATGCGCCTTGAGTTCGTATTACCGGGCCGACGAAAATAATGACTGCTTCCGCTGATCCGTGCTGAGCTGCACCTGGAATGTCCGAGGAGAGGTATATGGATGCTGCAGTGATTGTCGTGGGCGCGGGTCCTGCCGGGATGATGCTCGCCGGCGAACTGCGGCTCGCAGGAGTCGACGTCATCGTCCTGGAACGACTGGCGGAGCGCACCGGGGAATCGCGAGGTCTGGGATTCACCGCGCGCACCATGGAGGTCTTCGACCAGCGGGGCATCCTGCCCCGGTTCGGCGAGGTCGAGACCAGCAACCAGGGCCACTTCGGCGGCCTGCCCATCGACTTCGGTGTCCTGGAGGGGGCCTGGCAGGCGGCCAAGACCATCCCGCAGTCCGTCACCGAGCAGCACCTGGAGGAGTGGGCCACCAGTCTCGGTGCCGACATCCGCCGCAACCACGAGTTCCTCTCCCTGACGGACGACGGCGACGGTGTCGAGGTCGAGGTCCGGGGCCCCGCGGGCGTCCACACGCTGCGGGCCGCCTACCTGGTGGGCTGCGACGGCGGGCGCAGCTCGGTACGGAAGGCCGCCGGTTTCGACTTCCCCGGCACCGCTGCGACGTTGGAGATGTTCCTCGCCGACCTCAAGGGCGTCGACATCAAGCCCCGCATGATCGGCGAGACCCTGCCCGGCGGCATGGTCATGGCCGGCCCGCTGCCCGGCGGCATCACCCGCATCATCGTCTGCGAGCGCGGCACCCCGCCCCAGCGTCGGGAGGTCCCGCCGTCGTTCGACGAGGTCGCCGACGCCTGGAAGCGGCTGACCGGCGACGACATCTCGCACGCCGAGCCGGTCTGGGTCAGCTCCTTCGGCGACGCCACCCGCCAGGTCACCGAGTACCGCCGCGGGCGCGTCCTGCTCGCCGGCGACTCCGCGCACATCCACCTGCCGGCCGGCGGCCAGGGCATGAACACCAGCATCCAGGACTCGGTCAACCTCGGCTGGAAGCTCGCCGCGGTCGTGCGGGGCTGGGCGCCGCAGGGGCTGCTGGACTCGTACCACAGCGAGCGGCACGCCGTCGGCAAGCGGCTGCTGATGAACACGCAGGCCCAAGGACTGCTCTTCCTCAGCGGTGCCGAGGTGCAGCCGCTGCGCGACGTGCTGACCGAACTCATCGGTTACAAGGACGTCTCCCAGCACCTGGCCGCCATGGTGAGCGGCCTGGAGATCACCTACGACGTCGGCACCGGCACGCATCCGCTGCTCGGCAAGCGCATGCCGCACCTGGAGCTGACCGGTGCGGGCCGCAGGACCAGCAGCACCGAACTGCTGCACTCCGCACGCGGCGTGCTGCTCGACCTGGAGGACAACCCGCGCCTGCGGGCCAGGGCCGCGGGCTGGGCCGACCGGGTGGACACCGTCACCGCCGAGCCCCGCGCGGTCTCGCCGGCCAGCGGCCTGCAGGGCACTTCGGCCGTCCTGGTCCGTCCCGACGGCTACATCGCGTGGGCCGCCCCCGGCAGCCACCACGACCTGCCCATGGCCCTGGAGCGCTGGTTCGGCGCCCCCCGCCCGGTCTGACCGTCCAGCCCGCCCCACCGTCGCCCCCACGGAAGAGAGAAGACATGCACAGCACCCTGATCGTGGCCCGGATGAACATCGAGTCGAGCGCCGAAGTCGGCAAGCTCTTCGCGGAGTTCGACAAGACGGACATGCCCCACCGCATGGGCACCCGGCGCCGCCAGCTGTTCGCCTACAAGGGCCTGTACTTCCACCTTCAGGACTTCGACACCGACAACGGCGGAGAACTGATCGAGGACGCCAAGACCGACCCGAGGTTCGTCCAGATCAGCGAGGACCTCAAGCCGTTCATCGAGGCGTACGACCCCGCGACCTGGCGGTCTCCGGCCGATGCCATGGCCACCCGCTTCTACCACTGGACGGCCTGAGCGTGAGGCCGCGTCACACCGACACGAGGGGAGGCCACCGCTAGTGGCACGCCGGGTAGTGATCACAGGAGTCGGAGTGCTGGCACCGGGCGGCATCGGTGCCAAGAACTTCTGGAGTCTGCTGAGCGAAGGACGCACGGCGACCCGGGGGATCACCTTCTTCGACCCGTCCGCCTTTCGCTCCAGGGTCGCCGCGGAGGTCGACTTCGACCCCTACCTGCACGGGCTGACCCCGCAGGAGATCCGCCGCATGGACCGCGCCGCCCAGTTCGCCGTGGTCACCGCCCGCGAGGCGCTGGCCGACAGCGGCCTGGACCTGAGCGGGTTCGACCCCCACCGCACCGGTGTCACCATCGGCAGCGCCGTCGGCGCGACCACCGGGCTCGACGACGAGTACCGGGTGGTGAGCGACGACGGCCGGCTCGACCTGGTGGACCACACCTACGCCCCGCAGCACCTGTACAACTACTTCGTGCCGAGCTCGTTCTCGGCCGAGGTGGCCTGGGCCGTGGGCGCCGAGGGTCCCGCCACCGTGGTCTCCACCGGCTGCACCTCCGGCATCGACTCGGTCGGCCACGCCGCCGACCTGATCCGCGAGGGCACCGCCGACGTCATGATCACCGGTGCGACGGACGCCCCGATCTCGCCGATCACCATGGCGTGCTTCGACGCGATCAAGGCGACCACCCCGCGCAACGACGACCCCGAGCACGCCTCACGGCCCTTCGACGGCACCCGCAACGGCTTCGTGCTCGGGGAGGGTTCCGCCGCGTTCGTCCTGGAGGAGCTGGACAGCGCCCGCAGGCGCGGCGCGCACATCTACGCCGAGATCGCCGGCTACGCCTCCCGCTGCAACGCCTTCCACATGACCGGACTGCGGCCCGACGGCCGGGAGATGGCCGAGGCCATCAAGGTGGCGCTGGCCGAGGCGCGGATGAACCCCGAAGCCGTCGACTACATCAACGCGCACGGCTCGGGCACCAAGCAGAACGACCGCCACGAGACCGCGGCGTTCAAGCTGAGCCTCGGCGACCACGCGTACCGCACCCCCGTCAGCTCCATCAAGTCGATGGTGGGCCACTCGCTCGGCGCCATCGGCTCGATCGAGATCGCCGCCTCCGTCCTGGCGATGGAGAACCACGTGGTGCCGCCCACCGCCAACCTGCACACCCCCGACCCCGAATGCGACCTCGACTACGTCCCGCTCACCGCGCGTGAGCACCGGACCGACACGGTGCTCACGGTCGGCAGCGGATTCGGCGGGTTCCAGAGCGCGATGGTGCTGGCCCGCCCCGACAGGAGCGTGTCATGAGCACCAGGACAGTGATCACCGGTATCGGCGTCGCCGCGCCCAACGGGCTCGGCATCGAGGACTTCTGGTCCGCGACCCGGGTCGGCAAGAGCGCCATCGGCAAGGTCACCCGCTTCGACCCGGCGTCCTACCCGTCCCGGCTGGCGGGCGAGATACGCCACTTCGCCGCCGAGGAACTGCTGCCCAGCCGGCTGATCCCGCAGACGGACCGGATGACCCGGCTCGCCCTCGTCGCGGCGGACTGGGCCTTCGCGGACGCGGGCATCCAGCCCGGCGACATCCCCGAGTTCGACATGGGGGTCGTCACCGCCTCGACCTCCGGCGGCTTCGAGTTCGGCCAGAACGAGCTGAAGAAGCTCTGGAGCCAGGGCAGCCAGTACGTCAGCGCCTACCAGTCGTTCGCCTGGTTCTACGCGGTCAACAGCGGCCAGATCTCCATCCGCAACGGCATGCGCGGCCCCAGCGGGGTCGTCGTCAGCGACCACGCCGGCGGTCTCGACGCGATCGCCCAGGCCCGGCGGCAGATCCGCAAGGGCAGCAAGGTGATCCTCTCCGGCGGCTTCGACGCGCCGATCTGCACCTGGGGCTGGGTCGCGCAGATCTCCGGCGGCCGGCTGTCCACCAGCACCGACCCCGACCGGGCCTACCTGCCGTTCGACGCGGACGCCTCCGGCTACGTGCCGGGCGAGGGCGGTGCGCTGCTCGTCCTGGAGGACGAGCGCACGGCCCGCGAGCGCGGCGCCCGCACGGTCTACGGCGAGATCGCCGGCTACGGCTCGACGTTCGACCCGAAGCCCGGGAGCGACCGCGAACCCGGTCTGCGCCGCGCCGTCGAGGTGGCGCTCGCGGACGCCGGGATCGAGGCGGGAGACGTCGACGTGGTGTTCGCGGACGCCGCCGGAACCCCGGAGCTGGACCGCCAGGAGGCCGACGCGATCAACGCCGTCTTCGGGCCGCACGGAGTCCCGGTCACCGCGCCCAAGACCATGACCGGCCGGCTCTACTCCGGTGCCGCCCCGGTGGACGTGGTCTCCGCCGTGCTGGCCATCCGCGAGGGCCTGATCCCGCCCACCGTGAACGTGGAGCCGGCGCCCGCGTACGGCATCGACCTGGTGACCGGGCAGCCGCGCAGCGCCCGGGTGCGCACCGCGCTCGTCCTGGCCCGCGGGTACGGCGGCTTCAACTCCGCCGTGGTGGTCCGGGCCGTCGACTGACCGACGTCCGGCCGTCCCGTGCCGTGACGGTCACGGGCGCCCCCGCACGACCGTGCCCGCGCCGTTCTCCGCCTCCCGCGGAGAACGGCGGGCACCCCCACCCGTTCCGCACCCCCACCCGTTCCGCGGCCCGACCGGGCCGCGCCTCACCGACGACAGACGAAGGGACCCCCCATGTCCGAGCAGGAATTCACCTTCGAGGCCCTCAAGCGCATCCTGCGCGAGGGCGCCGGCGCCGACGAGAACGTCGACCTGGACGGCGACATCCTCGACACCGACTTCGAGGAGCTGGGCTACGAGTCGCTGGCCCTGTTGGAGACCGGCGGCCGCATCGAGCGGGAGTACGGCATCTCCCTGGACGACGACATCTTCACCGAGCACCGCACCCCGCGCTCCCTCGTCGCGGCGGTCAACAAGCTGCTCAACGGCGCCGTCACCGCCTAGCACCGGCGCCGTCACCGCCTAGCACTGGAGAGAGACATGTCGCAGCAGGACAAGCGGGTCGCCCTCGTCACCGGAGCGACCAGCGGAATCGGACTCGCCGTCGCCCGCCTCCTGGCCTCCGGGGGCCACCGGGTGTTCATCGGCGCGCGCAACGCCGAGAACGTCGCCGCCACCGTCAAGGAACTGCAGAACGAGGGTCTGGAGGTCGACGGGAGCACCCTCGACGTCCGGTCGACCGACTCCTGCCGTGCGTTCGTGCAGGCCGCCGTCGAGCGCTTCGGCACCGTGGACGTGCTGGTCAACAACGCCGGCCGCAGCGGGGGCGGGGTCACCGCCGACATCACCGACGAGCTGTGGGAGGACGTCATCGACACCAACCTCCACAGCGTCTTCCGGATGACCCGCGAGGTGCTCAACACCGGCGGGATGCGCCACAAGGACCGCGGCCGGATCATCAACATCGCCTCCACCGCGGGCAAGCAGGGCGTCGTCCTCGGCGCCCCGTACTCGGCCTCCAAGCACGGTGTCGTCGGCTTCACCAAGGCCCTCGGCAACGAGCTGGCCCCCACCGGCATCACCGTCAACGCCGTCTGCCCCGGCTACGTCGAGACCCCGATGGCGCAGCGCGTCCGGCAGGGCTACGCGGCCGCGTACGACACCAGCGAGGAGGCGATCCTGGAGAAATTCCAGGCGAAGATCCCGCTGGGCCGCTACTCCACCCCCGAGGAGGTGGCCGGCCTGGTCGGCTACCTGGCGTCCGACACCGCCGCCTCCATCACCTCGCAGGCCCTCAACGTCTGCGGTGGCCTCGGCAACTTCTGAACCGCCCCCCGTCCCGATCCCGAGGAGTATGAGCATGCCGAAGTCCGGCCTGCGCGAGGTGGAGCACGAGATCACGATCTCGGCCCCGGCCACCGCCGTCTACCGGCTGATCGCCGAGGTGGAGAACTGGCCGCGGATCTTCCCGCCGACCATCCACGTCGACCACGTCGAGAAGAGCGAGAACACCGAACGCATCCGCATCTGGGCCACCGCCAACGGCGAGGCGAAGAACTGGACCTCGCGCCGGACCCTCGACCCCGAGGGGCTGCGGATCGGCTTCCGCCAGGAGGTCTCCGCACCGCCGGTCGCCTCCATGGGCGGCACCTGGGTCATCGAGCCCGTCTCCGACTCGGTCTCCCGGGTGCGGCTGCTGCACGACTACCGGGCCGTGGACGACGACCCGGCCGGCCTGGCGTGGATCGACGAGGCCGTGGACCGCAACTCCCGCAGCGAACTCGCCGCGCTCAAGCGGAACGTGGAGCTGGCCACCGCCCAGGAGGACCTGACGTTCTCCTTCGAGGACACGGTGCAGATCGCCGGCTCGGCCAAGGACGTCTACGACTTCGTCAACGACGCCCACCTGTGGGCCGAGCGGCTCCCGCACGTGGCGAGCGTCCGGCTGGAGGAGGACACCCCGGGTCTGCAGACGCTGGAGATGGACACCCGCGCCAAGGACGGCTCGGTGCACACCACCAAGTCGTACCGGGTGACCTTCCCGCACCGGAAGATCGCCTACAAGCAGGTCACCCTGCCGGCGCTGATGACGCTGCACACCGGTTACTGGACGTTCACCGAGACCGAGACCGGGACCGCCGCGTCCTCGCAGCACACCGTCACCCTCAACACCGAGAACATCGCGCGGATCCTCGGCGCCGACGCCACCGTCGCCGACGCCCGGGAGTACGTGCAGTCGGCGCTGAGCACCAACAGCCGGGCCACCCTCGGCCACGCCAAGGACTACGCGGAAGCCAGGGCCTGACCATGACCGGGGACCGTACCGCAACCGAGGTGATCGTGGTCGGCGCGGGCCCCGTCGGGCTGATGCTCGCCGGGGAACTGCGCAGGGCAGGCGCGGACGTGGTGGTCCTCGAGAAGCTCACCGCGCCGACCACCGAGTCCCGGGCGTCCACCCTGCACGCCCGGACCATGGAGATCCTCGACAGCCGCGGCCTGCTGGAGCCGCTCGGCGAGGTGCCGAACGACCGCAGGGGGCACTTCGGGGGCATCCCGCTCGACCTCACCCTGCCCGGCCGCCACCCGGGCCAGTGGAAGGTCCTGCAGACCCGGCTGGAGGAGCTGCTGGGGCAGTGGGCGACGGACCTGGGAGCGGACGTCCGGCGCGGTCACGAGCTGACCGGGCTGGCCGTGACCGCGGACCACGTCGACGCCGACGTACGCCTCCCGGACGGCACGACGGGGCTCTTCCGGGCCCGGTACGTCGTCGGCTGCGACGGGGAGGACAGCGCCGTGCGCCGCCTGGGGGGCTTCGCCTTCCCCGGCACCGACGCGGAACGCGAACTGCTGCGCGCCGACGTGGCGGGCATCGAGATCCCCGACCGCCGCTTCCAGCGGCTGGCGGGCGGACTGGCGATCGCCGCCCGGCGTCCCGACGGAGTGACCCGGGTGATGGTGCACGAGTTCGGGGCCCGGCCGCGCGGCTCGCAGCCGCGGTTCCAGGACGTCGCCGACACCTGGAAGCGCGTCACGGGCGAGGACATCGGCCACGGCACGCCGCTGTGGGTGAACTCCTTCGGCGACGCCTCCCGGCAGGTCACCCGCTACCGCGACGGCCGGCTGTTCCTGGCCGGTGACGCGGCCCACCAGAAGATGCCCATCGGCGGGCAGGCGCTCAACCTGGGGCTGCAGGACGCCGTCAACCTCGGCTGGAAGCTGGCCGCCGCGGTGCGGGGGCGGGCCCCCGAGGGTCTGCTCGACAGCTACCACGACGAGCGGCACGCCGTCGGCCGCCGGACCCTGAGCAACATCCGGGCGCAGGCGCTGCTGCTGCTCGGGTCCGCCGAGGTCGAGGCGGTCCGGCAGGTGTTCGGCGAGCTGGCCGCCGGGAGCGCGAACGCGCGCGCCCACCTGGCCGGCATGATCTCCGGCCTCGACATCCGCTACGACGTGGGGGGCGGACGGCATCCGGTGCTGGGCCGGCGTCTGCCGCACGGCACCGTCACCACCTCCCACGGCACCGTCACCACCGCCGGTCTGTTGCGCGCCGGGCGCGGGGTGCTGCTCCTGCTGCCGGGCGGCGAGGCCCGCCGGGAGGAGCTGCGCGTCCTCGCCGCCCCCTGGGCGGACGTGGTGGACACGGTGACGGTGACCGCCGCCTCCCTGTCCGAGGACCTCGTGCCGGACCCGGGCGCGCTCCTGGTGCGGCCCGACGGTCACGTGGTGTGGACCGACGGCGGGGACACGGACAGCACGGACAGCACGGACAGCAGGGACACGGACATCACGACAGCTCTGAGCCGCTGGTTCGGCCGGCTCCCCGGGGTGAACAGGGCCGCGGCCGAGCGCCGGGCCCCGGCGCCCGCCACCGGGCCGGCGCGGCGGGACACGCAGGCCACCGCCACCGCGCGGGCGATGAGGACGACAAGAAATCGGAGTACACACATGAGCAGGCTCACGGGCAAGACCGCGCTCGTCACCGGGGCGAGCCGTGGCATGGGGCGTGCCACCGCCCTGCGGCTGGGGCAGGAGGGCGCGCTCGTCGCCGTCCACTACAGCACCAGCCAGGAGGCGGCCGAGGAAGTCGTCACGCTGATCGAGAAGGACGGCGGCCGGGCCTTCACCGTCCGAGCCGAGCTCGGCGTCCCCGGTGACGTGCACGAGCTGTTCCTGGGTCTGGAGAGCGGACTGCGCGAGCGCACCGGGAGCACGGATCTCGACATCCTGGTCAACAACGCCGGTGTCATGGGCGGCGTCAAGCCGGAGGACACCACCCCGGAGCAGTTCGACCGGCTGTTCGCCGTCAACGCCAAGGCGCCGTTCTTCCTGATCCAGCGGGCCCTGAAGAACATGCGCGACGGCGGACGCATCATCAACATCACCTCCGGTCTCACCCGCTTCGCCAACCCGGACGAGATCGCGTACGCGATGACGAAGGGCGCCGTGGACCAGCTGGCGCTGCACTTCGCGAAGGCGCTGGGCCCGCGCAACATCACGGTCAACAGCGTGGCGCCCGGCATCACCCGCAACGACAACCCGGTCTTCGGCATGCCGGAGGTGGTGGAGCAGATGGCGCAGCTGTCCGCCTTCAACCGGGTCGGCGAACCGGAGGACGTCGCCGACGTGGTGACGTTCCTCGCCACCGACGAGGCCCGCTGGATCACCGGCTCCTTCGTCGACGCCACCGGGGGCACCCTGCTCGGCTGAGACCGGCCCGAAGACGGGACGGCCGGCGGCCCCCGCCGGCCGGTGGCCGGCCGCCGCGCGCCGCGGCCGGCCGCCCCCTCCCCTGCTGTCACCGACCCCTACGGCTGAACGGGACCATGACCTCTTCGACGCCCTCCCGGACCACCGTGCCCACCGCGGCCGGCGAACGGTGGAGCCCCGCGCTGTGGGGCCTGCTGTTCGTGCTGGCGGGCAACATGCTCATCGACGCCTTGGAGGTGTCCGTCGCGCTGGTGGCGCTGCCCGCCATCGGCGACGACCTCGGCCTCGCCGTGCCGCAGGCGCAGTGGGTGGTCAGCGGTTTCGCCGTCGGCTTCGGCGGTCTGCTGCTGTTCGGCTCCCGCCTGGTCACGCTGCTCGGCCGCCGCCCCGTCTACCTCGCGGCCCTGCTGCTCTTCGCCGCGGCGTCCCTGGCGGGCGCCGCCGCGTCCGGCGGGCCGCTGCTCATCGGCACCCGCCTGGTGAAGGGCTGCTGCGCCGCGCTCACCGCGCCCACGGGGCTGGCCATCATCCTCGCGGTGTTCCCCGAGGGCCCCGCGCGCGGCAGGGCGGTGTCGGTGTACTCCTTCTTCGGCGCCGCCGGCTTCTCCGCCGGGCTGCTGCTGTCGGGGCTGCTCACCGAGGTGAGCTGGCGCTGGGCGTTCGCCTTCCCCGCCCCGGTCGTGCTGCTGCTGTTCGCGGCCGGGCTGCGGCTGATCCCGCGCGACGCGCCGGCCGGGGCCCGCACCGGCCGGTACGGCGTCCCGAGCGCGCTCGGCCTCACCGGCGCCACGCTGCTGCTGGTGTACGCGATCGCCTCGGTGCCCGCCACCGGCTGGCAGCACCCGCGGACCATCGGCGCGTTCGTCCTCGCGGCGCTGCTCGCCGTGGTGTACGTCCGCGGCGAACTGACCTCGGACAAGCCCCTGTCGCACCTGGACCTGCTCGCCCGGGGGCCCCTGGTGCGCTCCGCGGTCGGCGCCGCGGCGCTGAACGGCTCGTACCTGGGGCTGCTCCTGCTGAGCACCCTGCACCTGCAGCAGCGCGCGGGGTTCGGCCCGCTGCAGACCGGACTCGCGTTCCTGCCGGCCAGCGTCCCGCTCGCGCTGACCGCGCTCCACTCCGGGCGCGTCGCGGCGCGGTTCGGTCCCGCCCGGCTGATCGCGGCGGGTGCCGCCGCCGCGCCGGCCAGCTACCTGCTCTATCCGCGCGACGCACCCGCGCAGGTGCGCTACGCCACCGACGTACTGCCCACCATGCTGCTCGTGGGGCTGGCGTTCGTGCTCGCCTTCGCGGCCTTCCACCTGCAGGCCACCGGTTCGGTGCCCGCGCCCCGTCAGGCGGAGGCGAGCGGGCTCTACCAGACCGCCGTGCAGCTGGGCGCCGCGCTCATGGTCGCGCTGACCTCGGCGCTGTACGGCGTGGGACACGGCCCTGCCCTCTGGCTGGTCACCGCCGTCGGACTGTTCGGCTTCCTGGTCGCCCTGAGCGGGCTGCTGCCGCGGCCGGCGCGGGGTGCCGGCTGATCCACCACGTCTCGGAACGAAGGGAACACCATGTCGCACGAGGCTGCGCCGCGCGCGGTGACCGCGGGCCGGGTGCGCGAGGACCGCCGCGGCCCGGCCGTCCAGGCCCCGCCGCGGCACGACCGGAGCGGCCCGGGGGCGGGCGCGGCGGCACCCCGGCACGGTCGCGCGGGCCCGGCCCGATGACCGTCCGGCCGCAGGACGCCGTCGGCGGGGCACCCGCGCGGGCCCGGTTCACGGTCAGCCCGGACCGGCTCGACCTGTACCTGGTGCACAGCCCGCGGGGCCGCGCGGCGCGGGCGCTGGACCGCTCGGACCTCGACGAGGCCGAACGGCGCAGGGCCGCCTCCTTCGTCCGCCCCGACCAGGCGCTGCTCTACACGACCGCCCACATCGCGCTGCGCCGGCTGCTCGGCCGCTACACCGGCGTCGCGCCGAGGGACCTGCGGTTCGTGCGCGAGCCCTGCCCGGGCTGCGGTGCGCCCCACGGCCGTCCCGCGCTGGCCCCGGCCGAGCCGCCCCTGCACTTCTCCCTCTCCCACAGCGGCGGGATCGCCCTCGTCGGCGTGGCGGCCGTCCCCGTCGGCGTGGACGTGGAGCGGCTGCCCCGCGAGGAGACCGTCGAGATCTGCGCGGCGGCCCTGCACCCGCGGGAGCGTGCCGAGCTCGCCCGGGCGCCGCGGGAGGACAGGAGAGAGGTCTTCGGCCGCCTGTGGACCCGGAAGGAGGCATTCCTCAAAGCGCTGGGAACGGGGCTGAGCCGCTCCCCGGCGCGCGACTACCTCGGCGCCGACCGCGGCGGGCATCCGCCCGGCTGGACCGTGCTCGACGTGGCCTGCCCCGCGACGCACACCGCGGCGGCGGCCGTGCGGGGGACGCCTCCGCGGTCCGTCGGCGTCCACCGGCTCGACGGACGGTGGCTGGGCGTCCCGGACAGCGCGGGCGGCGACCCCGTCCCGCCGCCCACGACCCCCTGACGGCACCACCCCGCCCTCACCACTACCAAGGGAGACACCCCACCATGCCCACCGAAGAGAGCCTCCGGTCCCGGACGGAGGAACTGACCGCGATCAAGGAGTCGGCGCGGAGCGGGCCCGATCCGGCCGCCACCGAACGCCAGCACGCCAAGGGCAAGCTGACCGCGCACGAACGCATCGAACTGCTCCTGGACAAGGGGTCGTTCACCGAGGTCGAGCCCCTGCGGCGGCACCGGGCGAGCGGCTTCGGCCTGGAGCACAAGAAGCCGTACAGCGACGGTGTCGTCACCGGCTGGGGCACCGTGCACGGCCGTACGGTCTTCGTCTACGCCCACGACTTCCGGATCTTCGGCGGGGCGCTCGGCGAGGCGCACGCGCAGAAGATCCACAAGGTCCTGGACATGGCCATGGCGGCCGGCGCACCGGTGGTCAGCCTCAACGACGGCGCGGGCGCCCGCATCCAGGAGGGCGTCACCGCCCTGGCCGGGTACGGGGGCATCTTCCAGCGCAACACCAAGGCGTCGGGCGTCATCCCGCAGATCTCGGTGATGCTCGGCCCCTGCGCGGGCGGCGCCGCCTACAGTCCCGCCCTCACCGACTTCGTGTTCATGGTCCGCGAGACCTCGCAGATGTTCATCACCGGCCCCGACGTCGTCAAGGCCGTCACCGGCGAGGAGATCACCCAGAACGCCCTCGGCGGCGCCGACGTGCACGCCGGCACCTCGGGCGTGGCGCACTTCGCGTACGACGACGAGGAGCACTGCCTGGAGGACGTGCGGTACCTGCTGTCGCTGCTGCCCGCCAACAACCGGGAGCTGGCGCCCGCCGTGCCCTGCACCGACCCGGCGGACCGGCCGGGCGACGCCCTGCTCGATCTCGTCCCGGCCGGTTCGGGGCAGGCCTACGACATCCGCAAGGTCATCGAGGAGATCGTCGACGACGGGGAGTTCTTCGAGGTGCACCCGGCGTGGGCCACCAACCTCGTGTGCGCCCTGACCCGCCTCGACGGCCACGTCGTCGGCATCGTCGCCAACCAGCCCGCCGCCATGGCGGGTGTGCTGGACATCGAGGCCTCCGAGAAGGGCGCCCGGTTCGTCCAGTTCTGCGACGCGTTCAACATCCCCCTGGTCACCCTGGTCGACGTGCCCGGCTTCCTCCCGGGTGTCGACCAGGAGCACAACGGCATCATCCGGCGCGGGGCCAAGCTGCTGTACGCGTACTGCAACGCCACCGTGCCGCGGATCTCGCTGGTCCTGCGCAAGGCGTACGGGGGCGCCTACATCGTCATGGACTCCCGCTCGATCGGTGCCGACCTGACGCTGGCCTGGCCCACCAACGAGATCGCGGTGATGGGCGCGGAAGGCGCGGCCAACGTCGTCTTCCGCCGCGAGATCAACGCCGCCGACGACCCCGAGGCCGTGCGGAAGCAGCGGATCGCGGAGTACAAGGCGGAGCTCATGCACCCCTACTACGCGGCCGAACGCGGCCTGATCGACGACGTCATCGACCCCCGTGAGACCCGGTCCGTGCTGATCCGCTCGCTCGCCATGCTGCGGGCCAAGCACGCCGACCTGCCGACGCGCAAGCACGGCAACCCCCCGCAGTAGACAACGGCACGACAGGGAGCAACGACCGTGACACCACCCCTCGGGCCGCCGGCCCGGCAGTGCCAGAAGGCGCTGAACACCCTGCACTCCACCGTGTACTTCAGCCCCGACCTCGGCCGGGAGCTGGCCGGCCGGGGGGTGGACGACCCGATGGACTGGTACCTGGCGGGCCGGGCCGCGGCGCTGGGCCGGGTGGGGCCGGGAGTGGTCACCGCGGTGTTCCACACCTTCCGGTACGACCTGATCGCCCGGCATCTGCCCGCGCTCTGGGACCGGGTGCCCCCGGAGCAGGCGCTGGCCGCCCGGCTGCGCGCGGCCGACGCCACCTTGCGCCGGGTCCTCGGGCAGGAGGCGCTCACCGCACGCCCGATGCGGGACGCGGCCCGGCTGGCGCTGCGGGCCGTGGAGGCCTGCGGCCGTCCCGGGCGCCCGCTGTACGCCGCCCACGCCGATCAGCCGGTGCCCGAGGAACCGCACCTGGCGCTCTGGTACGCGGCCACCCTGCTGCGCGAGCACCGCGGCGACAGCCACGTCACCGCGTTGTGCGCGGCGGGGTTGGACGGGATCGAGGCGCTGGTCTCGCACTGCGCGAGCGACGAGGGCATGCCGCGCGAGGTGGTCATGACCAAGCGCGGCTGGACCAAGGAGGACTGGGACGCCGCCGAGGAACGGCTGCGCGAGCGCGGGCTGATGGCCGCGGACGGGACCCTGACGCCGCGGGGCGTGCGGCTGCGCCGGGAGCTGGAGGAGGAGACCGACCGCGGGGACCGCGAGCCGTACCGGCACCTGGGCCCGGCGGGGGTCGCGGAACTCACCCGGATCACCGAGGAGTTCGTACGGAAGGCGGCGGCGTCCGGCGCGTTCCCGCCGGAACTCCAGGGCTTCTTTCTGCCGCCGGCCCGTCGGCCGGACGCCGGGCCGTCCGCGGATTTGACGAAGACGTGACAGAGCGGCAGACCCCTTTGACACGGCACTCCTTGCACGAAGCCCGGCAGCCGAAGAAGCTGGTCGTCGGTGGTTCCCGGTCGTTCCGCCGACCCGCGGGGCGGCCTCGGACCCGGCCTTTCCCCGCCCCGCGGACGGCCGGCGCAAGGGCCACCACGGCTCCGGCGGGGGCCACGCGCCCCGGCCGGCGGCGCATGGCCGCCGCGGACCGGCCCGGCGCGTTCCCGGACCTGCCGGGACGCCCGGAGGGGCGGGACACGACCGTCCCCGGAGTCCCGGCGCGGGCACGGTGCCCGGCCTGCCGGGCAGTCACCGGGCGGAACAGCGCCCCGACGCCGGCGGAACAGCCACATCCTCATCTCGCGAGGGAGCACTCATGCCCGAACGGAACATCGTCCTGATCACCGCGGCGACGGGGAACGCCGGGCCGCACGCGGCGGCCCACCTGCTGGAGGCCGGTGCCCGCGTCCGGGCGCTGGTCCTCCCGGACGATCCGAATGCGGGCCGGCTGCCCGAGGGGGTCGAGATCCACCACGGCGACCTCGGGGACCCGGACAGCCTCGACGCCGCCCTGGAGGGCGTCGACGGTGTCTTCCTCATGTGGCCCTTCTTCTCCCTGCCGGTCGACACCGCGCCGGCGGTGCTGAAAAAGATCGAGGCCACGGCGCGACGCGTCGCCTTCGTCTCGTCGGTCGGTGTGCACATCGGCCTCGAACCCGTGGACAACAACTGCCATGCCTACATCGAGCACCTGCTGGAGCGGACCAGCCTGGAGTGGACGTTCCTGCGCATGACGGGGTTCCACTGCAACGCCATGGCCTTCGCCGAACAGATCCGCAACGGCGACGTGGTGCGGTACCCGTACGGTGCGGCCACCCGCACCCCCGTGCACGAGTCGGACCTCGCCGCCGTCGGTGCCGAGGCACTCACCAGCGACGGACACGGCCGGAAGAAGTACCTGGTCAGCGGGCCCGAGGAGCTCTCCCAGGCAGCGCAGGTGCGCATCATCGGCGAGGTGACCGGGCGGGACCTGCGCTGGCAGGACATCCCCCGCGACGCCGCCCGGCAGGCGATGGTCGACAGCGGCTGGCCGGCCGCGTACGTGGACGGGTCGCTCGACTACTTCGAGGCCCTCAGCAAGGAGCCCGAAGCGAGTTCGAACGTCGTGGAGGAGGTGACCGGCAGGCCGGCCCGGACCTTCCGGTCCTGGGTCGTCGAGCACGTCGACGCCTTCCGCTAGTGCCGCCGGCCACCGAGCCGTCCTCCCGGACAAGGACAGCACCCCGATGACCGCCGTCAGCAGCACGTCCCTCCAGGTCGAGACCGCTCTCGACGCCACCCGCGCCCACTCCCGCATCGGGTTCACCCGGTTCCGGCGGGCCGCCGAGCGGGCCACCGCGGGCATGGCGGCCGCCGGCACCGAGGAGGGCCCGTGCTGGACTTCGGGCGCGCCCTTCACGTGAACACCTTCGAGACGCACCGCCTCCTCGCCGCCGCGGTCCGGCCGGCCGCCGAGGCCGGCGTCCGGCCGGACCCGAACGGAGCCGGGGAGCTGCGGGCCGGGCCGGCCCGAGTGCGGGCTCCCGGGATCCGCACGGTGCCGGTGTTCCGCTCCGCCGGCGCGGTCGTCCTCAACGGCGCCCAGCCGGAGGAGGCCATCGAGCGCGCCTTCGAGGCCGCCTCGGCCGGCCTTCGAACCCACATGCCACCCACCGCCCTTTTCCTCCTCACTCTGGAGAACGCATGAGATCAGGACGCACACGTCTCGCCTGGGTCACCACCGCCGCCGGTGCGCTGCTGGCCCTCACCGCCACGGGCCCGGCCACCGCCGCCGCCCAGCCCGTGACCGCGCCCCCGGCCGCCGTGGTGCAGTCCGCAACGGAGGACCAGGGCCTCCAGGTCCTGGACGTCAGGTCCTCCGCCTCCGGCCTGGAGGCGCCGGCCACCGCGCGTCCCGGCCCGGCCTCGTTCCGCGTGTCCACCACGGACCCGGCGTCCGGCTGGATATCACTGGTTCGCCCGGAGCCCGGGGTGACCTTCGAGAGCTTCCGCTCCTCCCTCGTGAAGATGATCAGCACCGTCGGACCCGACATCGTCGCGGGCAGCGCCGAGATGCGGCAGAAGGCGAAGCTGCTCGGCGGCACGGTCATCCACCCGAACCTCCCGGCGTCCTTCACCACGACGCTCGCCCCGGGCACGTACTGGCTCTTCGACTACCTGCACGTCCAGGGCGAGAACCCGCGCCACACCGTCCTCCAGGTCGGCGGCACTGCGCTCACCGGCGCCGTGCCCGTTCCCACCGCCACCCTGACCGGCAAGATGATCGACGGCCGGCCGCGCTGGATCCTCGACGGCACCGTCCGGGCGGGCCGTCCCCTGCTGCTCCGCAACGCCATGACCGAGGGCAGGTACATCGAGGCCGTCCTGTTCCGCCTCGCCGACGACGTCACCGAGCAGGACGTCCGCGACTACATCGCCGACTTCGGCGACACCGGCACCTTCCCGGACTACACCGGGCCCCTCGCCCTGGACCAGGGAACCGGCGGTCTGCCCCTGACCGCCGGGGAGAGCACGCTGCTCGAACTCACGCTGCAGCCGGGCCGCTACGTCGTGGTCGACTTCCTGAAGGACGCCAAGGACGGCAGCAGCCTCATCAAGGACGGCCACTGGAAGATCTTCGAGGTCGAGTAAGACCGGAGGCCCGGCGCGCCGGGAGCTCGGCGCACCGCTCGACCCTCTCCCAGGCTCACCGGGCCGCACCGGCCCGGAGGCGGCCCGGTGAGCCCCGCATTCCCCCCTGTCCCGTGGGGAGCCCCTGTCCTCCCCCGGGCCCGTGACGACGGAGGCGATGACCATGAACCTGTCCGAGACGCTCATCCGCATCGAGAGCGGTGCCCCCGACGACGACGAACTGGCCGCGCTCACCGCGGTGTTGCTGGCCCGGATCGCGGCGCCGGCGCACGACGCCGACGCGGGCACGGACACGGGCCGGAACGTCGCCCGGTGGCGCCGCCTGGAGCGGATGCCCGGCCCCCGCATCCCCCACAGCTGGCAGAGCGCCACCGGGCGCACGAGCGGGTGGGCCGCGTGACCGAACGGCAACAGGCGCCCGACCTGGCGGAGTTGCTGGACACCGGTGCCCGGCCGGTCCGTGCCCTCACCCTCGACGCCGGCGGCGTCGAGATCTCGGGTCTGCTCGCCGTGCCGCGGGACCGGCCGCCGCGGGCCGTGGTGGTCGCCGTGCACGGTGGCGGCATGCGGGCCGGCTACTTCGACAACCGGTCCCGCCCCGGGCTCTCGCTGCTGGCCCTGGGAGCCGAGCTCGGCTACACCGTGCTCGCCGTGGACCGTCCCGGCTACGGCCTGTCCGCCGCCCGGCTGCCCGAGGGGCAGACGGTCGAGGAACAGGCGGCCACCCTGCACACCGCCCTGGCCGGCTTCGCGGCCGGCCACGACACCGGCGCGGGGTTCTTCGTGGTGGCTCACTCCTACGGGGGCAAGATCGCCCTGGCCGCCGCGGCGCAGGACGGCGGCGACGCCCTGATCGGCCTGGACATCTCGGGCCTGGGCAGCCGGTTCGCCGTCGAGCCGCACCAGTTGCCCGGCGCGGAGGGCGGCGGGGAGTGGCGCCGGCACTGGGGCGCCCTGCGGCTGTATCCGCCGGACGCCTTCCGGCTCAGCCGCGGCCTGGTCTCCCCGGTGCCGGCCCGGGAGGCGGCGGAGGGGCGCCTGTGGCCCGAGCGGTACCCGGGGATCGCCGCACGGGTCCGGGTGCCGGTCCGTTTCACCTTCGCCGAGCAGGAGCAGTGGTGGCGGTGCGACGAGGAGGCCCTGGCGGCGCTCAGGCGCCCGCTGGCCTCGCCCCGGGTGGTGATCGACCGCCAGCAGGACGCCGGGCACAACATCAGCCTCGGATGGGCTGCCCGTACGTACCACCTCCGCGCGCTGGCCTTCCTGGAGGAGTGCCTCCTGGCGCGGGACGCGGCGGCCCCGGCCGCCCGCCCGCGGATCGGGCAGACGCGGACGGTGTCCGACGCGATGGAGGAGCTTGATGCTGCGCTGCGCTGACCCCCGCGGAGAAAGCGGTAGGCCGGGCACGGACCTGGGTCCGCTCCGCCTGGAGTACCGGGTCCTGGCCCGTGAGGAGCACCCCCGCCCTCCGCGGCCCGCGTTCCTGGCCGGTGAGGAGGGGGAGACGCCCGACCCCCACATCTTCCGCGGAACCGACTGAGCCGGTCCGGTGGGAGGAGCGATGACGAGCCGGCAGGCCGGCTCCCGGCGGCGGCGCGGGGCCGCGCGGACGGTACGGGCGCGATGAGGGGCACCCTCGCCGGCATGTTCCAGTCCCTGACGGTCCGCAACTTCCGGCTGTTCGCGGCGGGCCAGATCGTGTCCGTCGGCGGCACCTGGATGATGGTCGTGGCCCAGGACTGGCTCGTGCTGTCCCTGACCGGCGACTCGGCCTCGGCGCTCGGGGTGATCACCGCCCTGCAGTTCGCGCCGCTGCTGCTGTTCACGCTGCACGCCGGGGGCCTCGCCGACCGCCGCGACAAGCGCCGGCTGCTGATCGGCGCGAACCTGGCCTCCTGCGCGCTGGCCGCGCTGCTCGGCGTGCTCGTCCTGGCCGGTGCGGTACGGCTGTGGCACGTCGGCCTGTTCGCGCTGGGGCTCGGCCTGGTCAACGCCGTCGAGGTGCCGGCGCGGATGTCGTTCGTCAGCGAGCTCGTCGGCACCGACCTGCTGCCGAACGCCTCCGCGCTGAGCGCCGCCTACTTCAACTGCGCGCGGGTGCTGGGCCCGGCGGTGGCCGGTCTGCTGATCGGCTGGTGCGGCACCGGCACGGTGATGCTGCTGAACGCGGTCAGCTATCTCGCGACGGTCACCGGGCTGTGGCTGATGCGCCCCGCCGAACTGCACCGCACCGCCCACCGGCCCCGGCGGGCACGGGTCACGGACGGGATCCGGCACGTGGTGGCCCGGCCGGACCTGCTGCTGCCGATGGCCCTGGCCGCGGTGATCGGCATGCTGGGCTTCAACTTCCAGCTCACCCTGCCGCTGCTCGCCAAGACGGTCTTCCACGCCGACGCCGCCGCCTTCGGACTGCTGACCACGGCGATGGCGGCCGGCTCGCTCGGCGCGGCCTTCGCCACGACGCTGCGCCGGGGCAGGCCACCGCTGCGCCGGGTCATCGGCACGGCGGCCGCGTTCGGCGTCCTGGAGTTCCTCGCGGGTCTCGCACCGACCTACACCACGGCCGGCCTCATGCTGTTCCTCACCGGCTTCGCGTCCGTGTACTTCGCGCAGGCCACCAACCACCGCATCCAGCTGGGCGCCGATCCGGCCTACCGGGGCCGGGTGCTGGCCCTCTACACCCTCGTGTTCCAGGGCACCACCCCGCTCGGGGCCCTCCTCCTCGGCGCCCTCAGCGAGTCCCTGGGAGCCCGCTCCGGCCTCCTCGCCGGCGGAGCCGCCTCCCTCCTCGCCGCCCTCGCCGCCCTCGTCGCCCACCGCGTGACCGGACGGCGGTCGCCGGCCGGGGACGCGTGGCACCCACCGCTCGACCGCCCCGCCGGAGCGCCGGGACGGGACCGGGCGGCTCCGTAGGGCGGGTCGGGCCACGTCGGCGTCTCGCCCGCAAGATGTTGAAAGAGTTACCAGTGTTTTTTGTGAGGTTTGTGCATACTTCGCCCGGTTCAGGTGACCTTGATGGTGAGCCTGAACCCGAGGGAGATGGTGACATGACCGCCAAGGAAACGCTGGTGAAGGAAGCCGTCGAGATCCCGGCCGTCGACGTCGAGGCGGTGCTGGACCCCGTCGAGTGCGACGGCGTCTACCGCGACAGCCGGCAGTGCGGCGCTCTCACGCTGCAGCAGGGAAGCACCGGACTGCTCCTGTCCCCGCCGCTCCCCCGCCCGAAGAAGAGCTGAGCGAGCCCGGGAGCGCCTCACCGTCGACGTGGCCTCCGCCCTCCGGGGCGGAGGCCACGCGCATGCGCGGCACGGTTCCGGCACGGCTCCGGACGCCGTCCCGCGCGTCGCCGGCCGGTGTGCCGGGCCACCCGTACGGCCGAACCGTCTCGCTGCCACGTGGCATGTCTGACACGGTCGAACGGGGGCAAACGGACACGCGCAACACCTTGCAGACCGACTCAGGAGCCGAGGTAGAACACATGACGCAGGACCTGACCCCGAAGTACACCGTTCCCGGCATCGAGCGCGAGGCGGCCGGGAGGCTGATCGGCGTGCTGCGCACGCGTCTGCACGCGCTCAACGATCTCCACCTGACCCTCAAGCACGTGCACTGGAACGTCGTCGGCCCGCACTTCATCGCCGTGCACGAGATGGTCGACCCGCAGGTGGACAGCGTGCGCGAGATGGCCGACGACGTCGCGGAGCGCATCGGCGCCCTCGGCGGCGTGGCCCAGGGAACGCCCGGCGCGCTGGTCGCGGAGCGGCACTGGGACGACTACTCCATCGGCCGGGCCGACGCCATCGCGCACCTGGCCGCCCTCGACCTCGTCTACACCGGGGTGATCGAAGGCGTGCGGGAGGCCATCAAGGTGGCCGGCGAGCTCGACCCGGCGACGGAGGACCTGCTGATCGGCCAGCTGCGCGACCTGGAGAAGTTCCAGTGGTTCGTGCGGGCGCACCTGGAGAACTCCGGCGGGAACCTGGCCACCGCGGGGGCGCACTCCGAGACCGAGGCCGCCGAGCGGGGCGCGGACCTGGGCTGAGCGCCCAGCGGTGAGCCGCCTCGGGGCGGGCACCGGACGCCGGTCGGCGCACCGGCGTCCTCCGCCCCGGCACCGGCCGCGGGCGGGGCCCGGTGCCTGCACCGGCACCGGCCGCGTCCGCTCATTCCGCGGCGTCGGCCGCGCCGCCGAGGACCTCGACGGTGCGGGTCACCGAGTCGTAGCTGCGGGCACCGGTGAAACTCGCCTCCCACGGATGTGCCAGCTCCGGCGGGAGGAGATGGGCGGGCCACCGCACCGACGTGTCGCGCGACCGGGCCAGGGTCAGATGGGGCACCCAACGGCCGGGCGCGTGCAGGGGGTTGAGGTGACCGCCGTCCGCGGCCAGCGTCTCCCACACCCGGCGGTGCAGGGCGGCGAGCTCCGGTCCGGCGGCGACGCGCCAGGCGAGGACACCGGTGCGTCCCGAGAAGCGCAGCAGCCCGTCCAGCCGGAACGGCGTGGGCAGGCCCTCGGCCAGGAGGTCCGCGAGCGCCGCCCGGGTGGCGGGCAGCAGGTCCTCGCACGTCGCGAGGGTCAGGTGGGGCCGATTGGTCGGGTGCCGGTGCGTGGCGAGACTGGGCAGTCCGGCGGCGGCGATCGCGCGCCACGTGTCCCGGACGAGCAGTTCGGTGGCGGTGTCCGGCAGCAGTTCCACGGTGCGCACGACGTCAGCGTAGGCGGCGGGGCCGCGGACGGGACGACCGCGGCCCGGGTGTCGTCTCCCCGGCCGGCGGAGGGCTACGGGGCGGGCACCGGTCAGTGACCGCGGGCCGCCCACTCCGCGAGATGAGGGGCCTCGGCGCCGATGGCGGCGTCCGGGCCGTGTCCGGTCCGCACGTCCGTGGCGGTGGGCAGGACGAGCAGCCGGTCGCGGACCGGGCGGATGACGGCCGGGAAGTCCGAGCACGACCGGCCGGCCGCGCCCGGTCCGCCGGCGAACAGCGTGCCGCCGACGGAGACGGTGCCCGGGCGGAGCACGTGGAGGCAGATGCCCCCGGGTGTGGCCGGGGTGGGGAGCACCCGCGGTTCGGTGCCGGCCACCTCGATGCGCTGGCTGCCGGAGGGGGGCCGCCGGGAGCGCGGTCGGGGTGGGTGCGCTTCCACAGCAGCAGGTCGTCGTGGTGGCGCCGGCGCGCTCCGCGAGGGCGGGCGCGGCGTCGATGTGGTCGTCGTGGGCGTGGGTGCGGACGACGGCCGTCAGGCGGCGGTCGCCGACGGCCTCGGCGATGGCGTCGGCGTCGTGGGCGGCGTCGATGGCGTCGGCGTCGTGGGCGGCGTCGATGACGACGGCCTCGTGGTCGTCGCCGACGATCCGGATGTCGTCGTCGATCTCCCAGGTGCCGCCGTCGAGGGTGAACGTGCCCGAGACGACCGCCTGTCGGATGCGGATGCCGCCATCCGAACGTCATCACCGAGCGCAGGACGTCGCCCTTGCGCACGCGCGCGAAGGCGTCCTCGGCCTCTCCCAGGGCGATGGTCCCGGTGACGAACGCCTCCGGGTCCAGGCGGCCTCGGAGGGCGGTGCGGGCCGACGAGCACCGAGGAGTCGCGGGAGGGCCGGCAGGCCGGAGGGCCACGCACGGACGCCCCGTACTCCTACGGCACGCTCCCGCACCCTCGGCCGGCGGCGGTCACGCTTCTCGCCGGGCGTCGATCTCCGCGACGAGGGCCTCGACACGGGTCCTGATCTCGTCGCGGATCGGGCGGACGGCCTCGACGCCCTTGCCGGCCGGGTCCTCCAGGGCCCAGTCGAGGTACTTCTTGCCGGGGAAGACGGGGCAGGCGTCGCCGCAGCCCATGGTGACGACGTAGTCCGACGCCTGGACGGCCTCGGTGGTGAGGATCCTCGGCTCGGCGGCGGAGATGTCGACGCCGACCTCCTTCATGGCCTCGACCGCGGCCGGGTTGACCCGGTCGCCGGGTACGGAACCGGCGGAACGGACCTCGACGCGGTCACCGGCGAGGTGGGTGAGGAAACCTGCGGCCATCTGCGAGCGGCCGGCGTTGTGGACGCAGACGAAGAGCACGGAGGCGAGCGGAGCGGAGGACATGCGTTCTTCCTTAGGTCGGCCACGGGCCTTCAGATCAGCCCCAGCTGGTATCAGCGCGGGATGATGTGACAGTATCAGCCCATGATGACGTCAGTCGACACTGACCTGATCAGGGTGCTGGCCGACCCGCTCAGGCTCCGGATCGTGACCCTGCTCGCCCGCGAGACGCTGTGCACCACCCACCTCGTCGAGGAGACCGGTGCCCGGCAGACCAACCTCTCCAACCACCTGAGGGTCCTGCGCGAGGCCGGGGTCGTCGACACCGAACCGTGCGGGCGCTTCACCTACTACAAGCTCCGCCCGGACGTCATCGCCCGACTCGCCGGGCAGTTCGCCGACCTCGCCGAACAGGCCCGCACCGCCGCCGACAACAAGAGGGCCTGCCCGTGACCCGCACCGAAGCACCCGCGACGACACGCGAGGCGTCCGTCTTCGCCAAGCTCTCCGCCCTCGACCGCTACCTCGCCGTGTGGATCCTGCTCGCCATGGCCGCCGGTCTCGGACTCGGGCGGGTGGTCCCCGGCCTGGACGACGCGCTGGCGAAGGTGGAGATCGGCGGCATCTCCCTGCCGATCGCGCTCGGCCTGCTGATCATGATGTACCCGGTCCTGGCCAAGGTCCGCTACGACAAGCTCGACGCCGTCACCGGCGACCGCAGGCTGATGGTCTCCTCCCTGGTCGTCAACTGGGTCCTCGGCCCCGCGGTGATGTTCGCGCTGGCGTGGATCTTCCTGCCCGACCTGCCCGAGTACCGCACCGGGCTGATCATCGTCGGCCTGGCCCGCTGCATCGCCATGGTGATCATCTGGAACGACCTCGCGTGCGGCGACCGCGAGGCCGCCGCCGTCCTGGTGGCGCTCAACAGCGTCTTCCAGGTCCTCGCCTTCGGCCTGCTCGGCTGGTTCTACCTCGACCTGCTGCCCGGCTGGCTGGGCCTGGGCGACGGCGAGCACCTGGACATCTCCATGTGGAAGATCGCGCTCAACGTGGTCATCTTCCTCGGTGTCCCACTGCTGGCCGGCTTCCTGACCCGCCGGATCGGCGAGCAGAAGATGGGCCGCGAAGGCTACGAGCAGCGCTTCCTGCCGAAGATCGGCCCGTGGGCGCTGTACGGGCTGCTGTTCACGATCGTCGTCCTCTTCGCCCTCCAGGGGAAGAGCATCACCTCGCAGCCGCTGGACGTGGCCCGGATCGCGCTGCCGCTCCTGGTCTACTTCGCGGTGATGTGGTTCGGCACCTTCGCCCTCGGCAAGGCCCTCGGCCTCGCCTACGACCGCACCGCCACCCTCGCCTTCACCGCCGCGGGCAACAACTTCGAGCTCGCCATCGCGGTGGCGATCGCCACCTTCGGCGTCACCTCCGGCCAGGCCCTCTCCGGCGTCGTCGGCCCGCTCATCGAGGTCCCCGTCCTGGTCGCGCTGGTCTACGTATCCCTCGCCTGGCGGCGCAAGTTCACCGTCGCGCCGCTGGGTTCATGACCAAGCACACCGATGTGGTGGTGGTCGGCGGCGGCCAAGCGGGGCTCGCCGCCGGCTACCACCTGCGCCGCCAAGGCCTCGACTTCGTGATCCTGGACGCCGAGGCGGCGCCGGGCGGGTCCTGGCAGCACATGTGGGACTCGCTGCGCCTGTTCTCCCCCGCCGCGCACTCGTCGCTGCCCGGCCGGCCGATGCCGGTCCAGCCCGGTGCGACGTACCCGGACGCCCGGCACGTCGTCGCCTACCTCGCCGACCACGAGAAGCGCTACGCCCTGCCGGTGCACCACGGCACCCGCGTGGTGGCCGTCCGCCGCGACGGCGGCCGGCTCCTGGTCGAGGCCGACACCGGCACCTGGCGGGCCCGGGCCGTGGTGAGCGCGACCGGCACCTGGTCGCGCCCGTTCGTCCCGGCCGTTCCCGGCCGGGACGTCTTCACCGGGCGGCAGCTGCACACGGTGGACTACCGCCGGCCGGACGACGTCCGGGGCCGGGTCGTCGTGGTCGGCGGCGGGAACTCCGGTGCGCAGATCGCCGCCGACCTCGCCCTGGCCGGGGCCGACGTGACGTGGGCGACCCGGCGCCCCCGCGCTTCCTGGCCGACGACATCGACGGCCGGGCGCTGTTCGAGGTGGCCACCGCCCGGCGCCGCGCCCTCGACGAGGGCCGTGGTGACACGGGCGGGGTCGCCTCGCTCGGTGACATCGTCGCCGTGCCGCCGGTACGCGCCGCCCGCGACGCCGGACTCCTGCGCACCCGGCCGATGTTCAGCCGGCTCACCGCGACCGGCGTCCGCCGGGCGGACGGCAGCCGGGCTGAGGCGGACACCGTCGTCTGGTGCACCGGCTTCCGGCCCGCCCTGGCCCACCTCGCCCCGCTCGGGCTGCGCGGCCCGCGCGGCCACGTAGCGACCGCGGGAACGCGGGCGGCCGGCGAACCCCGCCTGCACCTGCTCGGTTACGGCGACTGGACCGGCCCGGCCTCCGCCACCCTCATCGGCGTGGGCCGCACCGCCCGCGAGGCCGCACAGCGGATCGCACGCGACCTGGACGGCTGAGCCGACGGCCGGCCCGTTCGCGCACGTCGTCGTGGACGAGGCGCAGGAACTGACCGACGCGGAACGGCAGATGCTGCTGCTGCGCTGCCCGTCGCGCAGCTTCACCGTCGTCGGGGACCGCGCCCAGGCGCGGCACGGGTTCGCCGGGTCGTGGCGGGAACGGCTGGAACGGGTCGGGTTCGACCGGATCGAGTCGGCTTCCCCGAACGTCAACTACCGCACGCCCGAGGAGGTGACGGCGGAGGCCGAGCCGGTCGTCCGGGCCGCGGTCCCGGACGCCGACGTCCCGGTCTCCGTCCGCAGCGGCGGCGTCCCCGTCGTCCGCGGAGCCGCCGCGGACCTGCACGCGGTCCTCGACGCCCGGCTCGCCGCGCACGCCGACGGCATCGCCTGCGTCATCGGCGATCCCGCCTTCCCGCCGTCGACGCCCCGCGTCCGGTCGCCGGCCCCGGAGCTGTCGGAGGGGCTGGAGTCCGACCTCGTCGTCCTCGTCGACCCGGAGAAGTTCGGCGAGGGCGTCGCGGGGGCGGTCGACCGCTACGTCGCGATGACCCGGGCGGCCCGGCAACTCGTCCTCACGAGTTCCTGACGTCACCGGGCCTCGCCGGGCCGGTGACGACCGGGTGCGCCTCGGGGCACCCGCGCCCGCACCGGCCCGGCCCGGACGGCGTGCTCCCGGGACCGGGCCGGACGCGTCCGCCGGTCAGTCGAACACGGCGGAGAACATGCCGGGTTCGTAGGAACCGCCCTTCTGGTGCACGATCACGGCGAGCCGGTTGGCCGCGTTGATCAGGGCGACCAGGCAGACCAGCGCGGCGATCTGGTCGTCGTCGTAGTGCTTGCGCACCTGGGCCCAGGTCTCGTCGGACACCCCCTGGGAGGCGTCGGCGAGCCGGGTGCCCTCCTCGGCGAGCGCCAGCGCGGCCCGCTCCGCCTCGGTGAACACGGTGGACTCGCGCCACGCGGCGACCAGGTGGAGCCGGACCGCGCTCTCGCCCGCGGCCGCGGCCTCCTTGGTGTGCATGTCGATGCACCAGCCGCAGCCGTTGATCTGGCTGGCCCGCAGCGACACCAGCTCCTGCGTGGACCTCGGCAGCGGCGACTGCTGGATCACCAGCCCGGCGTTGGCGAACCGCTTGAAGAACCTGGTGGCGATCTCGTTGTCGAACAGGGTGAAGCGGGTGTCCATGACTCAGTCCTCACTCGTGGTCGTGCACGGGACGAACACGAGATGCCGGCGGGCCGCCGCGTGTGACGGTCCGGCGCTGTGACGTACGCCACCGCCCTCAGGGGCGGGTGCCGCGGTGCGGTTCACGCGCGGGGATCGGGCAGCACCTCCGACGCGGACTCGATGACCCGCTCCACCCGCAGGGTCAGGCAGTGCACGGTGCCGGCCCGGGCGACCAGGACGTCGGGGACGTCGGCCTCGTAGAAGCGGAGGTACCCGACGGTGCCGGTGCTCGTGGTGCGGCGGCCGAGCCACAGCACCATCCTGCGCAGGTCGTCGAACTCGTCGGGATGGGCCTCCGACCGCACGGTCAGCGCCCATCCCCACCCGTCGCGGCGGAGCTCGCCGACCAGTACGCCCCCGACCCGCCGCGCCGGTCCCCGGGCGTCCCACAGGGGATACGCGTACGCGCCGCGGTCACCCGCGTCAGAGGTACCGCCTTCCTCCCCCAAGTGCCAGCGGATCAGGGCGAGTTCCTGCGGCGGCAGGGTGTCCGGCAGGTCGAGGGTGAGCTGGAACTCGTAGACGTCGGCCATGACCGGAGGGCAGGCGGCCACCGCGCGGGGCGGGGCGGTGGGGCGTCCGGCGGCACCGCTCGCGGGCCCGCCCCGTCAGTGCTCGCGCGGGGGAAGGCCGCAGAGGCCGGTGTCGCGCAGGACGCGGTCGACGGTCGCCGTCAGCGCGCTGTCGGCGCCGATCACGGTCTCGGCGCCGCCGGGCAGCAGGTCGAGGGGCCTGTACCAGTCGCGCAGCTCCGCCTCGCCGAACTCCAGCGCCTGCGGCTTGGTGGCGTGCCGGGCGAGGGTCTCGGCGAACGGCACGTCCAGGTAGTAGGCGTGGGTCGGACCCCGGTGCTCGGCGCGCAGCCGGGCGAGCATCTCGCCGTAGTGGTCGGCGTGGAGGATGCCCTCGACGACGACGTGGTAGCCGGCGTCCAGGGCGTAGCGGGCGACGGTGTCGATGAGGCCGATGTTCGCCGCGCCGGGCCGGTCGCGTTCGCGCAGGACGACGCGGCGGAGGTTGTCCTGGCCGACCACGGCCAGGCCGCGGCCGAACCTCTCCCGCAGGCCGGCCGCGACGGACGACTTGCCCGAGGCGCTGTTGCCGCGCAGCACGACCAGCCGGGTGTCCCGGGTTCCCGTCATCACGGCGGTCAGGCTATCGGGGCCGGCGCCCGCCTGTGCCGGGGCTCGGCAGTGGTCGCCGACGGCACCGCACAGGCTGCGCGGAAACCGGGCCGAAGCAGCCGGACTGTCACCAGAGAGGCGCCGGAGTCGTCCCACATGGCCGATATCACCGGTCTTCCTGTCGCCGGGGCGCGGTGTGACGCGCGACGACCTCGTCGTGACAGCAGTGGTGGCCTGCTGCGGCGGACGCCGGCCCGCCACCGTGGAGCCGGCCGGCACCCCCGAGTCCGGCGCCCGGCCTGGCAGGTGACGACAAGCCTGCCCACGTGGCGACCATCGCGCTTCGGCTCACTACCGGGGCCCGCTCCCGGGTGGGGCCGCGGCCGTCAGAGGTCGAAGTCGACGTGCTCCACGTCGGTGAACTCGACGTCGAGGCCCCGGGCGCGCCGGTTGCGGTCGCGGAAGTAGATCTCGCCCAGGCCTTCGGCCGTGATGGCGCGCAACTGCTGTTCCGTGGCGCCCTCTTCGTGGGCCCGGAAGAGGCGGTCCGCGTACGCGGGGGGCAGGGCCACGGTGAGGTGCCGCAGCCGCGGGTCGTCGGTGGTGCCGGGGGCCGCGCTGTAGCCGAACCGGGCCCGGGTGTCGATGACGATGCCGCCGGTGGTGGCCGCCTGCCGCCTGGCCCGGGCGCGGACCCCCGGCTGCCACCGCCGGCGCACCTCGTGCTCCAGGCGTGCGGCCAGCTCCGGCCGGGGCGTTCTGATCTGGTTCCGCACGTAGCGTTCGACGGTGCGCCGGGTGACGCCGAGCAGCTCGGCCACGGGCCCGGTGCCGTTGAGCCGCTTGACGAGGTACCGCATCTGCGCGCCCGCGCTCCTGGGCACCGGGCGCGTGAACGCCTTGTGCAGCGCGGCGTCGAGGCCTTCCCCGACCGTGTCCACCAGGCAGCCTCCTCTACTCTCCGTCGTCCGTGGCGGTGACCCGGCCGTCCTTGATGTAGCGCGCGAGGTTGAGCTCCTGGCCGTGCTTCTCGCGCACCTCCTCGCCCCACAGGGTGGTCTGGGTGCCCTCGTGCTTGACCATCCCCGGGGAGACGCCGAGCCGGAAGCTGCCGGGCACGGTCGTGCCGTCGGCGGTGTAGGGCAGGACGTGCAGCGGGCTGGGGCCGTCGGCGGCGTACACGGCGCAGTCCGACAGGATCGCGACCGGGTACTGCCCGGTGGCCGCGGCGAGGGCGGTCATCTTGCGGTGCATGTTGACCCGGGCGCGGGAGATCACGGTGGCGCGGATGTCCGGCCGCCAGGTCGGGCGGGCGAGCGCGGGCCACGGCAGGCCCGGGCGCCAGCCGCCGCCGCGCGGCCGCTCCCGCAGTTTGCCGATGCCGCCCTTGACGGTCGCCTTGATCGCGGACAGCACGATCGCCAGGTGCGCGTCGCGCTGCCGGTGGCCCTCCATCGCCGCCAGGAACTCCTCCGGGGCCAGGCCCTCCGGCACCCCCAGGTCGGCCATGGTGGCGACGTAGGCGTCGCGCAGCCGCTTGTACCAGCCGTCCAGGTAGCGGCCGGCGGCGGGCCGGACGTACGCCTCGACCGGTTGCACGTCGTAGCCGAGTTCCACCGCGTACGCCACGGTCGGTGTCGCGTACCAGGCCGGGCCCTCGGGGCGTTCGCCGCCCGGGGTGAACGGGCTGGGCAGCAGCTCGCCGCGCAGGTGCCGCCACTCCTTGCCGACCCGTACGCGGGACAGGTCGACGTGGGAGAGGTCCACCAGCCAGCTGCCGGGGAGCTTGGGGTCGAACGCCGGGTTCCTGACGTGGACCGGTGCGCAGGCCAGGCCGACGACCGCGCCGTTGGCGGCCGCGCCGAAGGCGAGGTTGATGTCGATGCCGACCAGGTGGCGCTTCATGCACTCGTCGTCGGTGAGCGGCCGCGCCCAGTCGTACGCCTCCTCCAGCAGCATCTCGGCCGGGCCCCGCTGGTGGAACCGGGGCAGGCCGGCCAGCAGCGGGTGCCCGTCGGGGGCTTCGCAGGGCGCGCAGTCCACGGGGTCGGTGCCCAGCGAGCCGGGGTTGTGCTCGCTGTGCCGCCGGCCGTCGGCGTCGGGCCGCCCGGCCCGGGTCGGCGGGGTGAGGGCGGTCATCAGTTCCAGGCCGGTGACGGCGGTGGAGCCGCGCGGGGTCATGACCCGTGTCGCGTAGACGCCCAGGAGACGGGCCAGTTCCGCGGGGGGGAGCTGCGCGGCGCCGCCCCAGTGGCGGGGGTCGAGCGCGTCCCAGGACGGGATGCAGAGCTGGACGCAGGCGCGCCGCGCGCCCTGCGCGGGGCGGTAGATCCGGGCCCACGGCCCGAAACCGCGCCGCGTCAGCTGCCAGCCGGCCCGCTGCACCTGCTTGACGGCCTTGTGGGAGTCGGGGATGCGTCCGGCGAGGCGTTCCTCCTGGGAGAGGTGGACCGGCAGTCCGTACCGTTCGCAGGCGCCGGCGGTGAGCACGACCAGCGGATCGGCGTCCTTCCCGGAGCCGTTCAGCCGGGGCGCGCCCAGCCGGGCCTCGTCCAGGGCCCATTCGACCAGGGCGGGCAGGGACCTGGCGGGGACGTCCAGGACCAGGCCGCCGACGCAGTACGCGACGACCCGCCCGTCCTCGTCGGCCGCCAGGACGGCGAGCGGGCCGTGGGCGAAGCGGGGGTCGGCCGCGCTCGGCGCGGCCGCGGTGGTCCTCTCCCCCGGCGTCGGGCCGGAGCGCCGCGCTCCGGGTGTCCGGCCGGTGCCGGCAGCGCGGCGGGGTCGGGTCGCGGGCGCGGCGGGGGCCGTCGGTGCGCCGCCCGTGACGTCCGCCAGTGGTCCCGCGGGCGGCCGCGCGGGCGCCTGCGGGACCGGCCGCCCGGACGGCGGGAGGCCGGGCCCGCCGTCGGACGGTGCGACGGGTGCGGCAGGTGCCGGGCAGCGCCGGGCGAGGCCCTCCAGCAGTCTGCGGTAGGCCTCCAGACGCTCGCCCCTGGGTTCGGCGCGGCCCGCCTCCCATGCCTGGACGCTCGGCACGCGCACCCCCAGGGCCTGGGCGACGGCGGCCTCCGTGAGCCCGGCGGCCTCGCGCAGCCTGGTCCGCTCGGCCGGCGGGGGCAGCACGGTGCCGTCGTCGACGGCGGCGAGCAGCGAGTCGACGGCGCTGAACAGCTCCTGCGGCTGGTCGCTCATGTGTCTCCCCCTCCCTTACCGGACGCCCTGGCGGATCTCTTCGAGACGGGTCACCAGCCGCTGGTAGCGCTGCGAGGCGGCTTGTGAGGAGTTCAGGCCCTGGTGTCCGGCGATCTGCCGCCAGTCCATGCCGCGGCGCCGGGCCTCGATGACCACCTGCGTCTCCAGCCGGTCCAGCGACAGGCGCATGTCCGCGAACATGCCCAGCGCGGCGGCCACGTCGTCCGCGGTCACGTCCGGGTCCCGCCCGCCGTCCTCCTGCTGCCGCGCGGTGGCCGTCAGCAGCCGTTCCAGCAGCGCGGCGTCCTCCGCCAGACGACGGGCCGGAGCCCGCCCGCCGGTGGATTCCCCCGCCCCCGCGGACCGGCGTCCGCCGGCGGTGTCCCGTACCTCACGTGCCATGCGGCCACCCTATCGTCAGGGGACAACAGGACAACACGACGTTGTTCTGTTGTCCCACGTGCCGCACCTTCTCGCGGCACGTGGACGGAGGAGGCGCGGCGGACCGTGCGCGGTCCGGCGGTCGGGGTGCGGGACCCGGACGCCGGCCGGGCCCGGTGCGGAGCGGGATGCGCGCGTGGTCAGCGCACCGGGCAGCCCCACGGGGCCTCCGCCCCGGCTCGGGGGGTCACAAGGCGGAGGCCCCTGTCAATGTCTTCCGCTGCGGGGGAGCGTCCGGATGCACTCCCGCGGGCGGGAAAGGGACGGGGCGCCGGGACCGGTGGCCGGTTTCAGGGGGTGGGCGCGGAGGCGGGGCCGAACGTCGTCACCGGGGACGGGCCGTCGAGAATCCGGTGACCGGTTCCCGAAGGCGTCCGCTCACCGGCCGCGGTCCGGGCGGGTGCGTGTCACGCGGCACGGCGACCGGCCGGCGCAGGGCGGCCGGTGTCCCGGCGAGCGACCGCAGCGGATCGTGGCGGCGCCGTCCCGGCGCGGCCGGTGGCAGCACCAGGGCGACGGCCATGCCGGTGGTGGGCAGCGGCGGTCCGGGCGGAGCGCCGCCCGGCAGCAGCACGAGGGGGAGGACCGCCGCGTCGGGCGGCGCGGGGACGGCCGGGAGCAGCCGGGTGCGGAGGGATTCCCTGCCGGATGCGCGCGTGGGCGACGTGCCCCGCGCCCGCGCCTGCCTCGGGACGGGCGCCGTGTCCACCCTGAGGCAGAGGGGGTCTCCTGCCGGCGGGGGACGCCGCGGGCGGGCGGCGACGTCATGCTGATGCCCATGACCGTCTCGCCGCCGCTCACCCCGCTCCCCTATCACCGCATGGCCCGCTGCACGGACCGCCACCGATGGTGGCGCCCCCTGCTCGGCACGCTCCTGCTGATCGGCGGCTGGCTCCTGCTGGTGCTCGTCCTGGAGGTCGTGTCCTACGGCGTGGGCGCGGCGGCCGGCCGGCCCGAACACCCGGACGGCGGGATCGACTTCGGACCGCTGGCGGGCACGGCACTGGACCTGGCGTACATCGCGCTCGCCCTGCCGCTGGTGCTGCTCGCCGTGCGGTGGACGGGGCGGCGCCCGGCCGGCACGGTCTCGTCGGTCACCGGGCGGCTGCGGATGCGCTGGCTCGGCTGGTGCCTGCTCGCCGCCGTACCGGCCCAAATGGTGCTGGGTTCCTCCCTGTTCTGGCTCCCGGAACCGGAGGGCGGGACGGCCGGGCCGTCGGTGTGGGTGGGGCTGCCGGCGTTCCTCACCTCGCTGGCCGTGCTGGCGGTGCTCGTGCCGTTCCAGGCGGCCGCCGAGGAGTACGTGTTCCGGGGGTGGCTGACGCAGGCGGTGGGCGGGTTCCTGCGCTCGCCGTGGTGTGCGGTGGTGCCGCAGGCCGCGCTGTTCGCCGCCGCGCACGGCTGGGGCACCCCGTGGGGCTTCACCGACCTGCTGGTGTTCGGGCTGGTGGCCGGGTGGCTGACCCTCCGCACCGGGGGACTGGAGGCAGCCGTCGCCCTGCACGTGCTCAACAACCTGACGAGTTTCGGGCTGTCCGCGGCGGTGGTCGACGGGCTCGCCTCGGACGAGACCGCCGCCGACATGCCGTGGCAGCTCGCCGCCGTCGACATCACGGTCATCGCGCTCTACGCGGCGGCCGTCCTCTGGCTCGCGCGACGCCGCCGACCGGCGCGGGTCTCCCCACCGGCGGACCTGCCGATGCCGCCGCACCCGTTCGGCACACCGATGCCGCCGCACGCGTTCGGCACGCCGATGCCGTCATCCCCGTTCGGTACGCCGATGCCGCCGATGCAGCAGGTCCCGCAGGCACCGCAAGCACCGCAAGCACCGCAGGCACCGCAGGCACCGCCGTACGGGCCGGCACCGGCGACCTGGCAGACGCCGGCGGCGCCGGGACCCCGGCCGGGGCCGGCGCAGGAGGTCCCGCCGCCGTCCGGACGGCCACCGGCCTCCGGTCCGTGGGTCCCGCCGGGCGGGCACGGCACGCACTGACGCGGCGGCGCGCGGGCCTCGCGACCCCGGCCGGGGCGACCGGCCGGGGCGGGCCGGCCCCGGTGTCGGTGCGCGCCCGCCCCGGCCCGGTCGCCGGTGGGTCACCGGAAGGCGGCGGGGACGGTGCGACCCCGGGCGGTCACGGCGCGTGCCCTCCCTCGGCCGTCCAGTCCGCGTTCGCGCCGCAGAGGACCAGGCAGGGCAGGTCTCCGGGGACGTGACCGGCCAGCCACGCGGCGAACGGGAGCGCCGCGGCCGGTTCGACCGCGATCCGGCACTCCTCCCACAGCCGGTCGCGTGCCGCGAGGATCTGCGCGTCGGTGACCAGGACGGACGACACGTCGTACCCGCGCAGGACGCCGAACGGGACCGCGCCGACCCGGCTCGCGCCGGTCGCGGAGGCGGCGACGGAGTCCACCGCCGAGTCGACCGGCTCCCCGGCGGCGAGCGCGTCGTGCAGGCAGCGGCAGTGCTCCGGTTCGACGGCGACGACCCGGCGCCCGGCGCCGGCGAGGGCGGTGCCGGCCGCCAGGCCGCCGCCGCCGACGGCCGTCGCGATCGCGTCGGCGCCGGGTGCGTCGGCCACGATCTCGGCCGCCACAGTCCCCTGCCCCGCGACGACGGCCGGATCGTCGTACGGGTGCAGGAACCGGTGTCCCGGCCGCGTCGCGGCGTCCGCCGCCGCCGAGGCGGCCTCGGCGAAGGTGGCGCCGTGCCGGACCAGCCGCGCGCCGGCGGCCTCGATGCGGCGGGCCTTCGCCGCCGGGACCGTCTCCGGCACGTAGACCGTCGCGGCGGCGCCGAGCAGCGACGCGGCCGTCGCGACCGCCAGGCCGTGGTTGCCGCCGGACGCGGCGACGACGTGGTCGTCCAGCGGGCCGGAGAGCATCGCGTTGAGCGCGCCGCGCAGCTTGAAGGAGCCGCTGCGCTGGAGGTACTCCAGCTTGAGCAGGACGCGCCGGCCGCCGGTCTCCAGGTCGAGCAGCGGGGTGCGCCGGGCGTACGGGCGGATCCTGTCGGCGGCCGCGCGGACATCGGCGGGCGTGAGCGTGGGAGTCGGAGTCTTCACGGGGTCCATGCTTCAGCGGACGCCCCGTCAGCGCCAGCGACGATCGGTGAGCGGCCGTCAGCGGTGCTCACGACGGCGGCACGCCGGGAGAACCGGACGTCCGGCGCCTGCGGGTCCTGGTGGAGGTGGCACGCGCCGCCTCCGTCGCCGAGGCGGCGCGCGGGTTGTCCCCCACGCCCTCGGCGCTCTCCCCGCAGATCTCCCAACCGGAGGCGGAGTTGGGCACCCGCCTGCCCGGACGCCACTCGGCCGGCGTCACGCCGACCCCGGTCGGAGCCGTCCTGGCCGAGCACGCGAAGCGGGTGATCGGCGAGCTCCGGCAGGCGCGTGCCGCGCGGTCGAGGCCACGATGGGGGCACAGCCGCAGCGCCTCGCGCAGGGCTCGTTCGCCACCGCAGCGCAGACCTTGGGGCCAGCGGCCCTGGCCGCGCTCCGACGCGGTCACCCGGAAGCCGGGTTGTCGCTGATCGGCATCGAACCGCCCGACCGCCACGGGCCGGTGACGTCGGGCGATCTCGACGTGCTGATCACCCAGCGCCACCCGGGCGGGGCCCGACGCCCCGTTCGGGGCCCGACCGGCAGCCGCTGCCCGCCGATCCGCTGCGGTCGGTGCTGCCCTCCGGCCACCGCCTCGCCAGGGGCGCGGCACGCACCGGTACCGGCACCGGCATTGACTTGGAACGGCTCGGAACGAAACGTGGGTCTCCGGCGCACCCGGCGTTCCGAACCGGACCTGCCCGGAGACCTCGCCCACCGGTCCGGCATCGAACCCCGCGTCGCCCACGAGCCGGCCGGCTACCACGTCGTCCTGGCGCTGGTCGGCGCCGGCCCGGGCGTCGCCCTCGTGTCCGAGAGCCTGCTCGCCGGCACCGGCCGCACGCGGGTCCCGGTCCACGGTCTGCGCGGGCTCGCGCCGGCACGCGAGATCTGCGTCGTGCACCGCCGCCCGGCCGCCCTCGTGAGGGAACTCACGGCCTTCCTGCACACCGCCGCGGGAGTCCCGCACATGACGGCCGGGCCGCCGGCCGCCTCAGCAGGAACTGCCGCAGGACGACGACGAACTGCCGCACGAGGAGGACGAACTGCCGCAGGACGACGAGCTGCTGCCGCACGACGACGAACTGCCGCAGGAACACCCGCTGGACGACCCGCCGCCGGCGGTGTCCGTGTCGTACCAGGACGAGGAGCCGGACGGACTGCCACTGGTCGTCGCCGCCGGCGCGGAGTACGCGCCGCCGCTCGTCGTCCAGGGCCCGTTCCCGTACCCGGCAGCGGAGTTCAGCGGGGAGACCTGCCGGCCCAGGTCGTCCCAGGCCCGCCGCCAGGCCCGGCGGATCATCCAGCTGCACACCGCGACCAGTCCCAGCACGACACCGATCACGAAGACCCATCTCACTCCCATGATTCCCCCCTTCGGCCGGCCCTTCGTGCCGGCTGCCCGCAGGATGCCCGCGGTCGCGGCGGTCCGAAGCGCGTCTTGAGCAAGCCCAGAGCTTTCCGTTCGGCCACGGCACGCGGGGCACCCGTCGTGCGCCCCGTCGGCGGGGTCATCTGCCGCTCGCGCCGTCGAGTTCGCGCTTCACCGCCTGCTCGTCCCGGCCGGACAGGACTTCCTCCAGGCTGGTGTCGTCCTCGCGGGAGAAGCGTTCGCCGCGCGCCACGTCCTCCTTGCTCAGGACGCGACCGCACCACTCCCCCTGGGCGACGGTGCGGTCGTCGAAGGGGACGGCGGCGCCCTCGCCGAGGACGGTCCACCGGCCGTCCCTCCAGCGGAGCGCGAGCACGTACGTGTGGCCGGTCTCCAGGCGCGGGGCGGCCGCGGTCGTCCTCTTCACGCGGTCGCCGCTCCCCCGGTACACGTCCCAGCCGTCGGCCACCATGGTGAAGTCCTTGCCCAGGGGGCGCCGGGGGCTCTCGGCGGACCACAGGAGTTCGTCGTTGCGGAAGGTCACCTCGCGGTCGGTGCGGTGGCTGAGCGGCCCTTCGGTGAACTCGCGGCGGCCCGTGTCCTGTTCGGCGGTCGGCGTGGCCACGACGACGTGGTCGGCGTGGGTGACCCAGTCCTGCGCGGTCCGGGAGGGGAGGTCGTCGTTGGCGATGCCGCAGCCGACCACCGTGTGCAGACCGCCCTGGCCGGTCAGGACGGCGGCGGCGACTCCCGCGAGGGCGAGGCCGGCGGCGACGGGCCGCCCTGCCGGACGGCCCGGAAGTAAGGGCGACACAGGTCCTCTTCTCATGGTGGGAGGGGCCCGGGCCTCGCGCGGCACGCGCCGGGCCCGGTGATGTTCCTCCCCCAAGACGATCTTGTCGCCGCTCCGGTTGCGGACGGACCGTTGTCGCCTCGGTCACGGTGAGTCGCCGGGGACGCGCTTCCCGGCCGTCGCCGGTCGCCGTGGGTCCGCCGGGACCGCTCCCCCTCGCGGTCCGGCTCCGCGCGGCCGCGCCGGGAACGCTCCCCTCACGCCCGGCTTCCGCAACGGTGGTGCAGCGGGCGTTCAGGGCGGGCGCGGGCGGCCCGGACCGGCCGGTGAGGGATGCGGGTCGAATCAGGCGGCGGCCGGGTGGCCGCGCCGCAGGCGGCGTACCACGGTGCCGATCGGCCAGGCGTTCACCAGGGCCGCGACCAGCGTCGGCACGACGAACCGGGCGAGCCCGGCCGCTCCCCCGCCCTCCGGGAGGAACAGGAACGGCAGGCTGACCGGGGCGGTGATCAGCCACGGCCACACCGCCGCGTCCTCGTGCCGGACCAGGGTGGAGTCGATCGCGACCCACACCCAGACCGCCGCGTACAGCATCAGGCAGACCCGGCTGATCCAGTTGTCCGCGATCCGTCCGGCGACCCGCCCGACCATCTGTCCGGCCGTGTGCCGCCCGCCGTTCCGTTCGTTCGCCATGTGCTGCCTGCCTCGTTCCCGGGCGCCCCGGGCGCGCTGTCGGTGGTGCCGTACCGCCGTCCGCCGCTCGTGCGCCGCCGCGCGCGGGACGGACCGGCCGGGCAAGGGCGGCGGGTCCGTCCCGCGCCCCTCTCCCGGCACGACTCCGGTTTTCCGCCCCCGGACCGGCGGTTCGTCGCCCGGCGGCACGACCCGGCCTCCGTCCCCGGGGAGGGCGCCTGCCCTTCCGCCTACTCGCCCTCGGTCTCACGCCCGTTCTCGTCGAGCGCGTGCTCGTTCCAGTACTCGTCCCACTTGTCGCCGACGTGCTCGGGTACCTTGCCCTCGGGGTACCGCACATAGCCCTCGGGCGGCTCCTCCCCCTCCGGTACGCAGTCCCCGCCCCCCTCGTACCCCACGGCCGCCACCGGGTAGTGGCCTCCCCCGCAGACCGCGTCCTGGAGGGAGCAGCCGGTCAGGGACAGCGCCCCGGCCCCGAGCGCGAGCAGGACCGCCGCGGCGCGGTACCCGAACCGGTCATGATGCTGTGGCATGGCGACTCCCCGTGTGTGCTGGTGAGCGCAGTCTGTCCGCCGGTGCCGTCGGGTCGCCTGAGTACGCGTACTCAAGTGACGGCGACCAGGCCGCCGGAGGGCACTCGGGTACGGTCACGGGCCGGCGTCGCCGCCCCGCTTCCCCGGACCGGTCTCCGTGTCCGGGAGCACGGGCGGTCCGCCGTCCCGCCGGCGCAGCCCCACCTGGACGGCGCTCGCCAGCACCCGCGCCGCACCGCCCACGAGCAGCAGTCCTCCCGTCATCTGCAGCATGGTCACCACCCGCCCCGTCCCGGAGCGGGCGGTGATGTCGCCGAAGCCGACGGTGGTGAACGTGGTCAGCGTGAAGTACAGGGCGTCCGTCCTGCTCAGCGGCTCGCTGAAGGAGTGCGGGGTGGTGCGGTCCAGCAGGTAGTAGGTGCCGGCGAAGAGCACCAGGAACAGGGCCAGCGTGGCCGCCAGCGCCTCGACGGCCCTCAGCCGCGGGTGAGGCGAGCGCACGATGCTCCTGACCTCCCACGCGAACAGGACGAGGACCGCCAGCAGACCGCACACCAGCAGTGCCAGCGCGCCGCCCGTGCGCTGCTCGTCCAGGGGCAGCAGGTAGTAGGCGGTGACGAGACCGGCGGCGGTGAGCACGGCGCGGGCGGCCGACGCGACCGCCGTACGCCTGCGGGAAGAAGGCTTGCGGTCGCGCCCGGACGCGCCCGTCGCGGGCCGGGGGTGCCGTGTCCGGGCCGCCGAGGGGTCACTCATCCCGTCTCCCTTCGTTCCGCTCCCGCACAGGGCCGGTGCCCGCCGTCGACGACCACCCCAGCGCCCCGGTGCCGTGAACGGATCACCCTCCGGGGGTGATCCGGCGGGCGAAGGCGCGCGGGACGACGGCCCGGCCGGTCCCCGGCGCCGCCCGGCCGGCGGTCCGGGAGACACCCCGCGCGACGGCGTCCGCCAGGGGCCTCCGCCGTCGCGGCGGCTTCCTTCTCCGCTCCGTGCCCGCCGGAGCCGGGGTGCCGGCCCCGAAACCCCGACGCACGCCGGCGGATCGTCCCGTGGGCCCGGGAGCCCGGACACCGGGCGCCGCCGCGTTCCGGCGTACGCCTGCCCGGCCGTGCGGGCAGCCCGCGGGGGCGGGGGGGGGGGGGGCCCCCCCCCGCGGGGGGGGCGCCCCCCCCCCCCCCCGCCCCCCCCGCCCGGGGGCCCGGGCCCCCCGCCCCGGGCCCCCCGCGGGTGCCCGCCCCCCCCCGCCCCGCGGGGGGGGCCCCCCGGGGGGGGGGGCGGGCCCCCCCCCCCGCGGGGGGCGCCCCCGCCACCCCCGCCGTGCGCACGCTGGAGACGTCACGGCCGGGCCACCGCGCCGGCACGACCGAGGAGCGACATGAACGGGCCGACACACCTCGCGTACGGCCGTCCGCCGCTGGGCGCCTTCTGGACCATGCCGGTGTTCTCCCTGTGGATCGTGTGGTTCCTCCTGCTCTTCCGGATCGTCGCCGACATCTTCTGCGGCGGCATCCTGAACGGCCGGGCCGAGACGGGCCGGCTCGTGTCCGTCGTCGTGCCCTTCCCGGGCGTGTTCGTCCGCGTGATCCCCCGCGGCGAGCACATGGGGCGCCGGGAGGCGCGGCGGGCACGCGCCCGGCAGCAGGCCTTCGACGACCGTGTCCGGGAGACCGCCGGCAGAGGGCCCCGCGGCGTCGGCGAGCCCGTCGGGCTGTCCGGGATCCGCGCCCGCGGCGGCGTCACGGACGACGAGTTCCGCGGGGCCGGGGAGCCGGTCCTGAGCGGGTCCCGCCCGCCGGCCTGAACCCCGTCGCCCGTCCCCGCCGCACCGAACGCACCACACCGCACCGCACCGAAACACCGCACCGAACCGAACACCCCGAACCTGCAGGAAGCGAGGCAGCAGGATGACCGCCACCGACCCCACGCGCGGGCTCGGTCCGGCAGGACCGGGCGTCCCGGTGGGCGCGCGTCGCCGGCGTGGCCGCCGGGCTCGTCGCCGGCTTCCTCCCACTGTCCTCTTGCCCGGCCTGGTCGATCGTGAGTACCGCGGTGTCCGGGTGCGTCGTCCGGGCCCTGTGCGCGGCGCAGAAGGACGGCCCCCTCGCCCCGGGCGACGGGTGAGGGAGGGCGTCGCATGACCGGGCCCGGCCCCACGGCGGGCGCACCGGGCCCCCGCGCCGGAGCGGACGCCGGGCGGGGCCGCCCCGGCTGGGCGCGTCTGGCCCTGCTCGCGCTCGCCGCCGGCCTGCTGGTCCCGCTCGTCACCGCCGGGCTGCGCGGCCTGCTCTGGGTGCTGCCCGCTGTCGCCGGACTGGCCGTCGCCGCCGTCGGGGTGTGGTGGGCCCTGTCCCGCACCGGCGTGGTGCGGACGGCCGGAGTCCTCCTGTGTGCCACCGCGCCCCTCGCCGTGCTCGTGCTGTACGCCTCGACCGGCGTCCTGACGACGGTCCTGCTCTCCCTCGCCCTGTGGGTGCTGGCCACGATCGCGGCCCGCGTCGCGGGCACGCCCCGGCGCGCCCCGGACGAGCAGGGCTCCGCCCCGGTGCCCCGGCACCCGTGGATCCTCATGAACCCGCGCTCCGGCGGCGGCAAGGTCGGCCGGTTCCACCTGGAGGAGAAGGCACGGCGGGCGGGCGCCCGTGTGGTCCTGCTGGGCACCGGACCGCAGGACGCGGCCGGGCTGGCCCGGCAGGCCGTGGCGGAGGGGGCCGACCTCCTGGCGGTGGCGGGCGGCGACGGCACCCAGGCCCTGGTGGCCGAGGTCGCGGCCCGGCACGACCTGCCCTTCATGGTGATCCTCGCCGGCACCCGCAACCACTTCGCCCTCGACCTCGGCCTCGACCGCGACGACCCGGCCACAGCCCTGGACGCCCTCGCCGACGGCGTCGAACTCCGCGTCGACCTCGGCTTCGCGGCCGACCGGGTGTTCGTCAACAACGCTTCCTTCGGCACGTACGCGGCCATCGTGTCCGACCCCGCCTACCGCGGGCGGAAGGTGCACACGAGTCTGCAGAAGCTGCCCGCGCTCCTCACCGGACCGGACGCCCCCCGGCTGCGGATGAGGGCCGGCGGCACCCGCGCCGACGGGTTGCAGGCACTGCTCGTCAGCAACAACCCCTATCTGCGCGCCGTCGACGCGGCCCGGCCCGGGCGCCGGGTACGGCTCGACACCGGGCTGCTCGGGCTGCTGGGCCTGCGGGTCGGCACCACCGCACAGGCCGCGCGGATCGTGCGCGGCGCCCGCTCCACCAGCCTGCTGAGGCTCACCGCGAGGGAAGCGGTCGTGGAGAGCGACACGGACACCGTCCCCGTCGGGATCGACGGGGAACACGTGCTGCTCCCCGCGCCCGTGGTGTGCCGCACGGTACCGGGGGCGCTGCGGGTCCGCGTCCCGCGCGACCGCCCGGGCCCACCGGGGAGCGGAGCGACAGCCGACTGGCCGCGCGTCGTACGGCTCGCTCTGGGCCGCCCCGGAGACGGCTCGCGCTGAGGACCGTCGACGGCGGATCGCGCCGGGGCCGCTCACGGCGGCGCACGTCCTCCTCGGCTCCGGCGCCGCAGCCCCGTCGGGCCCGCGCCCGCGCCCGTCCGCGAGCGGCGCTCCTGCCGTCAGACCGGGTGCGGTCCGGGTGCCGGCGCCTCCCGGTTCCCCACCGGCCCGGTCACCTGTCGCACGGCGCACGGCGGCATCCCCGTCGTGCCGCCCGCCGTGTGGATCCGCCGGTAGGCGCCGGGCGACATGCCGACCAGCTCGGTGAAGCGGGTACCGAAGGCGCCCGGTGAGGCGCAGCCGACCGCGAAGCAGACGTCGGTGACGCCGAGGTCGCCGCGCCGCAGCAGCGCCGCCGCGCGCTCGATGCGGCGCGCCATCAGGTACGCGTACGGGGACTCGCCGTAGGCCTCCCGGAACTGCCGGCTCAGGTGGCCGGCGGGCAGGTGCGCACCGCGGGCGAGTTCCTCGACGTTCAGCGGCCGCGCGTACTCGCGGTCTATCCGGTCGCGGACGCGGCGCAGCCGCGCCAGGTCGCCGAGGCGCTGCGCGGCGGCGCGAGCGCGCCCCCAGGAGGGATGGCACATGACGGCACTCCTTCTCGTCGGCGGGCCCGGCCCACGGCCGCCGCCCGGACGGGTCAGCGGACCTCCTGGATGCGGATCAGGTTGCCGGCGGGATCGCGGAAGGCGCAGTCACGGATGCCGTACGGCTGCTCGGTCGGCTCCTGGACGACCTCCGCGTCGCGGGCCTGCACCTTCTCGAAGGTGCCGTCGAGATCGCGGGTGGCCAGCAGGATCCAGCCGTAGGTGCCCTTGGCCATCATCTCGGTGATGGTGCGGCGCTCGTCCTCGGTGATCCCGGGGTCGGCGGCCGGCGGCGCCAGGAGGAGGGACGTGTCGGGCCGGCCGGCGGGGCCGACCGTGATCCAGCGCATCCTGCCTTGCCCGACGTCGCTGCGGACCTCGAAGCCGAGGACGTCGCGGTAGAAGGCGAGGGCCGCGTCCGGGTCGTCGTGCGGGAGGACGCTGGTGTGGATGGTGATGTCCATGGCGGTCACCCTAGGTGCGGCTCCGCGGCAGCCGCTTCTCGATTCCTGCCCGATCCGCTCACCGGCGGCAGGAGTGCCAGGGCCTCCCGCAGGTTGTGCTCGGCGATCCCGAGCATGGCGGCCCGGTCCGGGTAGTCGCCGTCGAGCAGGCGCAACGGGCCGGCGACCAGGGACAGGCACATCGCGAGCCGATAGAGGTCCAGCCGCCGGGGGTCGAGACCGGGCCGGGACAGGACGGGGTAGTGCCCGCCGAAGCGGAGCCGGAGGAAGACGTGCTCCCACTCGACGTCGAAGTGCGTGAGGCCCTCGATGTCGATCAGCACCGCGTGGCCGTCGGCGTCGACCATGACGTGGTCGGGGCCCAGTTCTCCGTGGATCAGCCCGTACTCGGCCCGGGGAGCGACCCGTGCGGCGAGGCCGTGGAGGCGGTCGCGGACCCGGCCGTGCGCCGCGGCGAGCCTGCGGTCCCTGCCCGCGGCCTCTTCGAGATCGCGGAGCGCCCGGTCGAGCACCAGCTGCTCGCAGGAGGCTCCGCGTGCCGTGCCGCCCCGCTCCGGCGCGTCCGTCCGGCCGTGCTCCGGGGCGAGGTGCCCGTGCATGACCCGCACCTGTGCCGCCAGGTCGTTCAGGGCCGCGGCCGCACGGGCGGGATCGCTCTCCAGGAGGGCTTCGAGCGTGTCGGTGGAAAGGTCCTCGACGACGGCCACGTCCGCCGGCCGGCCGGTGTCCGCCAGGAGGAGCCGCGGCACCCTCACGCCCAGGTCGTCCAGCTTCTGCCGGGCGGCGAGGAACGGGGTGAGGCCCGAGGCGGGTGCGAGCGGATCCCCGGCGTCGGAGCCGCGCCCGCCCGGCCAGAAGTTCTCCTCCTCGGCCCAGCGGTAGACGATCACACTCGTCACCGGGGATCCGTCGACGCGCACCCGGTACACGCCCTTCCGGCTGCCCCCGCGCAGCCGGTCCACCGCGGCCACGCGGCAGCCCGGTCCCAGCGCGGCACGGACCGGCGCCGACAGGTCTTCGGTCTCGGTGAGCTTCCGCATCACGCGAACGTAGCGGACGGCGCGTGCGCACGGGCGGGCAACGCCGGTCCGTCCCACCTCCGTCGGGCGGGTCCGCCGGAACGTGGACCACGGAGCCGTGACGAAGCGGACGGCCCTGGCCACCGGCTCCGGACCGCTGCGCAAGCCGGCCGCGGCGGTCCGGGACGAGCGGCAGAAGCACGCGTACGTCAGCGGCGAGACCCACAGCCGCGACGTCGCCCCCAGCCCTTGACGGTCGGCGGTCACCGGGCCCGGGTGCCGGTCCGCGAGATGCGCTTCCGCGAGTACGGGGTCGAGGCCACGACGGACCTCTCCGCCGTCGTCGTGGTCGGCACCGGACGTCCCCGGGCCTCGCTGCTGTGGATCTCCCTGCCGGAGACCGGGAAGAAGCTCTGGCCGGACGTCAACATCCTGATCGACTCGCTGCGCGTCGGCTGACCGGTCCCCGGCCGGTCCTGCGGCCGGGGACCTGCTCGCGTCGGCCTCGCGCCTGACGGCCGCTCGGGCGCGGGACCGCCGCTCGGGCGCGGGATCCGGATCAGTCCAGGCCGAGGACCGCCATGGTCCGTTCGGCCATGCGCCGTTCGCCGAGGGCGTTGGGGTGGACGGGGACGATGCTGTGGCCGAAGAGGAGCGGCTCGATCCACCGGGTGCCGGACGCCTTGCACGCGTCGTGGCCCTCGGACGCCTGGGAGAAGTCCACGTACGTCGTGCCGGTCTCCTCGGCGGCGCGCTCGACGACGGCGTTGAGGTGCGCCTGGATGGCGCGCAGGTAGGGCACGTCACCGGAGGCGAGCGGGAGTCTGGCGAAGCAGGAGGGGTCGGCGGTGGCGGGCGTGATCCAGGGGTAACCCAGCGCGGCGACGCGGGCGTTGGGCGCCTTGGCGCGGATGCTCGACAGGGCGGCCTTGAGCGCGGGGTAGGTGTTCCTGTCGATCTGGTCGTCGAAGGAGGAGCCGTGCTTGTCCTTGCACGGGCTGCCCTTCCCGCCGCTGAGCAGGCCCGCGGTGCCGCAGGCCGTCAGGGCGCCGATGAAGGTGTTGTTGTCGTTGCCGCCGATCGTCAGGGTCACGAGGTCGGTGCCGGCGTCGAGGGCGTCCAACTGGGGGGCCGTGCCCGGGTACTGGGCTTCGCTGAAGTGCTTGGTCTGGGCGGCGCCGCAGGTCACGTCCTTGAGGCGGGCGCCCGTCGCGGCGGCGATGACGTGCGGGTAGTTGGCCGTGGAGCGCAGGCACAGCAGGTTGGTGGGGTCCACGGGGAGAACGCCGGAGCCGGCGCTGTAACTGTCGCCCAGGGCGACGTAGTCCACGGTCCGCACGGCGGCCGGGTCCGCCGCCGGTGCGGCGTGCGCGGTGGTGGCGCCGGTGAGGCCCAGGGACAGCGCGCCGGCCAGCGCTGTCGCGACCACGGCATGACGGGGAGGGTTCGGCATGTGCTCTCTCTTCTCGGGAAGCGGTGCGGGGACGCGGACACGACCGTGTCCGCGCGGGGTGCTTGTGCGAGAAAGAAGCGGCTCGAGCAGAAGGGCGCCGACGGCCGTGGGGCGGGCGGCACGTGGTGGGGGGGACGGCCGTGGGCCTGGTTGCGGGATTACCGATCGGTTCTACCGGTAAGTAATGTCGCTGCGTGGCGCGTTCGCGTCAACACAGGTGACAGAACTTCTTGAAATGCCGACCACCCGGTCCCCGTCACGTGCGGCAGGTCGGGTCCCCCTCGGGCAGGTCGCCGGAGACGAGGTAGGCGTTCACCGTGCGGTCGACGCAGGCGTTGCCGTACGTCCCGTACACGCCGTGGCCGATGGCACCGTCGAGGGTGAGCAGCCGGGAGCCGGTCAGGAGGCGGTGCAGGGCGCGGCTGCCGCGGTAGGTGGTGGCCGTGTCGCCGGTGGTGGAGACGATCAGCGCCGGGGTGCCGTTGGCGATCTCGGTCGGCGCCTCGCCCGGTGACCCGGGCCAGAAGGCGCAGGGGGCGATGTTGTGGGTGAGCGGTCCGAAGAGGGGGTGGCTCTGACGGCTGTCCTGGATCTCGCGCCAGTAGGTGTCGGGGTCGCGGGGGGCGGCGGTGTCGCCGCAGACGATCGCGGCCGCCTGGCCGCCGTAGGGCGAACCCGCGCCGTCGAGCAGGAAGCGCAGGAGCTCCTCCAGCTCCGGGGTCGGGGTGACCGGCAGCCGCCGCGCCGCCCGGTCCAGCGCCGTCACCATGCCTGAGAACGCGGCACGGTTCTCCTCCCGGTCGCTGCCGACACCCCGCATGATCAGATACGGCACCACGTGCTCGTCGACCTCGTGCGCCCCCACGCGCAGCGGCTGTCGCCCCGCCGCCCGGACGATCCGCCCCACGGTGGCGAGCACCTCGGCGCGGCTCCCGCCCAGGTGGTGGGCGGAGTGCCGGTCCGCGGCCCAGGACGCCCAGGCGCGCAGCGCCCGTTCCGCCGCGGGTTCGGTGCCCAGCCACGGCCCGGCTCCCCACCGGCGCGGGTCCGCGGCGCTGTCGAGGACCACCCGGTCGGTGCGCCCCGGGAACATCTGCGTGTACACGGCGCCGAGGTACGCGCCGTAGGAGTACCCGAGGTAGGAGATCCGGCGCTCGCCCAGCACGGCGCGCACGACGTCCATGTCACGGGCGGTGTTGCGGGTCGTCGCGTGCGGCAGCACGTCGCCGTGCCGCCGCGCGCACCGCTCGGCCAGGTCCTTCTGGAAGGCGGCCTGCCGGTCGAAGGCGGCCCGGCCGGTCCCGGCCGAGCGGATCCAGATGCCGGTGGGCCAGTCGCAGTCGATCGGCGCGCTGCGCCCCACGAAGCGGGGGTCCACCCCGATCAGGTCGTACCGCGCGGCGGCCCCACCGAGGTACGCGCGGGTCGCCAGGGGCATGTCGAGGGCCGCTTCGGCGGGTCCGCCGGGGTTGAGCACGAGGCTTCCGATGCGGCGGGCCGGGTCGGCCGCCGGCAGCCGCGACACGGCGATCTCGATCGTCCGGCCGGTCGGCCGGCCGTAGTCCAGCGGCACGGTCACGCGGGCGCAGTCGGCCCCGGCCCGGTCCAGGGCGCCGCCCGCCTCGTCGTCGGGCCCCTGCCGGCAGTCCGTCCAGGTGACGTGCTGACCGTAGTAGGCGGCCAGGCCGGCGGCGGGGGCCGCCCGGGGCGTGGCGGCGGTGGACGCGGCGGTGCCGGCCGGGGCTGTCCGCGTGTCCCCGACGGAGGCGGTGGTGCCGGGCGGGGCCGTCCGCGTGCCTCCGGTGGACGCGGTGGTGCCGGCGGCCGTGGCCGAGACCGCCAGGACCAGTGCCGCGGCGGGGAGGCCCAGCCGCCGGGCCCGGCCGCGGGAGACCTTCTCCGTGTTCGTGCCCTTCGGTTTCCTCGTCGTCATGACGGCGAAGCTAGGCCCGGCGCCGCCCGGGGAGAATGGTGCCCGCCACCGCCCGGACCTGTGGCCAGCCGTAGTGCGCCGCCGCCGACCCGCCCTCGACACTGGTGAGTCGGCGGCGGGACACGGCAGCAGCGGCACCGGTGATCGTGGGAGCCGGCGGGGGACGGACCGTCAGGCGTCGCCGCCGGACTCGCAGACGGCGGCGCCCACCACCTCGTTGCCCTGGGTTCCGTACCCAGGGAAGGTGAGGACCGCGCCGGGCGACGCCCACCGGCACGGGACGTCCGTGCCGTCGCGGTACACGACCGTCAGGGAGTACCCGTCGGAGCAGTCGTTGGTGACGAACGTGTAGCGCCAGCCCACGTTCAGGCGCACGCAGTCGGGCGCGCCGCTCGTCGGTGTCCCCGCCGTCTCCGGGGCCGCCGCGAAGGCCGGAACGCCCGCGGTCGCGAGTGCCAGGACCACCGCCACAGCCGGAACAGTTGAACGCATGAACCGCCGCATCGCACTGCTTCCCTTCACTTGGTGAACAGTCGGCCCCAGCGTAGGAAGGAACGGCGAGCGCCTGAAAAGATTTGCGGCAAGTTTCACAAGCAGGTGATTTCGCCTTCAACGGCCGACACCGGTGCGGCGCCAGGCGAATTCCCAGGTCACCACGGTTTTCTGACAGACCGTCACCATGCCGACCGGCATCGGGGGAAGGCCCTCGGGTCGCGGCGCACCACGTCCGGCATCTCGCCTGACGTGGCCATACTCGACTGCACAACCGGCTTCCGCCGTCCTCGAAGAACCGAAGCCAGGACAGGCGAAAAAATGACATGCCGTCAAGTGAGGCACGACGCATGCAAGTTCTTTCGCAAGCGTTTCAGAGGTGCTACGTTCGGTGGACGTCCGGTCCGGCGGATCGGAGGCCCGGCACCGTCCGGGCCCACGCGCCCGGCCCGCCGGACCGGATCACCAGCCCCGCCGGGCCGCGGAGCCGCCGCGGGACCACTCCGCCCCCTCGACACCGCACGGGGCCACGCCCGCCGGCGAGTCCCTGTCCGATGCACGCGGTGACCGCCTGCGGGTACAGTGGCCTGCCATGACCACGCGGCTCGCCGACATCGCAGCCCAGGCGGGCGTCAGCAAGGCCACCGTCAGCCGCGTGCTCAACGGCGCGCGGGGCGTGGCCTCGGGCACCCGGGACTCCGTGCTCGCCGCCCGCGACGCGCTGGGCTACGAGCAGTCGGCGCGGCAGCGGCGCGCGGAGCTGGTCGGCCTGATCACCCCGGAGCTGCACAACCCCGTCTTCCCCGCGCTGGCCCAGGTGATGGGGCAGGCGCTGACACGCCAGGGGTACACGCCCGTCCTGGCCACGCAGACGCCCGGGGGTTCGACCGAGGACGAGCTGACGCGGATGCTCGTGGACCGCGGGGCGGCCGGCATCGTCTTCGTCTCCGGGCTGCACGCCGACACCAGTGCCGACACCGGGCGGTACGACCGGCTGCACGAGCAGCACGTGCCCTTCGTGCTCGTCAACGGCCACTCCCCCGCGATCCGGGCGCCCTCCGTCTCCCCGGACGACCGGGCCGCCGTGCGGCTGGCCGTGGCCCACCTGGCGGAGCTGGGGCACGCGCGCATCGGCCTGGCGGTGGGACCGGAGCGCTTCGTGCCGGTGCGGCGCAAGATGGAGGGCTTCCGGACCGGCGTGCGCGAGCACCTGGGCCTGACGGCCGAGGCGGCCGGGGAGCTGGTCGAGCACTCCCTGTTCACGCTGGAGGGCGGTCAGGCCGCGGCGGCGGCCCTGCTCGACCGGGGGTGCACGGCGATCGTGTGCGCCAGCGACATGATGGCCCTCGGGGCCGTACGGGCCGCGCGGCAGCGCGGACTTCACGTACCCGGCGACGTCTCGGTCGTCGGCTTCGACGACTCCCCCCTGATCGCGTTCACCGACCCGCCGCTGACCACCGTCAGACAGCCCGTCAAGGCGATGGGGCAGATCGCCGTGGACGCGCTGCTGGAGGAGATGGCCGGGTCGCCGCCTCCCCCGACGGAGTTCGTCCTCATGCCGGAACTGGTGGTTCGGGGTTCCACCGCCGCCGGCCCGCACGGCGGCGCGCAGCGACCGGCGGAACGGCGCTGACCGGTCGACGGCCGCCCGGGCGATGCCCGGCACGCCCTCGACGGCCCGGCACGCCCTCGACGGCCCGCACGCCCTTGACGGCCCGCATGCCTTGACGGTCGGCGCACCCTCGACGGCCCGCACACCCCAGGCGCCCGCCCTCCCCTGAGGTCCGCCCTCCCTTGACGGACGGCCGGCCTGCGTGCGACGACGGACGCGTGGCCGGGGCGTCCGCCCGCACCGGCGCGGGCACCCCCGCCGGGTCCACCGGGTCCACCGGCCTGCCCGGCCTGCCCGGCCTGCGCCCGCCCGAGCTCGGCCGGGTGAGGAGGGGACCCCGGACGCACCCTCCCCGTCCCCGCGCGAACCCTTTACGCCCCTGACATGTACGAGTAATCTCCGGACGCCTGCAAGGAGTTGCCGGAACTTTCCGTCAAGCGATGCGTTGCAGGCACGGACGCCGGGGGCTTCGAGGCGCGTCAAGGTCCCCGCTCCACGTCCGTCGAAGATCCGTACCCTCCCCACGGCATCCTGGAGACGCGCATGAGACGCCGCCGGTCTTCCGCCCCACCCTGGGCGGCCGGAGCTCTTGCGGCAGGCATCCTCGTCCTGCCGGTCACCACCCCCACCGCACCCGGGGCCGCGGCCGAGCCCGCCTCGGCCACCGCCGCCGCCTCGGCCACCGTCTTCTACTACACGAAGACCAAGAACTGGACGGACCACTACCTCCACTACGCCCCGGACGGCGGAACGTGGACCACCGTGCCCGGCACGCGCATGCAGGCCGCCTGCACGGACTGGGTGAAACTGACGGTCGGCCTGGGCTCCGCCGAGGGGCTCCGGGCCACCTTCACCAACGGCTCGGGCACCTGGGACAACAACGGCGGGCAGAACTACGCCCTGGGCACCGGCAGCATCACGGTCAAGGACGGGACCGTGGCGCACAGCGATCCCTGTGCCGGCACCGACCCGGGGACGGCGGGCTCCGCCACCGTCTACTACTCCACCGAGACGCTCGGCTGGACCACCGCCAACCTGCACCACCGGCCCGCCGGCGGCTCCTGGACCACCGTGCCCGGCGTGGGCATGGAAGCCGCCTGCGCCGGCTGGTGGAAACGCACGGTCGACCTCGGCCCGGCGACCTCGCTGAAAGCGGCCTTCAACAACGGCAACGGCGTCTGGGACAACAACAACGGTTCCGACTACACCCTCACGGCCGGTACGAGCACGGTGCGGAACAACACCGTCACCGCGGACGCGAAGGACCCGTGCGCCGCCGCCGACCCCGACACCCGGGCGCCCGGCGTCCCGGGCGGCGTCGAGGCGAGCGCGTCCGGCACCTCCGTCGTCGTGTCCTGGAACGCCGCCACCGACGACACCGGCGTGACCGGGTACCAGGTGACCCGCACCGGCGGCACCAGGGGCACGACGGTCACCCACGTCACCTCCACCGTGCTCTCCGACACCGGTCTGGAGGAGAACACCGCCTACACCTACACGGTCAGGGCCCTGGACGCGGCCGGCAACGCCTCGGCCGCCTCCTCCGCGGCCACGGCCACCACCGGGAGGAAGCCGGCCGAGCCCGCCACCGGCACCCCGCTGGGCACGGACCCGCGCAAGGACCCGATCTACTTCGTCATGACCGCCCGCTTCCACGACGGCGACAGCGCCGACAACCGGGGCGGCAGCCAGCACACCAAGTCCGGCAACGCGGCGAACGACGACCCCATGTTCCGCGGCGACTTCAAGGGCCTGGTGGAGCGCCTCGACTACATCAAGGCCCTGGGCTTCTCGGCGGTGTGGATCACCCCGGTCGTCCTCAACCGCTCGGACTACGACTACCACGGCTACCACGGCTACGACTTCTACCGGGTCGACCCCCGCCTGGAGTCGGCCGGCGCCTCCTACCAGGACCTGATCGACGCCGCCCACGCCAAGGGCATGAAGATCTACCAGGACGTCGTCTACAACCACTCCTCGCGCTGGGGCGCCAAGGGCCTGTTCACCCCGACCGTGTTCGGCGTCCGGGACACCCAGTGGAGCTGGTACTACGACGAGAAGAACGAGGGCTTCGCGTACGACGGGCTGACCGTGGAGCCCAAGTCCGGGAAGTCGTACTACAACGGCGACCTGTGGTCCACCGCCGAGCCGACCGGCAACACCTGCCTCAACTGGGGCAAGCCCACCGGCGGCAGGAGCGCCGAGGGGTACACCGTCTACAACTGCCAGTGGCCGAGCCCCACCTCCGGCATGTTCCCCAAGGCGTACTACCACCAGTGCTGGATCGGCAACTGGGAGGGCGAGGACTCCCGTTCCTGCTGGCTGCACGAGGACCTCGCCGATCTCGACACCGAGAAGACGCAGGTGCAGAACTACCTGATCGGCGCCTACGACAAGTACATCGACATGGGCGTGGACGGCTTCCGCGTCGACACCGCCGTCCACATCCCGCGGGTCACCTGGAACCGCCGCTTCCTGCCCGCCATCCAGGAGCGCGTCACGCAGCGGTTCGGTGCCGAGGCGGCCAGGAACTTCTTCGTCTTCGGCGAGGTCGCCGCCTTCGTCAACGACAAGTGGAACCGCGGCTCGGTCAACCACTCGGCGCAGTTCTACACGTGGAAGGAACGCAAGGAGTACAGCGCCGACGACACCGCGGCCGCCCTGGAGCAGTACGCCCACGAGAACGACCTGGGCACCGCCGGCCAGCCGACCTCCACCAACGCCTTCCTGAACGGGAACACGTACCACGCCCCCGACCACAGCAGGTTCTCCGGCATGCACATCATCGACATGCGGATGCACATGAACTTCGGGGACGCGGCCAACGCCTTCCACAACGGCAAGGACTCCGACGACAGCGTCAACGACGCCACCTACAACGTCGTCTACGTCGACAGCCACGACTACGGGCCCAACAAGTCGAGCACCCGCTACGACGGCGGCACGGACGCCTGGGCCGAGAACATGTCCCTCATGTGGACCTTCCGCGGCATCCCCACCCTGTACTACGGGTCGGAGATCGAGTTCCAGAAGGGCCAGAAGATCGACTGCGGGCCGACCTGCCCGCTCGCCACGACCGGACGCGCCTACTACGGCGACCACCTGACCGGTGATCTGAAGGTGTCCGGCTTCAGCCAGGTCGAGTCGGCCGGCGGCAAGGTGGCCACCACCCTGCGACAGCCCCTGGTGCGGCACCTGCAGCGGCTCAACCAGATCCGCCGGGCCGTCCCGGCCCTGCAGACCGGCCAGTACTCCACCGAGAACGTCTCGGGCACCATGGCCTTCAAGCGCCGCTACACCAGCGGCGGCACCGACAGCTTCGCGCTCGTCACCGTGACCGGCGCGGCCGCCTACACGGGCATCCCCAACGGCACCTACCGGGACGCCGTCACCGGCGACACCAGGACCGTCACCGACGGCAGGCTCACCGTCGCGGCCCCCGGCAAGGGCAACCTCCGCGTCTACGTCCTCGACGGTCCCGGAAAGATCGGGGCGGACGGCCCCTACCTGAAGTAGCGCCGACACGGCCCGCGCACCCCGGCACCGTCCGGGGTGCGCAGGCATGTACCCGCGGTATCCGGGGCAATCTCCCGAAAACAATGGCCCGAATGTCACCGAGCGCTGTGGAGGGAAGCGTGGCAGGCACCGACGAACTCACGGGACCGGAGCGGCTGTCCGTCACCAGTGCCCTAGTGGACGGTGTCACGGTCGTCATGGTCAAGGGCGAGATCGACCACCACACCGCCGACCCGCTCCGTCAGGCCCTCACGCCGCCCGACGGGTTGACCAGGCCGCGCACCGTGGCCGACCTCAGCGGCGTCACCTTCATGGATTCCAGCGGCATCAACGCCCTCATCACCGCCCACCAGGCACACGGTGACGAGGGCCGCCTGCGGCTGGCCGGGGTCCGGCCGCAGGTCCTGCGCGTCCTGCGGCTCGTCGGCGTCGACGCCCTCATCGACTGCTACCCCACCCTCCGCGAGGCCCTGGCCCTCTGACGACCGGCACGGGGACCGGAAGCGGGGCCCGGCGGCGACGGACTCGCCCCGGCGCGGCCGGGCCGCCAAGTGCCGGGCGCAGGACGGGGTTCCGGTGGCGCGGGTGACCGTGCGGATCGGGTGCTCCCGGGAGATCCCCGCCTTGTCGGCCGGTTCGGCCGGCCGCGGGGTTGCGGAGAGGCCGGCGCGGAGCGGGGCGAGCACCGCGGCGACACGGGCGTCGGAGGGGCCGGAGCGCGGGTGCGCCGTCGCCTCACGGCCAGACCTAGCAGCCGCGACAACACGAACATCGGCCGCTCCTGGACCAGGTGCACCGGGTCGCAGAAGGTGCCCGCCGCAGCGCGGAACGCGTCGCGCAGGGGCGCGGAGCGCACGACGGCCGTTCGAACTCGCCCCGGGCGTCCCGGTCAGCGACTCCCTCACCGCCGGCGGGACGCGCCGGACGGCACCCGGGTGGTGCGCGACCGGGCCTGGCCCGGGTCGTGCACGGTGATCCCGTCCGCCTGCACGTCGGACGAGGCGCGGTCCGGCCGGATCCGTTCCGGGCCGCACGGGCTGACGCTGATCACGGATCACGTACGGTCGTGGCTGTGCCGCGGGGGCCCGCCCGACGCGGGACGCGCCGCCGCCAGCCGGCCTCCGCCCGTCACCGCACCGCGCGTGGACGAAGCGTACGGTTCCCCGTCACCGAGGGGCGACGGGGACCGAGGGGTGACTCCTACAGGGGCCGGCGTCCGGTGATCGCGCCGCTCGGGTCGTCCAGCAGTGCGATCCCGACGGTGATGCGCTTGCCCACCGGCTCCCGCTGCACCTCGAAGCCCTGCGCGACCGCCATCACGATCTCCAGGCCGTGCTGCCCCACCCGCCCCGGGTCGGCGGCCCGCGGCAGCGGCAGCACGGGCTCGGAGTCCCACACCACCACCTCCACCACGTCACCGGCGATCCGCAGGTCCATCAGCACCAGACCGGGCGCGTACTTGCGGGCGTTGGTGACCAGCTCGCTCACCACCAGCTGCGTCACGTCCATGGCGCGCTGCGAGACCGGCAGTCCGTGCACGGCCTGCACCCGGGTGAGGAACTCCACGGCCCGGTGGCGGGCCTGGGCGATGCAGGCGCCGTCCCCGTCGAGGGCCATCGTCGTCTGCAGGGCAGGCCTGTGGTGACCGCCCTGCGTGATCTGCGTGTCCGACGCCGCGCCGTCCCGGCCGAAGGGCCCGGGTTCCGTGCCGGTCGCCTTTGCTACCCCGTTCACATTCCGGCGCGTACCCGCAGTTCCCCGGGTCACGCCTCCCCTCCCCCTGTTGCCTCCACCACACAGGTGGCATCACCGGTCGCGCGCGGACAGCCGCCCGGGCGGCGGCCCCCCGTGTGCCGCCATCGCCGGCATGACCGAGGGAGACGTGGCGCAGACCGTACGAGCCGAGCGGCCCGAGCGGCTGTCGGTCGTGGCCACGGCCGCCTGCGGTGTCCGCGTCCTCGCCCTCGCCCTCGCCGGGGAGATCGACCACCACACCGGCGACCGGCTGCGCCTGGCCGCGCCCGCCGACGCCGTCATCGACTGCCGCCCGACCGTCCGCCAGGCCCTCGGCGTCTGACCGGTCGCGGGCCCTCTCCTCGGTCCCGGCCGCACCGGAATCCGACCGGAATCCGACCGGAAGAGAAGCGAAAGTTTCGGGATTGACAGACCTCGTGACGCACATCTCTCGGGCGTGTGACTTTGTCGGAATTTGTTCGGTTGTACGTTCACCCTTTCCGAGCTGGGGAAAAGCATTGCCGGACGGCGCACTTCCGCCTCGAATGTTTCGGATTGCTTACCGAAATATTGACTGTTGATGTGCTCAGGCCAACACTGACGCCGTGCTCGCGCCCCCACCGGTGTCATGAGGAGGACTCCCGCGCATGAGAACACTGAAGAGCGTCTGGGCGATCGCCCTGGCCGCCGTGCTCGCCCTGATCGCGCCCAGCGCCGCCAGTGCCGACACGGTGGTCACCACGAACCAGACCGGCACCAACAACGGCTACTACTACTCGTTCTGGACCGACGGCGGCGGCTCGGTCTCCATGAACCTCGGCTCCGGCGGCAACTACAGCACCCAGTGGAGCAACGTCGGCAACTTCGTGCTCGGCAAGGGCTGGAGCACCGGCGGCCGTAGGACCGTGACATACTCGGGCACCTTCAACCCGTCCGGCAACGCCTACCTGACGCTCTACGGCTGGTCGACCAACCCGCTCGTCGAGTACTACATCGTCGACAACTGGGGGACCTACCGCCCCACCGGCACGTTCAAGGGCACGGTCACCAGTGACGGCGGCACGTACGACATCTACGAGACGACCCGGTACAACGCCCCCTCCATCGAAGGCACCAAGACCTTCAAGCAGTACTGGAGCGTCCGCCAGTCGAAGCGGACCGGAGGCACCATCACCACCGGCAACCACTTCGACGCCTGGGCCCGGGCCGGCATGAACCTCGGCACCATGAACTACATGATCATGGCGACCGAGGGCTACCAGAGCAGCGGCAGCTCCAACATCACGGTCGGCGGCACGGGTTCCGGCGGGGGCGGCGGGGGCAGCACCGGCTGCACCGCGACCCTGTCCGCCGGACAGCAGTGGAGCGACCGCTACAACCTCGACGTCTCCGTCAGCGGCTCCTCGAACTGGACCGTCACCCTGAACGTGCCCTCCCCCGCCAAGGTGCTCTCGACCTGGAACGTCTCCGCCAGTTACCCCAGCAGCCAGGTCCTCGTCGCCAAACCCAACGGCAGCGGCAACACCTGGGGCCTGACCGTCCAGCACAACGGCACGTACACCTGGCCGTCCGTCTCCTGCTCCGCGAGCTGACCCCTCCCCCGACCGCTTCGCCGCCCCGACACGAAGGATCACCCGGATGCCGACCCCACGACACCCGTCCGCCCGCTCCCGCTCCCTCCGCTCCCCGCGGTCCCTGGCCGGACTCGCCGTCGCGGCCCTGGCCGCCGCGAGCACCGTCGCCGTGACGCCCGCCCCCGCGCAGGCCGCCGCCTGCAACGGCTACGTCGGCCTCACCTTCGACGACGGCCCCTCCAGCAGCACCCCCTCCCTGCTCAACGCCCTCAAGCAGAACGGGCTGCGGGCCACCATGTTCAACCAGGGCCAGTACGCCGCCGCCAACCCCGCCCAGGTCAAGGCACAGGTCGACGCGGGCATGTGGGTGGGCAACCACAGCTACACCCACCCGCACCTCACCCAGCTGAGCCAGGCCCAGATCGACTCGGAGATAGCGCGGACCCAGCAGGCCGTCGCGGCCGCGGGCGGCGGCACGCCCAAGCTGTTCCGCCCGCCGTACGGCGAGACCAACGCCACCGTGCGCTCGGTCGAGTCCAAGTACGGGCTCACCGAGGTCCTGTGGGACGTCGACTCGCAGGACTGGAACGGCGCCAGTACGGACGCGATCGTGCAGGCCGCGTCCCGGCTCGGCAACGGGCAGGTCATCCTGATGCACGACTGGTCCGCCAACACGCTCGCCGCGATCCCGCGCATCGCGCAGAACCTGGCCTCCCGGGGCCTGTGCGCCGGGATGATCTCGCCGCAGACCGGGCGTGCCGTGGCCCCCGACGGCGGCGGCTCCGGCGGCGGGGGCGGCACCGGCTGCACCGCGACCCTGTCCGCAGGACAGCAGTGGAGCGACCGCTACAACCTCAACGTCTCCGTCAGCGGCTCCTCGAACTGGACCGTCACCCTGAACGTCCCCTCCCCCGCCAAGGTGCTCTCGACCTGGAACGCCTCCGTCACCTACCCGAGCAGCCAGGTCCTCGTCGCCAAACCCAACGGCAGCGGCAACACCTGGGGCCTGACCGTCCAGCACAACGGCAACCGCACCTGGCCGACCGCCAGCTGCACCACCGGCTGACACCGGTCGACACCGGTCGACACCGGCGGGCCGGAACGCCCCTCAGCACGGAGGCGTTCCGGCCCGCTTCCCGTCGCCGGCCGCCTGCGCCGTACGAGGGAGGTGTGCAGGGGGACGGCAGAACCGATTCCGCAGTGGTCAACCAATGAGTAGTCCACGCAAGGAATCGGAGATGGATATGACCGTCAGGAAGTCCTCGGCCCTCGCCGTCGGCGCCGTGGTGTGCGCGGGCGTGCTCGGGACCGGCTGCGCGCAGCAGGCGCAGCAGTCCTCCTCGCCGGGCCCGGTGGCGTCCGGCAGCTCCGCGACACGGCCGGCGTCCGCGCGCCCCGCTCCCCCGGACTCGTCCGTCCGTCACCTCCCCGGACTGGGGCCCGCCATGCGGGCACGCGTCCCGGACGTCAGCCGGCAGGTCCTCGTCGTGACGGGCCGGACGCAGGACACCGGAAAGGCCGTGGCCGTCCTGTACGAACGGCATCCCTCGCAGGGCTGGCGTTCCGCCGCCGGTCCCTGGCCGGTCCACAACGGCCTGCGCGGCTGGAGCCACGACCACCGCGTGGGCGACCTGCGCACGCCCATCGGCGTCTTCGGGCTCAGCGACGCCGGGGGCCGGCTGCCCGACCCGGGGACCAGGCTGCCCTACGACCACGACCCCGAGTACGCGATCGACGGGACCGGGCACCTGGGCGAGCCGCTGGAGGGCTCGTTCGACTACGTGGTGGCCATCGACTACAACCGCGTGCCCGGCACCACCCCCATGGACGGGACACGGCCGATGGGCGAGGACAAGGGCGGCGGCGTGTGGATCCACGTGGACCACGGCGCGCCCACCAACGCCTGCCTCTCCCTGCACGAGGACCACATGCGCGCGTTGCTGCGGGCCCTGGACCCGGACAAGAGGCCGGTCGTGGTGATGGGCCCGCAGCAGGTGCTGGCGAGCTAGCGGGCCTCCTGCGGCCGGGGCGCCGGGTCGTCCTCGCGTCCGCGGGGCAGGGCGACGGTGTACGTGTGCGTGCCGGGGGCCGCCCGCAGGGGCGCGTGCCCGGCCCCGGGGAGGCGGATCTCGGCCTCCGTGCCCGGCGGGATCCCCACGGTGAGGGTGAAGTCGTCGCCCTGGTGCCGCCATCGGCTGGTGACCGGGCCGTGCAGGGAGTCGTGGCGGGCCTCGGCCGAGGTGAGTCCGCCGCCGGGCCGGGGCGCGATCGTGAAACGCCGGTACCCCGCGGCGTCCGCACCCGGGGTGCGCGGCAGGCGGATGCCGGCGACGTACTGGTGCAGGAAGGAGACGACCGCGCCCTTGCTGTAGTGGTTGTACGACATCTTGGGGCGGCCCCGTTCGTCGACGCCGTGCCAGTCCTCCCAGATGGTGGTGGCGCCCTTGTCCAGGGGGGCCAGCCAGGAGGGTGGGGTGGACTGCGTGAGCAAGGCGTAGGCGAGACCGAGGTGGCCGTGGTCGGCGAGGACCGGCAGCAGCAGGCCGGTGGTGAGGAAGCCGGTGGTCAGGTGGGTGCCGGCCGCGCGCACCAGCGCGGCGAGGCGGTCGGCCGCGGCGGTACGGAGGCGGTCCGGGACGAGGCCGAAGGCCAGGGCGCGGACGAGGGTGGCCTGGGTGTCGGGCACGGTGGTGCCTTCGGCGGTGAGGTATTCGGCCCGCCAAGCGGTGCGGGCGCCGTCGGCGAGGCGCCGGTAGCGGGCCTCGTCCTCCTGGAGGCCGAGCAGGGCCGCGGTGCGGGCGAGCAGGTCGGCCGAGCGGTGCAGGTAGGCGGTGGCGACGTCGCCGCGGTCCCGGGTGGGGTCCAGGTCGGGGGCGACGCCGGGCTCCAGCCACTCGCCGAAGTGGAATCCGGTGTCCCACAGGAACTCCTCGTGCGCGGCGGCCCGGGGACGTGCGGCGGCGCGGTCGGGGTGGCGGCGGGTGCGGGCCCGGCGCGCGGCGTACTCCACCCAGGCCCGCATCGACGGGTACTGCGTGCGCAGCAGGTCCAGGTCGCCGTAGGCGCGCCACATCTCCCAGGGCACGATGACCGCGGCGTCGCCCCAGCCGGCCGAACCGTTCATGCCGCCCTCGGGCGAGCGCCTGCGGGTCTCCTCGTCGGCGGGGTCGGGCACGAAGTTGGGCACGGTGCCGTCGGCCCACTGGTCGGCGGCCAGGTCGCGCAGCCACTTGGCGGTGAAGCCGGCGACGTCGTACAGGTAGGCGGCGGTGGGGGCGAAGACCTGCCAGTCGCCGGTCCAGGCGGCTCGTTCGCGCTGCGGGCAGTCGGTGGGGACGTCGCACATGTTGCCGCGCAGGCTCCGGACGGCGGCCTCGTGGAGCCGGACGAGGCGGTCGTCGCTCGTGGTGAACCAGCCGGTGCGGGTGAGGTCGCTGTGGACGACGATCCCGGTGACGTCGTCCGGGGTGAGGGGGCCGGGGTGGCCCTCGACGCGGACGTAGCGGAAGCCGTGGGTGGTGTGGCGCGGCTCGAAGGACTCCCCGGGGCGGCCGGCGGACACGACGGTGTCGGTCTGGCCGGCCGGCAGGGGCCGGCCGGTGGCGAAGTCGAAGGCGCGGATGTTCTCGGTGGTGACGTCGCCCCGTTCGTCGAGGGCCTCGCCGTGCACCAGGGTGAGGCGGGTGCCGGCCGGGCCGAGCCGGTCCAGGCGCACCCAGCCGTTGATGTTCTGCCCCAGGTCCACCACGTGCCGGCCGGGCCGCGGCCGGGTCACCGCGACGGGCCGGATCTCCTCGACCCGGCGCACGGGCGGGGCGAGGGGGCCGACGAGGCGGCCGGTGTCGTCGTAGAGCCCGCCGTCGGCGGGGGCCGCCCGGTCCCAGTGGCGGTCGTCGAAGGCGGCCGTCGACCAGCGCGGGTCGTGGGCGCGCAGGTCCGTCTCCTGGCCGTCCATGAGGTCGGCCGCGGTGACGGCCGAGGGGGTGCTGCGCCAGCCGGGTCCGGTGCCCAGCACGGTCGTGGTGCCGTCGGGGTGGGTGACGGTCAGCCGGGCCAGGAAGGCGGTGCGGGTGCCGAAGCCGTCGGCCTCGCGGGTGAAGCCGTGCCGGCCGCGGAACCAGCCGTCGGAGAGGACGGCCCCGAGGGCGTTGGCGCCCGGGGCGAGCAGTGCGGTGACGTCGTAGGTCTGCACCTGGAGGCGGGCGCGGTAGGCGGTGAAGCCGGGCGTGAGTTCCAGGTCCCCGACCCGGTGGCCGTTGAGGTGGGCCTCGTACACGCCGTGGGCGGTGGCGTACAGGCGGGCCTCGCGTACCGGCTTGCCGAGGGTGAAGGCGTGGCGCAGCAGGTGGGCGGGGCGGCGGCCGGCCGGGGCGGGTTCCGCCTCGGCCGGCTCGATCCACCGGGCCCGCCACTCCCGCGGCGGGAACGGTCCGGTCTCCCACCAGGACTCCTCCGACCAGTCGCTCTCGCCGAGGTCGGTCCACACCTTGACCCGCCAGGCGGTCCGGGTGGCCGGTGCGAGGGCGGGGCCGCCGTAGCGGAGGTAGGTGTTGGCCGCCGACCGGACCCGGCCCGAGTCCCAGGGGCCCGCCGCCACCCGGTACGCGTACTGCGTGCGGGAGCCGTGCGGCAGTCGCCAGGACAGGCGGGGCCGGGCGAGGTCGATGCCCAGGGGCCTGTCGAGGTGTTCGACGCGCAGGTGGGTGGGGCGGGCGGGATGCACGGGAGGTCCTTTCGGCGGACAGGTGGGGGTGGGTGGTGCGGGGTGCGGTCAGGCGGTGCGGGCGCCGTCGGCCGCCGCGGTGCCGGGAGCGCCCGCGGGGGCGGTGTCCGCGGGACGGGGGTCGCCGGCGGCGGCGTCCGCGGGCCGGGCCAGTCCCGGGATGGCCAGGGAGATCAGCAGGCCCACGGTGACGACCGCCGCCATGGCCAGGTAGGCGTTGGTGAAGGCCTGGTCGTGGTAGAAGGCGGTGCCCTCCAGCACGGTGGAGTCCGCGGCCAGGACCGCGTAGAGCATCTGGTTGGTCAGGGCCAGGAAGACCTGGGTCAGCAGGGAGGAAAGGCCGTTGGCGGCGGCCTGCTCGTCGGCGGAGACCACCGACACGATCATGGCCTGCTGACCGGCCATCAGGATGCCGCCGCCCAGTCCCATGACCACGCCGGTGGCGATGATCTGGGCGGTGTCGCGGTGGTAGAAGGCGGCCAGGACGAGGCCGGCGGCGAGGAGGACGAGTCCGGCGTACCAGACGGCGCGCGGGCTGACGGTGCGCACGGCCCGGCCCACGCCGACGCCGGCGGCGAAGGTGACGAGTCCGGCGGGGACGCCGACGAGGGCGATGCGGGTGGTGGACCAGCCGAGACCGTCGGAGACGTGCGGGATGGGCGGGAAGAGCGCGAGGAAGATCAGGACGGCCTGCGAGGCGAAGAAGGCCGCCTGCGGCACGGAGGAGCCCAGCAGCACGGTCGACAGGGAGCGGCGTCCCAGCATGCGCAGGTCGAGGATCGGGGCGGCGACGCGCAGTTCGACGACGGCGAACACGGCCAGGGCGGCCGCGCCCGTGAGGACGGCGGTCAGGACGCCCGCCGAGCCCCAGCCCCAGTCACGGCCCTGGCCGATCCCGAAGACCACCAGGGCGAGCCCGCCGCCCAGCAGCAGGGCGCCGGCCCAGTCCAGCCGTCCGGTCACGGCCCGCCGCGGGGTCTCGGGCACGGCGAGCAGGGTGGCGAGGGCGACGACGGTGGAGACGACCAGGAACCACAGCGCGCCGCGCCAGCCGAAGGCGTCCAGCAGCCAGCCCGACAGCAGGGGCGCGAGCAGGCTGAGCACACCGACCGAACCGGCGACGGTGCCGAGGGCCAGGGCGACCTTGCGGGGCGGGAACAGATCGCGGACCGCGGCCAGCACGAGGACCGCGACGGGACCGTACAGGCCGCCGACGACGCGGCCGAGGACCATCACGGGGTAGGTGGGCGCCACCACGGTGACGACGTCTCCGACCAGCCCCAGCGCGGCCAGGACGAGCATGACGCGCCGCTTCCCGTACAGGTCGCCCAGCCGTACCGCGAACGGTGTGGCCACGACGGTCGCCAGGGTGAACGACAGGCCGAACCAGGCGATCTGCGTGGTGTGGAAGTGCTGGGCGATCTGCGGCTGGGCGTTGGCGGCGATGATGCCGGCCACCACGAGGAGCTGGCCGGGCCAGACGAGGGCGGCCAGCCGGCGCAGTTCGGCGGCGCTCCAGCGGGAGCCGTCGGAGGCGGGGCGGGCCGGGCCGGGGCCGGGGGGCGTGGTGGCCGGCGCGGAGGACGGCGTCGGGTCGGGCGCTGTGTTCATGGTCGCTCCGGGGAGAGGTCGGCGCTTCGTCACGCCGAGGAGTCCGCTCGATGATGCGGAGTGAAAACCGAGTGCGCTATGTTTTCAGCGAGTGATCAACATCACACCCGTCGCCGCGAGGGCACCGGCCGGTCCCCCGCCGGGGCGCGGCGACTACGGTGAACGCCATGACCAGCAGCACCCGAAGCCGGCGCGGCAGCTACTCGGTCGGCATCGCCCGGCGCCGGAAGATCGTCGAAGCGGCGGCGCAGCGATTCGCCCAGGAGGGCTACCACCGCACGGCGCTGAACCGGATCGCCGAGGACGTCGGCATCACCGAGGGCGGCCTGCTGCACCACTTCCCCAGCAAGAAGCACCTGTTGCTCGCCGTGATGGAGCACCGCTTCACGGCAGAGGCCCAGTGGTGGGCGCACCTGCCGCAGGACGCCGACGGCCGTACGGTCCTGCGGGCGATGGTCGAGGCCACCGAACGCCACCTCGCCGAACCGGGCCTGATCGAGCTGTTCGTCCTCACGTCCGCCGAGGCGGCCGACCCCTCCGGCGCCGCGCACGCCCTCTTCGCGGAGCGCTACCGGAGCGCCGTCGAGGCACTGGCCCGGCAGCTGCGCGGCGCCGTGGACCGGGGCACGCTGCGGGCGGACACCGACTGCCACGCGGTGGCGCGGGAGTGCATCGCCGTCAGCGACGGCCTGCAGCTCCAGTGGGTGATCTCCGGGGGCACGCTGGACCTCGCCGACGCCGTCCGCACCCACGCCGACCGCATCGCCCGCACCGTCCTCACGGACGGCGGGGGACTGTGACGACGGGCCGGCCGGTGCCCCCGGCGGTCAGGCTCTGCCCGCCGGCCTTCCCGGGGCCGGCCGTCGCGGTCCGCGCCGGTCTCCTGACGGCCGGCCCCGGCCGGACGGTGTCCGTCCGGCGCGCGCGGGTCAGGAGCCGGCCCGTCCGACCGTGAAGCGGAAGTCCCGGACGGACAGGGCCAGCAGCGGAGTGCGCCCGGCGAGGAAGGCGAGCGGCCCGCCGGGACGGGCCGCCAGACGGGCCCGGCCCAGACGCACCCTGCCCGTCAGCCGCAACGGGACCCTGAGCGTGCGCCGGCCGCCCGGCGGGCCGGGGGCGGGCTGGAGCAGCCGGCCCCGTGCGGGCAGCGGGCCCGGGAGGCGCAGCAGGTCCTGGTGCCAGGCGGTCACCGGCGCGCCCGCGTCCCCGGTGGCGGCCCGGCCGTCGGGGAACAGGCCGGTGCGCACCGTCCCGCGGGGCGAGGGAGCGGCGAAGGCGAAGGAGCCCGGCCGCTTGGGCACGCCCCACAGGGCCCGTCCGCCGGCCAGGGACCGCTCGTCGTCCACCCACGCCTCCACCGCGCAGGCCGCGACGCGCCACCGCTCACGGACGGCGAGGGCCACCAGGAGTTCGCGGTAGGCCAGGGTGCCGCCGGGCCGGTAGTCCACCCAGGCCGTCACCACCAGGGCGTGCCGCCCGACGAGCAGCGGGCGCGCCGGTTCCGGCAGCTCCCAGTGGCCGGGCAGCAGCCGGCCGGGCAGCCGCCACAGGGCCGCGTACATGGTTCCGCGCAGGTGCCAGGGGGCCGGGGGGTACGTCCGCGCGTACGTCTCGTCCATCGCCCGGCTCCTCCGCACTCCGGCCGGCACCGCTCACGCCACCGACGCTTCTTCCCCCGGGTGCCCGCCTCCAGCGCCGCCACAGCCCTTGGGCCGTGGCAGCCGTCTACGGCAGCGCACGCAGGTACCGCCCGCGGACGCGGCGCTGCGCCAGCAGGAGGAGCGGGAACGCGAGCCGCCACGGGCCCGCCGGAGCCGCCCTGGTCAGGGACCGCAGGGTCAGGAAGACGCGGCCCTCGTGGTCCCGGTGCACGACGAAGGCCTCCTCCCCGCTGACCGGGTGCCCGTGGCGGGTGCCGTAGGCGAAGCCGCAGCGGTCCGGCGTCCCGACCACGGCGACGACCTCGACGGGCTCCCGGACGGCGAGCGGGCCGAGGCCCGCGGTGACGGTGTAGCGCCCGCCCCGGCGCACCGCCGCGTCCGCCCCGTCGTCGGCGGTGACGGTGAAGCCGCTGCGCGTCTTGACCTCCCACCGCGCCACGGCCCGCGCGGCGGCCGTCCAGACGTGCTCGCCCCGGCCGATCGGCACCGTCCTCTCGAAGCGGCGGAAGCCGGACGGGGTCCGGGGCCAGATCAGGGCGCCCGGGGAGGTCGCGCCGGGAGTGCCGTAGCTCAGGTCGCCGTGCGGGTGGCCGGGCGCCGCCCGGCGCGGTCCCGTCGCCCCGTCGTCGTCCGTCATGCCGTACCCCCGTGTCGTGTCCGCCGTCCGGACCCAAGCTATCCGCGGGGCCGGCGCGGCGCGGCGGCGGCCCGGGCGGGGGTGCCGGTGCGGGTGGCCGATCATGGCCGGGCGGGTGCCCGTTACCGTTGTCCCCATGGGGACACCTAGAGGGCCGCGCGGCGCCTACGCGGCGGGACAGGCGAGGCGACCGCAGATCCTGGAAGCGGCCATGAAGCGGTTCGGCCAGGACGGCTACCACAACACCTCGCTGGCCCGGGTCGCGCGGGACGCCGGGATCACCGACGCGGGGCTGCTGCACCACTTCGGCGGCAAGCAGCAGCTGCTCCAGGCGGTCGTGGAGTACTGGCACCACCAGCTGGACGAGCGCTGGCGGCGCGTCCCCGACTCGGTGCGCGCGGCGTTCCGCTGCCATGTCGAGGACATGGAGGACGCGCTGCGCATGCCGGGCATCGTCGAGCTGTCCGTGGTGCTCGCGGCCGAGGCCACCGCCGCCGGCCACCCCGCCCACGACTTCTTCACGCAGTGGCAGGAGAAGGGCGTCCGGGAGCTCACCGACCGGTTGCGCGCCGCGAGCGAAACCGGGGAGCTCAAGCCGGACCTGGACCACGAGGCGATCGCCCGCGAGTGCGCGGCCGTCGACGCGGGACTGCGGTTGCAGTGGCTGGCCAGCGGCCGTGCCTTCGACCTCGTCGGGGTCATGCGCTCGCACCTGGACCACCTGATGCGGGCGATCTCCGCCGACGGCAAGGGGCTGTAGCGGCCGACGGCAAGGGACTGTGGAGCGGGGCGGGGCCGCGGCCCCGCCCCGCTCGCCTCCTACGCGCGGTAGCGCAGGCCGTGGCCGAACGCGAACAGCGGGTCGCGGCTCTCCTGCGGCACGTCGGGCCGGCCGGCCACGACCTCGGCCATCGACCGCGGCAGCTGGAACGGCAGCCGCCCCAGGGGCTCGGCCCGGCCGAACAGGACGTCCAGCAGCGCCCGGTCGCCCGCGCCGAACGCGGCGAGCAGGGCCGCGCAGCGGTCGGCGATCTCCGGGATGACGGCCGGCCGTTCCAGGTGGACGGCCACCACGGTGGGCACCGTGTCCAGCAGCGTCAGGATCTCCTTCAGCCGGTCCTCGGCGAAGTCGAGCCGCCCGGCGTGGAAGAAGGACTCGAACAGGCCGGGCCGCGGCTCGTAGGGGGTGGCCAGCCGCAGCACCGCGAGGTCGGCGTCGGCGGGGTCGTCGACGAGCGGGGCGTACTCGGCGGCGACGGCCGGGTCGACGCCCTCGACGTACAGCCGCGGGGTGCCGGTGAGCGGCAGCAGCGCGTCGCCGTTCTTGAGCAGTGTGAGGCCGGAGCGCTGGGCGGCCTCGCCCGCGGCGCGGAAGTCGGCACGGCCGACGACGGCCTCGGCCGCGTCCACGTCGACGTAGCGGCGCTCGTCGAACAGGCCGAGGCGGAACTTCTCGGCGAGCAGCCGGGCGACCGAGGCGTCCAGGCGGGACTCCTCCAGCTGTCCGTGCCGGACGAGGTCGGCGACCAGCTCGGAGCAGGACTCGCCGCCGATCTGGTCGGCGCCCGCGTGGAAGATCCGCAGGACGCGTTCGGCCGGGGTCAGGTCCTCCACGCCCCAGGCGCGGGCCAGGTGCGGTTCCCCCAGGACGAGCTGGTCGGTGACCAGGCCCCAGTCGGTGCAGACGATGCCGTCGAAGCCGAGCTTCTCGCGCAGCAGGCCGGTGATGACGCCCCGGTTGAAGCCGAAGCCGACCTCCTCGTGGTCGGTGCCGACGGGCTTGCCGTAGTACGGCATCATCTGGGTCGCCCCGGCGGCGACGGCCGCCTCGAACGGCTTGAGGTGGTAGTCGAAGAAGCCGCCCGGGTAGACCTGCTCCTTGCCGTAGGGGAAGTGCGGGTCCTCGCCGTCCTTCTGCGGGCCGCCGCCGGGGAAGTGCTTGACCATCGCGGCGACGCTGTCCGGTCCGAGACCGCCGCCCGGTCCGCGCAGGCCCTCGATGTAGGCGGCGACGAGCCGGGACGTCAGGTCGGCGTCCTCGCCGAAGGTGCCGGAGATGCGGGCCCAGCGCGGCTCGGTGGCCAGGTCGATCTGCGGGTGCAGCGCGACGCGCAGACCGACGGCCAGGTACTCGCGGCGCACGGTGTCCGCGTGCCGGCGCACCAGGTCGGCGTCGCCCACGGCCGCCAGGCCGAGCGTCTCGGGCCACTGGGAGAACGGGCCGGCCATCATCGCGGTGCCCGGGTTGTCGGTGAAGGCGTGCCGCGGGTCGGTGGACAGGGTGACGGGGATGCCCAGCCGGGTGTGGGCGGCCAGTTCCTGGAGCCGGTTGTGGAAGGCGGCCATCTCGCGCGGGGCGGCGGCGCCCAGGACGTTGAAGTGCGTCATCCGGCTCTCGGAGAGCATCTGCTCGGCGGTGCGTCCGGCGGGCGCGGCGTGCGGGGCGGGACCGATCGCGTGGTGGAAGACCAGTCCGGCCTTCTCCTCCACCGTCATCCGGGGCAGCAGGTCGGCGACGCGGTCGCGCACGCTGCGGGCGGGGTCCTGGTACGGGTGGGTCACTGCTGCTCCTCGGCGGGCGTGGGGGTGGGGTGGGGGGTGCGGAAGGTGTGGCGGCCCGGCCCGGCCTCGACGGGCCCGGCGCCCGGCAGGTGGACCTCGGCGGTGGTGCCGGGCGGGACCAGGACGTCGACGAGCAGGAACTGCCCGGTGAGGCGCCAGGCGACCTCGGCGCGGCCGTACGGCGTCTCGTGCGCGGCCTTCGCCCAGGTCAGACCGCCGCCCGGGCGGGGCCGGACCAGCAGGCGGCGGTAGCCGGGCGCGGCCGGGGCGAGACCGGCGACCGTGCGGTGGAGCCAGTCGGCGACCGCGCCCAGCGCGTAGTGGTTGAAGGAGGTCATCTCGCCGGGGTTGACGCGCCCGTCGGGCAGCATGCTGTCCCAGCGTTCCCAGACGGTGGTGGCGCCCATGTCCACCTGGTAGAGCCAGGACGGGCAGGACCGCTCCAGCAGCAGCCGGTAGGCGGTGTCCAGGTGCCCGGTGGCGGTGAGCGCGTCGCACACCAGGGGGGTGCCGAGGAAGCCGGTGCCGATGCGGTGGCCGCGTGCGGCGACCAGGGCGGCGAGCCGGTCGCCGGCCGCGGCCCGCTCGGCCGGCTCCTCCAGCAGGCCGAAGCTCAGGGCCAGGGCGTACGCGGTCTGCGTCTCCTCGGTCAGCCGGCCGCCGCCCGCGTGGAAGCGGCGGCGGAAGGCGTCGCGCACCGCGTCGGCGAGGGCGTGGTGGCGCACCGCGTCGTCGAGGTCACCGAGGACCTCGGCGCTGCGGGCGAGCAGGCGGGCGGAGCGGGCGAAGTAGGCGGTGGCGACGAGGTCGGAGGGGGTCACGGCCCGGCCGGGGTCCTCGGGAGGGGCCGTGGGGTCGAGCCAGTCGCCGAACTGGAAGCCCTCGCCCCAGACGCGGTCCGGCCCGGCGATCCGCTCGACGGCGTCGACCCACGCCCGCATCGAGGGGTACTGCGCGCGCAGCACGTCGGTGTCGCCGTAGCGCTCGTACAGCACCCAGGGCACGATGACGGCGGCGTCGCACCAGCCGGCCATCGGCGGGTTGCCGGGCGGCAGCGGGACGTCGGCGACGACCGGGATGTCGGGGGTGAACACCGGCGGGATGCCGTGCTCGTCCTCGCCCTGGTCGGCGGCCAGGTCGCGCAGCCAGGACCGCAGGAAGGCGCGCACGTCGTACAGGAACGCGGCGGTGGGGGCGAAGACCTGCACGTCGCCGGTCCAGCCGAGGCGCTCGTCGCGCTGCGGGCAGTCGGTGGGCACGTCGAGGAAGTTGCCGCGCATGCCCCACACGACGTTCTCGTGCAGCCGCTCCAGGGCGGGGTCGGAGCAGGAGAACCAGCCGGTGCGGCGCAGGTCGCTGTGGAGGACGACCGCGGTGACGTCGTCGGGCGTCACCGGGCCGGGCCAGCCGTCGACCTCGGCGTAGCGGAAGCCGTGGAAGGTGAAGCGCGGCTCCCACTCCTCGCCGTCCGCGTCGCCGCGCAGGGTGTACCGGTCGGTGGCGACGGCGGTGCGCAGCGGCCGCACGCACAGCTCGCCGTCCTCGTCGAGGACCTCGGCGTGGCGCAGGGTGACGGTCCGGCCGGCCTCGCCGCGTACCCGGATGCGCAGGCGCCCGACGAGGTTCTGCCCGAAGTCCAGCAGGGAGCGGCCGCCGGGCAGGGCGGTGACGGCGACGGGCCGTACGGTCTCGACGCGGCGGACGGGCGGGCTGTCGGCGGGGAACAGGACGGCGGTGTCGAAGTCGAGGACGCGCACCGGGTGCCAGGCGGAGTCGTCGAAGCCGGGCTCGCTCCAGCCGGGCTGTTCGCGGCGCGCGTCGTGGTGCTCGCCCTCGTACAGGCCGGCGGAGAGCACCGGGCCGTGGCAGGCGCGCCAGTCGGGGCCGGTGGTGACGGTCTCGGCCGTGCCGTCGGCGTACTCGACGCGCAGTTCGGCGAGGAGGCCGGTGTCCGGGCCGTAGATGTCGCGGGTCCCGCCGTTGAAGCCGAGCCGGCCCCGGTACCAGCCGTCCGCGAGGTGGGCGCCCCAGGCGTTGGCACCGGTGCGCAGCAGCCCGGTCACATCGAAGGAGTGGTAGCGGTGCCGGTGGCGGTAACTGGTCCAGCCGGGGGCCAGGACGTGGTCGCCGACCACGGTGCCGTTGAGCTCCAGTTCGTAGACGCCCAGCGCGGTGACCGTCAGCCGGGCCGCCCGCACGCCGGACCGTACGGCGAACCCGCCGCGCAGCAGGACGGCGGGGCGGGCCGCCGCGTCGGCGGGCGGATCCCCCTCGGGCGGGCGGGGGCTGATGACCTGGGCGGTCCAGTGGTGCAACATCGGTGCCTTTCCTCAGGGCCCGGCCACGCGGGGCGTGGCCGGGCCGGACCGGGACGGGGGTGCGTCAGACTGCGGCGGGTGCCTCTTCGGCCTCCTCCTCGGGTTCGCGCAGCGCGGGGATGAGCAGGCCGATGGCGAGGGCGACCAGGCTGAGCAGGGCGCCGACCCAGAAGGCCCAGGTGTAGCCGGTGTCGCCGTAGAACGCGGTGCCCTTCAGGACCGTGCTGTCGGAGGCGAGGGCGGCGAACATCGCGGCGCTGAACACCGCGCCGAAGACGTGGGTGAGCATGGTGAGCATGCCGCTGCCCAGGCCCTGCTCGTCCGGGGAGACCGCGCCGACGACCAGCACCGGCGCGGCGGCGACGACCAGGCCGCTGCCCAGGCTGGCCACGCACATCGTCCAGGTCAGCTGGACCGCGTCGGCGTGGAAGAGGCCCGCCAGCAGGTAGCCGAGGCCCATCGTCGCGAGTCCCGCCCACCAGACCGGGCGGGTGTCGGCACCGCGCAGGAAGCGGCTGGCGACCAGGCCGGTGACGAACAGCAGCAGGTTCCAGGTGACGCCGACCGTGGCGCTGTGCTGCGCGGTCCAGCCGAAGCCGGCGGAGACGCCGGGGATGTGCGGGTAGAGCGCCAGCAGGATGGCGACGACGGGGGCGGTGTAGGCGACCGCCTGGGCGAGGGCCCCGGAGACGACGGTGGTCACGACCGCGCGGCGGCGCAGCACCCCCAGGTCGAGGATGGGGTGGCTGCTCGCCCGCTCCACGAGGAGGAACCCGGCCAGGGCGGCCGCGCCGACCGCGAGCCAGGCCAGGGTCTTCGCGCTGCCCCAGCCCCAGGACTGGCCCTGGCCCACGGCGTAGACGAGCACGGCCAGGGCGCCGCCGAGGACGATGCCGCCCAGCCAGTCGAAGCCGGACTCGAAGGCGTGCCTCGGGGTCTCGGGCACGAGCGTCGCCACGAGCACGAAGGAGACGGTGGTGGCGGCGGCCAGGAACCACATGGCCCCCCGGTAGCCCCAGCCGTCGATCAGCCAGCCGGCCAGGAAGGGCGAGCCGAGGGCGACCAGGCCTAGGCTGCTGCCCAGGATGCCGCTGGCGGACTTGACCAGCCTGCCGGGGAAGATGTCCCGCACCGCGGGGAAGGCGAGCGCCGGGAAGGGGCCGTAGCAGGCGGCGAGACCACGGCCGACCAGCAGCATCTCGAAGCTGCCCGCGGTCGCCGCGACGACGTCGCCCACCACGCCGAGGGCGATCATGCCGAGCATGATCCGCTTCTTGCCGTACAGGTCGCCCAGCTTGATGACGAACGGGCTCAGCAGGGCGGAGACCAGCGTCACGATCAGGGAGAACCAGGCCACCTGCGTCGTGTGGAAGCTCTGCGCCACGTCGGCGGTGGCGTTGGAGCCGAGGATGCCCACCGTGACCAGCAGCTGGGTGGGCCAGATGAGGGCGATCAGCACGCCCACGAGACGGGGGGTCCACCGGTGTCCGTGCGGGGAGGGTGCTGCATCGAGCGAGGGGCTCGCTGACGTCGGTGTCACGAGTCCGCTCCTTTCGGGGGATCAGCCGGGCGCAGGAGGCGAAGAAGAGCCGCGCCGTCAACGGAGTGGCCATGGGGGACGCGATGAGAACGAAACGTTTCAGCCGCGGCTCGATGATGAATCCGAACACCTAGTGGACACTAGGTGTTCGTGTTGTGACTCATGTCACAACTCTTCGTGCCGCCCGTGCGGCGGCCGACCGGTGACGGGGTGCGCCCGGGCCGCCGTCCGTGTGCGGGGCCGGCGCGGCGCTCGTACCCTGATGCTGCTCGGGGCCGACGCGGAGGTCTGCCATGCCCCGAACCGTCTGGTCAGGAGCCATCTCCTTCGGCCTCGTGACCGTGCCGGTCGACGTGGTCAACGCCACCGAGGACCACAGCATCCGCTTCCACCAGTACCACCTTCACGACATGAGCCGCGTCCGGGTGCGCAAGTACTGCGAGGTCGAGAACCGCGAGGTCGCCAACGAGGAGATCGGCAAGGGCTACGAGCTGACCAGGACGCAGGTCGTGCCCCTCTCGGACGAGGACCTGCGGGACCTGCCGCTGCCCACGGCGAAGGCGATCGAGATCGAGGCGTTCGTCCCGCTGGAGTCCGTGGACCCGATCCGCATCGGCGAGGGCTACTACCTCCGGCCGGCCGGCCAGGTCGCCCTCAAGGCGTACAAGCTGCTGGTGAAGGCCCTGTCCCGCTCGGCGAAGGTGGCCGTCGCCAAGTACGCCTGGTCGGGGCGGGAGCGGCTGGGCCTGCTGCGGGTGCGGGACGACGTGATCGTGCTGCACGCGATGCACTGGCCGGACGAGATCCGCGACCCCGCCGAGCTGCTGCCGCCGCCCGTCGAGGTCGGCGACGACGAGATCGAGGGCGCGCTCGCCCTCATGGACACCATGACCCGTGACGACCTCGACGGCGAGGAGTTCCAGGACCGGTACACCGAGGCCGTCGCCCAGGTCATCGAGGCCAAGCGGGAGCGGCGGGAGCCGCCCGCCGCGGCGGGGGCGGGGGCCGGGTCCGGCCGGGTCGTCGATCTGATGGCCGCGCTGCAGGAGTCCGTCGCCAAGGCGCGCGCCTCGCGCGGGGAGGACGCGCGGGTGAGCGAGCTGCCGAAGAGGAAGGCCGCCGCCGGCGGGAAGCCGGCGGCGGGGAGGTCCACGGGGCGGAAGGCGGACGGGGAGCCGGCGGAGAAGCCGGCAGCGAAGGGGGGCGCGGCCAAGCGGACCGCGAAGAAGGCTGCGGGCCGGAAGCCGCCGCGCAGCGCCTGAGGTGGTGCCGGGTCCGAAATCCGGGGCGCAGCGCCTGAGGTGGTACCGGGTCCCGGAATCCGGGGCGGCCGAGCCGCGGGCCGGGGACGGGGCCGCCCGGCATGCCGGGCGGCCGGTGCGGGGTACCGCGTACGGGTGCCTGGGCTCGGCGGCGGTCGGTGCCGGGCGCCGCGTACGAAGCGACCGCATCCCGCGGCGACCGATGCCGGACACCACACACGAAACGACCACACCCCGCCGCGACCGGTCTCGCCGCGCCGGGGACGCAGTGCCCGGAGGGCCCGTCCCGCCCGCGCCTGAGTACGCGTACTCAGGTCCGCTGTGTCGCTCGGCCCTGACGGGGGCGGCCCGTCGCTCCTCATCATGGGCGCGTTGCCGACCCACAGAGGAGCCCCATGAGTTCCGCCCTGCAGCTGCGCGCCGCCACCCCACAGGACCGCGACTGGATCCACGAACTGCGCCACCGGGTGTACGCGCGGGAGCTGGGCCAGCACGCGCCGGACCCGGCCGGGCGGCTCACCGACGGACTGGACGGCGACAACGTCTACCTGGTCGCGGCGCGCGGCGCGACCCGCATCGGCTTCGTCAGCCTGACCCCGCCGTGGGTGGGGCGGTACGCGCTGGACAAGTACCTCACCCGCGAGGAGCTGCCGCTGCTCGACGAGGACGACCCGTTCGAGGTGCGCATCCTCACCGTCGAACCGCGCTGGCGGGCCACCGCGGCGGCACCGCTGCTGATGTACGCGGCGCTGCGCTGGATCGCCGCCCGGGGCGGGCGCCGGGTCGTGGCGATGGGCCGCACCGAGCTGCTCGACATGTACCTGGCCGCGGGCCTGCGCCCGGTCGGCCGCACCGTCCGCAGCGGCGCGGTGACGTTCGAGGTGCTGGCCGGCGCCGTGGGCGAGCTGACCGGTCTCTCCCTGGGCCGGTTCGGCGCACTCGTGCGACGGCTGCGCTCGGACGTGGACTGGCGGCTGGACGTGCCGTTCGCGCCCCGGCCGGACGGCTGCGAGCACGGCGGTGCCTCCTTCACCGCCGTCGGCACGGACTTCCGCACCCTGCACCGGCGCGAGCGGGTGGTCGCGGCGGACGTGCTGGACGCCTGGTTCCCGCCCGCGCCCGGTGTACGGGCCGCGCTCACGGAGGATCCCGGGTGGGCCGCCCGGACGTCGCCGCCGACCGGTGCCGAGGGGCTGGTCGCGCAGATCGCCGCGGACCGGGCGCTGCCGGCGGACACGCTCGCGGTCGGCGCCGGCTCCTCCGACCTGATCTTCAGGGCGTTCGGCCGGTGGCTGACCCCGGCGAGCAGGGTGCTGGTCATGGACCCGGGCTACGGCGAGTACGCCCACGTCACCGAGCGCGTCATCGGATGCGCCGTGGACCGGTTCCGGCTGCGCCGCGAGGACGGCTGGCGCATCGACCCGGAGCGCCTGTCCGCCGCCGTCGGGTCCGGCCGCTACGACCTCGTGGTGGTGGTCAACCCCAACAACCCGACCGGACGGCACCTGCCGGCGGCGGAGCTGCGCCCGGTGATCGAGGCCGCGCCGGCCGGGACCCGCTGGTGGATCGACGAGGCGTACCTCGGCTACGTCGACCCGGCCGAGTCACTGGCGGGCCTGGCCGCGACCGACCCGCGGGTGGTGGTGTGCAGTTCGCTGTCCAAGATGTACGCGCTGTCCGGCATGCGCGCGGCGTACCTGGTGGCCGAGCCGGTCACCGCGGCGGAGCTGCGCCGGTGGACGCCGCCCTGGCCGGTCAGCCTCCCGGCCCAGCTGGCCGCGGTGGCGGCGCTGCGGGACCCGGCGTACTACCGCGACCGCTGGCGGCGCACCCACGCGCTGCGCCGGCAGCTCGCCGCCGGCCTGGCCGGACTGGACGACGCGGTGGAGGTCGAGGAGGCCGTGGCCAACTTCCTGACCCTCACGCTGCCGCCCGGCGGTCCGAGTGCCGCGCGGCTGGTGGAGGAGTGCCGGCGCCACGGCGTGTACCTGCGCGACCTGTCGCCGCTGTCGCCGCGTTACGAGGGGCGCACCGTGCGCGTCGCGGTCCGGGACACCGCCGGGAACGCCCGGATCGTGGCCGCCTGCCGGGCCGCTCTGGAGGCGCTGCGGCCGGGTCCGGACCCGCTCGGCGCGCGGCTCCCGGACGGCGTCGCCGCCGGAACCGCCCGGTGACCTCCGTCGCCTCCCTGGCGCCCTTCCTCGGCGGGGCGCTGGCGTTCGGCGGGCTCGCGGTGGCCGTGTCCCGGCGCCGGGAACTGATCGTCCGCTGGTGCGCGTGGGCGGTCGGCGTGCCCGTGGTGACCGCCGCGTTCTGGTGGGGCCGCCCGGGCGCCGCGGCCCTCGCCGTCGTCGCCGGGATCGTCGCGGTGCTGGAGTACGGCGCCCTGGTGCGGCTGGGGCGGGCCGACCGGGTCGTCCTGGCCGGGGCGGTGACGGGCGTGGTGCTGGCCGCCTGGCTGGCGCCCGGGCAGACGCTCCGGGTGGTCGCGGTCGGCGCGCTGGCGCTGGCCGCGGTCCCGCTCCTGGCCGGCGACGCGGACCACGGCCTGCACCGGCTCGGCGCCGGCCTGCTCGGGCTGGCCTGGCTGGGTGTGCTGGCCGCGCTGGTGCCGCTCGGGGCGAGCGCGCTCGTGCTGTTCCTGGCGGTCTCGGTCGCCGACATCACGGCGTACTTCGCCGGCCGGCGGCTGGGCGGGCCGCGGCTGTCGCCGCTGTCGCCGGCCAAGCGGTGGAGCGGCACGGTGGCCGGGGCCGCGGCGGGGCTCGGCGTGCTGGCCGTGCTGTCCGCGCTGACCTGGCCGACGGCCCTGGCGGTGGCGGTCGGCGGCCCGGCGGGCGACCTGGTCGAGTCCATGGTCAAGCGGGGGGTCCGGGCGAAGGACGCGGGCCGCTGGCTGCCCGGCTCCGGCGGCCTCCTGGACCGGATCGACTCCCTGCTCGTCGCGATGGCCGTGCTGCTGGTCCTGCGGTGACGCGGCCGTCCCGCCCGGCGGCCGGTGCGTGAGCCGCTCAGTGCCGCCGCGCCGCCGCAGGGCTGCGCCCCTCCCTGGGGGCCGCGTCCCGGCCCCGTTCCGGTCCGAACGGCCTCTCCCCGAACGCCGGACGGGCCGGTGTCACGAAGCCGGCTGCCCGTCCACCGCGTCGGCCCCCCACGCGCTCGCCTGCGGACTGAAGCCGTGTGCGGCCGCGTACGCCGCCATGCGGGCGTCGCGCGCCCGGGCCTCGGGGCCGTCGGGCAGGTGGTAGTCCTCGCCCGCCCGCACGGAACCGGCCTGCACGCTCGTGGCGGTCGCCCGCCGGCGCCGCACATAGCGGTCGAGCGCCTCGGGCACCTCGGCCGGTGCCGCGCCCGCGAGCGCGTCGCCGAGCACGGCCGCGTCCACGATCGCCTGCGCCGCGCCCTGCGCCTGGAACGGCACCATCGCGTGGGCGCTGTCGCCCAGCAGCGTCACCCGCCCGACGTTCCACCGCGCGAGCGGGACCCGGGTGTGGATGCCGTAGCGCCACACCCGCCCCGCGCGTTCGAGCAGCGCGAGCACCCGGGGGTCCCACCCGTCGAACTCGCGCAATTGCTCGCCCGGTTCCGCCCGGGCGGTCCACGACTCGCGCGCCGCCGGCGCCCGGAACACGGCCACGACGTTGAGCAGTGCGCCCCGGCTCACCCAGTAGTGGACGACGTGCCGGCCCGGGCCGAGCCAGCCGGCGTAGGCCGGCAGGTCCAGGTCGGCGACCTCGGCGGCCGGGAGCAGCGCCCGGTAGGCGGCGCTGCCGGAGTACACCGCCTCGTCCGCGCCGAAGAGCCGGCGCCGGACGGTGGAGCGCACCCCGTCCGCCGCCACCACCAGGTCCGCCCGCAGGTGTTCCCCGCCCGCCGTCGTCACCCGGGCGGAGCGGTCGTCCTGGTCGACGCCCACGACCTCGGTGCCCAGGCGCACCGACCCGGGCGGCACCGCCGCGGTCAGCACCCGGTGCAGGTCGGCCCGGTGGAGCTGGAGGTAGGGCGCCCCGAACGCGTCCTCGGCGGCGCGCCCGAGGGCGTAGCGGCAGATCTCGGTGCCGTCGGACCAGGTGCGGAAGCTCATGTACGGCGGGCGGGTGGACCGGTCCGCGACCGCGTCGAGCAGTCCCAGTGCCCGCAGCACGCGCGTGGCGTTGGGCGCCAGCTGGATGCCCGCGCCCGTCTCCGTGAAGCGCGGCGCCTGTTCCACGAGCGTGACCTCGTACCCGGCACGCCGCAGGCTCACCGCCGCGGTCAGCCCTCCGATGCCCGCTCCCACGACGATCGCCCTCATGTCCGCCCCCCGCCTCGGCGGCCCCCGCCGGTCCGCGTCCTCACCGGCCAACCTGGCCCGCCGGGCGGCTCCGGGTCAACCCGCCGGGCGCCAACTCGCGCCGTGGGCAAGGTGGTTGCGGCCTACCGGATGGGTATGTCCCGTCCGAACGCCCGCGGACGGAGGGTGGGGGGAGCTGGCCCGGTGACATGGTGGCGCCTGGGGACCGGCCGTCAGGAGTCGAGGGGTGCCCGGCGGCGGCGGGTGGTGCGCCTGCTGCGCGCCCAGGGGCGGTACGGGCCCGAGCTGCGGGAGGTGCTGCCGGCGCTGGCCGGGGTGGTCGTCGTGGCGGGCGGGACGGCCGCCGGGCTCGCGGTGGCCTCCCGGGTCCTCGGCGCGGGCGTGCCGCTGGCGGTGCTGGCCGTCGCGGCGGTCACCGTGCCGGTGGTCGTGGGGCGCCGCCGTCCCCTGGTGCGCCGGCGCCTCGGGTACTACACGCCGCAGGAGATCGCCGAGCTGGACGCCGACGGTCTCGCGCTGGCCGTGTACCGGATGCTCCGCCGGGACGGCTGGTCCGCGCGGCGGGCGGCCGGCGGCGTCCGGCCCCGGATCCAGGCGCGCCACGACCGGGGGCACCGGCTGGAGGTGGTGTTCCGTCCCGTCGCCGAGCCGCTGCCGGACGAGGACCCGCCGCTCGGCCCGGCGCGCCACGGGGGCGGCGGGCCCGCGCTGCGGCTGATCGTGCACCGCGGCACCTTCAGCCACCGGGACCTGCGGTGGGCGCGGGCCCGGGACGACACCCGCCTGATGGACGGCAGGCTGCTGAGGCGTTGGGCGTACGGCACCCCGCTGCACCGGTTGATCGACCTGCGCTGAGCGGTGGACGCGCCCTCGGACGTCCGTACGGCGAACGGGTGAGCGGCGTGCCGGGCGGGACGGGGGTGCGACAGGCTCCCGTGTCACCCGGGTCGCACGGGAACCACCCGTCCCCTCCTTGATCGGCGGCGATGCGGGCCCCGGCCAGGAAGTTCAACGGAAAACCCTCCGCGTGCCACGGCCCCCGCATAGCGTGCGGTGACCCGAACCGCTCCCCCACCTTCCGCGGTCCGTGACCGTCGGGCCCCGGCCGCGCTTGGAGACTCGGTATGTCCCACGACAACTCGGAGTTACACCCGGTCCGGCAGCGAAACGGCCGGGCCCCCTTCCCCGCCGCCCACCCGCCGGTGCCCCCGCCACCGGCCGGCGGGCAGCCGGGCAACGGGGCCCGGCCGCATTCGTGCTCCGGGTACCACCGCGCCCTGCGGGTCCTGCGGCGCGCCTGCCGCTGGCAGCGGCGGGTGGCCGCCCTCGCCGCCCTCGGGTACTTCGCCGTCTTCCTGGCGCTCACCGTCCGGGCCCCCGCCCTGATGTCCCGCCCCGCCCCCGGCGGCCTCCCCACGGGCCTGCTGCTCGCCGTGGTCCAGATCCCCGTCACCTGGCTGGCCGTGATCCTCTTCGAGTGCGCCGCGAGCCGGTACGTCGACCCCCTCGCCCGCAGGGTCGGCCGGTACGCGCGTCCCGCCGGCGGCGACGGAGGACCCCGGGGATGACGGACTTCGGCGGCTCCGCGCAGTCCTGGTCCCTCGTCGCGTTCTGCAGTGTCGTCACCGTCACGCTGCTGCTGTGCGTGGTGACCGGGCCCGACCGCGACGACCTGGAGGAGTTCTACACCGGCTACCGCTCGCTGTCCCCGCTGCGCAACGGCCTGGCCGTCGCCGGCGACTACGTCTCGGCCGCGACCGTGCTCACCATCGGCGGCGTGATCGCGCTGTGCGGCTACGACGGCGTCGTCCTCGCGCTCAGCACGCTGCTGTCCCTGCTGCTGCTGATGTTCCTGCTGGCCGAACCCCTGCACAACACCGGGCGGTTCACCATGGGCGACGCGCTGGGGCGGCGCATGCCCGGCCGGGCGGTGCGCGTGACCGCCTGCGCGGTGACGGTGCTCTCGCTGGTGCCGATGATGATCGTGCAGCTGGCGGGCGTGGGACAGCTCCTGGCGTTCATCCTGGGCTTCTCCGACAGCGCCATGAAGACCGGCTGCATCGTCGGCGCGGGCACCCTCATGATCAGTTACGCGGCGCTGGGCGGGATGAAGGGCACCGCGCTGATCCAGATCCTCAAGACGGTGATCCTGCTGGGCTCCGGGCTGGTCGTCGCGGTGCTCGTCCTGCACGCCTTCGGCTGGCACCCCGGCGCGCTGGTCGGCACGGCCGCGCGGCGCAGCGGAGCCGGCGAGGCGTTCCTGCGGTACGGGCTGCAGTTCGCGGACGGGCCGCATCCGGGGCCGGACATGATCAGCACGCAGGTCGCGATCGTGCTGGGCGGCGCCTGTCTGCCGCACGTCACCATGCGGATGTACACGGCGGGCAGCGCCCGCCAGGTCCGGCGCACCATGTCCTGGGCGGTGTCGTCGGTGGCCCTGTTCATGCTGGTGATCACCGTCATCGCCCTCGGCGCCACGGCGCTCGTCGGCCGGCAGCACATCACCGCCGCCGATCCGCGCGGCAGCACGGCGTACCTGCTGGGCGCCCGGGCCGCGTTCGGCGCGGAGGTGTCGCGCGGGGAGAGCCTGCTGTTCAGCACGGTCACCGCGGCGATCTTCCTCACGCTCCTCGCGTCCGTCGCCGGCATGACCCTGGCCTGCGCCAACTCGCTGGCCCACGACGTGGCGGCGTCCCGCCGCACGGGCATGACACCGCTGCGGGAGATGACCCTGGCGCGGGTCTGCGCGCTGGTCGTCGGGGTGCCGGTGGTCCTGCTGGCCGCCCTCGCCCAGCACCGCAGCCTCCAGCCGCTCGCGACGCTGTCCTTCTGCCTGGGCGCGTCGGCCATCGCACCCGCCCTGGTCTACTCGCTCTTCTGGCGGCGCTTCAGCCGCGCGGGCCTGCTGTGCACCCTGGTGGGCGGTTCGGCCGCCACATTGGTCCTGATGTCGGGCACCCGGCTGGTCTCCGGGTCACCGACGTCGGCCTTCCCGGAGGCCGACTTCACCTGGTTCCCGTTCACGACGACCGCCCTGGTGTCGGTGCCGCTGGGCTTCGCCTTCGGCTGGCTGGGCACCGTCCTGGGCGGCCGCCGGGGCGCCCGGCGCGAACGCGAGCGCTACGCGGCCGTCGAGCCGCTGATCCTCGCCGGACCGCCGCGGCGCAGGCCGGGGTGGAGTCCGGACGGCCGGTGAGCGCGTACGGCCGTCCGCCGCGGGACGGGCGTCCCGGCGGGCTCCCCGTGCCCGGTTCGGCAGGGACCCGTCAGGACTGGGCAAGGCGCGGGACCGGAGGGAGCATGGAAGGGCCGGTGGTCACCGCCAGGTGCGGCGGCGCCGGCACGGGCCGGCGCGTCCCGCCGGCCGGTACAGGAGGGTCAGGATGACGACCGAATCCTTCCAGCCCGACGGCGACCAGTACGGCACCGGGGCTCCCCGGACCACCAGCCTGCTGGACGTGCTGAGCGTGGCCGCGCTGGTCCTCGACACCGAGGGCCGCATCGTGTTCTGGACCCCGCAGGCCGAGGAGCTCTTCGGCTTCACCGCGGACGAGGTGCTCGGCAAGTACGCGGCGCGGCTCATCATCCACCCCGAGCACCTGCAGGCGGTCGTCAAACTGTTCACGGAGGTGCTGGAGACCGGCCGGAGCTGGGCCGGTGCCTTCCCCGTCCGGCACAAGGACGGCAGCAGCCGCCTCATGGAGTTCCGCAACATGCGGCTGCTGGACGACCTCGGGGACGTCTACGCGCTGGGCATCGCGGCCGACCACAGCCTCCTGCAGCGCGTCGAGACCGACCTGGCGCTGTGCGAGCGGCTGATCAACCAGTCCCCGATCGGCCTGGCCCTCCTCGACCCCGACCTGCGGTACCTGCTGGTCAACCCGGCGCTGGAGCGGATCGACGGCATCCCCGCCGCGGACCACATCGGCCGGCACCTGCGGGACACCTTGTCCTTCCCGGACGTCGACACCATCGAGTCCGCGCTGCGCCAGGTGTTCGCCACCGGCACGCCGCTGCTCGACCAGTACCACGTGGGCCGCCCCCCGACCGACCCCGAGCACGAGCACGCCTGGTCCCTGTCGTTCTACCGCCTGGAGGACCCCGGCGGGCGGGTGCTCGGTGCGGCGCTGTCGGTCGTCGACGTCACCGAGCGGCACCGTGCCGCGGCCGAGGCGGACCGGGCCCGGCGGCGCCTGGCCCTGATCGCCGACGCCTCCACCCGCGTCGGCACCAGTCTGGAGGTGGAGCGCACCGCCCGCGAACTGGCCGACATCGCCAGCCCCGAACTGGCCGACGTGGTCGCGGTGGACGTCCTCGACTCCGCCCTGGCCTGCCGCCGCATGCGCAGACCGGACAACGGCCCCGAGCTGTTCCGCGCCCTCGCCCTGAAGGCGGCCCACCCCACCGTGGCGGTGCGCGCCGCCGACCCGCCCGGCGACCTGGCCTCCTACGACGGCGACCGCTTCGTCACCCTGTGCGTCCACACCGGCCGGCCGGTCCTGGTGCGGCACGTCGGCGAACGGGACCTCCCGCGCATCGCCCGCGACGCCGAGGGCAGCGCGCTGCTGGCCCGCGCCGGCGTGCACTCCTACCTCGCCGTGCCGCTGATCGCCCACGGCGAGGTGCTGGGCGCGCTGGACCTCAAACGCACCCGCAACCCGCAGCCGTTCGACGAGGACGACGTCGTCCTGGCCGGCGAGCTGGCCAGCCGGGCCGCGGTCGCCATCGACAACGCCCGCTGGTTCCAGAGCGTGCGCAACACCGCCCTGACCCTCCAGCGCAGCCTGCTGCCCGACCACCCGCCGCACCACACCGGTCTGGAACTCGCCTCCCGCTACCAGCCCGCCCAGGCCACCAGCGAGGTCGGCGGCGACTGGTACGACGTCATCCCGCTCGTCGACGACAAGACCGCCCTGGTCGTCGGCGACGTCATGGGCAACGGCATCGACGCCGCCGCCACCATGGGCCGGCTGCGCACCGCCACCTGCGCCTACGCCGACCTGGACCTCGACCCGGGCGCGGTCCTCCAGCACCTCGACAAGATCACCTGCGATCTGGAGCACTACATCGTCACGTGCCTGTACGCCGTGTTCGACCCCGGCACCCGGCAGTGCCGCATCGCCAACGCCGGGCACATGCCGCCCGCGCTGGTTCGCGCCGGCCGGGCCCCCTCGCTGCTGACCCTGCCCCCCGGCGCGCCGCTCGGGGTCGGCGGCATCCCGTTCGGGACCACCACGGTCGAACTCGGCCCGGGCGACCTGCTGGTCCTCTACACCGACGGCCTCGTCGAGACCCGCCAGCACCCCATCGACGACCGCCTCGACGTCCTCCTCGGCTTCCTGGACGAGCCCCAGCGGCCCCTGGAGGAGACCTGCGACCTCCTCCTGTACGGCCTGCGCCACCCCGACGACCACGACGACGTGGCGCTGCTGGTCGCGCGGGCGCTGTGAGGCGGCGGGCGTCCGCCCGGAACCCCGCTCCGAACGCCGCCCTGGGCACCGCCCTGGGCACCGCCCGGGGCCGGTCGCGCCCCGGGAGCGAAAGAGATCCGCCGTTCCGGTCGCCGACGGGCAATCACGTGGCGGGCGGCGGGGCCGGTGTGATCGCATGGACGGACAACGTCCGCTGCGCCCAAGGGAGTTCACGGTGACCGTGCCGACGGGTCCGACGAGTGTGCGTCATGTCGTACGGGAGGTGGTGGCGGAACGGGCGGCGCACGAACTGCCGCTTCTCGACGCGCTGTGGCCGATGGACGACGAGCGGGCCGTCCGGATCCTCGCCGGGCGGGGCGAGCGCAGGGAACCCCTCGGATTCGGGCTGGTGGAGGTCACCGGGCTGGTCACCGCCGTGCTGTGGCTGGTGCTGGACCAGGCGGCCCGGCGCGCGGCCGACTCTGCGGTCGACGGACTGGTGGAGCGGGGCCGGGGCGGACTGCGCCGGCTGCTGCGCCGCGGCCCCGCCGAACCGCCGCGGGTCCTGCCGGAGCTGGACCGTGCCGAGCTGGCCGCCGTGCGGACCCAGATCCTCGAGCGCGCGGCCGAGCGCGGTATCGACGCCGCGGAGGCCCGGGCTCTCGCGGACGCCGTCGTGGCGCGGCTCGCCACGGCGGATTCCGGGACCGGCGGCGCCGGTCCCTCCGGTCCGGGGGGTGACGATCCCACGGCTCCCGGGGCGGGTTCGTGACGGCGTCCCGGTCGGCGCCGGCCGGGCACGACGCCGTCCCGGGCGGCCACGGACTGGCCGACACCGGCCCGCGCTTCGTCCTGCTGATGACCGTCCTCACCGCGTCCAGCGTGAGCATGCTGAACACGGTGCTGGCTCCGGAGCCCGACGACACCCCGGGTGACGCGCTGGGCTGTCTGCTCGCGGCCGGGATGGATCCCGACGGGCGGAACCTGGACAACCTGCTGATCAACCTGCGCAGCCCGGACGCGCTGGCGGCGTGCATGTCCGGGGTGCCGGCGGTGCAGTACGGGAAGGGCATGGTGGCGACGGCCGTCCTGCTGGCGGTCGCGGCCCTCGTCTTCCGGTGGCAGCCGCGCCTGCGCGAGCGGTGGCGGCCGACCGTGCCGAGCGAGGACCTGGACGCCGACGGTTCCCTGGCCGCGGCGCTGCGGGAGCTGTGCGGGCGCGCCGGTGTCACCTCGGGGGTGCGCTTCCGCGTGGACCCGGCGCGGACGACCTCCGGGGCGGTGGTGTACGGGCGGCCCGGCGCGTACACCGTGTGCCTGCACGCGGGGCTGCTGGTGCGGCGGACCACCGATCCGGAAGGGTTCCGCGCCGTCGTCCTGCACGAGCTCGCCCACGTCCGCAACCGCGACGTGGTGTACGCCTCCGCCAGTACGGCCCTGTGGCGGGTCTTCGTGGTGCTGGCGCTGCTGCCGTACCTCTGGCACGAGGGCGGGCTGCTCCTGTCGGGCCTGACCGGCCGGACCGACTCGCCGTTCTGGCCCGGCGCGGCCTCCCGGATCACCTTCTCGGTCCTGACGGGCCTGCTGCTGGTGTGCCTGGTGCACCTGGCCCGCGCCGATCTGCTGCGCCGCCGCGAACTGCACGCCGACGCCCGGGCCGTGAGCTGCGGCGCGCTGCCCTCGGCGTGGGCGCACCGGGATCCCGACGGCGCGGTGACCACCTCGGTCCGCCGGGTGACCGCGCTGCTGCGGACGCATCCGAGCTGGGCCGAGCGGCAGCGCGCGCTGGCCGAGCCGGGACGGCTGCCCGGTGCGGGCGCGCCGGCCCTGCTGCTCGTCGGAGTGAGCGGCACGCTGCTCGTCAACACCGTCGGCGAGGTGGTGCCCCGGTTGTCGACGAGCGAGGGCGGCGCCTGGCTCGCGACGGCGTTCCTCGCACCGGTGCTGTACGTCTCGCTGGCCCGTTCGGCGGCGACCGCGCGGACCCGCGGGCAGACGCTGTCGGGGCTGCGCGCGGGCGGGTGGCTGGGCTGCGGTCTGGTCCTGGGCGAGGTGGTGCGCGGCAACCGCGGCACCGACTGGCTCGGTCCCGAACCGCAGTTCCTGCTCGGGCTCCTCCTCACCGCCGCGGTCGCGGCGGCATGGTCGGCGCAGTGCGCGTACCTGGCGCTCGGCCTGGCGGGCAGAGGGCCGCGGCACGCGGCCGGGCTGCTGAACCTGCTGGTCACCGCGGTGGTGCTGTGGGGCGGGCTGTACTGGTGGTATACGACCGGCGCCTACCAGTCGATGGGCGTGTACAGCCGGGCCGAGCAGTTCCGCGACCTGGTCCGGCAGGCGAGCCCGGGCGCATGGGGGCCCTACGCCCGCGAACTGACGGCCATCACCGAGTCCCTGCCGACCCTCACGGCGCTGGACACCGGCGTCCTGCTGCCGGGCGCCGCGCTCGCCCTGTGGCTCCTCCCCCTGGTGCTGCGGGCGTCGACGGCCGGCGCGTCCGGGCTGCGGCTCGGCAGGACGCTCGCGGCGGGCGCGGCGGGCGGACTGCTGTGCTGGGCGATGCTGCTGGCGGTGTACCGGGTCCAGCACGGGCGCCGCCCGGCCACCTGGGCGGAACGCTCCGGGCCGTACGGCTTCGTCCACGCGTGGCTGGTCATCGCCGCTGTCCTCGCCGCCTGTGTGCTCACCGCGGCGGTGGTCGCCGCGGTGTCCCGCCGGCTGTGGCTGCCGCGCGCCCTGCTGGCCGTGGCGGCCACCCAGCTCCTCGCTCACGCGGCCGTGTTCGTGCTGTTCTCGGCCGACGGCTGCCTCGGCCCGTTCCGCGTCTTCGCGGACCGGTGCCACTGGGTGCCCTCGTCCGGCCGGGTCCTCGTCACCCTGGTCGCCGGGAACACCCTGGCCCCCGCCGTGTTCCTCGGCGCGTGCGCGGCGGTGGGCGGTGCGGCCGTGGGATGGGCGGTGCGGCGGCCGGGACGCGGACGCGCCGCACGGCCCGGGGATCCGGCGCCCGCGCCGGTGCCGGCGGCCGGCTCCCGGTGGCGGAGACCGGCACCCGCGGGCGCCGTCCTCGCCCTGGCCGTTCCCACGCTGCTGCTCTTCGTGACCGCCCGTACCGGTGACGCCCCGTCGTCGCCGGCCGGGAAGGTGAGCGCGTCGGACGCCCCCGGCGATCCGGTCACCGACCTCGTCGACGCCGCGCCGAGGGCCCGGTCGGAGAAGATCCGCGTGTGGCAGGCGCTGGCGTGGCTCGGGCACGGCGGCCTCGAACACTCCCGGGCGATCGGCGAGGCGGCCGGCGACCTCGGTGACGCGCTCACCGCCGCGGGAGAGCAGCGGCCCGGCGAGGACGGCAGGGTCAGGCTGGACGAGGGCAGGTTCCGCCGCGTCTGCGGCACGCTGGCCGAGCGGGCCACCGACGCCTTGGCCTACTTCCCCGTTCCCGACCGGGACCTCCAGAAGAGGTGGTCCGCGTCCCTGTCGGCGGTCTCCCGCCACGGCCGGACGTGCCGCGAGGCGATGACGCCCGGCAGCGGCGGGTACCGGTCCGACGCGGAACGGGCGCGCGCGTTCGACACGGCCCTCCAGAAGATGCTCGACGCGGTCGGCTCGCTCATGCCGCTGCTGGAGGAGATCGGCGAGGTGGCGCTGCCCGCGAGCCGGGACCCGGACGCCGGGTGAGCCCGGCGTCACCCGGCGAATTCCTCCCGGGTCAGGTCCTCGACGAGCCGCCACCCGTCGCTCGCCGGGGCGAACAGGAACACGCGGGACGCGAGGCAGGGCACGCCCGGCCGGGGGTCGGCTCCGGTGGGTCCGACCGTGTAGGGGGTCGTCACCGCGTCGACGTCGACGCGGGCCCGTCCGTCCTCCACGGTGACGTGCGACAGGACGGCCTCGGCCCGCGCCTCGCTCCACGTCCGGCCGGCGGGCGGCCGGTCCTGCCGCCACGGCGCGCCGGGCGCGTCGGCTTCCCGCTGGACCACCCGCTGGGCCGCGCGCCGCAGCTCCTCCCGCTCCGCCGCCTCCGCCCGGTCCTGCACCACGGCCCCCGTGGCCATGGCGACGACCGCGCCCGCGACGGCGGACGCGATCAGCTTGTTCTTCCTCCGGACGGAACCCCCCGGCTTCGACACCCCGACAGCGGCACCACGGACGGTGCCGCCGCAGCGGAGTGGATCACGTGCCCGGGAGACGGCGCGAGCCGCTTGAGCCGATCCAGAGGTCGGCGGTCCTCCCGGCCCGGGGCCGGCGCTCAGCCCAGCACGAACGGAAGCCGCGCGGCCAGGCCGCCCAGCGCGGCGGTCTCGGCGGCCGTCGGGGCGCGCCGGCCGGTGCCGACGAGCAGTGCGTCCCGGTCGGGGAACGCCTCCGGGAACGGTGCCCCGGCGATCGTCTCCAGCGTCGTGCGGGCGGCCGCGAGGGTCTCGGCGGGCGGGCCCGCGGCCGAGGGCAGGTGGGCGATCAGGTCGAGGTGGTGCAGCGTCCACTCCATGACGTACGCGGACAGGTAGTCGCCGGCCGTCAGCACCTCGTCGCGGGTGGCGACGCGGACGTCCGGGTCGGCCAGGCGGGCGGCGCGCCCGGCGGCGGAGCCCACGTCGTCGAAGTGGAACTTCAGCCACCGCGGTTCGCCGTACGCGGCGGCCAGCCGGGGGATCAGGGCGTCGAGCGGGTCCTCGCCGGTCGGGGGGTCGACGAGCCTCCAGTAGGTGACGGCGTCCACCGTCGGTTCGGCCTCGGCGGGGGTGACCAGCGTGATCAGGACGTCCTGGGCGTCGATGACCAGGTGGCACACCAGGTCCCGCACCAGCCAGCCGGTGCAGCCCGAGGGCCGTTCCCAGTCCTCGTCGGTCAGGTCGTCGACCGCCGTGCGCAGCGCGGTCCAGGAGCGCGAGAAGAGATCCACCGCGGCACCGTAGGGCCGTGCGGGAGCCGCGGACAAGCCCGATGCGCGGCCGCCACGGGTCCTGGCGTACGGTCGGCCCGTGACGTGCGCGACGCGATCCCGCCCGGTGGGCCCGTGAGCGGCTGGTGGCCCTGCCTGACGGAGGCGACCCGCCGGGAGGTCGACGACCACGTGGTGCACGACCGCCTCCTGCCGGCGGTCAGGACGGTGTGGGAGGCGCTGCGCCCCCTGGGTCTCGGTCTGCGCGAGGCGGAGGAGGTGGTGCACGCCCGCTACGGGACGCTGGGCGACCGCGTGCGGCGCCGGCCGCCCGACCCGCTGGACACCGCCTCCCTCGCGGCCCGCGCCGCGGCGCTGCCCGGCCGGGTGGCCGCCGTCGAGGCGCTCTGGGACGGCGACACCGTCCACGGCTGGTTCGTGGAACTGGTCGCGGTGCTGGAGGACCCCGTCGGGGAAGGCCGCCTGGCGACCGTCCGCCGGCGCCCCGGCGGGCCCGGGCCGGGCGCCGCCGCGGCCGGGGCGGGCCGGGCCCTGGCCGCCCGCCTCGGGGTGCCGTTCCACTTCGCCTCCCCGGACGTCCCCGACGACGGGGCCCCGCGGTGGCGGCCGGTCCGCTGAGCGGTCACCGCGCGGCCGAAGCTCTGGAGTCGCTCAAAAGACGCTTGGCCCCGTGACCGGCCGGGGCATCCCTCCCGCCCCGACGACGACGGAGTGCGGGACGACGGGGAGCGGACCATGGAGATCCCGGTGATCGTGGGCATCGTGCTGGTCGCGGTGTTCGCCGCGGCGGTGCGCGGCAAGGGCAGGCCGTCGCGGGGGCGCCGGCGGGGAGGAGGTGACGGCGGCGGCCACGCGTGCGGGGGCGGCTGGTCCTGCGGGGGCGGCTCGTCCTGCGGCGGGGGCGGAGGAGGAGGCGACTGACGCGCCCGGGGACCCGTCCGCCGCGCACGGTGGCCGGCGCCTCCCGGGTGCCGCACAGGTGCACGGGCGAGGTCCGCTCCGCGGGGGCGCCCACGGGGCGCCCCCGCCTGACGTGGGGGGGGGGGGGCCGCGGGGGCGGGGGCCCCCCCCCCCCGCGCCCCCCCCCCCCCCCCCCACGCCCGGGAACGACACGTCCGACGGACCCGGCACGTCACGCCGAGCGGGGGCACGCCCGGGCCGCGGCCTTCCGGCGACAGGACCGACGGCTCCGACGGCGGCGGCTAGCCGACCCGCTGCATCGCCTTCCGGCGCCGTTCCGCCATCGCGGCCCCGGACTCGCGGCGGGCCATCCTGCGCAGGACGGACGGTGCGAGCAGCAGCCCGACGACCGCCCAGGCACCCAGCACGCCCGCTGTCTCCAGGTGCCGCCAGGAGTCGCCGACCTCGGCGGCGACCGCGTCGGCCGGCAGCAGCGCGGCCCTGAGACCGAGGCCGAGCCAGTACACCGGGAAGAGCTGTCCGACGGTCTGCAGCCACCCGGGCAGTTCCGACAGGGGGAAGTAGATCCCGGAGACGACGACGAGTCCCATGACCGGAAGCATCAGCAGCCCGACGGTGCGCGGACTGTCGACGAGCGAGCCGATGACGGCACCCGCCGGCAGGGTGGCCAGGAGCCCCAGCGGCACCACCCACACCAGCGTCAGCAGCGCTCCGCCGCCCTGCCGGGCGACGCCGTCGACCAGGAACACGCCGGCGGCGAACGGCAGCGCCATGGAGACGAGGGCCGTACCCGACACCATGACGATCTTGCCGACCAGGTGGCCGACCATGCCGTGCGGCAGGGCCTTGGCCCGCAGCAGCGTGCCGTCCTCGCGCTCGGTCGCGAGCAGTTGTGCCGTGGTCATGACCCCGGTGAACGCGAGCGTCATCCCCACCATGCTCGGCAGCATGAAGGCGCCGGCCGAGATGCCCGCGCCCTTCAGCGGTTCGTCCCCGGCGAGGAACAGCGGAACCATGAGCAGGACCGTCCAAAGCGCGTATCCGAACACGTCCTGGCCGGAGGTGAAGGTCTGCCGGAGTTCCGTCCAGCCGCGCCGCACTCCCACGCGCACCGCGTACGCCACCGGACTCATCGCGCTCCCTCCCCGAAGGCGTGCGCCGCCCGTTCGCCGGGGACACTCCCCGTCTCCAGCTCCCGCACCATCGTCAGATAGGTGTCCTCCAGGCTCGCCCGGCGCACCTCCAGTCCGCCGATGGCCTCGCCGTGCTCCTCGAACAGCCGGCGGACGAACCGGGTCGGCTCGGCCGTCCGCCGCTCGAAGGACCGCCCGTCCCGCGTCCAGCGCACCGTGGCCTCGGCCGACGCCCGCCGCGACAGTTCCTCGGCCGTGCCGTCGGCCACGATCCGGCCACCGGCGAGGACGAGGATCCGGTCGGCGAGCCGCTCCGCCTCGGCAAGGTCGTGCGTGGTCATCAGCACGGTGGTGTTCTCGTCGGCGAGTCCGCGGACCAGGCCGTGGAACTCCTGTCTGGCCTCCGGGTCCAGACCGGCCGTCGGCTCGTCCAGGAACAGCAGCTCGGGTCTGCCGACGATGCCGACGGCCACGTCGAACCGTCTGCGCTGCCCGCCGGACAGGGTGCCCACCCGTTTGTGCGCCTGCCCGGTCAGCCCCACGGCGGCGATGAGTTCGTCGACGTCCCGCGGCCGCCGCACCAGGGGGGTGGAGTAGGGCGCGTAGTAGGACCCGAGATGGGCCAGCAGTTCCCGCACCCGCCACTTGCCGTGGTCGCGCCAGGACTGCAGCACGATGCCCAGGCGCGCGCGCCACCGCTCGTCCCCGCGGGCCGGATCGGTGCCGAGGACGGTCACGTCACCGGCCGAGCGCATCCGGAAGCCCTCCAGGACCTCGATGGTGGTCGTCTTGCCCGCGCCGTTCGGCCCGAGCAGTACGACCACTTCGCCTCGCCGGGCGGTGAAGTCCACCCCCGTCAGCACCTCTTGGCTGCGGTAGCGCATCCGCAGGTCCCGCACGTCGATGACCGTGTCGCCTTCCGGCGGCGGGCTGCTCCCCGCCCCGGAGAGGACATGAGCGGTCGTCACCCGTGTTCCCCCGTCCGTCTCGTGATCCGTCGTCCGGGGCCGGGGGCCGGAACCGCGCCGACGTCCCTGGTCGTGGGACGTGTCCGTCGCGGTCACCGCCGGTGCCGCCTGGCAGCGGCCGTTCGACCCCTCCCCGAGCGAACACATTACCGAACGGTCGGGTGTTCGCCGCTGTCGTGCCGGCCCGGCGCACCTTCCCCGGCCCCGCCCGCGGCTGTCGGGCACCCGGACGCACGGACGGGCCCGGGAGGAGATCCTTCCGGGCCTTCCGGGTCCTCCGGGCTTCCGGTGCGCGGCTTCTTGGGAGGTAGCCCCGCTCCAGGGGCCGAGGAGGTGCCGCACGGCCGGGCCGCGTGTCTCCGCGCGGGACATGCCCCGGACTCCTCCGGCCCGGGCGCGCGCGCTCAACGGGGCCGGGATCCGCGCCTCGCTCGCGATGCTGGGCTCGCTGGACGCCGCGGCGTGGTCGAGGCCGACCGCGTGCACCGGACGGACCGTCCGGGACACGGTCGCCCACGAGGTGGGCCGGTTCGAGGAACTGCCCAGGCCCTGGCTCATGGTCATGCGGGTCAGGCGGGCCCGGCGTACCCGTCCCGGGAGGGGCGCGCCCGACGGCCACAACGCGAGCCAGGTCGAGGATCGCGGCGGCGTACCGGGAGAGCGGCCGGTCCGGGGGTTCGCCCGCATCGCCCCGAAGGGGGCCCGGTCGTTGGCCCGCGTGCCGGCTCCGGTGCGGCGGCGGATCCGCACGAGCATGGTCTTTCCCGAGGCCCGGGCACTGCCCGAGGACTCCCTGGAGTACATGAACAGCGTGCTGCTCGCCCGCGACACCTGGACGCACCGCATCGACATCAGCGACGCCACCGGTACCGAGCCGGTCCTGGACGCGCACGACCGCGAGATCATGCGCCGGGTCCTGCTGGACCCGGCGCTCGGCTGGACGGGCCCGCCCTGCCTCCTGGACCCCTCGGGTCCGATCGGCGGCCGGTACCGCATCGGCACCGGTCCCCGGTGGTCACGCCGTGGGCCGACGCCCTCGTGTCCGCCCGTCACCTGCCGGGGCGTCCGCCCCTGGGTGAGCCGGTGTTCGAGGGAGATCCGGACGCCGCGGCGGCCCCCACCGCGGCCCGGGTCCTCTTCTGCCCCCGTCCGGCCGGCGTGCCGGGCCGCCGGTGCACGCCGGGAGGGTGAGCCTCGCGGCGGCCGCGCACCCCCGGGGAGGGCCGCCCGGGCGGGAGGGCCGGCGAGGCACCTGCCGAAGTCCTGCTAGGCCCGCCCGCCCCGGGAGCCGCGGGTGCCGCGCGCCCGGCCGGATCCCGCGCCGCGCCGGCGGGCGCCGCCCTTCGGCGCGCGGTTCTCCTTCCCGGCCGGCCGGCCGGTGTCCGGCAGGGACCGGCCGGCGAGCCAGTGGGCGGGCCGGGCGAACCCCGGGGGCAGTTTGGTGGCGGCGTCGCCGCCGGCCGCGTTCACCTGGGCCTGGGTGAGGAAGAGGCAGCCGGTGAGGTCGGCGCCGCTCAGGTCGGCGTCCCGGAAGTCCGCCCCGATGACGTCGGCTGTCCTGAGGTCGGCCCCGCGGAGGTCAGCGGCGATGAGGTACGCGCCCCGCAGGTCGGCGCCGCGCAGATCGGCGCCGCGCAGGCGGGCGCCCATGAGGTCGGCCCCCCGGTGGTCGGCCCGGCGGCCGGGGGCCTGGGCCCGCACCAGCTCGCTGGTCCGCAGCAGCAGGGGGTTGACCGCGCCGCGCAGCGCCGCCACGTCGAGCTCGGCGAGTTCGGCGGGGCCGGCGTGCGTGAGGCGGCCGACGGTGTCCCGCGCCTCGGCCAGTTCCCCGCGCAGCGGCCGGGCCGGCGGCAGCGCGAGCGCCTCGGTGACGTACCAGAGCAGTTCGTGCAGCTGGCGCATGACGCCGAACACGTCGAACATCTGCTGTGCGGTGCCGGGCGCGGTGCGCCAGTCGCGGCCGCCGAAGGTGACCTGGGAGACCTGCTGGCCGGCGCCGAAGCAGTCGAAGACGGTGCAGCCGGGGAAGCCCGTCTCGCGCAGGCGTGCGTGGATGCCGCAGCGGAAGTCCTGCCGGAGGTTGGCGCACGGCCGCCCGGCGGCCTTGTCGACGGCGAAGTCCGCCGAGGCGGTGAAGGGGAGCGCCACACAGCACAGTCCGAAGCACCGCGCGCAGTCGGCCCGCAGACCGGCGCGGCCGTCCTCGGGAGCGGCGGCCCGATATTCCCGTGACACCGTGGGTGAACTCCTTGCAGGGGGGGAGGTTCGGCGCTTCCGCGAGTGAACGCGCATTCGAAGACCGGGGAGAGTCTAGCCACCGCCGCGGAGGCGTGTCCGGCCGCTCTCACGCGTCGAGCAGCTGCTCCGTCCAGATCGTCTTGCCGTCGTGGGTGTACCGGCTCCCCCACCGGTGGGCCAGCTGGGCGATGAGGAACAGGCCCCGGCCGCCCTCCTCGGAGAGGCGGGCGCGGCGCAGGTGGGGCTGGGACTGGCTGGGGTCGGACACCTCGCAGATGAGCCGGTCCTGCCGGGTCAGGCGCAGGCCGATGGGGCCTCCGGCGTAGCGGACGGCGTTGGTGACCAGCTCGCTGACGAGGAGTTCGGTGGTGAAGCCCAGCTCCTCCAGGCCCCAGCGGGCCAGTTGCGTGGCGGCGAGGCCGCGGGCGTGGGCGACCATGGCGGGGTCGGCGGGCAGTTGCCAGAACGCCGTGTCCTCGGGGGACACCCGGCCGACGCGGGCCAGGAGGACGGCGATGTCCTCCCCGCGGGGCTCCTGGCGCAGTCTCGCCAGGACGCGGTCGGAGATCTCGGTGAGCGGCAGCCGGTCGCCCGCGGCGGCCCGGGCGGCGGCGAGCACGTGCCGCAGGTCCGGTTCGGTGTCCGGACCGCCGCGGCCGGGCGGGCCGCTGTGCAGGGCAAGCACGTCGCCCGGCCGCAGGTGCAGTTCGACCGGGTCGAAGGGCTCCGCGCCGCTGCCGAGCGGCGGTCCCGCCCTGAGCTCCACCTCCTCGGCGGTGCCCTGCTCGGCGCGGACCAGGACGGGCGGCGGGTGCCCCGCGCTGGCGACCAGGCACCGGCAGGTGACCGGGTCGTAGGTGACGTACAGGCAGGTGGCGTCGCGCAGTGAGCCGGCGGCCGAGGCGGGCCGCGCCGGTTCGTCCTCGGTGATGCGGCTGACCAGGTCGTCGAGGTGGCCGAGCAGTTCCTCGGGCGGCGGGTCGAGGTCGGCCAGGGTCTGGACGGCGGAGCGGAGCCGGCCCATCGCGCCGGCGGCGTTCACCCCGTGACCGGCGACCTTTCCGGCCACGAAGGCCGCGCGGGCCCCGGACAGCCGGATCACGTCGTACCAGCTGCCGCCGATCCCGGCCGCGGTGCTCGCCGGGGCGTACGTTCCCGAGGTCTCCGCGGCGGCCAGGCGCACCGTCGCGGGGGGCAGCAGGCTGCGCTGGAGCGCCTCGGCGGTGCGCCGTTCGCTGGTGAAGCGGCGCGCGTTGTCCAGGCCGAGGGCCAGCCGGGAGCCGAGCAGGTCGGTGAGGGCGGCGTCGGCCTGGTCGAACGGGATCCGCTCGGCGCACCGCCACAGCACGACGGCGCCCAGCACGGTCCCTCGGGCCTGGAGCGGGAAGACCAGCAGGGACGTGGCGCCCGGGGGCAGGATCAGCCGGCGGCGCCGCGGATCGCCGGCCAGGTCCCGGCGCAGCCGGCCGAGGTCCGGTATGACTCCGGCGGTGCCCCGCCGCAGGTGCTCGGCCTCGACCTCGCCGAGGACGACTCTCTCGCCCAGGCCGTGGATGTCCGCGGGCCACGGGCCGGCCGCGGCGGCGACGGCGACGCGCCGCATCGGTGTGCCCGGGGCGTACTCGCCGAGCTCCTGCCCGTCGAGGGCGGCCTCGGTGAGGTCGACCGCTCCCAGGTCGGCGAAGACCGGCACCAGCAGGTCGACGAGTTCCCAGGCGTTGCGCGCCAGGTCCAGGGAGACGCCGATCCGCACGGCCGCGGCGTGCAGCAGGTCGAGCCGCTGCTGCACCCGCGGGTCGGTCACCACCAGGCCGCCGCCGGCCAGCGTCACCCGCATGCCGAAGGCGTCCTCCAGCTCGGATCCCGGCGCGGGGACCAGCCGGACCAGGAGGCGTGCCTCGCTGCCCTCGGCGAGCGCCGACAGGTTCACGTCCACGTGCACGCGGCCGCCGCCCGGCCTGCGCAGCTCGGCGCGCCCGCCGCTGCACCGCGTCCGGCCGGCGCCCTCCAGCAGGTCGGCCCACGCGGACGGCTCGCTGAACATGGCCGTCAGATCGCACCCGATCACCTCCTGGGCCGGGCCGCCCAGGAGTTCCAGCGCGGGCTGGGTGCAGGCGAGCACCGTCCCCGCGCCGTCCAGCACGAGTTCGGCCGGCTGGCCCCAGTCCGCCGGCCCGGCGCGGAACCGGTCATCACGGACGGTCATACGCCTCCCCTGTGCCACCACCACGATGGGCTCCACCTCTCAGGAGACGGCCCCGCCCGCACCGCCGCAACTCAGCGCCGGACGCCGCCCCCGGCGTTCGCACAGGTCAGCGGCGAGCGGGCGGGGAACCACCCGGCGTCCGAGAGCCGCGCCCGGCCCGCCGGCCGCGCCTGGAGCGCCCGGTACGCCGGCTTCGGCCGGTACTCCTCGTCGAGGAGGTCGGCCGCCCCCTCGCCCCTGCCTTCCGGGCCGTCGCCCAGGAGAGCGGTGCCCAGCCGCTGAGCAGCGCCTACGGTGAACAGCCCTGGCCGGGCGACGCGTTCGGCTCCTCCACCGGCAACCCGGCCGCCCTGCCGGTGGACACCCACGAGACCCTCGCGATGATCGCGCCGCGCGGGCTGTTCCTCATGGAGAACCCGCGCGTGGACCGGCTGGGCGCGCGCTCCGGCGGCGTCGCGGCCCTGGGCGGCGCCGAGGTCTGCGAGGCGCTCGGCGCGGGCGGCAGCATCTCCTGCTGGTCCGACGTCCAGGACGGCACCCACTGCGCCGCGCGCGCCGAGTGGCGCACGCCGCTGCGGCAGAACATCCGCGGGTTCCTGCTGCGGACCGGCGACGACCCCGGCGTCTTCCGGGTCCCCAGCCGAAAGCAGGGGGACCTGGCGCAGTGGCGGGACCGGCGGACGCCCGTCCTCACCGGCCTGCGCCGACCGGCCGCCGCGAGGCCCGGCACCCTGCCCGCCGGGCCTCGCGGTGCGTCACGGCACCGGGTGGAAGACCGCGTGGAACCGCCGGGTGTGGTCCACGTGCCGCTCGGGCCCGGTCAGGGTCACCGTCGCCGTCAGCCGGGCGTCGGTGCTGGAGGCGGCCAGCCGCAGTTCCAGGGCGCCGGGCTCGACCACGCGCCGCCCGTCGCGGCCGGTGAAGGAGGCGAGGTCGGCCGGCACGGTGACGCGCAGCCGCCGCGCCTCGCCGGGCGCCAGCGGCACCCGGGTGTAGCCGACGAGGCGCTGCACCGGCTGGACGACCGTGGCGACCGGGTCGTGCAGGTACAGCTGCACGACCTCGGTGCCGGGCCGCTCCCCCGTGTTGCGGACGGTGAAGGCGAGCGCGAACTCGCCGTCCGTACCGGCCTCCGCCTCCTCGACGGCCAGGTCGTCCCAGGCGAAGGAGGTGTACGACAGCCCGTGCCCGAAGCCGAACGCGGCGGTCGGGTCGATGCTGGAGACCTCGCTGGCCTGCGCCAGCCGCGCCCCGAGGTACGTCGACGGCTGGGACCCCGGGCCCTTCGGCACGCTGACGGGCAGCCGTCCGGAGGGGTTGGTGCGGCCGCTGAGCACCCCGGCGAGGGCGGTGGTGCCCTCGACGCCCGGGAAGAAGGACTGCACGATCGCCGCGCTCTCCTCGACGCCGCGGCCGAGGGCGTAGGGCCGGCCGGCGAGCAGCACCGTCACCACCGGGGTGCCGGCGTCCAGCAGCTCGTCCAGCAGCCGCTGCTGGGCCCCGGGCAGGGCGAGCGACTCCACGTCGCAGCCCTCGCCGCTGGTGCCGCGCCCGAAGAGCCCGGCGCGGTCGCCGAGGACGGCGAGGACCACGTCGGCGTCGCGGGCCGCGGCCACGGCCTCGGCGATGCCGGAGACGTCGCCGTCGTCGACACCGGTGCCCCGCGCCACCGTCACCTCGGCGTCGGGGAACTCCCGGGCCACGGCCTCGCGCAGGGTGGGCAGGTCGATGCCGTCGGGGACCCCGGGGTGGTGGACGCCGACGTGCAGCGGGAAGGAGTAGCAGCCCAGCACGGCGGTGGGCACGTCGGCGTTGGGGCCGACCAGCGCGATGCGGCGCGGCCGGTCCAGGGGCAGCGTGCCGTCGTTGGAGAGCAGCACGACCGCTTCCTCGGCGATCGCGCGGGCGAGCTCCCGGTTCGCGGGGCTGTCGAGGTCGACCGAGCCGCGCAGGGCCTCCGGGTCGTCGAGGTCGGCGCCGGCGAGCGCGGCCGGCACCGGGTCGAAGTCCGCGTCGAGCAGGCCGAGACGGGCCTTCTGGGTCAGGACCCGGCGCAGGGCGCGGTCGACGACGGCCTCCGGCACCCGGCCGTCGGCGACGGCCTCGGCCAGGGGCGCCCCGAAGGTCTTCACGGTGGGCAGTTCCACGTCGACGCCGGCGCGCAGCGCGGCGCCCGCGGCACCGGCCCAGTCGCCCGCGACGCCGTGCAGGGTGCGCAGGAAGGCGATGCCGAAGTAGTCGGCCACGACCGTGCCGTCGAAGCCCCAGGTGTCGCGCAGCAGCCCGGTGAGCAGTTCCTCGTCGGCGGCCGACGGGACGCCGTCGGTGTCGGTGTAGGCGTGCATGACCGAGCGGGCGCCGCCCTCGCGGACGGCCATCTCAAAGGGCGGCAGCAGGACGTCGGCCCGCTCGCGCGGCCCCATGCCCACCGGGGCGAGGTTGCGTCCGGCCCGGGAGGCCGAGTAGCCGGCGAAGTGCTTGAGGGTGGCGACGACGCCGGCGGACTCCAGCCCCCGCACGTAGGCCGCGCCGATGCTGCCGACGAGGTAGGGGTCCTCGCCGATGGTCTCCTCGACCCGGCCCCAGCGGGCGTCGCGCACCACGTCGAGGACGGGTGCCAGGCCCTGGTGCACGCCGACCGACCTCATGTCCCGGCCGATGGCGGCGGCCATGCGGCGGACGAGGTCCGGGTCGAAGGTGGCGCCCCAGGACAGCGGGACGGGATAGGCGGTCGCGCCCCAGGTCGCGAAGCCGGCCAGGCACTCCTCGTGGGCGACCGCGGGGATGCCGAACCGGTTCGCGGCGGTGATGCGCCGCTGCGTGCGCAGCAGCGACAGCGCGCCGAGCGCGGGGTCGACGGGGGCGGTGCCGAAGGGGCGGGTCAGCTGGCCCAGCCCGGCCGGCAGCAGCGCCTCCAGGTCGACGGCCTCCTCCATGTCGTGCTGGTGGGGGGCGACCTCGCCGCCCTCGTCGGAGGCCCCGACCCAGACGCCGTACAGCTGGGCGAGCTTCTCCTGGAGGGTCATGGCGTCGATCAGGGCCGTGACGCGGGTGTCGACGTCGTGGGCGGAATCGTTCCAGACGGGTGTTTCGGGGGTGGTCTCTACGGCCACGTTGGCGGTCACTTTCCTCCGGCGCCCATGAGTCCCCGGACCAGGGCCCGGCGGGCGAACAGATAGACGAGCAGGATGGGCACCATGGAGAGCACCACGGCTCCCAGCAGGCCCGGGATGTCGATGCCGTGTTCGGTTTGGAAGTTGTAGAGGCCCAGCGTGACCACCTTGGTGGAGTCGGACTGGGTCAGCACGAGCGGGAACAGGAAGCCGTTCCAGGCCTGCAGCGCGGAGAACACCACGATCGTGGAGAGCCCGCCCCGCGACAGCGGCAGCACCAGCTGGAAGAACATCCGCCGCGGGGTGGCGCCGTCCATGGCCATGGCCTCGAACAGCTCGTGGGAGATCTCGCGCATCGCGCCGCTGAGGATCAGCGCCGACATCGGCAGGCAGAAGGCGGCGGTCGGCAGGATGACACCGAGGAGGTTGTCGTACAGGCCGGCCTCGCTGATCAGGTAGAACATCGGGACGATCACGGCCTGCGCGGGGATGGCCAGGCCCAGCAGGAACAGCCGGAAGATCTGCGACGTGACGCGGCTGGTGCTGCGGACGATCGCGTAGGCGAGCGGGGGCACGAGCAGCAGGACCAGGCCGATCACGCACACGGTGACGATGAGCGTGTTGAGGAAGTACTGCCCGAACCCCGAGTCGAACGCCCCGGTGTAGTGGTCGAGGGTGAAGGTCTCCGGGAACGACAGCGGACCGTTCCCGGCGTAGTCGGAGCGGGAGCGCACCGTGGCCGCGAGCATGACGTACAGCGGCAGGCCGACCAGGAACAGCCAGAGCAGCGAGCCCGCGCCGGCCAGGTAGTTGGGGCGTCGCCTCATGACACACCCTCCGCCGAGCCGCGCATCTTGTCGTAGCCGGACACCTTCACGACGACCAGTGAGATGACCGTGGCCGCGACGACGAGCACCAGGGCGATGGCCGCCGCGGCACCGAAGTCGAAGCCCTTGAAGGCCTTTTCGTACATGTAGTAGGCGCTGATGGTGGTGTCGGTGCCGGGGCCGCCCTGGGTGAGGATGAGGACGGTCTCGAACATGGTCAGTCCGCCGACGATCATGAGGATCATCGAGGTGATGATCGAGGTGCGCAGCTGCGGCAGGGTGATGTGGAAGAACTGCCGGTAGCGCCCCGCGCCGTCGATCTCGGCCGCCTGGTACAGCACCGGGGGGATCGCCCGGGCCGCGCCCTGGTAGATGAGCGTGTGGAACGGCGTGAACTGCCAGGTGCTGACGAACGCCAGCACCCCGATGGCCGTGGCCTGCTCACCGAACAGGTTGCCGTCGCCGAACAGCCAGGCGGCCTCCGCCGGGATGCCGAAGTTGGGGTCCAGCAGCGCCCGCCACAGCACCGACACGGCGGTCGAGGACAGCAGCAGCGGGATGAAGTAGATCACCGACAGCACGGCCCGGTTGCGCTGCGGGCCGGCGGCCCAGACGCCCAGCACGATGCTCAGCGGCGTCTGGATGACCACGCCGAGCGCGGTGAGCAGCAGGGTGAGCCAGACGCTCTTGAGCATCACGGGGTCGTCGAGGACCCGCGTCCAGTTGTCCAGTCCCACGAACTGCGGGGTGCCGAGGCCGTTCCAGCTCATGAAGGACAGGACGGCCACCATGATCAGCGGGGCGATGGCGAAGGCGGCGAAGAAGAGGGTGGCGGGGAGCGCCCAGGCGAAGCCGGGGCGCCCCACACGGGCGACGGGGGACCTCTCCGCGCGCCGGGCCTTGCTGGCGGCCGGCCCGGCGACGGGAGGGGAGTGCGTCATCTGCGTGGTCATGAGAGGTTCACTCGGTCGGGAGGGCCTGCATGGCCTTGATGAAGCCGTCCGCGTCCAGCTGTCCGTTGAAGAACTGCTGCACGGCCTGCTGGATCGGGGTGATGGCGGAGGGCGGGTACGCCTGGTCCCACGACAGCTGGAACGACGGGGCCTTCTTCACCAGCTCGTACTGGAAGCGGGAGTACTCGGGGCTGGCCGCGGTGTCGAGGAACTGCGGCGTGTTGGTGGTGGTCGGCAGGTTGCCGATGGCCATCTGCGCCTTGACGAACTCGTCGGAGTACATCAGCTTCAGGAACTCCGCGACGGCCTCCGGGTGCTTGGTCTTCTTCAGCACCGAGTAGAAGTTGTTGGTGTTGCCGACGATGTTGGCCGCGTCGCCCTTGCCGCCTTCGACGGTGGGGAAGGTGGTGTAGCCGAGGCCCTCGGCGGCGAACTCCTTGGCGTCCTCCTGCTGCTGGGCGTAGTACCAGGACCCCATCAGCTCGAAGCCGGCCTTGCCCCGGGCCAGCAGGGCGGGCGAGGCGCCGTTGGTGTACTTGACCGAGTCGAACTTGGTGCCGAAGGCGCCGGCGTCGATGAGCTCGCGGAGCATCCCCAGCGCCTTCTTGCTCTCGGCGCTCTCCCAGGCCTCCTTGTCGCCCTCCAGGGCCTTCTGGAAGAGCTCCGGCCCGGCGACCCGGTCGTAGACGTACTCCAGCCACATCAGGGTCGGCCACCGGTCGCCGCCGCCCAGGGAGATCGGGGTGACCCCTTCCGCCTTGAGCTTGCCGACCACGTCGAGCAGGTCGTCCCAGGTCTTCGGCGGCTTCACACCGGCCTTGTCCAGCACCTCCTTGTTGTGGAAGAGCAGGATCGGCTGGGTGCCGCGCATCGGGACGCCGTAGGGCTTGCCGTCGACGACCGCGCTGTTGAACACGGACGGCAGGAACTTGTTCTCCAGGTCCGGGTTGTCCTTGATGAAGCCGTCCAGGGGCTGGAGCAGGCCGGCCTTGACGAACGGCTTGATGCTTCCTCCGCCCCAGTTGAAGAACACGTCCGGGGCCTGCGGCGTGTTGATGATCGTCTGGAGCTTCTGCTGGTAGTCGGCGCCGGGGATGGTGTCCAGCACCGCCTTGACGTCCGAGGTCTTGTTGAACGTCTCGACGATCTGCTTCTCGACCTTGTTGCTGGCATCCCCGTAGACGAGGATGTGGATCTTCCCGTCGTCCGCCGAGCCGCCCCCGCCGCCCCCGCCGCACGCCGACAGGCTCACCGTCAGGGCGAGGGTCGCTCCGCAGGCGAGCAGTCTGGGCCAACGCGCACGTGTCTTCATCGTCCCGCCTTTCGAAAGTTTCGGCGTCATCGCCGAAATAACTCGCGTCGGACAGTAGGATCAATCGCGGGTTCGGGTCAACAGTCGTGCATGCATGCGTCGAAACCGTTACCAGGGCCGTGCCCTATCCTTCGGTCATGCGCGAAAAAGACGAGGTGGGCGGCAAGGTCACACTGGCCGCAGTGGCGAGGGAGGCAGGTGTCTCGCTGTCGACAGTTTCGAAGGCCCTGAACGCACATTCGGACATCTCCAGCGCGACCCGCACCCGGATCGAGCAGCTGCTCGAAGCGCACGGCTACCGCCGCCGGCCCAAGGCGACGGCCCGCGCCCCGATGATCGAGCTGGTCTTCCACGAACTGGAGAGCATCTGGGCGATGGAGCTCATCCGGGGCGTGGAGAACGTCGCCAAGGAGCACCGGGCGACGGTGGCGCTCACCGAGTGCGGCACCCGCCACGCCCCGGGTCCCGACTGGGTCGAGGGGGTGCTGCGGCGCCGCCCGCTGGGCGTGGTGCTGGTCTTCTCCACGCTGCCGGAGGAGGTCAAGAAGCAGCTGCGGCTGCGCTCCATCCCCTTCGTCATCGTCGATCCGGCCGGCGACCCGGACCCGGACGTCCCCTCGGTCGGCTCCGCCAACTGGTCCGGCGGTCTGGCGGCCACCCGTCATCTCATCGAGCACCGGCACGAGCGCATCGCGATCATCACCGGGCCCGAGGACATGATGTGCTCCCTCGCCCGCCTCGACGGCTACCGCTCGGCGATGTCCATGGCGGGCCTGGAGGTCGACCCGCGCCTGGTCCGCTTCGGCGACTTCCACGTGCAGGGCGGTTTCGCGCACGCCATGGACCTGCTGCGCAGCCCCGACCGGCCGACCGCCGTCTTCGCCGGCAGCGACCTGCAGGCGCTCGGCGTGCTGGAGGCGGCCCGCCGGTGCGGGCTGAGCGTGCCGGAGGACCTGTCGGTGGTCGGGTACGACGACGTCCCGCTCGCCCAGTGGTCGAGCCCGGCCCTCACCACCGTCCACCAACCGCTGCGCACGATGGCCGAGGAGGCGGCCCGGATGCTGCTGGGCCCGGGCCACCCCGGCGCGGCCGCCCTGCGCATGGAACTGGCCACCCACCTCGTGGTGCGGAACAGCACGGGTCCCGTGCCCGGCGGGTGACCGGGACGGCGGCGAGCCGCCGTCGGAGAGCTGTCGCGCCCGGGGGCGAGGGGGGCTGGCCGTGCCCGGGGCCGAGGAGCCCTTGCCTCGCCCGGGTCCCGGCGGACGCCAAGCGCGCCGGGGGCCCGAGGACGCTGCCCCGTGCCCGGAGGCCGAGGGACGCCGAGCGCGCACGAGCACCGGTCGGGGCCTGTGACGCGCGCGTCCCGGGGGACATTCAGCGCGCTTTGATGCCAAGGGACGCTGCCCTGCCGGAGACCGAAGGGCGCTCGGCACACCCTGGACCTGAGGGGTGCTCAGTGCACCCGCTTCCGAGGGGACACTCAGTACGCCTTGATGCCGAAAGACGCTGCCCTGCCGGAGACCGAAGGACGCTCGGCGCGCCCGAGACACGGGGACACTCGGCGCGCCTTGATGCCGAAGGGCGCTGCCCTGCCCGAGGTCCGAAAGGCACTCGGCGCACCCAAGGCCCGAGGATGCTCGGTGCGCCCGAGGCTCGGGGACACTCAGCGCGCCTCATGCCGAAGGGCGTTCGGCGCTCCCGGGGCCCGAGGGGTGCTCAGTGTGCCCAGGTGCAGGTCGGGGCCTGTCGTGGCCGGTGTCAGGGCGGGCCGTCGGGTCGTCCGTGCCGGCGGGCGGACGGCCGGATCGCCGAGAAACCTGGTGCACGCCCCTTGACCAGCCGTTGCTACCGGCCAGTAGGCTCACGCCACCCCTCGACAGCACCGGTGTCCTCCCCCTGCGGGCCGCGGCCGACCGGCCCCTCGGCGCGCCCCGCGCGCCCGCAGACACCGCTCCCGCGACCCGGGCAGCGCGCACGCAGTCCCCTCTCCCCGTCCGAACGCGCCGTCGAGCGCGTTCCCCCACCCCGTTCAGTGAGGCCCCGCGTGAAGAGATCCCTCGTGTCCGCAGCCCTCGTCGCCGCCGGCGCCCTCCTCGCCGCCCAGGCGTCGGGCCCCGCCCAGGCGTCGGGCAGTTCCCGTTTCGCTCCCGGCAGCCACCCCGTCCTGTTCGTGCACGGCTACAGCGGCAGCGCCGCCAACTGGAACACCATGGCCGACCGCTTCCGTGCCGACGGCTGGCCGTCCTCCCACCTCGACCAGTGGGGCTACGACTCGCGCCAGTCCAACACCACGACCGCCCAGCAGCTCTCCGCCGAAGTGGACCGGCTCCTGGCGGCCACCGGCGCCACGCAGGTCGACGTCGTCACCCACTCCATGGGCGGGCTCTCCTCGCGCCACTACCTGAAGAACCTCGGCGGAGCCGCGAAGGTCGACGCCTGGGTGTCGCTCGGCGGCCCCAACCACGGCACCGACAGCGCCGACAACTGCTTCGACACGTCCTGCACGGAGATGCGCATCGGCTCCGGCTTCCTCACCGCCCTGAACTCCGGCGACGAGACACCCGGCTCCCCCCGTTACGCGACCTGGTGGTCGCCGTGCGACACGGTGATCAATCCGGACAGTTCCGTTCCGCTGTCCGGTGCGGCCAACACCCGGACCTCCTGCCTGACCCACATGGGCCTGCTCTCCGACGCCACCGTCTACGCCCAGACCCGCGACACGATCAACCGCTGACGCGTCCCCGGACCGCCCCGGCGCCCCTGCCGCCACGAGCCCCGGCTCACCGCCACGAGTCCCGGCTCACCGTCGCGCCGCGCGGGCGCGCCGGGCCACGGGCAGGTAGCGGAGGCGCTCGGGCAGCAGGGGGACGACCGTGCGCACCACGCCGCCCAGGCGCCGCAGCCGGCGTTCGTCCCGTGCCGTCCAGGTCAGTCCCAGGCGGTCACGGGCGATCGGCGGGAGCAGGCCGACGGTGACGAAGACGCGCAGCCGGGCCAGCAGCGGCCAGAGCCGGCGCAGGACGGTGCCCGAGCCGGGCGGCGGGGGGACGGGGCGGCGCGGGTCGAGCAGTTCCCCGGCCACCGCCGTCCGCTCCAGTTCGTGCTCGACCATCGCCTCGAAGTAGGTCCAGAACTCCTCGGGGGTCGGTGGCATGTCGCGCTCGTGGATGCCGAGGATGGCGCCCAGGCGGAGCAGTTCGCCGTAGAGGCGGCGCTCCTCCCGCGGGGTCAGGGGCCGGGACAGGTAGCGGGCCGACCGCAGGAACACCGGGTAGGCGGTGGCGTGCACCCAGGCGTAGTGGGCCGGGGTGAGCGCGTGGTAGGCGCGGCCGCGGGTGTCGGTGCCGCTGATGGTCCTGTGCAGGCGGCGCAGCCGCCGTCCCTCCTCGAGCGCCGCCTCCCCGCCGTAGACCCAGAGCTGGAGGCTCTCGAGGGAGCGCGCCGCGCGTCCCCAGGGGTCGGTACGGAAGACGGAGTGCTCGTCGACGCCCGCGCCGACCGCCGGGTGGGCGACCTGGAGGACGAGGGCGGCGGGCAGGGAGAGGAGCAGCCGCACGTCGCCCGCGATGTCCCACAGGATGCTGCCCGGGGCGAAGGGGACCGGTTCGGTCACGGCCTTCATGGCACCACGCTCCCGGAGGCCGGCGGGTGGCGGGACCGGCGCCCGGCCCGTCGGTGGCGGGGCGGGCGACGGCGAGGGGCGCCCGTGATGCGCGGCGGGGCGGCACGGGCGTCATCGGCGGCCGGACCGGGCGCGCGAAGCGGCGCGGGGCGCGTTCCCGGCGCCGGGCCCTTCCATGATGCCCGCGCCGGACCCGGCCCGGAACCGCACGACGTCGATCGGCTCCGGCGCCGACGCGCCGGCCGCCCGGCGGCCCGGTCCCGACCGCCCGCGGTGAGCAGCGGCGGCAGGCTCCCCGTCCACCGCCGGGCGTGGACCGCGCCCGGGCTCGGCGGGCAGCCGCTCGCCGCACTCCCCGTACTCGACGCACTCCCGTACTCGACACACTGCCGGGACTCGACGCGTTCCTGGTACTCGACGCACCCCGGTACTCGACGCGCTGCCGGTACTCGACCTGTTCCCAGCGCTCGACGCACTCCCGGTGCTCGACGCGCTGCCGGGCTACCTGTGCGGCCTCCTCGACGACCGTCTGCCGCTCCACCGGCGGCAGCGGAGGACGGCCGGACGGTGCCGCGAGGTTCCCGTACGCGCGGCACGCCGAAGGGCTGCCCCGGGCGGACCTGGCACACCGTGGCGGCGACGTCCGCCGGGTCGGCACGGGGCAGGGGTGGACGTGCGAGGGGCGGTGGCCGGGCAGGCAAAGGCCCCGCACGCGCTCCGGATGTGCGCGTACGGCAAGGTGGCCGATGTGCTCGACGTGCGGCAGCGGCTCCACCGTCCGGCGCGAGCGGTGCCGGTCATGTGCCGGCGCGTGGCCGGCCGGTACCGCGCGGTGTCCGCCGGCCGCGGGGGAGGTGGCCGGGCGTCACGTACGGCTCGGCCTCGGCGCGGTCTGCTGTGTGGCGACAAGCACGGGCACGGTCGGGACGGGCACGGGTGCGGGCCCCGGCACGGCGGTCAGGAGGACGGCAGGGGTCCCCGGTGATCCGCCGGGCGGCGGCCGGCCGGCGGCGCGGCGGCCAGGACTGCGCGGGAGCCGGGGCGGACCGGCGGGTCCGCTTCGGCACCCGGTCTCCGGCCGCCGGTCACGCCGCGCGCACCCGAGGAGGGACCGGGCGCACGGACGCGGCGGGGGCGCGGTGCGCCGGCCGGATCCGGTAGGTCGTCTTGGCCGGATCGACGACGGGGTCGCCGAGCACGATCCGGCCCGCCGCGTGCAGCGCGTCGCACTCGTCGGTGGGCAGGGCCACGTAGCAGCTGCCCCGGCCGGTGGACGGGTCGAGCGGCTGCCAGTAGCTGTATCTGCGGCGGCCGCCCGCGTGCACGGTGAGGAAGACCGGGGTGCGGGAGTCGGAGATGAGACGGACGAGGTCGGAGCCCACGGAGCTGAGCGCGGTGCCCGTCCGGCTGCGGTGCGGCAGAATCATCGTCAGTCCTCCCCCTCTGTGCCCCGCGGGACGCCGATGCCCGCGGCCCGTTTCCCCGCTGCCCGTATCTCCTCGGCCCGCACCTCCTCGGCCGGTGTCCGCGTCGCCCCGATCGGGCGCGCGGAGCGGGTGACGGCGAGGGCCCGTGCCGGGCCGGAGGTGGGCTGCATCGACGGAGGCCTTTCTGGAGACGGGCGTTGTGGATCGCCTACCCCCAGCGGGCCAGGATGATCTCACTGTTGTCGCATTGTTCCGCACGGCACTGACAATGGGGCCCCGCGCGCGTTTCCGCCAGGCGGCGCGAGCGGTTCGCCGGAACCGGACCGGACCGGGCCGGCCTTTCGGCCGCGGCGGGCGCGCAGGGGCGCGGGCACACCGGTCGCCCCTGCGGGAGCCCTGGTGTTAGAAATGGGACATGATCGGACGTTACCGCCGATCCCGGACAGAAGGGGTACCGCCCCCGGGTGAACGGCGGCCCGATGATCCGTTCCGGCGTCCGGAGTCCGCGCGGCGGTCCCCCGGGCACCACTTCTCGCCCTCCCTGAGCGTCCGCACGCTCGCCACGCAGGTCTTCCTGCTCCAGGTCCTGATCATGCTGGTCCTCGTCGCGGCGGCGGTCGCCGCCCTGGTGGTGCAGGGGCGGTACGAGGGCGAGCGCAACGCCCGCAACCGTTGCCTGGCCGCGGCGGAGGGGTTCGCCCACGCGCCCGGCACGGTGGCCGCGCTGCGGTCGCCGGACCCCACGGCCCGGCTCCGGGGGGTCGCCGAGGCGGTGCGGCGCGGGGCCGGCGTCGACTTCGTCACCGTGCTGGACGAGCGGGGGGTGCGGCTCGCCGACTCCGATCCCGCCCTGATCGGCACGAGGGCGGAGGGCGTCGGCCGGGCGGCCCGCGGGGAGGCGTTCACCGAGACGTTCCAGGGCGAGCCGGCCGACGCCGTGCGCGCGGTCGTCCCCGTCACGGACGCCCGGGGGCAGGTGGTCGGCATGGTCGGTGCCGGGATCCAGTACGAGACCTTCGGGCACGTCCTGAACGAGCAGGTGCCGGTGATGCTGGGCTCGGCGGCGGTGGCGCTCGCGCTGGCGACCGGCGGCACGGCCCTGGTCAGCCGGCGGCTGCGGCGGCAGACCCACGGCCTGGGCCCGGCGGAGATGACCCGGATGTTCGAGCACCACCACGCCGTGCTGCACGCGGTGCGCGAGGGAGTCCTGATCATCGGTGCCGACGGACGGCTGCTGCTCGCCAACGACGAGGCGCGCCGGCTGCTGGACCTGCCGGAGGACGCCGACCACCGGCCGGTCGCGGACCTGGGGCTGGGACCGGCCCTGACGCGACTGCTGGTCTCCGCCGAGGCCGTCTCCGACGAGGTGCTCCCGGCCGGTGAGCGGCTGCTGGCGGTCAACATCCGGCTCACCGCCCCCTACGGCGGCGAGCAGGGCCTCGTGGCGACCTTCCGGGACACCACGGAGCTGCGGGCCCTGTCGGGCCAGGCCGAGGTGGCGCGGGCACGGCTGACCCTGCTGTACGAGGCGGGGGTGCGGATCGGTACCACGCTCGACGTGCGGCGCACCGCGGAGGAGCTCGCCGAGGTCGCCGTCCCGCGCATGGCGGACTTCGTCACCGTGGAGCTGCTGGACTCCGTGCTGCGCGGCGAGGAACCCACGGGCGCCGTGCGGCGGATGCGGCGCACCGCGCTGAGCGAGGCCCGGGCCGGGCACCCCCTGCAGCCGGTGGGAGACCTGATCCAGTTCCTCGTGGCGGACACCCCGATGGTGGCGGCGCTGGAGCGCGGCAAGGCCGTGCGCGTGCCGGACCTGCACACCGCGCACGACTGGCGGGCCCACGATCCGGAGGGGGCGCGGCAGGCCCTCGACTACGGCATCCACTCGCTGATCACGGTGCCGCTGCGGGCCCGTGCCGTGGTCCTCGGCATGGTCAACTTCTGGCGGGGTCCCGGCTCCCCCGCCTTCGAGGACGAGGACGTCGCGGTCGCCGAGGAGCTGGTGGCCCGGGCCGCCGTCGCCATCGACAACGCGCGCCGCTACTCCCGCGAGCACGCCATGGCCGTGACGCTGCAGCGCAGTCTGCTGCCCCGGGACCTGCCGGACCAGGACGCGCTGGAGGTCGCCTGGCGCTACCTGCCCGCGCAGGCCGGCGTGGGCGGCGACTGGTTCGACGTCATCCCCCTGCCCGGCTTCCGGGTCGCGCTGGTGGTCGGCGACGTCGTGGGGCACGGCCTGCACGCCGCGGTGACCATGGGCAGGCTGCGCACCGCGGTCCTGAACTTCTCCTCGCTGGACCTCCCGCCGGACGAACTGCTCGGCCGTCTCGACGAGATGGTGACGCTGCTGGACACGCAGACGGCCCACCCGCACAGCGACGGCGCCCCCGTTACGGGCGCCACCTGCCTGTACGCGATCTACGACCCGGTCACCGGGCACTGCGCCCTGTCCCGCGCCGGGCACGTCGCACCGGCCGTGGTGGATCCCGGGGGCGGGGTGTCCTTCCCCGACCTGCCCCTGTCGCCGCCGCTGGGCGTGGGCGGGCACCCCTTCGAGGCCGGCGAGCTGGACCTGCCCGAGGGCAGCCGGCTGGTCCTGTTCACCGACGGCCTGGTCGAGGACCGCAGGAGGGACATCGACCAGGGGCTGGAGATGCTCCGGTCGGTCGTCGCCCCTACGGGGCAGACGCCGGAGGAGACCTGTCGCGCCCTCATGGAGACGATGCTGCCCGCGCACCCGCACGACGACGTGGCGCTGCTGGTCGCCCGGACGCGGCTGCTCGACCCGTCCCGGGTGGCGGTGTGGGACGTGCCGTTCGACGTGACGGCCGTCTCCCGGGTCCGTACCGAGGTGAGCCGGTGCCTGGACGACTGGGGGCTCGGCGGGTCGGCCTTCACCACGGAACTCGTCCTCAGCGAACTGCTCACCAACGCGATCCGCTACGGCGCCCCGCCGGTGCGGGTCAGGATGCTGCTGGGCCGCACCCTGGTCTGCGAGGTCTCGGACGGCAGCAACACCTCGCCCCGGCTGCGGCGCGCCGCCTCCACCGACGAGGGGGGCCGCGGCCTGTTCCTCGTCTCGCAGTTCGCCGACCGCTGGGGCACGCGGTACGTGGCGCGGGGCAAGGTGATCTGGGCGGAGCAGGCCCTGGGCCGCGCCGGGGAGGCGGACCTGGCCGCGCTGATCGACGAGATGGCGTGGTGACGGGCGGGACGGCCTCCCCCGGGTCCCGGCCGCCGGGCGATTGTCAGTGGCCGGTGCAACGCTGAGGTCACAGCGGAGGATCTGCGAAAGGAAATCGCCGTGATCACCACCGACTACGTCCCCGGTTCCCCCTGTTGGCTGGACCTGGGCACCCCCGACGTCCCGGCCGCCGCGGCCTTCTACGGCGCGGTGTTCGGCTGGGACTACGAGTCCATGGGCGACGGGGAGGACATGGAAGGCGGGATGTTCCGCAAGGACGGCAAGATCGTCGCCGGGCTCGGCAGGCTCACCGAGGAGGGCGCCCGTTCGGCCTGGATGATCTACTACAGCGTCGCCGACGCGGACGCCACGACCCGGGCCGTGGAGGGCGCGGGGGGCTCGGTGCGGGTGGCGCCGATGGATCTCGACGACTGGGGCCGGATGGCGCAGTACAGCGATCCGCTGGGAGGCCAGTTCGCGGTCTGGCAGCCGGGCAGGAGCAAGGGCCTCGACCTGGTCGACGCGCCGGGCTCGCTGTCCTGGACGGAGCTCTACACGAGCGACGCGGCGGCCGCGAAGGAGTTCTACGGGATGTCCTCGACTGGCGGTTCAGCGACATGGTGCTGCCGGACGGCGGGGGGACGTACACCCTGATCACCCCTCAGGGGCAGCCCGAGGAGCGCATGCACGGCGGCCTGATGCAGCTGTCCCGGGAGCACCTGGCCCTCGCGGACGGGCGGCCCTACTGGCACCCGGTGTTCGCCGTGGAGGACTGCGACGCCGCGGTCGCCAGGATCACCGAGAACGGCGGCAGCACGCAGATGGGGCCCGAGGACGCGCCGGGCGTCGGCCGGCTCGCCGTGTGCCTCGACCCGGCGAACGCGGACTTCGTCGTGCTCACCCCCGCGGAGGGCTGAGGCCGGGGCCCGCGCGCCGGGGCCCGGGCCCGCCGGGCACCGACGCGGGGCTCGTGATCGCGGCCGACGGCGGCCGGCCGTCGCCCCGGCGGTCCCGTGACGCGCCGGAGCCCCGCGGAGGGCGCGTCAGCGTGCCGGTCCCGGCCGGGGCCGGGCCCCGTCGAGGGTGAGGGCGACCAGGCCCTGGACGAGGGACTCGTCCAGGGGTGCCCCGCTGAGCAGCAGGCGGGTGAACAGCGGTCCGCTGACGGCCTCGATCACGAGCCCCGCGTCGGTGTCCGGCGCCAGTTCGCCCCGTTCGATCCCGCGGCGGACCATGACGACGGCCCGTTCGAGGCGGTCCCGCCAGTAGGGGACGCGCCGGTCGCCGAGCACGGCGTCCCGCTCGGCGCTCAACCGGAGCAGGGCCTCGCCCTGGGCCGTGCCCAGCAGCCGGACCAGGGAGGTGAAGAACCGCACCAGGTCGTCGGCCACCCGCCCGGTGTCGGGGAGCGGCAGGGCGGCGTCCAGTTCCGTGGTGAGGGCGTCGAGGACCAGGTTCTCGCGGGTCTTCCAGCGGCGGTACACGGACGTCTCGTGCACTCCGGCGGCCCGGGCGACGGCGGCGACCGTCGTCCCGGCCAGACCGTCCGTCGACAGCAGTTCCACGGTCGCGGCGAGCACGGCCCGCCGCATGGGCTCCCCGCGACGGCGCAGGGGAGGCACGGCGGGCTCGGAGGAGGTCATGGCAGCAGCCTAAAGCAACTCGACTTGCGTTGGGTGTACGGTGCAACGCAAGGCGACCTGCGTTGTGGGCGGGCCGCCGCCGCGCCGAGGAGGTCGTCCATGGAGCAGATGCTCGCCGCCCGCCTGCACGTGCCCAGCCGCACGCTGCGCGTCGAGGAGGTGCCCCGGCCGCAGCCCGGCCCGGGGCAGGTGCTGGTGAAGGTCGCGGCGGCCGGGGTGTGCCTGTCCGACGTACACCTGATCGACGGGACCCTGACGCCCCTGTTCCTGCGGGACGAGACCGTGACGCTCGGCCACGAGGTGTCCGGCACGGTCGCCGAGGTCGGCGACGGCGTCACCGCGTGGAAGGGCGGCGAGCGCGTGGTGCTGTACGCGGGCGAGGTGCGGGACGGCGTCACGTACACCCGGGGCGTCGACTACGACGGCGGCTGGGCGGAGTACGCCCTGTCCTCGGCGGACGCCCTGACCACGCTGCCGGACGCCGTCCCGTTCGAGCAGGGCGCGATCATCCCGGACGCCGTGTCCACGCCGTGGGGCGCGATCACCGCGACCGGCGCGGTCCGGCCCGCGGAGGCGGTCGGGGTGTGGGGCGTGGGCGGGCTCGGCGTGCACGCGGTGCAGCTGCTGCGCGCCGTGGGCGCCTGCCCCGTCGTGGCCGTCGACCCGAACCCGGTGGCGCGCGAGCGGGCCCGGGCCGCCGGAGCGGACCTCGTGCTGGACTCGGCCGACCCCGGCCTGGCGGCGGCCGTCGGCGGTGTGACCGGCGGGGCGGGACTGGCCGCGGCCTTCGACTTCGCCGGGGTGCCGGCCGTCCGCGAGCAGGCGCTCTCCGTCCTCGCCCCGAAGGGCCGGCTGGTACTGGTCGGTCTGACCGACCGGCCGCTGCACGTCGCCGACGGCACCCGCTTCAGCTACCTCCAGCAGCGGATCCTCGGCCACTACGGCTCGGACATGCCGGTCGCCCTCCCGCAGCTGCTCACCCTGATCCGGGGCGGGCGGCTGGACTTCTCCGGCTCCGTCAGCGGCGTGCTGCCGCTCGCGCGGGCGGCCGACGCCGTCGAACGGCTGGAGAACAAGGAGGGCGACCCGGTCCGTCTGATCCTGCGCCCCTGACCGCCGGGGCGGCCGGGGGCGCGGGCGGTCAGTCCGCCGTCGCGGCGAGCGCCGCCGGGTGGCCCGTGGCCGGTCGGCGCCGGGCGCGTCCGGCCAGCGGCACCAGGGTGATCGCGACCGCGCCGAGGACGGCCGCCACCGCGAAGGTGGTGAAGCCGAGCCCGGCGTTGCCGCCCGCGATGACCATGCCGCCGAGCCACGGGCCGACGACCGCGCCCGTGCGGCCCACGCCGGTCACCCAGCCCAGGCCGGTCGCCCGCTCGGCGGGCGCGTAGACCCGGGCGGTGGCCGCGTAGACCATGACCTGGGCGCTGAACAGCCAGACACCGGTGACGAAGACGACGGCGTACGCCACGCCCAGCGGGAGTTCGGCGCGCAGCAGGTAGGCGCCGACGGCGGTCAGCAGGAACCAGATCGCCGAGACCCGGACCGGGCCGAACCGGTCGGCGGTGCGGCCGGCGATCAGCATGCCGAGGATGCCGCCCGCGTTGATCACCATCAGGAAGGTGACGGAGGAGGAGAGGGAGTAGCCGGAGGCGCGCATCAGTTCCGGCAGCCAGGTGGAGACGCCGTAGACGAGGAGCAGGCCGGCGAAGGAGGCGATCCACAGCAGCGGGGTGGCCCAGCGGGTGCCCGGCGCGAACAGGGCGCCGATCGCGCTCAGGCGGCCCTTGGCGCCGGCCTCGGGTGCCCGGTCGGCGCCGGGGCGGTCCAGTCCGTAGCGGTCGGCGACCGCGTACGCCTGCTCGGCGCGGCCCTTGGCGTACAGCACGCCCGGCGACTCCGGCAGCCACTTCAGCACCAGCGGCACGGCGATGACGGCCGGCAGCACGCCCGCCCAGAAGACCCAGCGCCAGCCGTGCTCGGGGGCCACGGCCAGGCCGATGCCCGTGGCCGCCATGCCGCCCGCGTGGTACGACGTCATCATCAGGCCGGTGGCCAGCGCGGCCCGGCGCGGCGGCGCGAACTCGGCGACGATGGCCAGCCCGATCGGCATCAGCCCGCCGAGCCCCAGTCCGGACAGGAACCGCCCGGCGCCGAACACGGCCGCCCCGGGAGCCACCGCGCACAGCGCCGACCCCAGCGAGAACAGCAGCACGCTGCCGGTGACCAGGGGCTTGCGGCCCAGCCAGTCGGTGAGGGTGCCGGCGGCCAGGGCGCCGATCAGCATGCCGAAGGTGGTCCAGCTGCCGACCGTGCCCGCCGTGCCGGGCGAGAAGCCCAGGCCGGGGTCGTCGAGCAGGTGCGGCATGACGGCGCCGTAGATGTTGACATCCATGCCGTCGAAGAAGACGGCCAGCCAGCACAGGGCGATGACGGGCGCGACGGTCCTGAAAGAGCGGCTCGGTGGGGACGCGGGGGCGCTCAAGGGTGGCTCACTTTCTCTCACGGCGTCGTGAAGAGCGGGTGACGGGGGCCGGCCGGGGCCCGGCCGGGAGGACCGGGGCGGCGCGGCCCTTCGGGGCGGCTCGTGGGCGGGGAGCGGCTGGACCCGCTCCTCCGACCGCGGGGTGTGTTCGTCCGGCGTGTTCGTCCGGCGTGTTCGTCCGGCGTGGTGGTCCGGCGTGCGTCCAGCGCGTTCGCCGTTGTGTTCGCTCAGTGAAAACTATTTCGCTGGACGCAAGGAGTCTCCGCACGGCGCGGGACGTTGTCAATGGGTGTGCGGCGGGGTCAGGGCTAGGCGGGCGGCCTGACCCACCCCAGCGACCGTTCGACGGCCCGTCGCCAGTTGTCGTACTCCGCCTCCCTGCGGTCCGGGTCCATCGCCGGCAGCCACTGGCCGGCCCGGTGCCAGTGGCGGCGCAGGACTTCGAGGTCCGGCCAGTAGCCGGCGGCCAGCCCGGCGGCGTAGGCGGCGCCCAGGGAGACGGTCTCGGCGACCATGGGCCGCACCACGGGCACGTCGAGCACGTCGGCGACGAACTGCATGAGCAGGTTGTCCGCCGTCATCCCGCCGTCCACCCGGAGCTGCTCCAGCGGCACCGGGAAGTCGGCGTTCATGGCGTCGACGACCTCCCGCGTCTGCCAGCCGGTGGCCTCCAGGACGGCCCGGGCCAGGTGGCCCTTGGTGATGTACGAGGTGAGGCCGACGATGACCCCGCGGGCGTCGCTGCGCCAGCGGGGCGCGAACAGGCCGGAGAACGCGGGGACGATGTAGCAGCCGCCGTTGTCCTCGACCGTCCGGGCGAGCGTCTCGATCTCGGGCGCGCTGCCGATCAGGCCGAGGCGGTCGCGGAACCACTGGACCAGGGAGCCGGTGACGGCGATCGACCCCTCCAGGGCATAGGCCGGGGGCCGCTCCCCGATCTTGTAGGCGACGGTGGTGAGGAGTCCGTGCCGGGACCGCACGACCTCGGGCCCGGTGTTCAGGAGCAGGAAGGCACCGGTCCCATACGTACACTTCGCCTCGCCCGGCGAGAAGCAGGTCTGGCCGAACAGGGCGGCCTGCTGGTCGCCGAGGGCGGCGGTGAGGGGGACGCCCGGCAGGACGGCGCGGGCGTCCCCGTAGTGCTCGGCGGAGGAGCGGATCTCGGGCAGCATCGGGCGGGGCACGCCGAAGAAGTCCAGCAGTTCCCCGTCCCAGGCCAGGGTGCGGGTGTTCATCAGCATGGTGCGGCTGGCGTTGGTGACGTCGGTGAGGTGCAGCCCGCCGTCCGCGCCCCCGGTGAGGTTCCACAGCAGCCAGCTCTCCACCGTGCCGAACAGCACCTCGCCGTCCCCGGCGCGCCGCTCCAGCCCGGGGACGTGGTCGAACAGCCAGCGGATCCGCAGGGCCGAGAAGTACGTCGAGGGCGGCAGGCTGCACCGTGCGAGGAAGAACGCGTCCCCGGGGTCGCGCCGCAGCTCCTCGACCATGGGCGCGGTGCGGGTGTCCTGCCAGACGATCGCCCTGCCGAGCGGGGCGCCGGTCCGCCGGTCCCAGAGCACCGTCGTCTCCCGCTGGTTGGCCAGACCGACGGCGGCCACCTGCTCGGCGCCGACGCCGACGGCGGACAGGGCCTCGGGGACGATGCGCCGCAGGTTGCGCCAGATCTCCACGGCGTCGTGCTCCACCCAGCCGGGCTTGGGGAAGTGCTGCTGGTGCTCCCGCTGGGCGACCGACACCAGCCGCCCCTGGTGGTCGAACAGGATGCAGCGGGTGGAGTTGGTGCCCTGATCGATGGACATTACGTACCGTTCGGTCATGACCCGGTCCGCCTTCCGATGGGGTGACGCCGGCGGGACGGCTACCAGCGAGCCGCGCCCAGGTCCCGGGAGATCGCCCGCGCGGCCTCCCGGAGCAGGGTGATCAGGCTCGGCCGGGGACGGCCCTGTCCGTCGCAGATCCGCTCGACCGGGCCGGACAGTCCGATGGCGCCGACCACGAGCCCTCCGTGGCCGCGGATCGGCGCGGCGACGCCGGCCTCGCCCATGCTCATCTCCTGCACCTCGGCGGCCCAGCCGAGTTCCCGGATCTCGGTGAGCGCCCGGGTCAGGTGCTCGGGGACGACGAGGGTGTGCCGGGTGTAGGTGTCCAGCCCGGCCTCCACGACCGGCTCCAGGGGCGCGGTCCCGTAGGCCAGCAGCACCTTGCCGAGCGAGGAGGCGTGCAGCGGCAGCAGCGCGCCCACGTCCAGGGTCTGCAGGGTGTCGTCCGGCCGGAACACGTGGTGGATCACCAGGACCCTGCCCTCCAGAGGGGTGCCCAGGCGGACCGCCTCCCCGCTGCGGGCGGCCAGGGCGTCGGCCCAGTTGATGGAGCGCGACCGCAGTTCGTTGACGTCGAGGTAGCTGGTGCCGAGGTGCAGCAGGGCGGCCCCGAGCTGGTACTTCCCCGTCGCCTCGTCCTGCTCGACGAAGTCCACGTGCTGGAGGGTGCGCAGGATGCCGTGGGCGGTGCCCTTCGCCAGCCCGAGCGAAGCCGCCACCTCGCCGAGTCCGAGCCGGCGGGGACCGCCGGCGAGCAACCGCAGGATCGCCGCCGCCCGTTCGATGGACTGGACAGGGCCGGCCATGATGCGAGCCTAGTACGCCAGGAGAGACCGGTATATGGCTATGGCCCCTTTCATCAGGGCAGGAGCCGGGGCGTTCGGTAATGCCGACCCATGTTCGTTGACCCGCTTTGCCCGGTTCCCTAGCGTGCGCAGTGGCCCCGGCACCGTGCGCTGAGGCCCGGCGTCCGGTCGGCAGCGCTCACCCAGGAGAGCAGAGATGACGGTAGAGCTCAACACGATGCCGCGGGAAGCGGTCGTGGACGTCTGTCCGCTGCCGCATTCCCCCGGCGCGGTCTCGGCCGTACGGCGCCGCGCGCGGGCGGTGCTCGCCGGCTGGGAGGTGTCGCCGCAGATCGTGGACGACTCGCTCCTGGTCGTCACCGAGCTGGTCACCAACGCGGTCGTGCACGCCCTGCCCCCGGCGTGGCTGCGGCTGTCGTGGAACGGGAGCGGGGGGACCGGCACGCTGCGCGTCGAGGTCTCGGACGCGGGACCCGCGCGCCGCGCCGGGCGGCCGCGGGCCGATGTCGACCCGGACGAGCACGGCCGCGGCGAGTGCATCGTCCGCGCGCTGGCGACGCGGTGCGGCCTGTTCGTCCACCCCGGCGGGATCACACGCTGGGCGGACCTCGTCGCGATGTGAGCGGGGCGGCCGCGCCGCGGACAGCGCGCCCACCGCCGCAAGGCAACCGCACCACCGCCGGACCACCCGCCGCCCCTCCCCTCGGCACAGGGCGGCCGCTCCACAGACAGCGCGCCCGCCACCCCAAGGCAACCGCACCACCATCGGACCGCCCGCCGCCCCTCCCCTCGGCACAGGGCGGCCGTCGCCGCAGGGGCGATCGCCCCGCCGTCAGCTCGTCCGCCGCCTCCGTCGGCGCGGCGGCGGCCTCGCCGCAGTCGGCCCGTGCCCGTCAGCGCAGGGGCGACGGCGCCGCCGGCACCCCTCGGTCTGCCCCGCGGGTCAGCTCTCGCCCGGGCCGGCTCCCCCGTCCTCCTCCCCCGGCTCGTCCGACGCCTCGACGCCCTCCAGGGGCTTGCCCGCCGTCGTGCCGCGCTCCGGCTGGTAGCCCTCCTTGGCGCTCGCCGTGCCGGGTACGGAGCGCTCGCGGGCCTGGCTCTCCCCGCCCGAGTGCGCGCCCGGCTCCTCGGGGCTGCGGGCCCGGTCGAAACGGTCCCCGCCCTGGTCCTTCTGGCCGGTCATGTCCGTCCCTCCGTCGACATCGGGGCTCCGCCGGGTTCCCCCGGCGGAGCCGCCGGAAACCGCCGGGACCCCGCGCGGGCGGGCTCAGCCGCCGTACACCCCGACCTCGCGGAGCGAGTACCCCCAGCCGGTGCCGCGTGCCACGCCCTGGACGCGCACGTACCGGGCGGTCGTGGCGGGGAAGACGGCCGTGTCGAGGCCGCCGTCGCCGGAGGTGGTGGACCAGGCGGTGCGCCAGGTCACGCCGTCGGCGGACAGCTCGACGCGGTACGCCTTCCCGTACGCGCGCTCCCAGTCGAGGGTGACGCGCCCGACCCGGTGCGCGGCGCCCAGGTCGATCCGCAGCCACTGGTCGTCGCTCCAGTGGCCGGCCCAGCGGGTGTCGCGCGCGCCGTCCACGGCCCGGCCGGGCGCGTAGCTGGTGAACGGGCTCCACTCCGTGGAGCTCGCGGTCGCGGCGGCGCCCGCCGCGAGGTCGGCCGCGGGCCGGTGCCGTTCGGACGCCCCCCAGGTGTCGAGGTAGGACTCGGCGCCCCGGAACAGGTCGTCGACCACGTCCTGGCCGCCGACCAGCCGGACGTCCTCGATCCAGTCGGGGACCAGACCGTAGTGGGCGGCTCCGTCGGTGTTCAGGTCCCAGGTGCGCTCGCCGGTGGTCTGCCGGTCGATGACGGAGCCGCCGTCGGTACTGCGGAAGGGGTACGTCACGGGGTTGCCGGTGTCGGCGCCGCGCGGGGCCGGCCAGCCGCCGACGCCGTTCATGTCGGTGCCGTAGCCGTAGCCCACGCCGTACTCGTCGCGCAGGGCGTCGGTGCGCTCCGCCTCCGCGGTGAACGCCTCGGAGCCGTGCATGTACTGGGCGACGAAGCCGCCGAGCCCGTAGACCCGCTCGGTCCAGTCCAGGTCCATCCAGCTGTGCGAGGACAGCACGCCCGGGTACGACTCGGCCTCGAAGAGGTCGAGCACCCGGCCGGTGGCCTTGACGCTCATGTGGTCGATCTCGACCATCATGTTGCGCTTCATCATGCCGCGCACGGCGTACTCGCCGAGTTCGGTGAGCCCGCGGACGTTGCACCGGGCGTCGGCGTCGTACGAGGGGACCGCCACGCCCGCCGGGAGCCTCTTCTCGGCCTCGGGGGCCGGGGCCAGGCCGATGGGGTTGTCGTGCTGCGGGCCGGCGCACCGCTCGGTCCTCCAGAAGGTGCCGGTGGAGAGGAACTGGCCGACGTTGACGGCCGTGCCGAGCGTGCCCTCGTCGAAGCGGACGCCGCACAGCGCGTTGTCGAACTTGTGGCAGAGGAACATGCTGCGCACGCCGAGCGCGTACAGCTCGTCCAGCCCCTCGTCGATGTCCTCCTCGTCGCACTGCGGGACGTCCAGGACCTGCTTGCAGCCGAACGGCTCGGAGGTCTCGACCCCCAGGACGACCGCCAGCTTGCCCTGCTCGATCACCTCGCGGGCCCGGGCGCTGTCCGTGACGATCCGGAACCAGCCCTTTCCGGTGCCGCCGTACATCCTGTCGACGTAGGCCTGCAGGTCGTAGGTGAGTTTCGCCTGGAGCCGGATCGACGTCATCTCGTCGCAGGAGCGGTCCTTGAAGAAGTACACCGAGCAGATCACGCCGTTGGTGACGAGGTCGTTGACGAGCACCCGCTGGCCGCCGCGCCAGGCGCGTTCCACCCAGGCGTAGTAGTTCTGCTGGTGGGTCAGGGAGTCGTGGGCGGGCCAGTCCCGGAAGGTGGGCCAGCCGACGGGGTCGTGCCTGCCGTCGCCGCCGTTGGTGAGGAAGTCGAAGACGGCCAGCGAGCCGTCGGGGTAGTGCTCGGGGCAGTCCTTGAGGGCGTCGGCGACGCCGGCCTCGGAGAAGGGCCTGCCGCAGATGAGCCGCCCGCCGAACGCCTCGTTGGCCATCAGGTGGTTGTGGGCGTCGACGAACCCGCGGACCTCGCCCCGGGCGTCGGTGCCCCGGAACGGCTCCCCGGTCACGTTGACCGCGGAGTCGGGCGCGGGCCGGGCGGTGGGGTTCCACCAGTCGGCCGCGGCCGCCGCGGAGCCCGGCGCGGGGCCGAGGGCCGCGGCCAGCACGAACAGCAGCAGTGACACGACGGAGAGGTTCCTGCGCCTGCGGTGGGGGTGGCGGGCCATGGTCACACTCACGTCCCTCGGTGGGCGGGGGCGCGGGCCGGCAATCGGGCCTCCGGGCCGGAATCCGGCCCGGAGGCCCGGATTGTCATGACCAGCGCAAGTTACCGACGAGGATCGTCACTGCCGGGGTCCGCGTCAAGGGTCCCCGGCCGTCCGGTGACGCACGGGAGGCGGAGGCGGCCGGCCCGCACCGGCCCCGCCCGGCCACCGGGCCCCGGAAGCGGGCAGCGGCCGCCCGGCCCGGCGCTCACGCCCCGCCCGGCACCCCCGCGCCCCGCCAGAACCCGGTCAGCGCCGCGGCCAGGGCACCGGGCGCCTCCTCGGCCATGTGGTGACCTGATGCGACCGGGCCGCCGGTCAGCGGTCCGCCCGCCCAGTCCCGCCACACGCCGAGGACGTCGCCGTACAGGTCGGCCATGTCGTCGCGGGTGGCCCACAGCACCTGCAGCGGGCAGCGGACGCGCCGCCCGGCCCGCCGGTCGGCGTCGTCGTGCGCGCGGTCGACGCCGAGGCCGGCCCGGTAGTCCTCGCACATCGCGTGCACGGTGGCCGGGTCGTGGACGGCCCGGCGGTAGTCCTCGTACGCCTCGGCGCCCATCGCCTCGGGGGTGCCCTCGTACCAGGCGTCCGGGTCGGCGTTGATGACGCGCTCGGCGGGCTTGTCGGTCTGCCCCAGGAAGAACCAGTGCCACCAGCTCGCGGCGAACGTCGCGTCGCAGCGCCGCAGCGCCTCCCCGACGGGCACGGCGTCCAGCACGCTCAGCGCGGTGACGGCCCGCGGGTGGTCCAGGGCGAGGCGGGTGGCGACGTACGCGCCGCGGTCGTGGCCGACGACGGCGAAGCGCTCGTGTCCGAGGCCGCGCATCACGGCCAGGCAGTCCGCGGCCATGGCGCGCTTGGAGTACGGGCGGTGCTCGTCGTCGGTGGGCGGTTTGTCGGACTCGCCGTAGCCCCGCAGGTCGGGGCAGACCACGGTGTGGCCGGCGGCGGCGAGCAGCGGCGCGACGCGGTGCCAGGTGGCGTGGGTGCGCGGATGGCCGTGCAGGAGCAGCACGGCCGGGCCGCTGCCGCCGTACCGCACCCGCAGGCGCACCCCGTCCCCGTCGCGTCGCGCCAGTTCGAAGCCGTGGAACACGTGACCCCCTGCATGTCGGCGTTGCCCCGCGCCTGCCCGGTATCACCCCGTTCATCCGGCCGCGCGGCCGGCGCGTTGCGCGGGCCCGCGCTTTGGGGGTAGACGAGCCGGAGATCGAGTAAAGGCTTTCGGCAGGGCCCGCGAGGTCCCGATACATACGTGGAAGGTGAGCGACGGTGCGCCGGCGCGAAGCGACCGATGTGGTCGACATGGTGGATTGGCTGCTCGACACCGACTCCTTGCAGGAGTTCCTGGAGCACCTGGTGGAGGACGCCCTCGCGGTCTGCGACGCGGACGGCTGCGGAGTCACCGTCCAGCGCCGGCGGCGTCCCCTGACGGTGGTCAGTACCGGCACCATGGCGGGCAAGCTGGACGAGAAGCAGTACGGGCTGGGCGACGGGCCCTGTCTCCAGGCCCTGCGCACGGGCGAGGTGGTGCACGTGCGCGACGTCCTGCGCGAGGAGCGGTGGAATTCCTACCCCGCCTACGCCGCCGCGCACGGCGTGCGTTCCTCGTTGTCGCTGCCCATCCCGGTGGGGACCCGGACCGCCGGCGCCCTCAACTTCTACGCCACCACCCCGGACGCCTTCACCGACCGGGACAGACTGCGGCTCGGGGAGTTCGCGGCGCAGGCCGGCGGCGGCTTCGCCCTGGCGCTGCGGCTGGCCGACGTGGAGGACTTCGCCCGCGACCTGCAGGCCGCCATGCTCTCCCGGAGCGTGATCGACCAGGCCATCGGGGCCGTCATGCAGCAGCGGCGCTGCTCGGCCGACGACGCCTTCGCCCTGCTGCGGGAGGTCTCCCAGGAGACGAACACCAAGCTGCGTGACGTGTGCGCCCGTCTCCTGACCGACATCTCGGGCCGGCCGCCCACCCCGCAGCCGCCGCTGCGGCCCCGCCCGTGACGGCGGGCCGCCGGGCGGGCCGGACACCGGAACCGCGCGGAACGGGCGGGCCGTGCGGGCCGTGTCCGCGGAAGACGTCCGCCCGGTCCTCGGAACGGCCCGGTGGTGGTGCGGAGATGAACGGACACGAGAGCCCGGCCGCACCGGCCCGCCGTGACGGCCGTTCCCCCGCGAGGGACTCGCCCGGGAGGTCGGACGACGGCCTACGGGTCCCGCGGGATCCGCGGCAGGTGTGCGTCCGCCGTCCGGTGCCGGGCCGGCGGAGGCGTCCCCGCCCGTCCGGGCGCCCGGCGCGGCCGGGACACGTGCGGCACGACGGGCCGCCCGCGGTCGTCCCGGAGCCCGGTCCGGAACGGCGGGGCGACCGGGGCGGGGTGATGTCACCGTGTTCCGTTACCTTGGGGCAGACGTGCCCGGGTGGGCCGTCGCTACGGGGAGGGCAGGGCTGACCGTATGGAGCAGGGAGCGGAGGGTGAGGGCCGGCAGTCGCTGGTGAACAGATCCGTGTCGTTGTCCCGGGCGTTCGAGGGCAGCGAGGGGATCGCCGCGGCGCGTGATCTCGCCCGCGCGTTCCTGACGCAGGTGCAGGCGGCCCACGGGCTCGCGGTGTCGGGCCGTGCGCTGGGCATGGTCCAGCTCGTGGTCAGCGAGCTGGTGACCAACGCCCGCAAGTACGCGCCGGGTCCGTGTCTGCTGACGCTGGAGATCGAGGACGGAGCGGTCCTGGTGAGCGTGTGGGACAGCAGCACGACCCTGCCCACGGTCCTGCCGGCCGACCCGGGGCGGATCGGGCAGCACGGCCTGGAGATCGTGAAGGCGGTCTGCCGGAGTCTCGTCGTCCACCGGGCCCCGGTGGGCAAACGCGTCACGGCGGCCGTCCCGCTGGACGACGAAACCGGCAGAGGGGCGGCCGGCCGCGGGCGCTGAGCGACCGCGGGCAGGGCGTCCGTGTCCGCGCACCGGTCCCCCGCGCACTACCGGCCCCCGCAGCCGCCGCCGGTGGCCACGGTCCACGGCCCCGCGGCCAGACCGTCCCTCCAGGCGTGCAGACCGGCCCGGTCGACGCAGACTATGCCGCACTGCTCGGCGTACTCCACGGCCGGCGCGGTGAAGTCACTGGTGGTCACGACGACGGCCACGTCCGCCTCGTGCACGGTGAAGCAGGTGCCCCCGAAGCGCTGGAGTTCCTGGGAGCCGACCTTGTTGTCGTCGCCGTAGCGCTTGCACTGGACGACGAGGCGCCGTCCGTCGGGCGTCAGCGCCACCACGTCGGCACCCAGGTCCCCCGCGCCGCCCACCACTTCGACCTGCGAGCAGCCGTCGCGCACGCACAGGTCGGCCACCGCCTGCTCGAACTCGTCGGGGCTCAGGGCGTCGTGGTCGAGCACGAGGGTCGGCTCCGGCGCCCCGTGCACGGCGGACGGCGGCACCTCCGGCCACGCCGCCCCGGGGGCACGGGCCGGCCGCTCCGCCTCCAGCGCGTCCAGCGCCGTCGACGTGGCCGCCTCCAGCGCCTCGGTGGTACGGCGCGCGAGCCGGGCCGCGGAGACGCGGCGCCGGCGCCTGCCGTACGCAAGGGTCGTCGCCACGGTCACCAGCGCCAGCACGGCCGCCCAGGCGGGGCGTTGCTCCACGACGTCCACCGCCGCCCGCGCGACCAGCCCCACGATGATCAGGACCACCGCGCTGAGACCGAAGAACATGGCTGTCGCACGCAGGTCGAAGCGGCGCTCGCGGTACGAGGGGCGCACAGGGCGCTCGGGCACGGCCACCGAAGTCACTCCTTCCTCCGGGAACGGACGAAGATCACCTACCGCGTGTGCCCGCGATCCGGTTGTTTAGCACGCGCGTTCGCCCCTCCCGGCGGCCGGTGCCCGGCGGGGCCCCGGGGCGGGCCGGTCCCGGCCCGTACGGTATGCAGGGTGCTTCCCGGCAACTCCCCCGATCCGCGGAGGACTTCGTGCGGCTGCTGCCCCGTTCCCCGTCCGGCTGGACCATCGCCGTGTTCGGCGTCCTCGCCGCCGCCCTGGGCGCGGTGGGCCTGGTCGCCCCGGACACCCTGCTCGGGCTCATGGGCTTCGCCCCCGTGCCCGGCTCCCGGCGCGCGGAGGGCGACCACACCCCGGTCTTCCTGACCGCGTCCTCGACGGCGGCGCTCAACATGGGTGTCTACTACGTGCTGGCCGCGCTCTCCGACTGGAGGGCGTTCTTCCGCTGGACCGTCCCCTTCCGCCTGCTGACCTGCGCGGTCTTCACCCTCGCCGTCGTCGGCGGCCGGGCCCCGTCCGCTTTCCTCGGAGTGGGCCTGTGGGAGGGGCTCGGCGCGCTCGTCACGGCCGCGGCCCTGCGCGCCGAGGGGCGACGCGCTCCGGAGTGACCCGCCGTGACGGCCGGAACCGGCTCCGCGGGCAGGGGCGTCGCGCCGGGATCCGCGCCGCCGCACGGCCGGCTCCCCGCCGGTCCGGCACCCCGCCGCACCCCCCTCACCGGTCACGCGCCGTCCGCTCCTCCTCGGCCGACGCCCCACGCCGGCAGCGCCGTCGGCGCGGACGGAAGTGCCGTCCCGGACACCGGGCCGGGGCGGGCCGCAGGGCGTCATTCACCGCGTGGATGCGGGTGATACGGGATTCGGATCGTCCGGGGGGTGGGCCGCGCGCCCGCCAGGCCGCATAGTCGTCGCCACCTGCACGTCGGCGTCCGGTGCCGCCGCCGCGTGAGGGCTCGGCGAGCACGCCCGGCGTCCGCCGGCGCCGCGCGGCGAGCCCGCTCCCCTGCCCTGCCCCGACCCTGGAGTCGCCATGCCCGCTTCCGTGCCCCTGCCCGCCGCCGCGGCCGACGAGGCCGCTCCGACGCCCGTGGCCGTCTCCGGCCCGGCGCACCTGCTGCGGATCACCGTGCTGATGGCCGGCAGCTGCCTGCCCGTCCTCGGGGCGGTGCTCATCGCTCCGGTGCTGCCCAGGATGCAGGACCACTTCGCCTCCACCCCGGGCGCCAAGGCCCTGGTCCCGCTGGCGCTGACGGTCCCGGCGCTGATGCTGGCGCTGCTCGCGCCGTTCGCCGGGGTGATCGTGGACCGGCTCGGCCGCAAGCGCCTGCTCGTGGTGGCGACCGTCCTGTACGCGGTGTTCGGGACGGCACCGCTGTGGCTGGACTCGCTCGGCGCGATCATCGCGAGCCGGATGCTGGTCGGTGTCGCGGAGGCCGCGATCATGACCTGCTGCACCACGCTGATCGGGGACTACTACTCCGGTCGCCGCCGGGTGAAGTACCTCGCCCTGCAGACCATGTGCGCCTCCGCGTCGGCCACCGTGTTCTTCGTGCTGGGCGGTGCCGCCGGCGCGGCGGGCTGGCAGGCGCCGTTCTGGGTCTACGCGGTGAGCCTGGTCATCGCCCCGGTGATGGCGGCCGCGCTGCCCCGCCCGGTGCCCGCCGCCCCGTCCGGGGACACCGCCGGGGCGCGTGGCCCGGCGGCGCGGCGCCCGTTCCCCTGGCGGCCGCTGGCGGGCATCTGCGCGCTGACGTTCTTCGGGGCGGTCGTCTTCTACACCGTTCCCGTGGAGATGGCGTACCTGCTCGACGACCTCGGTGTGGAGGACTCCCGGGTGATCGGCGCGGCGACCGCGATCGCCAGCGCCGCCACGGTGGCCGGAGCGGTCGTGTTCGCCCGGCTGAAGCGCTCCCCGGACACGGTCCTGCCCGCGGCGTTCGCGCTGTGCGCGGCCGGGTTCGGCGTGGTGTTCCTGGCGGACGGCGCCCCGCTGCTGGTCGCGGGCGCGGTCGTCAACTGCCTGGGCACGGGGCTGCTGCTGCCGGCCCTGGTCACCAGCGCCATGGGGCGGCTGGAGTACGCGGACCGCGGCCGGGGCACGGGCCTGTGGACGGCCGCCTTCTTCGGCGGCGAGTTCGTGTGCCCGCTGGTGCTGCTGGCCGTGGAGCCGGCGGCCGGCACGCTGGCCGGTGCCGTGGGGGTGCTGGGGGCGGCCTCCGCGGTCGTCGCGGCGGGCCTGCTGCTCGCCGGACGCCGCGCGGCCGGGACGGACACGGCGTACGCGCCGGACGCGCCGGGCACGGCCCACGCGTCGGGCACGGCGGTCGCGGCCGGTACGCCCGACGCCTCGGAGGAGGCGGACGCGGCACCCGCGGCGGGCCCGGCAGGCACCCGGCCGGCACCGGAGCAGGTGGCCTGACACCCCCGCGGCGCCCGAGGGGCCACCGGCCGCGCACGCCGAGCCGGCCGGCCTGCGGCCCGCCGTGCACGGCCTCCGCCCCCGCCGTGCCGGTCCCCGGGGCTCCGGGAACGACACCGCCGTGACGAAGACGCAGGCGGACAGCGGGACCACCGGCCCGAACAGGACGTCCCCGGCGGCGGGCGGCGGACGGCCCGCGGCGAGGGCGGCGACCGCCGCGTCCGCCCCGGGCCGCAGCGCGGAGACGGTGGCGGTGGTCGTGGCCAGGGTCAGGGTCAGCCGGAACGTCGTGCACACCCAGCGGTGCCCGGCCGGTCCCCGCGCGGTGCCCGGGGACGGCACCAGGCCGCTCGGCGGCGTGAGGAACGCGACGAGGAGCAGAAGCCGGTCGGCGGAGAGCTCCATGGCCCGGACCGCGGACTCCGCGGTCACCGGCGACCCGATGGTGACCGCGGCGGCACGGAGCGCGAGCGGCCCGAGCGCGAGCAGCCCGAGGGCGAGCAGCCCGAGGGCGAGCAGCCCGAGGGCGAGCAGCCCGAGGGCGAGCCCGGGCCGGCTCGCGGAGGCGGGGGCGTGGACGACGAGGAAAGCCCGGCGGGCGCGACGGCCGGGGTCCACCCGGCCACCGCGCCGGGCCGCGGCGGCGGGGGCGTCCGGCGGCGGGGGCAACCCGGTGTACTCGCCCCGGCGCAGCGCAGGTCGGAACCCCGGCCGCACCGGCCGGAATCCCTCCGCCGGACGGCCGGTGAGGCATCGGTCTCGGAGCGCGGGTAACGCACCTCACTTTTCCCGCGCGTTCCCGGCGCGGAGGGGGCGCGCGCCGCTCGAGCGGCGGCGCGAGCGGACGGACGGCGCCCGCGCGCCCGTCCGGCCGGGTTGTCAGCGCCCCTACCTGCGGACTACTGTCACGACGCCTTGGTGTTCGGGAAATCCGGTGTGATGCCGGTGCGGCCCTCGCCACTGTGATCGGGAAGTCCGGCTCCTGCCCCGCGGGGCGGCCACTGGGTCCTCGGACCCGGGAAGGCGGAGTTCGGGCGGTGGTACCCGTCAGCCAGGAGACCGGCCAAGGCGCGTCAACCATCCACGAGGTGCTGGAGAGGGTCTGCCGAGCCATGCACATTGCCGAGGGCTTTCTGCCTCCGGCGCACGCGATCGCCTGGGGTGTCGCGTCCGCGCCGTTCGTCGTCCACGGAGTACGGTCACTCACCCGCGAGGTCCGCGAACACCCCGAGAGCACGCTGCTCCTCGGGGCCTCCGGGGCCTTCACGTTCGTCCTGTCCGCCCTGAAGCTGCCCTCGGTCACGGGGAGTTGCTCCCACCCCACCGGAACCGGCCTGGGTGCCATCCTGTTCCGGCCGCCGGTCATGGCGGTGCTGGGCACCATCACCCTGCTCTTCCAGGCGCTGCTGCTCGCCCACGGCGGTCTGACCACGCTCGGCGCCAACGTCTTCTCCATGGCGATCGCGGGCCCCTGGGCCGGTTACGCCGTGTACCGGCTGCTGCGGCGCCTCGGCGTGCCGCTGATGGTCACGGTGTTCGCGGGCGCGTTCGTCGCCGACCTGTCCACGTACTGCGTCACCAGCGTGCAGCTGGCCCTCGCCTTCCCCGACCCGGGCAGCGGATTCCTGGGCGCGCTCGGCAAGTTCGGCTCCATCTTCGCCGTCACCCAGATCCCGCTCGCGGTGAGCGAGGGGCTGCTCACGGTCCTCGTGATGCGGCTGCTCGTCCAGTCCAGCAAGGGCGAACTGACCCGGCTGGGCGTGCTCGTGACCGGCGGCAGGCCGGCTCCGGCCGGCACGGAGGCGGTGGCCCGATGAGCAGGAACACTCGGATCAACCTGCTGCTGCTGCTCGCCGTGGCCGCGCTCGCGGTCCTGCCGCTGGCCCTCGGTCTCGGCGACGGCAAGGAGGAGCCGTTCGCCGGCTCCGACGGCGAGGCGGAGACGGCGATCACCGAGATCGAGCCGGACTACGAGCCCTGGTTCGCGCCCCTGTACGAGCCGCCGTCGGGGGAGATCGAGTCGGCGCTGTTCTCCCTGCAGGCGGCGATCGGCACGGGCTTCCTCGCCTACTACTTCGGCCTGCGGCGCGGACGCCGCCAGGGCGAGGAACGCGCCCGGGCGGAACTCGGCACCGCGCCGGAGGAGCCCGCCGGCTCCTCCGGCAGCTCCCCCGGCAACTCCTCCGACGGCCGGGCCGCCTCCGGTTCCGCGCCGGCGGACGCCGCGGCCGCCCCCTCCGCCGGGGCCCCGGCCGGTCCCGGCGCGACCGGCGGCTCCGCCGGCAGAGCGGTCTGAGGTCCCGTGCTGCCGATCGACGCGGCGGCGCACAGCAACCGCTGGCGCCGCCGCCACCCCGTGGACAAGGCCGTTCTCGCCCTGGGGCTGACCCTGCTCGCCGTCTCGCTGCCGCCCTGGCCGGGCGCCGCCCTGGTGCTCGTCACGGCGCTGGTGCTGCTGCTGGGACCGGCGGGGGTGCCCGCCCGCAAGCTGTGGCGCGCCTACCGGGTGCCGCTGGGCTTCTGCCTGACGGGAGCCGCCACACTGCTCGTCCAGGTGGGCGGCCCCGACGGTTTCCTGGCGCCGGCCGACGGCGGTCCCCGGCACGCCGGGGAGCTGATGCTGCGCACCTCCGCCGCCTCCCTCGGCGTCCTGCTGTTCGCGTTCACCACCCCGATGTCCGACCTGCTGCCGCGCCTGGTCAGGGCCGGGGTGCCCGCGGCCGTCGTCGACGTGGCCCTGGTGACGTACCGGATGAGTTTCCTGCTGCTGGACTCCCTGCGGCAGATCCGGCAGGCGCAGGCCGCGCGGCTGGGGCACACCACGCGGGCCGCGCAGTGGCGTTCCCTGGCCGGGCTCGGCGCCACCGCGTTCGTCCGCTCCTTCGACCGGGCGGCCCGGCTCCAGTCCGGCCTCGCCGGACGCGGCTACGACGGCACCCTGCGGGTCCTGGTGCCCGAGGCCCGCGTCTCCGTCCCGTTCACCCTGGCGAGCGCCGGGCTGCTCGCGGCCGTCGCCGCCCTGACCGTCGTACTGGAAAGGCCGCTGTCATGACCGAACCCGCCCTGGTCGCCCTGCGGGACGTGTCCTTCGCGTACGAGGAGGGGCCGGCCGTGCTCGACGGCCTCGACTTCGAGGTGCGCGGGGGGCGCGCGCTGGCCCTGCTCGGCCGCAACGGCAGCGGCAAGACCACCCTGATGCGCCTGCTCAGCGGCGGACTGCGGCCCCGGACGGGACAGTTGGCGGTGGAGGGCCGCCCCGTCACGTTCGACCGCAAGGGCCTGACGCGGTTGCGGACCACGGTGCAGCTGGTGGTGCAGGACCCCGACGACCAGCTCTTCGCCGCCTCGGTCGCCCAGGACGTGTCGTTCGGGCCGCTGAACCTCGGCCTGTCCGACACCGAGGTGCGCCGACGCGTCGACGAGGCCCTCGACGCCCTGGACATCACGGCCCTCGCCGACCGTCCCACCCATCTGCTCTCCTACGGGCAGCGCAAGCGGACGGCGATCGCCGGTGCGGTGGCCATGCGGCCGCGGGTCCTCGTCCTGGACGAGCCGACCGCCGGGCTCGACCCGGACGGCCAGGAGCGGCTGCTCGCCACGCTCGACGGGCTGCGCGCCGGCGGCACCACCGTGGTGATGGCCACCCACGACGTGGACCTCGCGCTGCGCTGGGCCGACGACGCGGCGCTGCTCACCCCACAGGGCGTGCGCACCGGGCCCGCGCCACGGATGCTGGCCCGCACCGACCTGCTGGAGCAGGCCGGGCTGCGGCTGCCCTGGGGCATCGCCGCGGCGCATCTGCTGCGCGCCCAGGGGCTGCTGGCGGACACGGCGCCGGGGCCGCGCACGCCGGACGAGCTGGCCGCGGTCGCGGCGACGACCGCGGCGCCCGTCCCGGCCGACGACTGACCCGCCGCCGGCCGGTACCCCGCCGTGCGAGCGCGGGCCGCTCAGTCCGGCAGCGGCTCGGTCGTCCGGCGGCCCGGCTGCCGCCCCTGCGGCGGGTAGTCGCAGTCGATGCCGGTCACCTCCCGTTCGGCGTCCTCCGGGTCGACCATCACCACGCCGGTGCAGGCCCGGCCGTGCGCGTCGGTCCAGGTGACGATCTCACCGCGGTCCGGCTTCGCCGCACAGCCCGCGAGGAGCAGCGCGCCGGTCACGGCCGCCCCCGCGAGCGCGCCCCTGCGTTTCCTGTCCATGGCATCCCCCGTGTGTCGTGCGAGCGCGGAACCCCGTGCGCCCGGGCGCGGAGCCCCGTACGCCTTCAGGCGTCAAGAACGGGATACGCGGCGGAGGTGAACGGTCCGCCAACAGGGCTGGACACGGCTGTCACGAAGGGCGGCGCCGCCTAGGTTCCGCGGGTGCAGCGGCCCGTCGGGGCCGTCGCCGGCGGGCCGCACTGGAGGAGGGCGTCGGCCGGGCTGGTGCTCAGGTAGCGGCCGATGCAGGTGGTCGTTGTCGTCCGGCCGCGCGCGGCGCAGTACGCGAGGGCCGCGCGGCCGTCGGTGAAGGGGCCGGGCGCGTAGACCACCCAGTAGCCCGGGCGCAGGGAGGCGTAGTCGTCGCTGCGCAGGACGGCGGCGTCGGGCACGGTCCGGCGGATCCCGGCGAGCCGCTGGTCGCGGGCCGCGGTGCCGGAGGCGACGGGTTCGGAGTGGAGCTGGGCGATCCAGCGGCCCTCCCCGGCCGGGAGCCGGGACGGTTCGGTGCGGGCCGGGGCGGACGTCGAGGGACTCGCGGCGGGGGCCGACGGCGTGGCGCGCACCGGCCGGGCGCTCCGTTCCGGTGACGGGCCGTCGGTGGCCGGCGCGGAGGAGCGGGCGCTCGCGGCACCGCCCGCCCGGCCGGTGCCCTCCGTGTCGTCGCCGGGCGAGCGCAGGGTGAGGGCGAGGACGGTCGCCGCGACCACGGCCAGGACGGCGGTCGCGGCGAGCAGCACCGGCAGGGCGCGGCGCGCGGGGCGACCGGGGCGGGACCCGGCCGGGCGCGTGGCGCCCCCGGGGACCGGCGCGGGTCCCGTCGCCGGGTGCGGTGCGGACGGCCCCGGGAGCGGGACGGGTTCCGCCGCCGTCAGGGTCGGCCGGTCCCCGTGCGGTGCCGTGCCGGACTCCGCCCGGGCGAGCAGCGCGTCCAGCCGGTCCGCGCCCGGGCGGGCCGCCGGGTCGCGGACGAGGAGCGCCTGCAGGACGGGGGCGAGCGGGCCGGAGCGCACCGGCAGGGGGACCGGGTCGTCGAGGACGGCGGCCAGGGTGGCGAGCGTGGTCGCCCGGCGCAGCGGGCTCACGCCCTCCACGCTCACGTACAGCACCAGCCCGAGGGACCACAGGTCGGACGCCGGGTCGTCGTCGTGGCCGCGGATGCGCTCGGGCGCCATGTACTCCGGGGAGCCGACGAGTTCACCGGTGACGGTCAGCGCGGTCGCCCCCTGCAGGGCGGCGATGCCGAAGTCGGTCAGGACGGCGGTGCCGTCCGGGCGGAGCAGGATGTTCGCGGGTTTGACGTCCCGGTGCTGGATGCCGGCCGCGTGGGCGACGCGCAGCGCCCGGAGCACGTGGCGGCCGATGCGCGCCGCCTCCACCGGGGGCAACGGCCCGTCGGCCAGGCGCTGGTGCAGGGAGGTGCCGGGGACCAGCTCCATCACGATCCAGGGGTGCGGGTCGGCCTCGACGATCTGGTGGACCGTCACCACGTGGGGGTCGCTGAGCCGCGCCAGCGCCCTCGCCTCGCGCATGACCCGTTCGCGTACGGCGGCGGAGGCCTCCGCGTCCGGGCGCACGGCCTTCAGGGCGACCTCGCGGTGCAGCACGGTGTCCCGCGCCCGCCAGACCGTGCCCATCCCGCCGCTGCCCAGCCGCTCGATCAGCTCGAAGCGTCCGTCGATCACGTCCCCCGGTGCGTTCATGCCGGTCAGGGTAGGGCAGGAGCGGGCGTCCGGGGACGGTTCCGGGCATCGCGGCACCCGGCACGGGGGCGGGCGGGGCGGGTCCGTGCCGTGGGCCTCGGGTGGGGCGGCGGCCCGGGCGCACGATCGGGCCGGTGTGCCCCCACTACACGTCCTCGGGCGGCGCGGTCTTCGGCGTGGGCGCCATGATCGGCTCCGGGCGCCGGTCGCGCACGGCGGCGCCGGTCGGGCACGGCATCACCGGTCAGGCACAGTGTCACCGGTCAGGCACGGCGTCACGGACCGCGTCGGCACCGTGGGAGGTGAGCACCACGCCCATCCGGTGCCCCTCGTCCGGAAGCCCGGCGTACAGGCACCGGGACAGGCTGTCGAACGCGTCGGCGGCGGGCAGAATCCCAGGACGCGGCATGCCCGCCGGTTCCGGCGGAGCCGCGGGAGGAACGCCCGTCGGCGTCTCACCCGCCACGCCCGGCCCTCCTGCTCCGTCCGGCCCGCGTCGTCCGGGGGCCGGGGCGCGGGCCTCGGTCCCCGGACGACACACCCGGGCCGGGGAGAGGCCCCCCGGGGCCGACCCGCCCCGTACACGCCAAAACGCGTCCGTCCGCACCGCACCGCGGCGCGACGCCCCGGCCTCCACCAGTACCCGGACCGCACCTCCCGCACCGTGCGTCTCGACGCGCCCGCCCGCGGTGTCACGCCCCCTTCACGGCGCCTCCACACGGGGAGGACTTCCGGCCGCCGCGGGCCGGGGGCCCGCCCGGCGGGGCAGACGGCGCGCTCCCGGCATGCCTAGCCTCCCGGGCCATGCGATCACCCCTGTGGAGACGTCTCGGTCTCACCACCGTCCTCGCCCTCGCCCTCGCCGTCTTCGGCCTGGCCCCCGCCGCGAACGCCGCCGACCCCGCGCCGGCCGGCCTGACGTTCACCGCCGACGCCGCGACCACCACGCCCGGCGGCACGGTGCAGCTGTCGATGACGCTCACCAACACGCACACCTACGACATCTGGTTCGTGTACCAGACCATCCACCCGACCTGGCTGACCACCCAGCGCCCCGACCTGAAGTACGCCTTCGCCGGGTGCAGCCTGGCCACGGCCACCGGCAGCACCGCCTGTTCCGGCACCGGCCCCGCCGACCTGGGCGCGAACTACGGCGCCACCGTCCCGCCCGGGCAGAGCCGGACCGTCACCCTGACGCTCCAGGTCGCCGCCGACTCGGGCTGCAACGGCAACATCGGCTTCTACTCGTACTACTACGCCGAGTTCAGCGACCGGACGAGTGTCAGCGGCGGTCCGGTCCACACGCCCGAGGTGCGGGTGCTCTGCTCCTGACCGGCCGCGCGCCCCGGGCGTGACCTGAAACCGGCACGCACCCCAGGGCGCCCCGTGGTCCAGACCACCGGCACTTCCACCGGCGGGCCCCGACGGCCCGCCGGTGCGTCGGGTGCGGCCCCGACCTGCGCGCGGAGCCCCGGGACCCGGGGAGCCGCCCGGCCCCAGGGCCCGTCCGGAGGCGCGTGCCGCGCCCGGCCACGGGCAGGAGTGGACCTGCGCTTTTCCGTCACGTTTCGCAACACGACCGCGAAAGCTCCACAGCGGTATCACCATGTGACGCGACGAACGCGTCGACGCGCGGTCTCTGAGGGGGACGCCGGCGTCACGCGAGGGGGTGCGTCCGCTCCGTGGCCGTGGGAGCAGTGCTCGCCCCTGCCTGGGGAGGGGACTTCACCGCATGAAGCGGACCGTACGCACCATCGCGCTCGCCGTGGGCGCGCTCATCGCCGCGTCCGGCCCGCCGGCCGGGGCGGCCCACGCCGACGACCTCGCGCCCCGCGTCGACCTGCGCGTCCTGGTCGTGAGCGACGGCGGCCCGTCCACCGGCGCCATCGCGGCCGAACTCGACGCCGCGGGCACGCCGTACACGGAGGTCGACCTCACGCGCCCCGGCCGGCCCGTCATCGACGCCGGCTTCCTGGCGGACACCGTGGACGGCCGGCCGCGCGCCAAGTACCAGGCCGTCGTCCTGCCCAGCGACAACCCCTTCCCGGCGGGCTCCGCCGAGATGGCGGCCCTCGCCGCCTACGAGCGGACGTACGACGTCCCGCAGGTCGACGCCTACACCTACGCGCGGCCCGAGGCCGGTCTCGAGTATCCGGTCGACGGCGGTTACTCCGGCAGCGTCGACGGCGTGCGGGCGCAGGTGACGGCCGCCGGGAAGGCGGGCCCCTTCGGCTACCTCGACGGCACGGTGCCCTTCGAGGACAACTCCCCCACCGTCGGCGAGAGTTACGCCTACCTGTCGACGCCCGTCGCGGGCGCGGACTTCACCCCGTACGTCGAGGCGCCGATCCCCGGACGCGCCACGCGGGGCACGCTGGTCGGCGAGTACCGGCACGACGGGCGGCGCGAGCTCGTCGTCACGTTCGTCTACAACCGCTACCAGCAGCAGTTCCGGCTGCTGGCCCGCGGGATCGTGGCGTGGATGACCGGCGGGGTGCACCTGGGCGCCTCCCGGAACTACTTCGCCGTGCACGTCGACGACGTGTTCGCCGCCGACGACCGCTGGAACACCGAGCTCGACTGCACGCCCGGCGACGTCGACTGCCCGGACGGCGCCGGCACCCCCGACCCGATCCGCATGACGCCCGCCGACGTCGACCACGCCGCCGCCTGGCAGCGCGACCACGGCTTCACCCTGGACTTCGCCTACAACGGCGCCGGCAGCGCCGACCACCGCGAGGACCACGGCGGCACCGACGCCCTGGCCGACAAGCTGATCGCCGACCGCGCGCAGTTCCGCTGGATCAACCACACGTACTCCCACCCGTTCCTGGGCTGCGAGCAGGACACCACGGTGGTGCCCTGGCGGTGCGCCACGAACGCCGACGGCACCACCAAGTGGGTCGGCCGGGAGGCCATCTCCGACGAGATCGCCACCAACCGCGTCTGGGGGCACGGCGCCGGACTGCCGCTGGAGGACGGCGAACTGGTCACCGGGGAGCACTCGGGGCTGAGGGTGCTGCCGCAGCAGCCCGCCGACAACCCCAACCTGGCCCTCGCCCTCGCCGACAACGGCATCGCCTGGCTCGGCTCGGACAACTCCCGTGAGCCCGGCCGGCGGCAGGTCGGACCGGCCACCACCGTCCCCCGCCACCCGATGAACGTCTTCTACAACGCCGGGCGGGCGGCCGAGCAGGTCGACGAGTACAACTGGATCTACACCAGCCGCGCCCAGGGCGGCAGCGGCATCTGCGAGGACAACCCGGCCACCACCACCTGCCTGCCCGCCCCGCTGGACACCGCCACCGGCTACGCCGGGCACATCGTGCCGCTGGAGACGGGCATCGCCCTCGGGCACGTCCTCGCCAACGACCCCAAACCGCACTTCATCCACCAGTCGAACCTCGCCGAGGACCGCATCGCCTACCCCGTCCTCAGCGGCGTCCTGGAGCGGTACGGCGCCCTGTTCGCCGACGACACGCCCGTGGTGAACCTGCGGATGAAGGACATCGGTGCCGAGCTCCAGCGGCGCGCCGCGTGGCGGGCCGCGCTGGAGGCCGGGCAGGTCACCGCCCACCGCGTCGGCGGCACGGTGACGGTCGAGGCGCCCGACGGGGTGCCGGTGACCGCGACCGTGCCCGCCGGCACCACGCTGGCCGGCTCCCCCTTCGGGAAGGCGTACGCGGGCGCGGTCTCGGGCTGGACGCCGTCGGCGGGCGCGCCGCTCGCGCTCACCCTGCCGTCGTCCGCGGCGGGCCCGTCCGCGCCCGCCGCGGACGGCGCGGCCGCAGCGGCGACGCGCCCCGCCCCGGACACCCGCGTCCCCGCGGGCGTGACCGAACCGGTGCCGTACACCGCCGCGCGCTGAACGGCGCACCGACGCCACGGTCCGGGCCGCCACCGCGCGGTCCGGGCCGGCACGACCACCCACACCCCGGCCGTGGAGCACACCGATGCACGTTCACCACGGCGCGCGACGCCCCGGCGCGACGCGCGTCACCCTGCTCACCGAAGGCACGTACCCGCACAGTCACGGCGGCGTGAGCGTCTGGTGCGACCAGCTCGTCCGTGGCATGCCCGACCTGGACTTCGACGTCGTGGCCGTCACCGGCACCGGCCGCGAACCGCTCGTCTGGGACCTCCCGCCGCACGTCTCGCACGTGCGGTCCGTCCCGATGTGGGGCGACGCGCCGCGGGGCCGGCCGCCGCGGGGGCGGTCGCGCAACCGGCTCGTGGCCGCCTACGAACGGTTCCTGGCCGCGCTGCTCGACCCGTGCGCCGAGGACGGGTTCGCCCCCGCCCTGTACACGATGGCGCGGGCCGCGGCCGACGGGGAGCTCAGCCCCTTCCTGCGGGGCGACCGGGCGATCGCCGTGCTGTCCGCCGTGTGGAACCGCCCCGGGCTGGCGGTGCGCGAGGCCCGGCCGACGCTGCACGACGCGCTCACCGCCACCGCGCTGCTGGAGCACGCGCTGCGCCCGCTGGCCGCGCCGCCGCCGGACGGCGGGGTGGCGCACGCGGTCAGCGGCGGGGTCGCCGTCCTGCCCGGCCTGGCCGCGCTGGAACGGCACGGCACGCCGCTGCTGCTCACCGAGCACGGCGTCTACCTGCGCGAGCGCTACCTCGGCTACCGCACCGCCCCCTACCGCTGGCCGGTGAAGGCCGTCGTGCTCGGCTTCTTCCGGCTGCTGGCGGAGGAGAGCTACCGCCGGGCCGCGCTGATCACCCCGGGCAACCGCTACAACCGGCTGTGGGAGGAGCAGGGCGGCGCCGACCCGGAGTCGATCCGCACGGTGTACAACGGCGTGGACCCCGCTGCCTTCCCGCCGGCCGGGCCCGAGCCGGAGGCCCTCACGCTCAGCTGGGCGGGCCGCGTCGACCCGATCAAGGACCTGGAGACCCTCGTCCGTGCCTTCGCCCTGGTCCGGGCCGAACGGCCGGACGTGCGGCTGCGGCTGTTCGGCGGGACGCCGCGGGGCGGGGAGGCCTACCGGGAGCGGTGCGAGGCCCTGGCCGCCGAGCTCGGCCACGCGGACGCCGTCACCTTCGAGGGCCGCGTCGAGGACATCAGGGACGCCTACGCGGCCGGGAACGTCGTGATGCTCTCCAGCATCAGCGAGGGCTTCCCGTTCACGCTGATCGAGGCCATGTCGTGCGGGCGGGCGACCGTCTCCACCGACGTCGGCGGGGTGCGGGAGGCCGTCGGCGACACCGGGCTGGTGGTGCCGCCGCGCGACCCGGCGGCGATGGCCCGCGCCGCGCTGGACCTGCTGGCGGACCCCGGGCGGCGCCGCGCGATGGGCGAGGCGGCCCGGCTGCGGGTGATCGAGCAGTTCACCCTGCGCCAGACCATCGACACCTTCCGCTCCATCTACCTGGAGCTGTCCCGGCGCGAACGGCGGCCGGGCGGCGGCCCTCTCGTCCCGCGGGCCCCCGCCGGTCCGGCCGTCGCCGCCGTGCCGCCGGCGGACCGGCCCGTGCCGAGGAGCCTGGCCCTGTGAGCGGCCCGATATCCCTGGAGCCGGGCGGCGCGGAGCGGGACACGCTCGCGCTCCGGCTCGCCGTGCCCCGCCCCCGCACGGCCGACGACCGCACCCTCGCGCTGCGCGTGCCGTACCGGGAGGCGGTCGACCGGCTCGCCGCCGACCTGGCCGACCGCATCGGTCCGGCCGTCCACCCCTACGAGGTGGCCGCGCTGCTGGAGGCGGAGGGCCTGTCCGCCGACGTGATCCGGGACCGGTACGGGCATCCGAACCTGTTCTCCCTGGCCGCCGCGCTGTACGAGCGGGTCCCGCGCACCTTTCCCGAGCCCGCCCCGGCGCCGGACCCGTGGCGTCCGGACACCGTGCGCTGCCTGCTGCGCGGGGTGCTGTTCGCGCTGCCGGGGCTGGCCTACCTGCTCGCCGCACCGCTGTGGCAGGCGGCACGGCACGCCCCCGCGCTGATCACGGCGGGCGTCGTCTCCTGGGCCTGGGGCCAGGCCCTGGGGCACCGCGCCCACCTGTGGATGGCGACGGGCCGCCGTGAGGCGGGCCGCACCCTCGTGACCGGGGCCGCGCTCGGCGCGTGCGCCGCCACGGCGGTCGCGGCGGTGCCCGCCGGGGGCGGCCCGGCGACGCTGGTGGCCGCTGCGCAGTCGCTGTACCTGGCGGCGGCCGGGGTGCTGCTGGTGCTCGCCCGGGAACGGCTGCTGCTGGCCGCCCTCTCCCCGCTGGTCGCCGGCGCCGCGGTCCTGCCGTGGTGGGAGCCCGGGCCCCTGCTGCGCGCCGGCCTTCCCCTGCTGGTCCTGCCGGCCACGCTCGCCGCCGCCGCTCTCGCCCTGCGTCCGGTCCTCGCCGCCCCGGCCGCGCCGGACGCCCGCCCGCCCCGGCTCGCGCTCTCCGTGCCGTACGGCCTGTTCGGTCTGGCCGCCGCGGTGCTGGTGCTGCTGGAGGGCCGGCGGCACCCGTACGCCGTGCTCGTGCTGACGGTGAGCATGGGGCCGGCGGAGTGGCTGCTCCACCGCTACCGCGGCTGGTCGGTGGCGGCGCTGCGGGTGACCGCGACGCCCGCCGCCTTCCTGCTGCGCTCCGCCGGCATCCTCGGGCTCTGCCTGCTGGTCTACCTGCTGCCGCTGCTGCCCGCGGCCCTGCTCGCCGGCGGCGACCCGGCCGCTCTCCTGACGCTCGCCGCCGCCCTGTGGACGGCGCTGCTGCTCCAGGCGTTCGGGGTGGCCTGGCCGTCGGCCGCGCTCTGTCTGGCCGCCGCCGGCGGCGCGGGGACGGTCACGCTGCTCGACCTGGCACCGGACCCGGCCGCGGTGCCGCTGGTCTGCGGCCCGGCCGCGCTCTGCCTGGCGGCCTGCGCGCTGCGGCTGCTCGGCCGGCCCGCCCCGCACGTGTGACACCGCGTCTCCCGCACCCGCCGTACCGCACCGACCACCGCACCGGCTTCGACCGACCTCAACGACCTCGACCGACCTCGACCGACCGGAAGGACACGTCACTTGACCTCCGCCCCGCTCGCCGCCGTCACCGGAGCCGAGGGCTTCATCGGCTCGCACCTCACCGAAGCCCTCGTCGCCTCCGGCCACCGGGTCAGAGCCATGGCCCAGTACAACTCCTTCTCCTCCTACGGCTGGCTGGAGACCCTGCCCGCCGACGTCCTCGACCACGTGGAGGTCGTGCTCGGCGACGTCCGCGACCCCGGCTCGGTCCGCGGCCTGCTCGACGGCGCGGACTGCGCCTACCACCTGGCCGCGCTCATCGCGATCCCGTACTCGTACCAGGCGCCGCACAGTTACGTGGACACCAACGTCACCGGCACGCTCAACGTGCTGGAGGCGGTCCGCGCGCTGGGCACCCCGCGGCTGGTGCACACCTCCACCAGCGAGACGTACGGCACCGCGCGGACCGTGCCGATCACCGAGGACCACCCGATCAACACCCAGTCCCCGTACGCCGCCTCCAAGGCGGGCGGGGACCGGCTGGCCGACAGCTACCACGCGAGTTTCGGCACGCCGGTGGTGACGCTGCGGCCGTTCAACACCTTCGGGCCGCGCCAGTCGATGCGGGCGGTGATCCCCACCGTCATCGGCCAGGTCGCGGCCGGGGAGCGCACCATCACCCTCGGGGACCTGCGTCCCACCCGCGACTTCACCTACGTCGAGGACACCGCGCGGGCGTTCCTGGCGGTGGGCACCGCCCCGGCCGAACGGGTCGTGGGCCGCACCTTCAACGCCGGGACGGGCGGGGAGATCTCGGTCGGCGACCTCGTCGCGCTGATCGGCAAGGTGATGGACACCGCCCTCGACGTGCGCGAGGACACCGCGCGCCTGCGGCCCGCCGGCTCCGAGGTGATGCGCCTGGTCGCGGACGCGACGCGGCTCGCCGCGGCGACCGGCTGGCAGCCCGCCCGCACGCTGGAGGAAGGGCTCGCGCGCACCGTGGAGTTCTTCCGCGACCCGGCCAACCTCGCCCGCTACAAGACCGGCATCTACAACATCTGACCCGACGGGCACGAACCGCAGGAGGTACGCCATGCACGCAGTGATCCTCGCCGGTGGGAAGGGCGTCCGGCTCCGGCCGTACACCACCGCGCTGCCCAAGCCGCTCGTCCCCATCGGAGACCAGCACGCCATCCTGGAGATCGTGCTGCGCCAGCTCGCCACGGCCGGCTTCACCCACTGCACCCTCGCCATCGGCCACCTCGGCGAGATCATCCGCGCCTACGTCGGCGACGGCCGCCAGTGGGGCATGACGGTCGACTACGCCACCGAGGAGAGCCCGCTGGGCACCATGGGCCCGTTGCTGACCATGCGCGAGCGGCTGCCCGAGACGTTCCTGGTGATGAACGGCGACATCCTCACCGACCTCGACTACGCCGACGTCCTGCGCCGCCACGAGGCATCGGACGCGCCGCTGACCATCGCCACGTACGCCCGCGAGGTCCACATCGACTTCGGGGTGCTCACCACGGACGCGAGCCGGGTCGTCGCGTTCACGGAGAAGCCGAGCATGGACTACCGCGTCTCCATGGGCGTCTACGGCCTGTCCCGCGCGACGCTGGACGGCTACACCCCCGGCCTGCCGCTGGGCTTCGACGAACTGGTCCTGGACCTGATCGCGGCCGGACGTCCGCCGCACGCCTACGAGTTCGACGGGTACTGGCTGGACATCGGCCGCCCCGACGACTACGACCGGGCCAACGCCGAGTTCACCACCCGCAAGTCGCTTCTGCTCAAGGGAGCCTGAGCACCGCATGCGCATTCTCGTCCTGGGCGCCACCGGCTATCTGGGCCGTCACGTCGCCGAGCGGCTCCGCGCCCTGCCGGGTGCGCTGGTGCTCGGCGGCGGGCGCTCGCCCGGCGCCGACCACGCCGTCGACCTCGCCCGCGACCGTCCGGAGCACCTGGCCAAGACGCTGGTGGCGGCCGCGCCCGACACGGTCGTCAACTGTGCGGGCGCGACCGGCGGCGACGCCGTCACGCTGGCCGAGGTCAACGCCCGCGGTCCCGCCGTCCTGTGCGCCGCGCTGCGCCGGGCGGCCCCCGCGGTGCGGCTGATCCACCTGGGGTCGGCCGCCGAGTACGGTCCCGGCGCCCCCGGCACCAAGGTGACCGAGTCCGCGGCGACCAGCCCGGTCGGCCCGTACGGCGCGACGAAACTCGCGGGCACCGCCGCCGTCACCGCCTCCGGCCTGGACGCGGTGGTCCTGCGGGTGGGGAACCCGGTGGGGCCGGGCGCACCGCCCACCGGGCTGCCCGGCCGGATCGCCGCGCTGCTGCGCGAGGCCGGCGGGGACCCGGACGCGGTGCTGCGGCTCGGCGACCTGTCCGCGCACCGCGACTTCGTCGACGTGCGTGACGTCGCGCGGGCGGTGGCGCTCGCGGTCACGGCGCCCGGTCCGCTGCCGCCCGTCCTCAACATCAGCGGCGGCGCGGCCGTCCCCGTGCGGGACCTGGTCCGGGAGCTGGCCCGCACGGCGGGCTTCCGGGGCCGGGTGACGGAGCAGGCGGGCGGCTCGGCCCGCTCGGCGGAGGTGTCCTGGCAGTGCTCCGCCGTCGACGCCGCGGACGACGCCCTCGGCTGGCGGCCGTCCCACACCCTGGCCGACGCGCTCGCCGCGCTGTGGGCCGCCCCGCCCGGCCCGGAAGGCGACCGCACCCCATGAGCCTGCTCGTTCCCCTGTACGTCCACCCCGCCGAGGACCCGGGCGCCTGGCACCGGCTCATCACGGCCGCCGCCCGCACCTACGCGGTGGTGCTCAACCCGGCGAGCGGTCCGGGCGACGCGCCCGACCCCGCGTTCGCGGCGGCGGCGGGCGCGCTGCGGGCGGCCGGCGCCCGGCTGCTCGGCTACGTGGACACGGACTACGGCGCCCGGGACGCCGCCGGGATCCGCGACGACATGGCGCGGCACCGGGAGTGGTACGCGGCGGAGGGCTGCTTCCTGGACCGGGTGACGGCCGCGCCCGGCGGGCTCGCCGCCTGCCGCAGGCTGGTGCGGTCCGTCCGCCGGCTCGGGGCCACGACCGTGGTGCTGAACCCGGGCGTGCACCCGGCGCCCGGGTACGCCCGGCTCGCCGACCTGACGGTCACCTTCGAGGGGCACTGGTCGACGTACGTGTCGGCGTTCAGCCGGCCCGCGTGGACGGCGCGGCACCCCGCCGAGCGGCTGTGCCACCTCGTGTACGGCGTGCCCGAAGCGCTCGTGCCGCTGGCCGTGCGCACCGCGCGGGAACGCGGCGCGGCGGTGTGCGGGCCCGTGACGGGAGAACCGCCCAACCCCTGGTCGCAGTTGACCCCCGCGCTCGCCGGGACGCCGCGATGAGGGGCACGGCACCGGCCCGGCTGGCCCTGCTGGCCGCCCTGGCGGCCTCGGCGCTGGCCGGATGCACCGGCTCGGGCGGCGCCGGCGGCGCGGGGCCCTCCGCCGGCGCGCACGGCGGCACACCGGGTCCGTCCGGCGCCACCGCCTCCGCCACCGCCGGGCCGACGGCCGACGGCACCGCGCGGCCGCCGGCCGCCGGCCCCACGGGTCCGCCGTCGTCCGGGGGCCGGGCGTCCGCCTCCCCCGGCAGCCGTCCGCCGCGTCCCCCCGCCCCGGGCGGCACCCGCACGGCGCTGTGGAAGCCGCGCCCCGGGCTGGCCTGGCAGTGGCAGCTGGACGGCCGCGTCGACCCCTCCGCCGACGTGCCGGTCTACGACATCGACGGCTTCGAGAACTCCGCGTCGGACGTGGCCCGTCTGCACCGCGACGGCCGCAAGGTGATCTGCTACGTCAACGTCGGGGCGTGGGAGGACTTCCGGCCCGACCGGGGCGCCTTCCCGCGGTCCGTCCTCGGCAGGCCCAACGGCTGGGAGGGCGAGCGCTGGCTCGACATCCGCCGGATCTCCGTCCTCAGGCCGATCATGGAGCGCCGGTTCGACATGTGCCGGGACAAGGGCTTCGACGCGGTCGAGCCCGACCTGGTGGAGGGGTACGGCAACGACACCGGCTTCCCCCTCACCGCCCGCGACCAGCTCCGCTACAACCGCATGATCGCGGACATCGCGCACGCCCGCGGCCTGTCGGTGGGTCTCAAGAACGACCTCCCGCAGATCCCGCAGCTCGTGGACCACTTCGACTTCGCCGTCAACGAGGAGTGCGCGCAGTACGACGAGTGCGAGCGGCTGGCTCCGTTCGTGGCGGCCGGCAAGGCGGTGTTCCACGTGGAGTACAGCGAGCCGGCCGGGGCCTTCTGTCCCGCCTCCCGTGCGCTGCGGCTGTCGTCGATGCTGAAGAAGCCGGAGCTCGGGGTGTGGCGGAAGCCCTGCTGAGGGGCAGGGCCTCCGCCGGGGAGCCGTGCGCGGCGCGTCAGTCCACGATCACGGCGGCGCGCCGCACGTCAGGGGCCAGGCCGGTGAGCACACCGCCGAAGTTCCCCTCGACCTCGGCCTGTTCCGCCGCGTTCGGGTACGGGTTCTTGCAGGAGACGCCCGCGCTGGAGCCGGACATCAGGCTGGTGCAGGGGCCGGGCTTGCGGTCCGGCAGGCCCAGGATGTGGCCGAGTTCGTGGGACGAGATGCGGACCGTGTCGTAGCCCTGGTTCACGGCCTGCCGCCCGATGTAGACGGTTCCGTTGCCCAGGCTGCCGGGCAGGGCGCGGGGCCAGCCGTTGTCGGCGAGGACGCGGATGTTGGCGCGCTGTCCGGCCGCGACGGGACGCAGTTCGACGGCGTCGACGGTCTCGTTCCAGATCGCCGCGCCGCGGTCGACCGCGGCCTTGAACTCCGCGGCGCCGCTCGCGTCGTAGGTGAGGACGCGCGCCGCCGCGGCGGCGGGCTCGGCGGGGGCGGCCGTGGCGGGGCCGCCGGTGAGGGGCAGGGACACCAGCAGGGCGGCGGCGATTCCGCCGGCCAGGGTGCGGACGTGCATGGTCGACCTCCTTGTGGGGGAAGGGCAGTCGTGCGCATGACATTCCCTCCCACCGTGCCCTCTCGGCACACGCGTCAATCCCTCAATCCGGTGGCGGCACCGAACCGCCTGCCGGACGGACCCGGACGGGCCACGGGGGCTTGACGGGGAGAGGCGGGATCGGCCTACTGGAAAGCGCAGTCAGGGGGATGGGGGGACTCGTCCGGTGCCGACACCGCCTGCCGAAGCCGCGGCTCGGCCCTCCGCCGCCAGGCGCGTCCGGGGCCCGGTCGCGCGGCGCCGATGGGCGGCGGCGGTGGTCGCGCTGGCGTCCGCGCTGCTGCTGCCCCTCCTGGTGGCGGGGACCGCGGGTGCCGGCGCGGAGGGCGCCGGGCCGGCCACGGGCGCGGGAACCGGCGGACGGACCTCCCCCGCGCGGACGGCCCCGCAGACCTCGGGCGAGGAGACCGCCCCTCGGCTCCGCCGCGAAACGGCCGGGGAGTCCTCCCCGGCCGGGGAGGACGCCTCACCGCGGGCGCTCCCGGCACGGTCGCCGAGGCCGGCGGGGGCGGCGGGGGCGGACCGCGCGGTGGCCGGGGTGCCGGCGCGGCTCCCGGGCACGGAGGGACCGGCCGGGGACCTCCCGCCGGCGGGAGCGGCACGGAGTCCGGCGGCGGGGGCGGGCCCTCTCGGCGCCGCCGCCCTGCAGACCTTCCGCTGCTGAGCGACGGCAGGACCGACAGGGCCCGCGCCGTGCCCCCCGCGTACTCACCGGACACCGGCCGGCACCGGACGCCGGTCCACGGCCGTCGGCGGGCCTTCCTGTGTGCAGCATGCTGACGACACTGGAGGCGGAGTTGCCCGGAAAGCGCGTTCTCGTCCTCAGGCCGGACGACCTGAGCCCGGACGACCACCAGGTGTGGAGAGAGCTGCGGACCGCGTCCGCAGCCCCGCGGAACCCGTTCCTCGACCCGGTGTTCACCCGCGCGGTCGGACGGGTCAGGCCGGGGGCCAGGGTGGCGGTCCTCCAGGAGGACGGCTCCCCGGTCGGCTTCTTCCCCTACGAGACGGGGCCGTTGGGGCAGGGCCGGGCCATCGGGCTCGGGGTGTCGGACAGCCAGGGCGCCGTCCTCGCCCCCGGTGTCCGGCCGGACGCCCGCCGGCTGCTCCGCGCCTGCTCGCTGTCCTCCTGGGAGTTCGACAACCTGGAGTCCGGCCAGCGCCTGTTCGTCCCGCACGCGGCCGGGGAACTGCCCTCCCCCGTCGTGGACGTCGCCGGCGGCTTCGAGCGGTACACCGAGGGGCTGCGGGCGCGGGCGCCGGGCTTCCTCCGGCAGACCCTGGCCAAGGAGCGCAGGCTCGCCCGGCAGGTCGGCGAGGTCCGGTTCGCGTACGACACCCGCGATCCGGACGCGCTGCGGGCGCTGATGGAGTGGAAGTCCGCGCAGTACCGGCGCACCGGGCGGCGGGACCGGTTCGCGCAGCGGTGGATCACCGGACTGGTCGGGCTGCTCGCGCGCAGCGAGGAACCCGAGTGCCGCGGGGTGCTGTCCGTGCTCTACGCCGCCGGCCGGCCCGTCGCCGCGCACTTCGGGCTGCGTTCGCGCACGGTGCTCTCCTGGTGGTTCCCGGCGTACGACCGGGCGTACGGCAGGTACTCGCCCGGGCTGGTGCTGCACCTGCGGATGCTGGAGGCCGCCGCGGCGGACGGCATCGCGCTGGTCGACCTGGGGAGCGGGGCGGCCCGCTACAAGGAGTCGTTCAAGACCCGCGACCTGCGGGTGTACGAGGGCGCGGTGGTGCGCCCGGGTCCCGGCGGCGCCCTGCACCTGCTGCGGCGGGAACCGCCCCGCGCCGCCCGCCGCTTCGTACGCGACCGGCCGCGGCTGGCCGGCGCCGCCGCGCGGACGCTGGCGGAGCTGGGACGGCTGCGCGAGCGGCGGCGGTGACCCGGGAGGGCGGCCGGCCCGGCCGCCCGGTGCCCGTTCACCTGCCAGGGCGCGACGGCTCCGGGTCCGTCCCGGCCGCGGCCGGGCGCGTACCGGTGCGGTACGCGCCCGACAGGCGGCGGGCACAGGGATCCGCCTGGCCTGGGTGAGCGTGCGGCTGAGGCGGCCCGGCCGCCCCTCCCGGGCGGCCGGGCCGCGTTCGCGCAGCGCGTGGCGCACGGGTCGAACGGATATTACTGAACCGTAACCTGCCGACTGCTACCGCGGGTAACACCTGGATCAGTACCGTCCTGACGATCCGTCCAAGAACGGTGCGGGGAGCGGCCGGACGAGCCGCGCCCCCGCGCGTCCCGCCGCTGCCCGGGCGGGACGCCCGTCACCGAGCCGCAGAGGAAGGCTTCGCCTCCCCTCTCCCAGGAGGTCCCGCCATGCCCGCTTCCACCCGACTGCTGGCCGCGGCCGTCACCGCGGCCGCCTGCCTGGGCGCCCAGGCCGTTCCGGCCGCCGCCGCGGAGCCCGTGGTCTCCCGGGGCGTCAGGATCCCGGAGTTCTACACCCCGCCCGCCACCCTGCCCGCGCAGAACGGCGCCCTCGTGCGCAGCGAGCCGCTGCCGCTCGCCCTGAGCCTGCCCGGCCTCGACGGCCCGCTGCCCGGCCGGGCCACCCGTCTGATGTACAGGTCCACGGACGCCGCCGGCCGGCCGGTGGCCGTCACCGGCGCCTACCTCGAACCCGCGGCCGCCTGGCGGAGCGGCGGTCCCCGGCCCCTGGTCGCCGTCGCCCCCGGCACCATGGGCCAGGGCGACCAGTGCGCCGCCTCCCTCGGCTTGCAGCACCCGCTGCGGATCACCGCCCGGACCGTCTCGGTCGGGTACGAGAACCTGGCCGTCTACCGCCTCCTGGCCCGGGGCATCGCGGTCGTGATCACCGACTACGGCGGCCTCGGCACCACGGACCGGCTGCACACGTACGTCAACCGGGTCGATGAGGCCCACGCGGTCCTGGACGCCGTCCGCGCCGCCCGCTCGCTCCGCGGCGCTTCCGTGACCGCGGCCTCGCCGGTGGGACTGTTCGGCTACAGCCAGGGCGGCGGCGCGACGGCCGCCGCGGCCGAGCTCCAGCCCTCCTACGCCCCCGACGTCACCCTCGCCGGAACGTACTCGGGTGCTCCGCCCGCGGACCTCGCCGCCGTCACCGAGGCCATCGACGGCAGCGACCTGGCCGGGGCCCTCGGGTGGTCGGTGAACGGCTTCCTGCAGTCCGAGCCCGCCCTCGGAGAGGTCGCGGAGCGGCACCTCAATACGGCGGGCAAGGCCGCCCTCGCCGACCTGTCGACCATGTGCGTCGGCGACGCCCTGCTCGCCTACAACTCCGCGCGCAGCACCGCCTGGACCACCGACGGCCGCACGATCGGCGAGGTCGTCCGCGACGAACCCGCGCTGCGCGCCTTCCTGGAGGAACAGCGCATCGGCACCATGAAGCCGAGCGGACCGGTCCGCGTGGCGACCGGCGTCAACGACGACCTGGTCCCCCACGACCAGTCCCGCGAACTCGCCGTGGCCTGGTGCGCGAAGGGCGCGGACGTCACCTACAAGCCGGTCGTGCTGCCCGACCTCGGGCGTTCGCTGATCAACCACTTCACCCCGCTGCTCGCCGACCAGGGCGGCGCCATCTCCTGGCTGACCGACCGCCTCCGGGGCGAACCGGCCCCCTCGGCCTGCGCCGCGCTGCCCTCGCAGCCGTGAGCCGGACGCCCGGCACACGGCGGCCCCCCGTCCCGCGGGGGGCCGCCGTGCCGGCGCGGGGGCCGCTCGCGCCGCCGGGTCAGCTGCCGAGGGCCGCCAGCACCACGGTCTTGGCCTCCTCCTGCACCCGCCGGAGGTGGTCGGTGCCGAGGAACGACTCGGCGTAGATCTTGTAGACGTCCTCGGTGCCCGACGGGCGGGCCGCGAACCAGGCGTTGTCGGTGGTCACCTTGATGCCGCCGATGGGCGCGCCGTTGCCCGGCGCCTCGGTGAGCACCGCGGTGACCACGTCGCCGGCCAGGGTGTCCGCGGTGACCTGCGCGGGGGAGAGCTTCGCGAGCAGGGCCTTCTCCTCGCGGGAGGCCGGCGCGTCGATCCGCTCGTACGCGGGTTCCCCGAAGCGGGCGGTCAGCGCGGCGTAGTGCTCGGACGGCGTCTTCTCCGTGACGGCCGTGATCTCGGAGGCGAGCAGCGCGAGGATGATGCCGTCCTTGTCGGTGGTCCACACCGAGCCGTCCCGGCGCAGAAAGGAGGCGCCGGCCGACTCCTCCCCGCCGAAGCCGAGGGAGCCGCTGACCAGTCCGTCCACGAACCACTTGAAGCCGACGGGCACTTCGACCAGCTCCCGGCCGAGGTCGGCGGCCACCCGGTCGATCATCGCCGAGGACACGAGGGTCTTGCCGATGCCCGTGCCGGCCGGCCACTGCTCGCGGTGGGCGTACAGGTAGGAGATCGCGACGGCGAGGTAGTGGTTGGGGTTCATCAGGCCCGCGTCCGGGGTGACGATGCCGTGCCGGTCGGCGTCGGCGTCGTTGCCGGTGGCGATCTGGAAGCGGTCGCGCTGCCCGATCAGCGACGCCATGGCGTACGGCGACGAGCAGTCCATGCGGATCTTGCCGTCCCAGTCCAGCGTCATGAACCGCCACGTGGGGTCGGTGAGCGGGTTGACCACGGTCAGGTCGATGCCGTGCTGTTCGGCGATGCGGCCCCAGTAGGCGACGGACGCGCCGCCCAGCGGGTCGGCGCCGATGCGCACCCCGGCCGCGCGGATCGCGTCCAGGTCCAGCACGCTCGGCAGGTCGGCGACGTACGTGCCGAGGAAGTCGTAGCGGCCGGTGCCGGGCGCGGCCAGGGCCCGGGCGTAGGGGACGCGCCGGACGTCCTTCAGGCCGCCGGCGATGATCTCGTTGGCCCGGTCCTGGATCCAGGAGGTCGCGTCCGAGGCGGCGGGGCCGCCGCTGGGCGGGTTGTACTTGAAGCCGCCGTCGGCGGGCGGGTTGTGCGACGGGGTGACGACGACCCCGTCGGCCAGGCCCGTGGTGCGGCCCCGGTTGTGGGTGAGGATGGCGTGCGAGACCGCGGGGGTCGGCGTGTAGCCGTCCGCGCTGTCGATCAGCACCGTGACCTCGTTGGCGGCGAACACCTCCAGCGCGGTGACCCTCGCGGGCTCCGACAGGGCGTGCGTGTCGGCGCCGAGGAAAAGGGGGCCGTCGGTGCCCTGCCGGGCGCGGTACTCGCAGATGGCCTGGCTGGTCGCGGCGATGTGGTCGTCGTTGAACGCGCGGGCCAGGGACGACCCGCGGTGCCCGGACGTCCCGAACGCGACGCGCTGCCCCGGGTCCTGCGGGTCGGGGCGAAGCGCGTAGTACGCGGTGACCAGCCGAGCGACATCGACGAGGTCTTCGGGTCCGGCCTGCTTACCCGCTCGCTCGTGCTGCATGTGCCCGCTCCTCCGTAGGGGGTGATCCTTCGCTTGCGGTCACATCATTCCCCGTGACGGGCGGGACGCACGAGCGGGGGCGGGGTGCGTGACCACCGGGCACCCGGACACCGGCGGCCGGGCGGGTTCCGGCGCGCCGGGACGTCCCGCACCCCGCGGGGGCCCCGGCGGCGGAAGAGCCGCCCCGCCGGTCAGATGCGCCCGCCGGTGAGCCGGGTCAGGGGACCGTGGGTGTGGCGTCCCGCACGGCGCCCCACGGCGTACGAGGCGGCGCTCAGCGCGGTGATCCCGGCGCCGACGCCGGCGGCGACCAGCTTGCGGTGGGCGATCACCGTCCAGGCCGTCTTGGCCGTGGCCGCGACCTGGCCGGAGGCCGTGGCGATCGCCTGGCGGCCCGCCTCGACACCCTTGGCGGCGCTCTGCACCGCCCCGGTCGCCGCCCCGGCCGAGCGCTCGGCGCCGGACTTGGCCGCCGACGCGGCGTCACCCGCCTTGCCGGCGGCGGACTTGGCGGTCCGCGCCGCGGGAACGGTGGCCTGCTCCGTGGCCCGGCGGGCCTTGGACTCGGCCGTCCGGACGGACGCGGACTTCTGCTGCGTGCTCTTGTTCTGTTCGGTCATGGACATCGCTTTGCCTTCAACGCCCACCCCAAACACGCCCTGCCCGGGGCGCGGACCGCCGGGATCCGGGCCCCGGCGAAGGGCTGAGTTCCGCCACAGCGGGTAACCGGCTAGCGCAGGGACGAGCAGCTGTCGTCCGAGGGAAGGAGTGTCATGGCACGCATGCTGGAACGGATCAAGGAGTTCGCCCGGAGCCCTCAGGGGCGACGCGCGACCGAGCAGGCGCGGCGTGCCGCGGCCGACCCGCGGCGCCGGGCCCAGGCCCAGCGCCTGCTGGGCAGGCTCCGCGGCGGCCACGGCGGCCACCAGGGTCACCGCTGACCCCACGGTCCCGCCCGTCCGCGCGGCCCGGCACCCCCTCGGTGCCGGGCCGCGCGCTGTCCGGTGCGGTCCCGGGCCGCCCGGGCGGTCGCGCCGGTCATCACCCGGTCGGCGCAGTATGGGTCCGCCGGGCCGGGGCACACGCATCCCACCGGAGCGGTACTCCTCCGCCGGTCCGGACCGAGGGCGGGCCGTGGTGGGAACCCCCGAGCCGGCTGCGGCCCGCCTCACAGACTCCCCGGAACGGGGCCTTCCCCTCCTCGGGCCGGTGGCCCGGCCGCGCCGCTCCGGCCGGCCTCAGGGGACGTCGCCCCGCCAGTCGTACCGGCGCTCGCCCGTGCGCCGCGGCACGTACACGGCCCGGCCGCCCGGGCCGTGGCGGCCGATCTCGGTGCGCAGGGCGACCCCCTCCCCCGGCTCGCCGTCACAGCGGTCGGTGATGTCCAGCAGCAGGCCGTCCAGCGGGCCGCCGACCAGTTCCGCGTAGACCCGCCCGTGGCGCGGTCCCGGATCGTCGTGGTCCGCCCCGTAGACCCGGCCCCGCATGAACTCCAGTTCATCCATACGCGCAGGGTGGCATCCGGCACTGACAATCACGGGCGGGCGCAGGCCGTACGGGCACGGACGGGCGGGGCTCCCGCCGCAGCAGGAGCCCCGCCCGTCGCCCGTCCGCCGTCGCAGGACGGGGTGTTCACCCATGCCGACGAGGCCGTGCGGCCCCTCGGGGGCGTCAGTGCTTGAAGACGTCCTTCGTCTTCTCCTTCGCCTGGCGCGCGTCGCCCTTGGCCTGGTCGGACTTACCCTCCGCCGTGAGCCGCTCGTTGCCCACCGCGCGGCCGGCCGCCTCCTTGGCCTTGCCCTTCATCTGCTCGCTCTTCGCCTTGGCCTTCTGCTCTTCCGCCACAGCACGTCACTCCCAGCCGTTTGCGACTTCACGGTCCCCGGACGGGTGGCCACGGGAGCCGTGTCCAAACCCGTCCCGCATCGCGGCGGCGATCCGGGAAACCCGCCCGGCATGACCCCACACGAACAGCACCACCGCTCTCCCCAGGACGACGTGCGGGTCGTCGAACGGCTCGTCCCCCTGTGGCTGGAGGAGACAGGACGCCATGACACCGAGGCCGCGCGCCGGGCACGCGAGGGCTGGGAACAGGGCTCGCTGCCGCCGGACACCGCGCAGGACCTCGCCCACTGGGTCACCGCCCGCGTCACGGACACCGCGTTCAACGAGGACGAGGGCCCGGACGTCGACGGACCCGCCCGCATCACCCCGGCGGACAAGGAGGCCGTCCACCGCTGGCTCGCCGCACAGGGACACCCGGTGTGACGGCACGGCACATGCCGCCTGACCCGACCGGGTGATCGTCCGGGCCGCCGGGAACGAACCGGCGGCCCGCGGCGCGTCCGGCCGTTGCCCGCACGACGCCTTCCGCGTAACCGTCTGAAGGCTTCCTCACGGCTGCCGGCCCACCAGGGTCCGGACCGGGCTCGCCGGTGACGGGGCGCGGGAGCCGCTGGTACGTCCCGCTGCCGTCCCTGACCGTCCTCGGGCGGCCGTGCCGCTCGCCCTGGTCGGCATGCCGCCGCTGACTCCCGCCGGGGCCCTTTCGTCCGCTTCCGCCGCGCCCACGTGGTCGTCGGCGGGGTCTGCACCGGCAGGACCGCGCCGATCGTGCGGCTCACCGAGCGGCCGGCCCGGGACAACCACCGCGTGGAGTTCACCGAGGCGTTCTGCCGGGCGCAGCCCGGCCCGCTGTCGCGGCCCCGTTCCCCGTTCTCCCCGCAGGCCCCCTGGCAGCGGCACACGGACCTGGCCGAACTGCGGGACTTCCGGGAGCGGATGGGCCGCCGCGCGCGGAACGACCTGCGCGGGAGGTGACGTCCGGTCACCGCTCCCGGGGCCGCGCCCCGCGCGCCGCCGCGATCGCTGCGCCGGCCGGACTCCGGGCCGCGGGACGCCTCAGCCGAGAGAGGCGCGCTGCCCGCCTCCCGGCCCGAAGCGGACGGCCATGCGGTCGGCGAGGTCGGAGACGGGGACCGTCCCGTCGATCACGATGGTGTCGAGGCCGTGGAGCGGGGCCTGCCTGCGGACCTCCTCGTCCCGCAGAGCGTCGCGGGCCAGGCGTCCGGCGAACGCGCTCGCCCCGTCCTCGCTGCCCCAGGCGGCCCGGGCACGAGCGGGATCCGCGTAGCGGGAGGCGAGTGCGGTCTCCCTGAACTCGGGGGTGGGCAGGAGGAAGACGGCCTGGTCGGGCCGGCGCAGCAGCGGTGCGAGGTGACCGGGCGGAATCCCGAAGTAGTCGACCAGGAGGACGCGCTCGCCGGACAGGGCGAGGAGGTCGTCGACGACGAAGCCGACCATCTCGCCGTACAGGCTCGGCAAGGCCCGGAACACCTGGTCCGGGGTGCGGTCGCGCCACAGGGCCCCGGGCGGCGGGCCCCGCATGCCGGCGAGACGCGGGTGGCGTTGCGCAGTACACCGTTCCAGCCAGTCGTGCTCCGCGCGGTCACCCTGGTGGACCGCGACGTCGTACCGGTCGGCCGGCGACCGGGTCAGCGTGCTCTTGCCGGCACCCGTGCCGCCGGCGATCCAGCGCACGTGCGCGAGCCGGTCCGTGAGGACGAGACCGGTCCCGGTGTCCGAGAAGGCGGAGGTCATGTCCCCAGGGTGACGGTTCCGACGCGGAAAGAGCAGTCTCGATCCCCGCCGCCGGCGGCATGAACACGAAAGGGAGGGCACCTGCCGGCCGGCCCTCGTCCGGCGGGAGGTCTCCGGGCGAGCCCGTCACCGGCTCCGGGGCGCGCCCCGGAGCCGGTCCCGGCTCGCCCGCACGGGACCCGGCTCACGGGCGGGAGACGAACGTGACGGCACACGAAGAGGACCCCGCCCCCGGTGTCCCGGGGGCGGGGTCCTCGATCGAGCGCCGGGCAGGCCTTGCACCTGCATCTCCCCACAGGAAGTGGGGCGTCTTTCCTTGGACCACCAACGCACTGCCTGCCACCGGCATTTCGGCGGCGAGCTCATGATCGAGCTTAGCAGAAGTGCGGCACCGGTGCTCGGCCGGGCCGCCCGGACGGTGCCGGTCCGGGCGGCCCGGCCCGGTGTCACCACCCCCTCGGCAGAGGGGTGACGACCGGTGGGGCCCTAGCTCAGCGCACGCCGCTCCAGGTGTGGGCGACGTCGATCACGATGCGGTCGTGCAGCGGCAGGACCCGGAAGGGCAGCCGGGCGCGGACGCCGAGGCCGACCTGTGTCTCGCCCTCGAAGCTGCCGGCGAACCGGGCGTCCCGGAAGGTGCGGTAGCCGGTGAGGTCCACGCCCGGCAGGGGGCGTCCCGCCCGGGCCGGGTAGACGGCCGCCCCGGTCTCGGGGTCGTAGGCGGGCGCGCCCACCCGGATCTCCAGGACGGCTCCGCCGGCCACCGCTATGGGGCGCCCCGAACCGTCCTGGTGGAGACGGTCGACGTACCGCACCGAGTAGCCCAGGCCGCTGCCGGCTCCGGGGATGTCGACGACCATCCGGTCGAAGCAGGCGTGGCGGCCGGTCCTGATGTTGTTCACCGGCGTCGTCGTGGCGGTGCCGCCGGTCTTGGCGACGCTGCCCCAGCCGGTGGGGCAGGCCGTGGTCTGCGCGGTCGCGGCGGTGGCCGGCACCGCGGCCGCCGTGAGCGTGGCGCCGATGAGCGCGATCGCCGCGCACGCCGCTCTGGTCTTCCTGTTCCGTAGCATCTCTCGCCCCCGGGATCTGCGTGGTGTTGGTATGGGGTGAGACGACCGGGTTGACCGAAAGGTTGCGCTCTGCGCGAGGCGCATGTCACGGAAGTCGCGCAGTTCGGTGCCGGGGTCCCGGAGTGCCGGGCCGGACCGGTGCGCCGGGGCGGGGCGGCCGGAATCCGTACGCTCCCCCGCCGCGCCGGACCGCCCGCCATGGCACATCCTGGTGGGAGGCGAAAGGTGTCCGGTGCGTCCGCACCGGGAGGACGCGACATGGATCGCGACATGGATGAGGCAGCCGCGGGACCGGACGGGGTCCGGCCACCCGGTGCCCCGGGCGGGGGCGGCGACGGCCGGGGCACCGGCGCGCCGGGCCTGGACGGCCGGAGCGGGGACGCGGCGCCCGGCGGGGACGCGGCCCGCGCCGAGGGGACCGCGGAAGCGGCCGCGGCCACCGGCGCGGAGCAGACGCCGGCCGCCGCCCGGATCGAGGACGCGCTGGCGGGGCCGCTGGTCGCGGCCGTGCAGGCGGCCCGCGGGTACGGCGGGCTGGTCTACCTCCGCTCCCGGGACCGGCGTTCCCTGGTGCTGGCCGTGGTGACCGGCGTCCCGCGATCGCTGCTCAAGGCCTGGTGGCGGGTGCCGGTGGGCGGCGCCCTGCCCATGGCGGAGGCGTACCGGCGGAGCGAGAGCCTGTGGCTGCCGGACGAGCGGGCGGCGATGCCGCGCTTCCCGCAGTTCACCGCCGGACTGCCGTACTCGTTCGCCTCCGCGCACCAGCCCGTCCGGGTCGGCGGCGAGACCGTGGGCGTGCTGGTGGTGCTCTGCTCGGCCGCCCGCGGGCCGGGCGACGCGCGGGCCGCGGACACCGTGCTGCGCGCGGCGAGACAGGAGCTGGAGGACCGGCTCACCCGCCGGACGGGTGAGCCCGGCGGCACGGCGGGGATCGGGTACGACGCCGATCCGGTCAGCGTGCGCTTCCCCGCCCCGGCCGCGCACGCCGTGCGGATCGGCCTGTTGGACTGGGACCTGGACACCGGCCGGTGCTCCGCCGACGACGAGGCGCTCGCCGTGCTCGGCGTGCGCCGGAGCGACTTCGGCGGCACCCTCGCCGACATCGAGGCCCGGATCAGCCCCGACGACCTGCACGAGCTGCGGGCCGGCCGGCAGGACGCCCTGGTGTCCGGGCGGGTCAGGGCCCGGCACTTCCGGGTGCTGGACGAGTCGGCGGCCGAGGGCGAGATCCGCTACCGGCCCGTCGAGCTGTGGGGGCACCTGGTGCCGAGCAGCGCCGGTGCCGGACGCCTCCTGGTGGGCGCCCTGGTCGACGCGGCGGGCGGAGTCACCGCGGCCGAGGCCGCCGAGCGGCTGCCCGACGGCCTGTTCTCCCTCGACCAGGACGGCCGGGGCATCTACGCCAACCGCCGCTGCGCGGAGCTGCTGGGCTGCGAGCGGGAAGAACTGCTGGGCCGCTACCCCTGGGACGTGATCACCTGGCTGCGCGATCCGGCGTACGAGGACCGCTACCGGGCGGCCATGCTCTCGCAGGAGCCCGTGTCGTTCCTGGTGCGGCACCCCGACGGCGGCTGGCTCGGCTTCGTGCTCTACCCCGGTGTGCACGGGCTCACCGGCCGCGTCTACCCGTCCGGCCCGCCCACCGGGACCGAGCCGGTCACCGCGACCGCCGACGGTGTCGTGCCGGGCACGGGGAACGGGGCACCGCCGCCCGAGCCGGTCACCACGGCCCGCGCGGGCGCGCTCTACCACGTCGTGCAGATGGCGAGCGCGCTCACCGAGGCGGTCACCGTGCGGGACGTGTGCCGGGCCGTGTCCGAGCAGTTGCTGCCGGCGTTCGGGGCCGAGCAGCTGGCCCTGTACACGGTCAGCGAGGGCCGCATGTACCTGCTGTGGGAGTCCGGCTACCCGAAGGACTTCCTGGTGCCGTTCGAAGGCGTCACCCTCGACACCCGGCTGCCCGGCGTCCACGCCCTGACGACGCGGCTCCCGCTGTTCTTCGAGTCGCCCGAGGCCCTGGCCGGCGCCTACCCGGGCATCGCCCTGGACCGGATGAGCGCCTGGTCGTTCCTGCCGCTGATCGCCTCCGGCCGGTCGGTGGGCTCCTGCATCGTCGGCTGGGACCGCGCGCGCCGGTTCACGCCCGACGAGCGCTCGGCGCTGACCGCGCTGAGCGGACTGGTCGCCCAGGCTCTGGAGCGGGCCCGGCTGTACGACGCGGAGTCCGCGGTCGCCCGGGGCCTGCAGGAAGGGTTGCTGCCGCACCGGCTGCCGGTCATCGAGGGGCTGCGCACCACCGGCCGCTACCTGCCCGGCACCCAGGGCATGGCCATCGGCGGCGACTGGTACGACGTGATCCGCACGGGCCGCGGGGTCGCCCTGGTCATCGGCGACGTCGAGGGGCACAGCGTCGGCGCGGCCGCCGTCATGGGGCAACTGCGCAGTGCGGTGCACGCGTTCGCCGCGAGCGAGAGCCCGCCGCAGGAAGTCATCACGCACACCAACCGGCTGCTGACCGAGCTGGACGCGGACGCCTTCGCCACCTGCTGCTACGTCGAACTGGACCCGCGCACCGGCCGGGCCCTGGCCGTGCGGGCGGGCCATCCGCCGCCGCTGCTGCGCCACCCCGACGGGCGGGCCGAGCTGCTGGACCTCGTGGGCGGGGTCATGCTCGGCGTGCAGCCGGACGCCGACTACCCGGTGACGGCCCTGACCCTGGACCCCGGCAGCGTCCTCGTCCTGTACACGGACGGGCTCGTCGAGCAGCCCGGCAGCGACATCGACACGGGGATCCAGGAGGTCACGCGCTGCCTCGTCCGGACCCCCGCCGATTCGGTGGAGCACCTCGCCGACCAGCTGATCAGGACGGCCCGCCGCACCCCGGACCGGCCGGACGACGTGGCCCTGCTCCTCACGGCGTACGGCGGACCCCGGGAACCGCCGCCCGGCCGGGGATGAGCGGGCGGGTCCCGGGGACCGGAGCGCGCGGCGCCCCGGGGGCGGCCGTGCCGGTCGGCGTGCCGCTTCCGAATCCCTCACCGGCGCGGCGCCCGCGCCCGTCGCCGGGCCCGACGGCCGGGCGGCCCGGAGTGCCGGCCGCCCGCACCGCTCGCCGATTGGTCCCCGAAGGCGCCCCGCGAGTGGACCTCCTACCGGGCCGCGGTGCTCCCTAGCGTCGTCGGCATGAACGCCACCACCACGCGGGGTTCCCTCCTCGCCGCGCTCGCCTGCGTCCTCGTCGGAGGGTCCTTCACCGCGAACAGCCTCCTGGGCGACTACCCGTACGCGGGCGGCCAGTTCCTGCGCTACGCGCTCGCCTGTCTGCTGTTGTTCCCGTTGGCCGGGCGGGGCGGCCTGGCCCGGCTGCGGACCCTGACGGCCCGCCAGTGGGGGCGTCTCGCGCTGCTGGCGGCCGTCGGCATGGTGGGGTTCAACCTGGCCGTGCTCGCCGCCGAGCGGACGGCGGAACCGGCGGTCCCCGGCGTCTTCGTGGGCTGCGCGCCCGTGGTCGTCGCCGTCGTCGTCCCCCTCCTGGACGGGCGCAGGCCCCGGCGCGCCCTGCTGGCCGGGGCGTCGCTCGTGGCCGTGGGGGCCTTCACCGTGCAGGGCTGGGGGCGCACCGACGGCTCGGGCATCGCCTTCTCGCTGTGCGCGCTCGCCGGCGAGGCCGGTTTCGCCGTCCTCGCCGTGCCCGTCCTGCGGCCCCTGGGACCGAGGCTGCTGTCGGCGACGGTGTGCGGCCTCGCCGCGGTGGAGTCGGCGGCGGCCGGCGTGCTCCTGGACGGCGCCGACTGGCTGCGCCGGCCGGACGGCACCGAGGCCGCCGCGCTGCTGTGGCAGGCGGTGGTGGCCACCGTCATCGGGTTCGTGTGCTGGTACATGGGCATGCAGCGCATCGGGGCGGAGCGGGCCACGCTGTTCTCCGGCCTGATCCCGGTCGCGGCTGCCTGCACGGCCCCGCTGGTGGGCACCGGCTCCTACGGGTTCGCCCAGGCCGCCGGCAGTGTCCTGGTCGGTGCCGGAGTGGCGCTGGGGTCGGGCGTGTCGACGGCGGTCCGCCCGCGGGTCCGCCTCCGGCGGACGGCCGCCCGGCCGGTCGCCGACGCGGTGGGCCGCGCGGGTGACGGGTGGTGGGTGGCGGGACCTCCGCGGCAGGCCGCACGGGACGGCGAGGCCGGCCGGTGACGGGGCCTCCACGGCCGACCGCACCGGACGACCGGGCCGATCGGGCCGACCTGGCCGACCAGCGACCGGACCTCCACAGCAGGCCGTACGAGACGGCAAGACGACCACTGACAGGGCCTCCACGGCCGACCGCACCGGACGACCGGGCCGGCCAGGCGACCAGGCCGACCAGCGACCGGACCCCCACAGCAGGCCGTACGAGACGGCAAGACGACCACTGACAGGGCCTCCACGGCCGACCGCACCGGACGACCTGGCCGGCCAGGCGACCAGGCCGACCAGCGACTGAACCCCCGCGGCAGGCCGTACGAGACGGCGAGGCCGGCCGGTGACGGGGCCTCCACGGCCGACCGCACCGGACGACCTGGTCGACCAGCGACCGGACCTCCGTGGGCAACCGGTGACCAGACCTCCGGACGGACGTGTGTGACGGCGAGGGGCTCCGACGCCCGCCGCGATCCGCGGCACACGCCGCGCCTCGCCGCCTCGCCGGCGCGTCAGCGCGTCGGCTTCGGGCGAAGAGCTGGATGCTCGAGCGGCACGGCTCCCGAGCGGCCCGGCCGCCGAAGGCCGCGCGGGCCCTTCCCCCGAGCCGGGCCACGGCCACGGGCACGGGCACGGGCATGACGACAGCGGCGGCCACGGGTACGGGCATGACGACGGCGGCGGGACCCGTGCCTCAAGGGTCCCGCCGCCGTACGTCCGCCGCCCGGGGCGGTCTCAGCTCACGCCCGGCCGCGCCGCACCCGGCGGAGCAGGACGACGCCCACGATCACCAGCAGGCCGCCCGCGGCCCCCGGCCACACCTGCGCGCCCGTCGCGGCCAGTCCACCGCCCACGGTCTGCGGCTCGGTCTGCCCGGCGGCCGCCGGGACCTCGTCGCGCGCGGTCGGCGAACCGACGGCACTCGGTGTCCCGGCGGCACCCGCCGCGTCCGCGTCGCCCTCCTGCGTGCCGCCCCCGCCGGGCGTCGACGCGGCGCTGCGGGTGGTCGGGGCCGCCGATCCCGCCCGGGGCTCCGCCGTACGCGGGGGCGAGCTCGCGCCGCCGCCCGCCGGCGCGGTGCCCGGCCTCCCGGCCACGGGCTCCGACTCCGAGGGCTGTGAGGGCTGTGCGGGCTCCGCGGGACCGGAGGATTCCGCGGGCGCGGAGGGCTCCGCGGGCCGGGAAGGCTCTTCTCCCCCGGCGTCGCCGTCCGCGGGCGGCTCGGCGGTCCTGGTCGGCTGCTCCTGCGGGCCCTCGGGAGCCTCGGTCGGTTCGTCGCGCGGCGGCTCGGGGGTGGCCGTCGGCTGCTCTTCGGGTTCCTCGCCCGGTCCCGGGCCGGAACCGTCGCCGGCGTCGCACGTCCGGCCCTCGTTGATGCAGTCGACCATCTCCCGCATCAGGTCCTCGTCGAAGACGTTGATGAAGTCGCCGTGGTCCGTGACCGGCTTGTGCAGCTGTTCGGGGAAGGAGTCCACCGCGAACAGCGGGGTGGTGCGGCCGCCGTCGTCCAGGCTCGGGGCGTCGACGTCGTACACGAGGCGCTGCACCAGCTGCGGGACGGGCCGGAAGCCGGCCGGGCAGCTGCCGTCGGCCGCCGCGAACGCCACGTGGGTGCGGTGGTTGGCGCTGTCGATGTTGCGGCCGTCCCAGCAGCTCTGGAACCGGAAGGTGCGCACCACGTCGCTGCCCTGCGGGCACAGCGGGTACTTGTCCTTCAGCTGGCGGTCCTCCAGGCCGGTGCAGCTCCAGGAGGCGTTGGCGTTGGCGGGCCCGTTGACGAACGCCTTGGCGTCGCCGGTGATGATGCGCAGCAGCCGCGGCATGGCGGTGACCTCGCCGCGCGGGTTGCCGACGAACGTCAGCGTGACCTGCTTCGGGGTGACGATCTCGCCGGCGTTGCCCTCGACGCCGCCGCCGGGCGACTGGGCGTCCTGCTCCTGGGTGCCGTTCTGCAGCCGCAGCACGGGCCAGAAGTAGGAGGACCTGTCGCCCGGGTTCTCGCAGGTCGTCTCCCCGCCCGCGAGGTCCTCGTCGCTGGCGAAGGCGTCGTTGGCCTGGTTGCCGACGTAGTCGTGGAAGTGGTGGGCGCCGTTGCCGACGCCGGGGGCCACGATCACGTTGTCGGAGTTGAACCGGCCGTTCTCGTTCACGCCGCAGCTGGTGGTGAAGGAGCCGCGCGAGGCGTCTTCCGTCCGGGGCGGGTTCGGCACGTTCGGCCGGACCGCGGTGAGGTCGGCGTAGTCCGCGGCGACGGGCCCGTTGCCCGCCTGTCCGCCGTTGCCGGGCTGCTCGCCCTGCTGCCCGCCGCCGTCGCCCTGTTCCTGGCCGCCCTGCTGCCCGGCGGTGGCCCGCACCGTGCAGGCCGCGAGGGCCTCCAGCCCCTCCGGGCGGTCGCCCGCGCCGCCGATGGCGGCCGTGATGCGCCCGATCGTCGCGGTCCGCTGCTCCTCCAGCGGACCGGTGACCGCGTCCTGCGCGGCGGCCGGGTCCGGGGCGCCGCTCCGCGCGGACTCGCTCAGCTGCCGGTACGCCCGGGCGATCTGCTCGTCGAGGGCGGCGAGCTGCTGGTCGACCTCCGCCTGTGCCGCGCCGGGGACCGAGGTGAGGCGGCTGCCGACGTCCGGGCAGTCGATCGTGGCGGCGCCGGGCGCGCCGTTCGCCCGCCCCGCGGGGTCCCCGCCCGTGCCGCCCTCGGTCGCCGAGGCGTAGACGTTCGCCGCCACCAACCCCCCTCCGCCGAGGATCAGGGCGAACGCGGCGAAGGTCGCGCGCTGTGGGCCTCTGGGGCGTCTGCGCGTGTTGCGTCCCAAGGAAGTACTCCTACGCTTCGTGGCGGCGGGGCGGCATGGAAATCCCCCCGCCCCATACGCAGGCGGGCCCGGGTGCGTTCAATCGCCTCACGGATTCTTCGGGAACTCTCAGGAACCGCGGGGCCGGCGGGCGTTCCCGCCGGCCCGGTGACACGGTGCGGACACGGCTCCCCGCCGGACGGGAGCGTCCGGCGGGGGCGGTGCGGCCCGTGTCAGCGGAAGTTCACGTCACTGCACAGGAAGTACGTCTGGTCCATGTGCGAGGCCTGCCAGACGGTGTACACGACGTGGCGGCCGCTCAGGCCCGACGTGCTCACCGGGATCGAGTAGTTCTGGCCGGGCGCGTACTTGCCGGTGCGGGCGACCAGCTGCAGGTCGTTCCAGGTCAGCGGCTGGGTGGTGGGGTCGAAGCCCTGCCGGGTGACGTAGACCAGGATGTAGTCCGCGCCGTGGCCGGCCTGGTCGTGCAGCTTCACCGTGAAGTTGCTCGTGACGTCGGTGGTCTTCCACGGGCCCACGGCGTCCAGGGCGTTGTAGCGGCCGCTCTCGGTACGGCCGCCGCTGCACAGCTGGCCGTTGGGGACGACGGACTGGAAGTTGCCGCCGGAGCCGTTGCGGTACAGGCCGTTCCAGTTCCACATGGCGTTGGGATCGGCCTGCCACGCCTGCCAGCACATCGGGTCCTGCTGGGCCATGGCCGGGTTCTGGAAGTCGCTTCCCCACCGCAGCCAGCAGCCGTAGTTGCGGGACGCCGGGTCGACGACCGAGCCGTGGGCGCGGGCGGTGCCGCTGCCGGGGATCAGGCAGAGCAGGACGGCCGCGAGCACGCTCAGGGCGAGCGTCACCCGCGAGCGCACGCTAAGGACATGGGCATGACAACTCATGATCTTCTCTTTCGATGTGGGGGTCTGTCTGTCTTCGGGGTGGTGCGCTGTGGGGAGTTCGGGGGCGTGGGAGCGCTCCCGCAAACCTCAGGCTGCGCCTCGCGTAACACTGCTGCAACACACGATTGCGCCACTTCCGCGCCCGGTGGCGCGTTGCTGTCGGTCGGCCCGCACCGGGGAGCGCCCGGCCGCGGCGGGCGCGCGTCCCGTGCTCCCGTCCGGCGGAAATCCGTGCGGGCGGCGCCGCGCGGAGGGGACAGTGGGAACCCCGCAACCGCCCGACGGAGGAGAAGCCCCGGCATGGCCGTCGTCCATCGCACCGAACTCAAGCCGAGCAAGCTCGAACTGCTCACCGCCTGGCTCCCCTCCCGGCCGTGGTACCGCGGCGGCGGCGCACCGGAGTTGGCCAAGGCGGGCGGCTTCCGGCTGGACGACCCGGAGGGTGAGGTCGGGATCGAGTTCATGGCGGTCACCGACGCCTCCGGCACGCTCCCGGTCACCTACCTGGTGCCGCTCACCTATCGCGGCGCCCCGCTCGACGGGGCGGAGCACGCCCTCGTCGGGACCATGGAGCACGGGACGCTCGGACGGCGCTGGGTCCACGACGGCTGCCACGACCCGGTGCTGGTCGCCCAGTTGACGGCGCTGATCGAGGGCCGCGTCCAGGCCCAGGACCAGAACACCAGCGACACGCCCGACCGTGAGGTCACCCGCTCCCGCTCCGGTGACGGCGGCGCCCTCCCGGCCTTCACCGCGCGCGCCACCGACGACCCGGAGGGCACGGAGCTGCGCGCACCCGCGGGCACGGCACTGCGCCTGCGCCGCGTTCTGAGCCCCGCCCCGGCCGGCGCGCCCCTCCCGCCGCCGGGCGCGGCCGGTCACGTCGCCGGCTCCTGGCGGCTGCCGGACGGGACGCGGGCGCGGGGGCTGTTCGTCGTCCTGCACGAGGACCCTCGCGCCCGGACGGCGGACTCCGAGGAGTAGGCGCGACCGCGGGGCCCGATGAGCCCTTCGGGTTCCTGTGTCCGGTCCTGTGTCCGGTTCCTGTGTCCGGCGGCCTCCGCGGGAACGATCAGGTCCGGTCGACGGCCCTCCCGCGGGACGGCCCGGCGGAGCGAACACCGGTCCTCGACGCAGGCACGGACGAGGAGCACCACCGGTGACCGGTGGCAACCGCACAGGGCCGCTCCGTCTCGGCGGCGGACGCGACGTGCTGCGGGCCTTCTCCGGCCACCACCGCGCCCCTCGCCCCGAAGGGCGCAGGGCTCACCGACGAGGGGCTGCGACGGCGGTCGATGCCGCCGTCCGCGCTTTCGCCGCTCGGCCCGGTGCGGCACCTGGCGGAGGTGGGGCGTGCCTGGTCCCGTCGGGTGTTCGAGGACGGCGACGCGCCCATGGTCCGGTCCGGCGGGACCGGCTTCCAGGCGGCCTGCGACGCGGGCGCGCCGGCCGGGGACGAGGCGTTCGCGGCCCGGGAGGCCGAGGTGGGGAACTCGCGGCCGTCGGGCGGGGGGCGGAGTCCCTGGACCGGGTCGCCGGGTACCGGCCCCGAGGGGGCGAGGAGGCGTCGCCGCGGAGGGTGATGACGCATGTGCCTCCGGAGTACGGCCGCCGCGACGGGCACCCGGACCTTCTGCGTGCGGGTCTCGACGGGACCGTGGGCGCGGCAGCCGGTGCGACGGCGTCCCCCACCCGCCTCCCGAGGCGTCGCCCCCCCGCGTGCTACCTCCGGGCGGGGTCGGGTGTGCCGAACGCCCGTCGGGCGTGCGCGAGCAGCTCGCGTACCGCGGGGTTGTGCGCGCCCTTCCAGACCAGGGCGAGCAGTGCCGGCGTGGCGAGGTCGTCGATGAGGCGGGCGGTGAGCCGGTCGCGGTGGCTCTCGGCCATCGACCGGCTGAGGACGGCGACGCCGAGGCCGCGGGCGGCGAGGCCGGCGACGGCGTCCGCGGCACTGGCCTGCAGCGCGATCGAGGGGTGCAGGTCCTGGGCGGCGCAGGCCCGGTCGAACACGGTGCGCAGACCGGTGCCGGGCGGCATGCACACGATCGGGTGGGCGGTCAGGGCGCGCAGGGTGACGCGCCGCCGGCCGGCCAGGGGGTGTCCGGGCGGGACCGCCGCGACGAGCCGCTCGCTGACGATCGTCAGCGCGTCCAGCCCGTCGGGGGCGGCGCTCGCGGTCCCGACCAGCGCCAGGTCGGCGGTGCCCGCGCGCACCCGCTCGACGAGCCGGTCGGAGTGGTCCTCCAGCAGGGAGAGCTCGACGCCGGGATGCGCCCGGTGGAAGGCGGCGAGGGCGTCGAACAGCGGGGTGACGGTGCAGCCGGTGACCATGCCGACCGTGAGGCGGCCCCGGATCACGTCGGTGACCTCCCCCACCGCCTGGCCGACCGCCCCGGCCGCGGCGAGCGCGGCGCGGGCGTGTCCGAGCGCGGCCTTCCCCGCCACGGTCAGGGTGACGGTGCGCGCCGACCGGTCGAACAGCTCGGCGCCGAGTTCCCGTTCGAGCTGACGGATCTGGGCGCTGACGCCGGACTGGCTGATGTGCACGCGGTCGGCGGCCCGGGTGAAGTTGCGTTCCTCGGCGACCGCGACGAAGTACTCCAGCTGCCTCAGTTCCATGACTGTGGATTCTAGTTTCCATGACAGCCATCTGTTGGACTTCTGGTCGGCGGGCGACCACGCTGGACGGCACCGGAACCCGACGCGAGGAGGACGCCATGCCGGAGTACGAGAAGGCCCTGCGGCCCGAGGACATCACCCGCCTGTTCGTGGAGCGGTCCAACGCCGGCGACGCGGCCGGGGTCGCCGCGCTGTACGAGGAGGACGCGGTGCTGGCCTACCCGCCCGGCGAGCTGACGGTGGGCCGGGAGGCCATCCGGGCGCTGTGGGAGAAGGTGCTGGCCGGCCGTCCCCGTTTCGAGCCGGAGCCGCCGCTGCCGACGCTGGTCAGCGGCGACCTCGCCCTCACCTCGACCCCGCCGGGGGACGGGGCCGGCGCCCGGGCGCAGGTCGTCCGGCGCCAGCCCGACGGGAGCTGGCTGCGCGTGCTCGACCAGCCCGAGTTCACCCGGCCCGGCCGCTGATCCCACGGCTCCCGCCGGCAGGGGGGCCGGTCAGACCGGCTCCTTCGTCGACCGGCCCAGGTAGGTGACCGTGTCGTCGCGGGGGACCTGGTCGAGTTCCCGGAAGCCCAGCCGGTCGTAGAAGGCCCGGGCCGGGGTGTTGGCGGTCACCATGGAGAGGTGGACGGCCTCCACGCCGCGGTCCGCGAGGGCCTGCAGGAACGTCCGCATGAGGCGGCGGCCGTGGCCGTGGCCCTGCCACGGCGGCAGCAGGTCGATGTGCAGGTGGGCGGGGTGGCCGGCCAGTTCCGGGAGGACCATCCGCTCGGGGTGGTGCAGGAGGTGGGCCATCGTCTCGTCGCGGGTGCGCGGCGGCCCCGGCGGCTCCGGGTAGCGGTCGGCCACCAGGGGCAGCCAGGTGGTGCGGAACGCCTCGGCGAAGCGGGCGGTGTCGGCGGTGCCGAGGATGTAGCCGACCGCCCGCCCCTGCCCGTCGTCCAGGACGAAGGCCAGCTCGGGCTCCAGGTGGACGTAGGGGGCCGCGAAGATCACGGGGAAGATGCCGGGGTCGTCGTAGAAGGGGCGGCTGTCCTGGCCGAGGTGCGCGGTGCGGACGCAGACGTCGTCGAGGGCCGGCCGGTCCTCGGCGCGGTAGGGACGGATGAAGGCAGACGTGGTCACCGGAGCATCCTGCCCGTGCTGGGAGCGCTCCCACAAGGGTTGTGGCCCAGCCGCCCGCAGGCCGCCCCGGCACGGGCGCGTCCGGCCGCAGGTGTGGGCGGACCCCTCCCGGAGAACCGGCCCCACGGGGTCGGCGGCGTCCGCCGCCCCGCCCGGCCGTCCGCCCGCTGCTTAAGGAGCCGGTCCGGGGTTACCCGGAGTGCATGGTGAAGCTGCACATTCCAGGGCGAAAAGACCAGCACACCGGCGATGCTCCGCCGCCGGACGAACCGGGGCCGGACCCGGAGGTGGAGCGGGCGGCTCCGGACTCGCCGACGAAGCTGCCCCGCGGGTCGTGGAAGGCGGTGCTGAAGGGCAGCCTGCGGGAGTTCAAGGACGACGAACTGACCGACCGGGCCGCCGCCCTGACGTACTACGGGGTGCTGGCGCTGTTCCCGGCGCTGCTGGTGCTGGTGTCGCTGCTCGGCATCACCGGCAGGTCGGCCACGGAACGGGTGCTGGACAACCTCCAGAAGCTGGCGCCCGGGTCGGCCCGGGACATCATCACCCGGGCCGTGGAGCAGCTGCAGGGCAACGCGGGCGTCGGCTCGCTGATGGCGATCGTCGGTCTCCTGCTGGCCGTGTGGTCGGCCTCCGGGTACGTGGCGGCGTTCATCCGCGCGGCCAACGCCGTCTACGACATGCCCGAGGGACGTCCGGTGTGGAAGGTCCTGCCGGTGCGGCTCGGCGTGACGGTCGTGCTGATGGTGCTGGCCGTGGTCAGCGCGGTGATCGTGGTCTTCACCGGCGGCCTGGCCCGCCAGGCGGGCGGCGCCCTGGGGTTCGGGGACACCGCCCTGACCGTGTGGTCGATCGCCAAGTGGCCGGTCCTCGTGGTCCTGGTCACGGTCATGATCGCGATCCTGTACTGGGCGAGCCCGAACGCCAAGGTGAAGGGCTTCCGCTGGATCACCCCGGGCAGCTTCCTCGCCCTCGCCATCTGGCTGATCGCCTCCGCCGGGTTCGCGTTCTACGTCGCCAACTTCGCGTCGTACAACAAGACCTACGGCACGATGGCCGGTGTCATCGTCTTCCTGATCTGGCTGTGGATCACCAACCTGGCCGTCCTGCTGGGCCTGGAGTTCGACGCCGAGACGGCGCGGCAGCGGGCCATCGCCGGCGGTCATCCGCCGGAGGAGGAGCCGTACACCCAGCCCCGCGACACGCGTAAGTGGGACGAGCAGGACCGGCGCCGCCTGGAAGGCGCCTGACCGGCCCGGCACCGGGCCGCGCACACCTCCGCCCCGGACCGTGAGGAGTCCCTCCGGTCCGGGGCGGAAGTGTGCGCGGGGCGGGCCGTTCAGTCCATGAGGCCGGCGGCGAGGGCGGCGCCCAGCTCCCAGCAGCGCTCGGTGTCTGCCTTGCCGGGCTCGCCCGTCACGGTGACGGCGTCGGCCGCGCGGCGCCAGCCGAGGCCCGTCGTGATCGCCTCGATGCCGCGCACCGCCCCCGTCACGTCGTTGCCGCCGTGCACCCAGTAGCCGAACGGCCGGCCCCGGGTGGCGTCCAGGCAGGGGTAGTAGACCAGGTCGAAGAAGTGCTTGAGGGCGCCGGACATGTAGCCGAGGTTCGCCGGGGTGCCGAGGAGGTAGCCGTCGGCGGCGAGGACGTCGGAGGCGGTGGCGGACAGCGCCGGCCGCCGTACCACCCGGACGTCCTCGATCTCCGGGGCCGTGGCGCCGGACAGCACGGCCTCGAACATGGCCTGGCAGTGGGGGGAGGGCGTGTGATGCACGATCAGCAAGGTGGGCACGCCCCGACCCTGCCGTGCCGGGCCCGGCCCCCGCAAGCGGCGCCCCGATCCGCCGCCCCCGTTGTGCGGGCCGGACCGGCGGTGACACGATGCCCAGCCGTACGCCGGCCGGCACGTGGCTGGCGGGCCGACGAGGGGGGATGTCGTGACCGACCGGGACGAACGGCGGCGGGCCGCCGCGGTGTTCGACGCGCTGGGGGCCCGGTACGAGGAGGCGTTCGGCGGCTCCGCGGCGCACCGGGAAGCCCTGGAGTGGCTGCTGGAGCGGCTCGGGCCCGGCAGCCGGGTGCTGGACGTGGGCAGCGGCACGGGACGGCCCACGGCGGCCGTGCTCGCCGCGGCCGGCCACGACGTGCTGGGGATCGACGTCTCCCCCGTCATGGTGGAACTCGCCGCCCGGCAGGTGCCCGGGGCCGCCTTCCGGTGCGCCGACATCCGCGACGTGCCGCTCGACGACGGCTCGTACGACGCGGTCTGCGTGTTCTTCTCGCTGCTCCAGATGTCCCGCGCCGAACAGTCCGGCCTGGTACGGCGGCTGGCCGCGGCCCTGCGGCCGGGCGGTCACCTGGTCCTGGCGACCGTGCCCGTCGACGTGGAGGACGTCGAGGCGGTCTTCATGGGGCAGCCGGTGCGGGTCACCAGCTTCGCCGCCGCGGACCTGGCCGCCCTGGTGGAGGCGGCGGGCCTCACGGTCGTGTCGGAGCAGCAGGTGCTGTTCACGCCCGGACTGCCGGAGGCCGAGCCGGAACCCCACCTGTTCCTGTGCTGCCGGCGATCGCCATGACTAGCCCGCGCCGGGCCAGGTACCCGTCCCCCACTGTCCGTCACCAGACAGAGGAGAGCGAGGGAGTACGCATGTCGAAGGTCGAGGAATCGATCGAGGTCCGCGTCCCGGTCCACACCGCCTACAACCAGTGGACCCAGTTCGAGAGCTTCCCGGAGTTCATGGGCGGGGTGGAGCGCATCGAGCAGCGCACCGACACCCTCACCCACTGGGTCACGAAGGTCGACGGGGTGCGGCGCGAGTTCGACGCGGAGATCACCGAGCAGATTCCCGACGAGCGCGTCGCCTGGACCACGGTGGACGGCGAGGCGCGGCAGGCGGGTGTGGTCACCTTCCACCGCATCCAGGACGACACCACGAAGATCATGCTGCAGATGGACTTCGAGCCGGCCGGCGCGGCCGAGGCCGTCGGCGACAAGCTCGGCTTCGTCAAGCGGCAGGTCACCGGCGATCTGAAGCGCTTCAAGGAGTTCATCGAGAAGCGCGGCGCGGAGACGGGCGCCTGGCGCGGCGAGGTCTGACCCTCCTTCACGCGGCCGACGGCGGCGGCCGTCCCGGGACCGGTTCCCGGGACGGCCGCCGCCGCTGTGTCCGGCCGCCGTGCTCCCCGCGTCACGCCACCGGCCGCGCGATGCCGCTGTGCAGCACGCCGCGGGCCTGCCGGTTCAGGTCGTTCAGGCGCAGCGCCAGCCGGGTGGCGTGGGCGTACGTCCGCCGTACCGGCTCCATGCGCTCCAGGCGCGGGGCCAGGGCCGACAGGGTGATGGCCAGGGCCACGCCCGTCCAGGCGCCGGGGCCGAGCGGGGTGCAGCCGAAGAAGTGGCTGACCCCGGGGGTCTGCACGAGGGCGGCGAGGACCAGGGCCGAGCCCAGGGCCGTCGTCCACACCAGGGGGCTGTGGCGGCGGCCGGAGAGGGTCTGCACCAGTTGGGCGCCGACCACGCCGCACAGCGCCATGGTCGTCGCGCGGCGTTCGGTGCCGGGCGTGAACCGCCCGATCAGGTACGCCGTCACCGCGCCCAGGCAGGTCGTCACGCCGCGGCGCCGGATGGCGCGCAGCAGGGGCGCGCCGAGGACGTCGAGCCCCATCGGGCCGCTCGCCGCGTGCTCCGCGGTCGAGGGGTCGTCGCTGGGGGTCACCGCCACCGCCATGGCCGGGAACATGTCGGTGAGCAGGTTGACCAGCAGCAGCTGACGGGTCGACAGCGGGGAGGAGCCGGCCAGCAGGGTGCCGAGGACGCTGAAGCCGACCTCGCCGGCGTTGCCGCCGATGAGGATGCTGACCGCGTCGGCGACGCTGCGCCACAGGGCCCGGCCCTCCTGGACCGCGTCCACCAGGACCGACAGGTCGCCGGTGGTGAGCACGAGGTCGGCGGCGTTGCGGGCGGCCGCCGAGCCGCGGGACTCCACGCCGACGCCGACGTCGGCGGCGCGGATGGCGGCGGCGTCGTTGGCCCCGTCGCCGGCCATCGCCACGACCCGGCCGGCCTGTTGCAGGGCCTCCACGACGTGCAGTTTCTGCTCGGGGGCGACCCGGGCGACGACGCCGGCGCCGTGCAGGGCGCGGACGCGGTCGCGGCGGCCCATGGCGACGAGTTCGTCGCCGGTGACGACCTCGGTCTCCTCCGGCCAGCCCAGTTGCAGGGCGATCGCCCGCGCGGTCTCCGGGTGGTCGCCGGTGAGCATGACGGGCACGATCCCGGAGCGGCGCAGTTCGGTGAGCAGGGCGTGCGAGGTCTCGCGCGGCACGTCGGCCAGCGCGACGAAGCCGCGGAACTCCAGGTCGCCGAGCGGCGCGTCGAGTTCGGTCTCGGCGTCGTCGGCGCGGCAGGGCCGCTGGGCGACGGCGAGCACCCGCAGGCCCTGTGCGGCCAGGTGGTGGGCGGTGTCGGTGGCGTCGCCGGGCAGGTCGCGGCAGGCCGGCAGGACCGTCTCGGGGGCGCCCTTGACGACCAGGAGTTCGCCCGCGCCGGCGTCGCGGCCGACCGCCGCGGCGTAGCCGCGGCTGGCCTCGAAGGGCAGTTCCCCGGTGGGGGCCCAGCCCTCGTCGGGCGGTGCGGCGTCGAGGACGGCCTCGTCGGTGGCGTGCGCGATCCGCCGTCCCTGGCCCGTCTCCTCCTGCGGGCAGGCCCGCGCGGCCAGCCGCACGACCGGTACGGCGGGCTCGTCGCCGGGTGCGTGGACGGCGTGGTCGGCGGTGGCGACGCGGACCAGGCGCAGCCTGTTCTCGGTGAGCGTGCCGGTCTTGTCGAAGCAGACGGTGTCGACCCGGCCGAGCGCCTCCAGGGTGCGCGGGGTGCGGACCAGGACGCCGCGCCGGGAGAGCCGGCGGGCGGCGGCCATCTGGGCGACGGTCGCGACCAGCGGCAGCCCTTCGGGGACCGCGGCGACGGCGACCGCGACCCCGCCGCTGACGGCGCGCCGCACGGGGCTGCCGCGCAGCAGGGACAGCCCGGTCACCAGCGCGCCGCCGGTGAAGGTCACCGGCAGGGCCTTGCGGGTGAGTTCCTGCAGGCGGGCCTGGACGCCGGCCGGCGGCGGGGTGCGGGCGGCGAGGGTGACGGCGCGGCCGGCCTCGGTCTGCTCGCCGGTGTGGACCACGAGCGCGGTGGCCCGCCCGGCGACGACGGTGGTGCCCTCGAACACCATGCAGGCGCGCTGCGCCACGGGGGCGCCGGGCGTCGCCTCGACGGCCTTGGTCACCGGGAGGGACTCGCCGGTGAGGGCGGACTCGTCGACCTCCAGCCCGTCGACCTCCAGCAGCCGCGCGTCGGCGGGGACGACGTCCCCGGCGGCGAGGCTGATCTCGTCGCCGGGCCGCAGCCGGGCCGCGTCGACGGTGACGGTGCGCTGCTGGGCGTCCTGCTTGCGCGCCTTGGGCTGCTGACGGGCGGCGAGCCGGGCGAGGGCCTGCTCGGCGCGCATCCGCTGCAGTCCGCCGGTGATGGCGTTGAGGTCCATGGCGCCGAAGACGAGCAGCGCGTCGACGAGCGAGCCGAGCAGCGCCGAGGCGACCGCGCCGGTGGCCAGGACCGGGGTGAGCGGGTCGTCGAGTTCGCGGCGGACGGCACCGGCCGCCTGCCACGTCCAGCGCGCCGGGGTCACGAGGGGGTTGCGGGCGATCCGCTGCGCGCGCTCCCGGGAGCGGTCGGCGAGCAGGGCCACGCCGCGCGGTTCGGCGTCGTCGCGGCTGCGGTCGAGCCGGCCGCGCGCCTCGTCGGGCTCCAGCGCGTGCCAGGGGATGTGCAGCCGGGGCCGGGGCGGGGTGGCGCGGGACACCCGGACGGCTTCGAGCCAGCCCGTCAGCAGGGCGCACGCGGCGGCGATGTTGACCGGCGCGTGCCGGGTGAGCGGGGGCAGCCAGCCGCGGGTGGAGGGCGGCCGGCCGCCGCGGGCCACCATCAGTCCCGCCAGGGCCGCGCCGGCGCGGGCCATGGTCTGCGACCGGCGGCCGACGCGCCGGGCCGCCGGGATGGCGGTCAGCAGCCGCCACACGTCGGCCAGCCCGCCGGGGGCCAGTGCGTCGGCGCCCCAGACGACCGCGGCCCCGGCGTCGGTGAGGGCGATGGCCACGTCACCGGCGGGCAGCCCGGCCGCGACGTCGCCGTCGCGGTCCGGGGCCAGGCGGGCGACGGTCACCACGCAGCGCCCGTCGTCCTGCAGGGCCCGTACGACGTCGCCGAAGCTCTGCCCGGACGGGGCGGCCTCGTCGGCGAGGCGGGTGATGTCCTTCAGGTCGGAGCCGCCCGCGACGACGACGTGCAGGCCGGCCCGGCGGGCCGCGTCGAGGACGGCCTCGGCGAAGGGGTCGACCGGGTCCTCGGGCGCCTGCGGGTCGGCGGTGGCCGGCCGGTTGCGCAGGGCGTCGGCGTGCAGGACGAGGGAGTCGGCGATCTCCAGCTGCCGCAGGCGCTCGGCGCTGCGCACCAGGATGCCGGAGCGGGCGAGGAAGGTACCGAGGGCGGCGCTGAAGGCGCCGGGTCCGTACCGGGCGGCCTTGGGGGAACCGGCCAGCACGGCTTCGGCGGCCTCGTTCGGGTCGTGCATGACCAGCAGGGTGGCGGCGGCACCCGCGACGCTGCCGGTGCTCGCGTGGGCCGCGTACTCCTTGGCGGGGGTGACCCGCAGCGGGGGCCGGACCTCCGGCGGGCAGGCCAGGCTGGTGCGGTGCTCGCGGCAGACGTCGTCGTGCAGCGCCTCGAAGGCGGCGGCCCGGGCGACCGCCTCGGTCAGCTGGCCGCCGCGCAGCAGCGCGTCGAGGACCAGCGACACCGGGGACTGTCCCGCGCCGTGCGCGGCGGCGTTGGCGGCGGCGAGGACGAGTTCCCGGCCGGACCGGCCGAACCGCTGCCGCAGGAAGGCCCGGAAGCGCGGGTTCTCGCGCAGCAGGGTGACGGCGGCGGTGACCATGCGCGGGGACGGGGGCAGGCGCATCGAGCGGCCGGCCATCGCGCCGGCCACTCCGGCGGCGTCCATCAGCAGGGCCGCCGCGGCCACGCGCACCTCGCGGGGGCTGCCCGGGTGGGCGGCCTCCTCCTCGTCCTCCGGGTCGGCGCCCTCGGCCAGGCCGAGGCGGGCGGCGAGTTCGGCGGCCCGCGCGGCGACCCGGTCGGTGGCGGCCTCCTCCACGGCGGTCACCACGAGACGGGACAGGCCCTCGTCCCAGTAGGCCGCCAGGACTTCCGGGTGGTCGACGAGTTCGGCGGCCACGGAGCGGGCGAGGGCGGCCGTGTCGCCGCCGGGCCCCCGCAGCGCCAGGTGCACGCGGTGGCCGCCCCGCCAGTGGGCACCGCCGCCCAGGGCGTTGCGGGCGACGTGCCGGACGCGCAGGGTCGTGCCGTAGGCGGTCGCCATCCCCGCGGCGGTGCTGCGGGCGGCACCTGCTGCCGCCCCTGCCACGGCCCCGGCCAGCGGGGCCACGTCGAAGCGTGTGAGCATCTCCTGTCGTCCCGACTCAGCTGCTGTGGCGGTCGTCGTCGGCGGGCCGGTGCTCCGGGTCGGGGCCCGGATGTCCGGTGTGGGGGCCGTGGTGGCCGGTGGCCTCCGCGACCTGCTTCAGCGCCGACGCGGTACGGGTGTCACCGACCTTGGCGGGCTGCTCGTGGACGTGGTGTTCGGGCTGGTCGTGCCGGTAGTGGCTGGTGGCCAGCCGGTCGCCGGCGCCGGCCGGCGTGGGGTCCGCGGCGGATCCGTCCTCCGCGGTGCCGTCGGCGGCGGACCGGGTGGTGTCCCCGTCCGCGGGGCGGTCCGGGCGCGGCTGGGTCAGCCAGGCGACGGCGGCGCCGGTCAGGGCCACCGGCCACTCGACGACTCCGGCCACGCCGAGCACTCCGGCGCCGGCGTAGACGGCCATGCGGCGGCCGCGCGGGGAGACCGCCCCGATGCGGTCCAGGGCGCCGCCGGCGACCTTGCCCACCTGCTCCGCTCCCGGCACGTGGCGCAGCCCGGAGGCCACCGCGCGCAAGGGCTGGGGGAGATCCGACGGACGTTCCTTCACCTGGTTCATGTCGACCTCCACGAGCGCGTCACCTAGGGGCATGGGCCAGCTTCCATGCTTTAAGCCCATATTCCGCCTTTTGTCGGCCGCTCGCTTGCCTTGTTCCGCGCGGTGACGGAATACCGGGTGCCGGTGTACCCCCGTGCCGCCGTCCCACGCGCCGCGAGCCCGCCGGTACGGCGGCGCGGCCCTCGGAGCGTCCGGGCCGGTGCCGACGGGGTCCCGGCGCGCAGGCCGGCCCGGCGTGCGCCGGCGTGGGCGGCGGCGGGCGGCCGTTCGTGCGGGCGGGTGACGCGGACGGGGTGGCGGGCCCGGCGTACCGGGTCAGGAGCCGGGGCCGGCCGGGCGGCCGCCGCCCGTGCGGCTCACAGGACCGTCCGGCCGTCGTGGAGTCCGCCCGCGCAGTGCTTGGACCACACGATCTGCCCGTCGTCGCTCCGGGCCTCGACGACGACCATGCCGCCGCCCGCGATGCAGTCGCTCGCGGTGACGTCCGCCGGGGCGGCCGCCGCGGCGGCGGGGACGAGCAGTGTGCCCGCGGCGGCCAGGGCGACGATCAGGGCGCGGGGCGGCTTTCTCATGGGTGCTCCCTCGGACGGGGGCGGCCGGGGGTGCGGGCCGGGCCGCCGCTGCCCTCCCAGCGTCTCCAGCCCGGCCCCCGGCCGCCACCGCAGCCGGACTCGCGGGGAGTCCCCCTCCCCCGGCGTCCCTCCCCAGGGGCTGTCGTCCGGCTCACGCCGCGGACGCGGGGCCGACGACAGACAGTCGATTCCCCGCGACCTGATCCGGACGACAGTCCCTAGTCGTCCAGGGCGTCCAGGACGACGCCGAGGTCGACGAACTTGAAGCCGGTGGCGGCCCGGTCACCGTCGCCGGGGGTGTCGTGGCCGTCCTGGACGACGAGCAGGCCGTTCGGGTACTTGCCGCCGAGCGGCTGGTTCAGCACGGCCGCGCCGTCGCACTCCTCGGAGCCGTCCAGCGTCGCGGAGGCCGCGGTGACCCGGAAGCCGCCCTCGTACTCGTTGTCGTCCCCGCGCTCGCGGTCGTAGGCGGCGAAGGTGTCGTCGCCCTGGCTGGAGGCCAGCAGGTAGCCGTCGCCGTCGGACTCGGTGAGCAGCGTCAGGCCCTCCACGTCGGCGGAGAGCACGGTGCCGCCGTAGCCGGGGTCGGCGCCCGCCTCGCACTCCTCGGTCGCCTCGTCGTACGTGCCCGGAACGCCGTACTCGCGGACCGTGTCGACCAGTTCGGGCGCGGAGGTCAGGTCGGCGCGCAGCCGCCAGATGCCGACGTCCTCCTGGCCGGCGTACAGGATGCCGTCGGCGGGGTCGACGACCATGCCCTCGACCTGCGGGAGTTCGCCGGGTTCCGCGCACGGGGACCAGGACGTGCCGTTCGGCAGGCGGAAGGAGGCGGGCAGGTCCAGGGAGCGGACCTTGCGGTAGCCGACCTTGCCGTTCGCGGTGGGCAGGAGCTCCAGCAGGGCGATCGAGGTGCGCTCGCGCCGGCTGACCAGGGCGTAGGAGCGGCCGGTGGCCTTGTCGGTGTAGGTGGCCAGGCCGTAGGCGGTGCGCTGGTCGTTGATCTCCTCCTGGCCGGCGGAGAAGACCGGGGCGGCGGCCGGGTCGGTGACGTCCGTGAGGGGGCGGCCCGGGGCGTTCGGGTCGATGCGGTAGACGCGCAGGCGGTCGTTGCCGCGGTCGGTGGTGACCGCCACGTCGGCCCGGCCCGTGCTCAGCCTCAGGCCGCCGACGAGGTCGACGTTGTTGAAGCGGCCGGGGGCGTCGTCGGCGTCGGGTCCGGGCGGGGCGGCGATCGACTGGACCAGGCGGGCGTCCAGGTCGTAGACGCGCAGCCCGCCCTCCTTCGCGGTGGCGACGACCAGGCTGCGGGCGGGGTCGGCGGCGTTGCGCCAGATGGCGGGGTCGTCGGCGTCGGCGTTGCCGCCCGCCTCGTCGTCGTACAGCGTCGCGGTCTCCGCGCGGGGCACCACGGTCGGCAGGGCCGCGTCGTCGGCCGCGACGGCGGGGACGGCGGACAGCAGCGCGAGGGTCGCGGCGAGGGCCACGGCGCCGGTACGGCTCTGGCGGTGTCTGGTCACGCGGAGGCTCCCTGGGTCGATGACATGACAAAACCGCACGTGATCTTGGTGCGGGCGGCGGACGGCCCGCGGGCCCCGGAGTGAAGAGCGACCGCCGCGCGGGCGAACATCCGGTGCGGGGCGGGCGGGCCGTGCGGGCGTGCGGGTCGTGCGGGGACGGAGGGACGACCGGTGTACCGGCCCGGACCGGACCGGTCAAGAAGGCGGGGAGACGTCCCGGAGGGCGGGTACACGAAGAGGCCGGGAGCCGTGCCGGCCAGGGCGGCGGTCCCGTTCCGGCCCCGTCCGTGTCGGAGCGGGCGCGCCGGGTACTCAGAGCACGCACCACGGCCGTCCCGAGCACGGACGCCACCAGGCACATCGTCGAAACGGAGGGGTCATGACGCAGAACGGCGACGAAGCGATGCTCGCCCGGCAGCCGGGGATTGCCGGCCTGCGCCTCGCCCCCGACTCGTCCGGGCACGCGCCACCGCAGGACCCGGCCCTCGAAGACCCCGAACAGCTCCTGCCCCGGGACCGCAACCAGGCGATCCTGGAGGCGGCCAAGCAGGTCGGCGCGCTGCTCAAGCGCCAGGGGCACCTGTTCGCGCTGGCCGGCAGCGTGGCCGCGTACGCCCACGGCGGCGAGAAGAACCTGCAGCACGACGTCGACTTCTGCATCCGGCCCGAGGACGCGGAGGCGGTGGCCGCCACCCTGCGCGAGGCCGGCCTGACGGTCTACACGCCGCCGGAGGACTGGCTGATCAAGGCCACCTGCTTCGGCCAGGACGTCGACATCATCTTCGAGCTCGCGCACCGGCCCGTCAGCACCGAGATGCTCGACCGGGCCGAGGAACTGTCGGTGGAGTCGGTGCGCATGCCCGTGCTGGCGCCGACCGACCTGGTGTGGAGCCTGCTCGCCGCGTTCTCCGAGCACCACTGCGACTTCGGCGCGGTGCTGCCCATCGCGCGGGCGCTGCGCGAGAAGGTCGACTGGGAGCGGGTGCGCGACGACTGCGGCGAGGAGCCCATGCCCGCCGCCTTCTTCTTCCTCCTCGAACGCCTCAACGTCATCGCCCCGCGGAAGGAGCAGCCATGAGCGTCCAGGGCCCGCAGCACGCGGGCGGCACGGCGGCGGCCCAGAACCTGGACTACCGCGTCGCCCACCTCCAGGACCGCCTCGCGTCCGGCGACCTCGGCGAGCTGGGGGTGCGCATCGAGGTCCGCGGTGACGCGGTCCTGGTCACCGGCACCGTCCCCTCGACACCGTGCCGCACCGAGGTGCTGCGCCTGGTGGCGGACGAACTGGCCGGGCACCCGGTGCACTGCGACATCGTGGTCACCGAGACGTCCTCACCCGACCACGCGGAGGAACTCGCATGATCCGGATCGCCGCCGTCGGAGACATCCACATGGGCCCCGACAACCAAGGGGTGCTCCGTCCCGCCTTCGAGACCCTGCCCGACTGCGCCGACGTGCTGCTGCTCGCCGGCGACCTGACCCGGCACGGCACCCCGGACGAGGCCCGGGTGGTGGCCCGGGAGATCGAGGGGCTGGGGGTCCCGGTGGTCGCCGTCCTCGGCAACCACGACCACCACGACGACCGGCCGGACGAGGTCACGGCCATCCTGGAGGACGCCGGAGCGCACGTCCTGGAGGGCCGGGGCACGGTCGTGGTCAGCGACGGCAAGCGCATCGGCGTGGCCGGCACCAAGGGGTTCGGGGGCGGTTTCGTCGGCCGCTGCGCCGGGGAGTTCGGCGAGCCGGTGATGAAGGAGTTCGTCCAGCACTCCCGGCAGTGCGCCGACGGCCTGCGCAAGGCCCTGGAGGAGCTGGAAGCGGAGGGCTGCGACGCGCGCATCGCCCTCACCCACTACTCCCCCGTCCCGGAGACGCTGGCCGGCGAGCCCCTGGAGATCTATCCGTTCCTGGGCAGCTACCTGCTCGCCGAGGCGATCGACACGGCCGGCGCCGACCTCGCCGTGCACGGGCACGCGCACGCCGGCACGGAGCACGGGATGACGAGCGCCGGGGTGCGGGTGCGCAACGTCGCCCAGCCGGTCATCGGCCGCGCCTTCCACGTCTACCACCTGCCGGGGCGCGAGCGCGTGACGTCCGGCATGTCCTCCGGGGCGGCCACCGGCTGAGCCCGCCGCCCCACCACCCCGCGAGGGCCACCGCCCCGCCGAGCCGCCGGCACCGCGCCGGCGGCTTCTTCCTGCGCTGCGCCGCACCCCGTACCCCCTCTCGTGTGACCGCCCCGCACGGCGTGCCCGTTTCGCCGATCTTGTCTGCTTAGCATGCAGGCTCCGTGATCAGCGGGCCCGTGTCGCGCGGCCGCAGCACGGCCGGCGGCCGCGGACCGCGTCCGCCGGCCGGGGCTCGGCGCCGGTCCGCGCGGGGGCGGCCGCCCGGGGGGCTCCTCGCTCGTCGTGCCGTTCGCCCGTCGGAACCGCCCGCTCCCCCGACGAGAGGACACCAGATGGCGCTGACGGGCCGTCACCGACCACCCGCGGGACACGCGTTCTCCCCGCACGACGCCGTACTGCGCGCCGCCGCCCCGCGCCTCGCCCGCCGCCGCTTCCTGACCGTCACCGCGGCGGCGGCCGCGCTCGCCTTCACCACCAACCTGCCGGCCCGCGGCGCGGTCGCCGCCCCGGAGCGCGACGCGGCGCGGATCCCGGACGACCCGTTCACCCTCGGAGTCGCCTCCGGGGACCCCCTGCCGGAGTCGGTGGTGATCTGGACGCGGCTCGCGCCCGAGCCCTTCGAGGCGGACGGCGGTCTGGGCGAGGAACGGGTCACCGTCGAATGGGAGGTCGCCGTCGACGAGTTGTTCGGCGCCGTCGTCCGTTCGGGCACCGCCACCGCCCACGCCGAGTACGGGCACAGCGTGCACGTCGACGTCACGGGTCTCTTCCCGGGCAGCACGTACTTCTACCGGTTCCGCGTCGGCACCTTCATCAGCCCCACGGGGCGCACCCGCACGGCGCCCGCCGCGTTCAGCCCCGTCTCCGGCCTGCGGCTGGCCGCCGTCGCCTGCCAGGCGTACACCGACGGCTACTTCACCGCGCACCGGCATCTCGCGCAGGAGGACGTCGACCTGGTCTTCCACCTCGGCGACTACCTGTACGAGTACCCGGTGGACTCCGCGGGCGGCGCCCGCCAGTACGCCGGCGGCACCCTGCCCGACGTCTTCAACCGCGAGACGCTGACGCTGGCGGACTACCGGCTGCGCTACGCCCTGTACAAGAGCGACCCGGACCTGCGCGCCGCGCACGCCGCCCACCCGTTCGCCGTCACCTGGGACGACCACGAGACGGAGAACAACTACGCGGGCGCCCTCGACGAGAACGGCACCCCGCCCGAGCAGTTCCTGCTGCGCCGGGCCGCCGCCTACCGGGCGTACTGGGAGAACCAGCCGCTGCGCGCGGCCCAGCTGCCGAAGGGACCCGACGCGCTGCTGTACCGCCGCCTGCAGTGGGGCACGCTCGCCCAGTTCGACATCCTCGACACCCGGCAGTACCGCTCCGACCAGGCCTACGGCGACCGGCCGCACGCGCCGGGCCCCGAGTCCGACGACCCGGCGCGCACCCTGACCGGCGCGGCGCAGGAACGCTGGCTGCTCGACGGCTGGAAGGCCTCCGGGGCGCTGTGGAACGTGCTGCCGCAGCAAGTGTGCTTCTCCCAGCGCAAGTTCGACGTCACCGCGGACGCCCCGCTGTCCATGGACGCCTGGGACGGCTACCGCGCCTCGCGCGACCGGATCGTCGCGGGCGCGAAGGCGGCCGGCGTCGACAACTGGATGATCCTCACCGGCGACGTCCACGTCGGATACGCCTTCGACGTCAAGGAGGACTTCGACGACCCCGGGTCCGCGACCCTGGGCACGGAGTTCACCTGCACCTCCGTCACCAGCGGCCGGGACGGCACCGACCGGCCGGCCAACTGGGACACCTACATGCAGGCCAACCCCCACATGAAGTTCTACAACGGCCGCCGCGGCTACGTGCGCGTCGAGCTGGGGCGCCAGTCGGCCCGGGCCGACTTCCGCACCCTCCCGGCGGTCACCACGCCCGACGCCCCCGTCAGCACGGCCGCGTCCTTCGTCACGGAGGTGGGCGCCCAGGGCCTGAAGCCCGCCTGACCCGCGCCGTGTCCGCCCGCGTACGCCGCCTGCCCCGTCCCCGTACTGCACATGGCGCCCCTTCGCGGCACCAAAGCGCGAAAGACCGGGGCCCGGCACATCGGTCCGGGCCCGCCGGGCAAGGCCTAAGGCTCCGCGGCGGCTTCGCCCGTGATCGAAGGAGATGCATCGAATGGCCCACAGACATGCCGTGACCGGCCGCCGTGCCGCGCTGACCGCGCTCGGCGCGCTCCTGCTCGCCCAGCTCCCGGCCGCCGTGGCCGCCGAGCCGTCCCCCACGTCGGTGCCCGCGCCCGGCGCCGCCCAGACCCTCGGGGCGGACAAGCCGGCGGCGGCGGTGCTGCACGCGATGGAGCGCGACCTCGCGCTGACCTCCGCGCAGGCGGCCGAGCGGCTGGTCAACGAGGCGGAGGCCGGCACCCGCGCGGGCCGGCTGGCCGGTGCGCTGGGCGACCGCTTCGCCGGGGCCTGGGTCCGCGGCACGACCTCGCAGGAACTCACCGTCGCGACCACCGACGCCGCCGACGTGGCCGCCATCGAGGCGCAGGGCGCGAAGGCCGCGGTCGTGAAGACGTCGCTGGCCGCCCTGCGGGCCGCCAAGGGGAAGCTGGACGCCGCCGCCCGGCGGCTCGACACCCGCGACACCCCGCTGTGGTACGTGGACGTCCCCGCGAACCGGGTCGCGGTGCAGGCCACCAGCGAGGCCGCGGCGAGCGCGTTCGTCAGGGCGGCGGGGCTCGACGGCCAGGACGTGGGCGTGCGGGTGACGGCGGACCGGCCGCGTCTGATGGCGGAGATCACCGGCGGGGACGCCTACTACATCGACGGGACCGCCCGCTGCTCGGTCGGTTTCTCCGTCACCAAGGACCAGCAGCAGGGCTTCGCCACCGCCGGTCACTGCGGCAGGCCGGGCTCGAAGACGGCGGGCTTCGACAAGGCGGAGCAGGGCGAGTTCCAGGCCTCCGCGTTCCCCGGCAAGGACATGGCCTGGGTGGCCGTGAACGGGCAGTGGACGGCCACCGCCCACGTCAAGGGCGAGTCCGACCAGAAGGTGGAGGTCGCCGGCTCGGCCGAGGCGCTCGTCGGGGCGTCGGTGTGCCGCTCCGGCTCGACCACCGGGTGGCACTGCGGGACGATCGAGCAGCACGGCACGAGCGTCAGCTACGCCGAGGGCACGGTCGACGGGCTGACCCGGACGACGGTGTGCGCCGAGCCGGGCGACTCCGGCGGGCCGTACGTGGCGGGTGCCCAGGCGCAGGGCGTCACCTCCGGCGGCTCCGGGGACTGCAAGAACGGCGGCACGACGTTCTACCAGCCGCTCAACCCGCTGCTCGGCGAGTTCGGCCTCACCCTGAAGACGAAGGCCGCGCAGGCGCAGACGCCGGGCCCGCAGGACAACGGCACCGTCGACGCGTGGGTCGCGGGCCGCGTCTACCAGGCGGGGGCCACGGTCACCCACGACGGGGTGCGCTACCACTGCCTGCTGACGCACCAGGCGCAGACCGCGTGGGCGCCCACGGGCACGCCCGCCCTGTGGCAGCGCGCGTGACGTCCGCTCCGCGGGCCGCTGCGGGCCGTCCGACGCCGGTCCCCGCCGGCGCCGGGCGGCCCGTCGGCCGGTGCGCCCGGCACGGGTGACGGTGGTCCCTACGCCTCCGCCAGCAGGTCGTACGCGGTGCTCATGAAGGGGTCGCGGGCGCGGAAACGGCGGGTGCACAGCGCGGCGAGGGCCGTGCCGGTGTCGGGCCGGAAGCCGAGGAGGGCCTGCTGGCCGAGGGTCGCGCCGCTGTGGAAGTACATCGGTCCGCCGTCGGTCGGGTGCCGGACCCAGGCGACGGTGTGCTCGTGCACGAGGTCCGGGCCGCGCCGCAGGACGGGGGTGCGCACCGCGCGCAGGGCGGCGGCCAGGTCCGGGTCCGGCACGCGGGACGGGTCGAGGTGGGCTTCGAGGAAGGTGAGCAGGTCGTGGGGGGTGGCCCGCAGGGCGCCCGCCGCCTGGAAGCCACCGGCGTCGAAGGGCGGCACGGGTGTCGTGCCGTCGGCGCCGTGGCCGGTGGCGTCGACGCCCGGGCCGGTGGCCCGCAGGTCCGTGTCCTTCAGCTCCAGGGGGCGCAGCACGCGTCCGGTGACCAGGTCCTCCCACGGGGTGCCGGTCGGCGCGCGCAGGGCGTGCCCGAGGACGGCGACGCCGAAGTTGGAGTAGCGCCACCGGGTGCCGGGCCGGTGGCGCGGCCGGTGCCGCAGGAAGGCGGCGACGACCCGGTCGGCCGGGTAGCGGGCGTAGGGGTTGGTGCGCCAGGCGGGCAGGCCCCGGAGGCGGAAGTCGGCGGGCAGGCCGGGCAGTCCGGAGGTGTGGGTGATCAGGTGGGCGAGCGTCACCGGGTCCCCGCCGGGCGCCCGGCCGCCGTCCAGGCACGCGGCGGCGGGCTCGCCGCCGGACAGGACGCCCTCCTGGAGGAGCCGGGCCAGCAGCAGTCCGGTGAACGTCTTGGTGGCCGAGCCGATCTCGTAGCGCAGTTCCTCGCGGGGCCGCGGCGGGGGTGGGGCGGTGCCGCCGCTGTGCACGGTGCGGCGGCCGTGCCGGGAGACGGCGAAGACGGTGTCGGGCGCGTCGGAGGCGGCGACCGCGCTCGCCAGGCGCTCGCGCAGGCGCGCGTCGTCCGCGGTGCCGTCCGCCGGGACGGCGGCGGCCGGGGCGGCCGCGTCGCCGGACGGCTGCCCCGGCCAGGGGGTGCGGCGGCCGGCCGTCATGACGCGCGGGCCAGCGCGGTCAGGGCGCGCGAGGTGGCCAGGACGGAGGCGAACGCGGCGACCAGCGTGGGGTGGTAGACGATGTCGAACACCTCGTCGGGGTCGCCCTCGGGCATCTCCCGCACGGCCGGCATGGCGCCGTCGGGCTGCTGCGCGGCGGCGAAGCCCTGCCAGGCCCGTTCGTCCAGGGTGGGGTCCGGCAGGCAGGCGTCGACGACGAGCAGTTCGCCGAGCAGGTCCCAGCGTTCGAGGTCGAGCCAGTCGTCGAGCCAGGCCGGGAGCCAGGCGGCGAGGTAGGCGGCGAGGCCGGGCGGCAGGCCGTCGGGCCTCTCGCCCCAGTCCGTCAGGTGGAAGACGTTGTGGGTGACGTCGTAGGCGATGCGCGCGTCGACCGTCCACGGCTCCGGGGTGGCGGCCAGCCAGGTGCCGCCCAGGGCGTCGGCCTCCGGCGGCCGGGGCGGCAGGCCGTAGCGGCGCTGGAACGCGGACTGGCCGAGCCGCCGGGTGGGGGTCTTCTCGCACGCGGTCCAGCTGTCCAGCCGGTGGTTCAGGGCGACGGCCCGCTCCAGGTCCGGGTGGCTGTAGCCGAGTTCCTTGAACGGGACGTACACCTCGAACGGGATGGGCGAGATGGGCTCGGTGCGCTGTCCGCGCACCAGCATCCGGCCGCCGTCGAGGACCTCCCGCCAGGCGTGGTCCACGAGCCGGCGGGCCAGCCGGGACTGGCGGGAGCCCGCCACGCCCTCGCGGAAGAGCACCTTGCAGATCATGGCGAGTTCGCCGACGGGCTTGAAGCGCTCCAGGAAGCCGACCTCGGGGTCCGCCTCGGGTTCCAGGCGGAAGCCCTCCCGGTGGGCCCACAGCCATTCCAGGGCGCCGACGCCGACGTGGTGGATCAGGCGGGTGTCGGTCATCCCAGCACTCCTTGTCCGCCGTGCCGGCGGGGGACGCCCGCCGGCGCCGGCTCGTCGGGACGCCCGAGGGTGAGGGCCTCGGCGAAGACGGCCATGAGGGTGGAGTGGTAGTGGAGGAGGAAGTACTGGTCGCTGTCCTCCCCGACGCCGTCGCCCTCCTCGGGGAGGGCGCCGGAGGCGTGCTGCGCCGCCGCGATCCGCGCCCAGGCGTCCTGGAGGACGGCGGGCTCGGGCCGGCGGGGCAGGCTGGCCGCGACGGCCAGCAGTTCGCAGCCGAGGTCCCACATCCCGGCGTCCAGGCAGGTGTCGAGCCAGGGCGGCAGCCAGTCGGCGAGGTAGCCGGCCAGGTCGGGGGGCAGGCCCGAGGGCCCGGCGTCGCCCCAGTCGGTGAGGTGGAAGACCACGTGGGTCAGGGCGTATCCGGACTCACGTTCGAAGGTCCACGGTTCCGGCAGTCCGCCCAGCCAGGTGCGGCGCAGGGTGCGCGGCATCGAGCCGCCGGAGCGGCGGACGGCGCAGCGCTCCTCGGCGTTGAGCACGCCGAGCCGCCGGGTGGGCTGCTGTTCGGTGAGCCGCCAGCCCCGGGTGCGGGCCACCACGGCGGTGGCCGCCTCGTAGCCGGGGTGGCGCAGGCCCGCCGCGGCCAGGGTGGCGTACACCTCCAACGGGTAGGTGGCGAAGGGCTCCAGGCGCTGCAGGCGCAGGAACAGCTCGCCGCGGCCGGTCTGCTCCCAGGCGTAGGAGAGCAGGTCGGCCGCGCACGCGTGGAGCGGGTCGGAGGGCGCCGTGCGGCGGCACACCGTCCCGCAGACCCGGGCCAGTTCGCCGAGCGGCTTCCAGATGCGGTTCACCTGGGCGTGGGCCGCGAGCGCGTCCTCGCCGAGCGCGAACTCGGCGCGGTGGCCGGAGATCCACGCCAGCGCGGCCTCGGCCACCCGCCGGATGCCGCGGGTGTCCAGGGCCGTCATACGGGGGCTCCCGCGCGCGCCAGCCGCGCGGCCCGCACCTGGAGCGCGACGAGCGGGTCGTCGCCGCCCATCAGCTCCACGAAGTCCAGGCCGGTGTCGAGTCCGAGCGTGGACGGCACGCCGTCGAGCAGGGTCAGCCAGCGTCCGGCGCCGGCGGCCTGCCGCCAGTCCCGGCGGCGCACCGCGCGGACGAAGCCGCGGGCGACGTCGACGGGGCGGTCCGCGGCCAGGCGTGCCACCGCGCTGTCCTCGCCGGGCAGCGCGAGCGGGGCCAGGACGGCGAGTTGGTGGGTGAGGAACTGCCAGCTCGCGCCGTCGAGCCAGCCGGTGCCGGGTTCGCCGTCCGGGCCGTCGGCGACGCCCGGGTCGAAGCGCCGCAGCGCGCGCCGCATGCCCCAGTGGCTCCACACCACGGTGGGGGCGGCGTCGGCGCGGGGCGGGTAGGCCTCCACGGCCTTGCGGAACACGGCGAGTTCGTCGGGCGGGGGCGGGAGGTGCAGCAGCGTGCCCGGCAGCAGCGCGTCGGCTCCCAGCACGCGTACCGCCGCCAGTGTCAGGCCCTCGGTTCCCGCCTCGGCGGCCGCCGGAGCGGCCGCGCGAGCGTGGTCCCCGCCCCGGAGGGCGGAGACCACTGCGGAAGCGAGGTCCTGCACCGCGCCCTGCAGGAGGGTCGAAGTGCCTGACTGCTCCATGGACTGCTCCTGTCGGTCCACTCAGCCCTTCTTCGGGCGCGGGGTGGGCGGCGACAGCAGCAGGCCGATGCCGCCCTGCTGCAGCGCGAGCGCGCCGCACTGACGGCTGTCGCGATAGATGCCGTCGGCCTCGACCGGGTCGAGTGCCGCCTCGATGTCGGCGCTCTTGATACCGGTCAGTTCCTTGGCGGTCTTCTCCGTGGAAGGCATAGCACCATCTCCCTGGGACTGAAGCGATTACCTTCACCCTCCGGATCACCGGAATGGGACAAATCATGCCAACTTTCACAAAAGTAACTTCAGTAACAATTTCAACATCTTGGGTGTGAGTGACCGGTGGGGCGGGGGGCGTTGACGACGGGTCAGCCGCACCGGGCCCGCGGCCGCCCGTCGTTATGAGCGAGGGGCGCGGGGGCACCCGGGCGGAAAGCCACGACCGGCTCGACGAGAGAGGCGCATCCATGCGGTACGACGAGTTCCTCGCGCGGGTCAGGGACCGCGGTGAGTACGCGAACCAGGAGGAGGCGGCGAAGGTCACCGAAGCGGTCATGGAGGTCCTGGCGGGCCGCATCACCGCGGAGGCGGCCCGGAACCTGGCCGCCCAGCTGCCCGCCCCGCTGGACGTGACGGTGACGGCCGCGGCCAACGAGCACCCCGAGTCCTACGGGGTGCAGGAGTTCTGCCGGCGCGTGGCCCAGCGCGCGGGCGGGCACGAGCGCACCGCGCAGTGGGACGCCGGCGCGGTGCTGACGACGCTGGCCGACACGGTCTCGGGCGGTGAGCTCAACCACCTCGTCAGCCGGCTGCCCAGCGGGTACGCGGTGCTCTTCGGCAAGGCGGACCTCGCCGGCTGAGACGGCCCCGGGCGGCCCCCGGACACGACGCGTCCCCCGGCACCTGGTGCCGGGGGACGCGTCGTACCGCGCCGGGCGGCGGTCAGTCGCGCGCCACCACGCGCAGGGTGCGCACCGAGGAGTCGGCCGCGTCCGGGATCAGCATCCCGTGCTCCACGCCGCTGCGCAGGTAGTCGAGCACCTCGTCGGTGATCACCTCGCCGGGCGCCACCACGGGCACGCCCGGCGGGTACGGGCTGATCATCTCCGCGGAGATCCGCCCCGCGGCGCGCTCGGCGGGCACGTGCTCGACCGGCGCGAAGAACGCGTCGCGGGGCAGCATGGCCTGTTCCAGTTCGAGCGCCGAGGGATCGGGCAGCCGGACCGGCGGACGCCGCTCGATGGAGTCCGCGTGCTCCACGAGGGCGCGCAGGGCGTCCACCAGGACCCGCTCGGTCTCGTCGTCGTCGGCGTGGGTGACGGAGGCGCTGATGCGGCAGGTGTCCGAGCCGCCGACGTCCACGTGCCGGTGGGCGCGCAGCCACTCGGCCGCCTGCATGCCGCTGATGCCGAGCTCCCGTACGTCGATCACGATCTTGAGCGGGTCGAGCGCGGCGGCGTGGCCCTCCTCGACGACCTCCCGGCCCATGGGCCTGAGCCCCGGCAGGTCGGCGGCGGCCGCCCGGACGCGCTCGGCGCGGCGCAGGGCCGCCTCCAGGAGGCCGTGCCCCTGTTCGACCATCTGGCGGCGCCAGCCGTCGAGCGTGGCGTACACGAGGGTGGAGGCGCTGGTGGTGCCCAGCAGGTCCTCCCGCTGCTTGAGGGCCTCCGGGGAGATCCGGTCGTACTGGAGGTGGAAGACGGAGCTCTGCTCGACGGCGCCGCCCATCTTGTGGACGCTGGTGACCACCAGGTCGGCGCCGGCGTCCATGCCCCAGGCGGGCAGCTCCGGGTGGAAGGGCAGGTGGGCGCCCCAGGCCTCGTCCACGATGACCGGCACGCCGAACTCGTGGCACACCCGGGCCACTCCCCCGATGTCCGCGCAGGTGCCCCAGTCGGTGGGCGTGATGAGCAGCATGCCCTTGGCGTCCGGGTGTTCCTCCAGGCGCTTGCGCACGTCGTCGGGCTCCGGCGGGTGGGCGAGGTGCCGTTCGACGTCGAACTTCGGGTGCACCCAGATGGGTTCGACGCCGTTGACGACGACGGCCGCGATCACCGACTTGTGGGCGTTGCGCGACAGCAGCAGCTTCTCGCCGGGTCCGGCCACGGCGAGCATCGCGGTCTTCACCGACAGGGAACTGCCGCAGGTGGAGAAGAACGCGTGTTCGGCGCCGACCGCGTCGGCCATCAGCTCCTGCGCCTGTTCCAGCACGCCCTGCGACTGGCGCCGGTCGTCCAGCCCGTTGAGCGACAGCACGTCGGAGCGGAACACGTCGAGGCCGACGACCTCGGCCACGCGCGGGTCGACTCCGCGCCCCTGCTTGTGGCCCGGCGGACCGTAGGCGATGTCGCCACGGCGCCGGAACTCCTGCAACGCCTCCAGCACGGGTACGCGCGAGTGATCCATCGTTCCTCCCAACCGGCCCAGGGCCCGGTACGGCCCGGCGGGCACACCGGGTCGTGTTGCACCGCAAGGGCGGCCGAAACCCGGCGGGTGTCGCGGCGGCCGCCGGTGAAACCCGTCCGGCGCACCGCACCCGACGCCGAGGAGGTCCCGTGGCCCGCACGCTGGACGACGTCCACCAGGACATCCGCGAGGAGGTGGCCGGCCGGGCGGACGCGCTGTGGGGCATCGCCCTGCGGCTGCACGCGGATCCCGAGTACGCCTTCGCCGAGCACCGGGCGGCCGCCCTGCTGTCGGGCGAGCTGGAGCGGGCCGGGTTCGCGGTGGAACGGGGGGTGGCCGGACTGCCGACCGCGTTCACCGCGCGCTCGGGCCGCGGCCGGCCGGCGGTGGCGCTGCTGATGGAGTACGACGCGCTGCCGGGCCTCGGCCACGCCTGCGGGCACAACCTCATCGCGGCCGCGGGACTCGGCGCGGCGCTGGCCCTGGCGTCCGTGCCGGACGTGTCCGAAGGGACCGTGCTGGCGGTCGGCACCCCCGCCGAGGAGGGCGGCGGCGGGAAGGCCCTGGAGGTGGAGGCCGGGGTGTTCGACGACGTCGACGCGGCCCTGATGTTCCACCCGGGGGTGTACAGCTGGACGCGGGCGCCGCTGACGGCGCAGGTGCAGTACCGGGTGGCGTTCCGCGGCCGGGCCGCGCACCCCACCGGCAATCCCACCGAGGGCGTCGACGCGCTCGCCGCGCTCGTGGAGCTGTTCAACGTCCTGGCCGTGCTGGGCCGCAGGCTGCCGGAGGCGTCCCACGTGCAGGGCATCGTCACGCACGGCGGCACGGCCACCAACATCGTCCCGGAGTACGCCGAGGGCCTGTTCGGGCTGCGCGCGGCCACCACCGGGGCGCTGGAGGACCTGGTGGGGCAGTTGCGGACCTGCGCGGAGGGCGTGGCACGGGCCACCGGCACCACCGCCGAGGTGGAGCGCGCCACCGTGCGCTACGACCACTTCCGCGACAGCGAGGTGCTCTCCGAACGGTTCGCCGCCCACCTGTCCCGGGCCGGCATCACACCGACCCCGCCGGTCCCCGGCGTCTACCTGGGGTCGTCGGACATCGGCAACGTCAGCACGCGGCTGCCCGCCGTCCACCCCTTCGTCGCGATCATGGACCCGGACGGCTCCGACCACACCCCCGAGTTCGCCGCGGCCGCCGCCTCCCCCCGGGCCCGCGAGGTCCTGGTCGCCGCGACACAGGCCCTGGCGTGCACCGCGGCGGACGTCCTGCTCCGCCCGGACCTGCGGGCGCGGGCGTGGGAGCGGCACCGTGCGGGGGTGTGAGGGGGGGTAAAAGCGCGGCAGGGCGAGGGGGCAGCGGCGCGAGATGGGAAGGACCGCGTCCGCTCACTGCGCGGGGCGCGTGTGGCCGTCGTGTCGCTGGGCACCCGGGGCGCGCCGACGAGGCGGAAACCCGATGGTCCAGGAGGTGTCATGACGGTTCAGGAGTCCGGCTACGACCAGGGCGAGGAACCCCTGAAGGGCTACGCGGCATTGGCCGGCACGTTCGCCACGGGCATCGCCCTGTTCGCCGTCGTGGCACGGCGCCGGGGGCTGCAGTTGCCCGACCGGATTCCGCCGTGGGACCTCGCCCTGCTGGGGACGGCCACGTTCAAGGCCTCCCGGCTGCTGTCCAAGGACAAGGTCACCAGCTTCCTGCGGGCCCCGTTCACCCGCCGCGCGGAGGACGGCGCGGGCAACGAGGTCAACGACACGGCGCGCGGCGGCGAGGCCCGGCGTGCCGTGGGCGACCTGGTGACCTGCCCGTTCTGCACCTCCGCCTGGCTGGGCGGCGCGCTGACCGTCACCTACGCCTGCGCCCCGCGCGCCGCCCGGCTGCTGTGCACCGGGCTGAGCGCCGTGACGGTGGCGGACTGGCTGCAGTATGCCTGGACGCGGACGCAGCAGAGCGTCGAGGACTGAGCCCCGTGCCCGGAGCCGTGCCCGACCTGGCCGTGCTGGTCGGGCTGCAGGCGTCGGGCAAGTCCGCGTTCTGCGCCCAGCGCCTGCGCGGCCGCTACGTCCTGGTGAGCAAGGACGCCTTCCCGCGCGGCGCCCGCCGCAAGCAGGAGCGGCAGATGCGCCTCGTCGAGGAGGCGCTGGCCGCCGGACGGTCGGTGGCGGTCGACAACACCAACCCCTCGCCCGAGGAGTGGGACCCGCTGGTGGCGGCCGGGCACGCCCACGGCGCCACCGTCACGGCGTACTGGTTCCCGCCGGACCTGGCGGCCTCGCTGCGCCGCAACGCCGCCCGCACGGGCCGTGCCCGCGTCCCCGAGGTGGGCGTCCGCGCCACGCACGGCCGACTGCGCCGCCCCACCCCCGCCCACGGCTTCGACACCGTGTTCGTCGTGCGCTTCGACGGGCGCGGCGGGTTCGAGGTGCGCCGGGAGGACGGGCTCGGCGGGCTCGGCGGGCTCGGCTCAGGGCCGGGGGGCAGGGATGACGCGCGGCGGGTGGGCGGATACGGCGTCCCGCCGGAGGGCGGATACGGCATCCCGCCCATGGATGGGCCCGGCGTCTCCGCCGAGGGCGGGTCCGGCGCCCCGTCCGAGGGCGGGTCCGGCGTCTCCCCCGCGGGCGGGCCCGGTCCGGGGCCGGAGGGCGGGGGCGGCGTCCGGCCGGACGGCGGCGCGGTCCCGCGTGCCGCCGGGGGTGCCCGGCCCCGCCGGCCGCACCGGGGCGTCGATTGGTTCGCCGCCCGGCGGGGAACCCGGCGACCACAGGTGCCACCGACCCCCTGGAGAGGTCCATGAGTCTGTTGCGTGTGCTCGGCCGCCCCCTGCTGGCCTCCATGTTCGTCGCCGGCGGACTGCAGTCCGTCCGCCGTCCCCAGGACGTCGCCCCGGCCGCGGAGCCCGTCGTCAAGCCGATCACCGAACGCGTCCCCGCCCTGCCCGACCGCACCGAGCAGGTGGTGCGGCTCAGCGGCGGCGTGCAGGTCGCGGCGGGCCTGATGCTGGCCACCGGCCGCATGCCCCGCCTGGCCGCGCTCGCCCTCGCGGGCACCCTCGTCCCCACGACACTGGCCGGGCACCGCTTCTGGGAGGCGGACGACCCCGCCGAGCGCACCCAGCAGCGCATCCACTTCCTCAAGAACCTCTCCATGCTCGGCGGGCTGCTCATCGCCGCCGACGACACCGGCGCCGCCCCCTCGCTGCTGTGGCGCGGCCGGCACGCGACCAAGGACCTGCGCCGTGACACCCGGCTGCTGACCCGTTCCGTGCGGGCCACCGCCGGGCCGGCCGCGGCCGCCGCCCGGGTCAGGGCCAAGCTCCCCGTCTGAGCCCGTCCGGGCGGGCCGCGTTAGCCCTCCGGGGACGGGGGGACCCGGGGGACGTGGTGTGTCGCCCCGGAACCGCCACGACCGGCTGGAGGTGAAGGACAGTGGGACACGGAGGAAACGTCATCGACGAGCTGATGACGGACCACCGGGAGGTCGAGGAGCTCTTCGGCAGGATCGAGGCGCTGCCGTCCGGCCATGAGGACCGCAAGACGTACGCGGACCAGGCCGTCATGGAACTGGTGCGGCACTCGGTGGCCGAGGAGCAGTACCTGTACCCGGCCGTGCGGGAGCACATCGACGGTGGTGACTCCCTGGCCGACAAGGAACTCGAGGACCACGCCCAGGCCGAGCGGATCATGAAGGACCTGGAGAGCTGCGACGCGGGCGACCCGGACTTCGACCGGCTCGTCGGCATGCTCATGAGCGAGATCCGCTCGCACGTGGCCGACGAGGAGAACAACCTCTTCCCCCGGCTGCGCGAGGCCTGCCCGATGGACGCGCTGAACGAGCTGGGCGAGAAGGTGCGGCAGGCGAAGAAGACCGCGCCGACCCGGCCGCACCCGGCCGCGCCGGACAAGCCGCCGATGAACAAGCTGATGGACAAGGGCGCCGGCATGGTCGACCGGATGCGGGACGCGCTGACCGGCCGCGGCAAGGACTGAACCGGCCCCGCGGCAGGACGGTGAGGCGGGAAAGGGGCCCGTCGCCGAGGCGACGGGCCCCTTTCCCGTGCCCGCCCTCCCCTGCCCCGCCCGGAACCGTCTGCGGCGGCCTCTCCACGGCCCGCACCACATCCCGGGCCGTGACCTGCCCCGGGCGGCGACCGGGCACCGGGCGGGTCCGCGCCCCGGTGGCCACGGCCCGCACCGCCGGACCGGCGAGCAGGGCGCCACCGGGCCCGACGGGCGGAGCGACCGGCGCCCGGGGCCTCCTCAGGGCAGCCACTCCCCCCGCCCCGGGCCCGTCACCGCCGCCGGGACGTGGCCGCAGCCCCCGGTGAGGGCGGCGACGGTGCGTTCCAGGCCGTCCTGCCACGCCACCCTGGGCACCCAGCCGAAGAGCTCGCGGGCGAACCCGGTGTCGGGCCGGTACGGCTCGGCGGGAGGGACCGGCGGACCGGCGAACTCCAGCCGCGAGCCGGAACCGGTCAGCTCGATCACCCGGCGGGCGATCTCGGCGACGGCGACCTCCTCGTCCGCCCCGAGGTCCACCGGCCGCACCGACCGGCCGGCGGCCACCAGCAGCACGCCCTCCACGGCGTCGTCGACGTAGCACGGGCGGCACGGCCGGCTGCCGTCCCCGGCGACCGTGAGCGGTCGCCCGGCCAGCGCCTGCCGCACGAAGGCGGGGATCAGCCGGCCGTCGTCGGTCCGCATCCGGGGGCCGTACGGCGCGAACAGGCGGACGATCCCGGCGTTGCTGCCACGGGTGCCCGCGTGTGCGGCGACCAGCGCCTCGGAGAACCGCAGCCACTCGGCGTACGCGCTGCGCGGCGCGAGCGGGTCGGCGTCGTCGTCCGCCCGCTGGACGGGCTCCGGGGGGAGGCGGGGCTCGTCGTCGTGGCGGGGCGCGGAGGCGAGCAGGAAGCGCGCGCCGTCGCGGTCGGCGACGGCCAGGGCGTTGCGGGTGCCGAGGCTGCCGGTGTCCAGGGTCCGCAGGGGCCGCCGCAGCCCGTCGTACGGGGAGGCCGGGCCGGCCAGGTGCAGGACCAGGTCGTACGGGCCCGGCAGGGCGTCCGCGCACCCGGGGTCGGCGACGTCGAGCTCCAGGAAGCGGAAGCCGGCGCGGCCGGTGAGGGCGCCGATGTTGTCGGCGTGTCCGGTGGAGAGGTCGTCGAGGCAGTCGACCTCGGCTCCCGAACCGAGCAGCCGCTCGCACAGGTGCGAGCCGAGGAAGCCCGCGCCGCCGGTCACGAGGGCCCGCCGCCAAGGGGGCGGCGCCGCCGGCACGCCGGTGAACGTGGTCGTCGGCATCATGAGGACGCCTTCTTTCTCCGTGGGGCCCGGCCCCGTCGGCGCCGGGTGGCGGCGGCCGCCCGGGGTCGCGGTCGCGGTGCGTCGCTCCATGCTCCGGCACCGGCCGTCCCGCCGCAGCCCGTGCCCCTCCGGCGGCGGCGCACGGCCGTCCCCGCGAGCCGCCGGGGGTGCTGTGGCCGCCGTCACCGCGCCGGGAGGCGCCCGGCCCTTGTGATCAACCACACTCACGTCCGCAAGTTCCCGGCCGCCGGGGCGATTTGGCCCTGCGGCCCGCCCCGCCGCGCACCGGCCCGGCGAGGACTGCGCGGACCCTTCTGCCACGATGGTCCGCGCCTGTCCCGGCGACGGGGAGCCGCCGCGCAGCGCTGCCGGTGTTCTCGCTGCCGTCGCTCCCCCTGCTGAGTCGTACGACTCGTCTTCGAGTACCGCACTGTGTCTTCCTCTCCTTCCCCCGCCCCGCCCGCCCCTGCGCCCGCGTCCGCCCGGGCCGGCTCCCGCTCGCCCTGGCGGTCGCTGCGGTACCGCAGCATGCGCTGGTGGTCCGCCGCCAACTTCGTGTCGAACGCCGGCACGTGGATGCAGCTCACGGTGCAGAACCTGCTGGTCCTGCAGATCACCGGGTCCGCCGCCGCCACCGGCCTGTCGATGTCCGTCCAGGCCGCTCCCGCCCTGGTGACGAGCCTGCTGGGCGGCGCGGCCGTCGACCGCTGGCCGCGCCGGCTGACGGCGGCCATCAGCCAGGCCCTGCTCGGCGCGGTCGCCTTCACGACCGCCGTCCTGGTGGCGCTGGACCGGCTCGACATGACCTCGCTGATGGTGCTGGCCGCGGTCACCGGGTGCGTCGCCACCGTCGACGGCCCGGCGTGCGCGCTGCTGGGCAACGACCTCGTCCCCCCGGAGGACGTGCCCTCGGCGATCGGCGTGGGCGCGCTGGTGCACCAGGCCGGGCGGCTCGTGGGGGCGGCCCTGGCCGGTGTCACGGCCGGCTTCCTCGGCACGGCCGCGGCCTACTTCGCGAACGGGCTGTCCTTCCTCTTCGTGGCCGCGGTCATCCCCTTCCTGCGTCCCGCGCGCGGAGCGGTCCGGCAGACCGCCGTCCGGCGCGGGAAGGGCGGCGCGCCGGGCCAGGACATGACCGTGCGGCAGGGCCTGGCCTTCTTCGCGCGGCGGCCCCGCCTGGTGGCTCTCGCCGGGGTCACCGCGGTCAGCGCGGTCTTCGGCCGCAACTACGGGCTCACCCTGGCCGTGCTCGTCACCGGGCCGCTGGCGGGCGGCGCCGGGGCGTTCGGCACGGTGTCCACGGTGCTCGCCGTCGGCGGCATCCTCGGCGCCGTCCTCGGCGCCCGGCTGCGCCGGCCGTCCGTGCGGCTGGTGGGGACGCTCGCGGCCGGCGGGGCGCTGCTCCAGGCCGTGGCGGGCCTGTCGCCGTCGCTGGCCGTGCTGCTGGCGCTCGTCCTGCCGATGGCCGTGGTGGAGTCCGTCTCGGACACCGCCGCGAGGGCCGTCCTGCAGACCGACCCGCCCGCCCACCTGCGCGGCCGCGTGCTGGGCGTGTGGGGCAGCGTCGGCACGGTCTGGAGCCTGGGCGGCCCGCCCGCGCTCGGCCTCCTCATGGAACTGGCCGGGCCGCGCGGCGCGCTGGTCACCGGCGGGCTGATCATCGCCGGCTCCATCGGCGCGGGCCGCCTGCTGCGCGAGCGCCGTCCCGCCGCGCCGGTGGTGCTCCGCTCGGAGGACGGCGACGTGACGGACCGCGCGGCCCTGGGGACGGCGGCCTGAGGCCTCCGGCCGGGCGGGGCGCGGGGCCCGTGCGCGCCGGGCGTCCACGGACTCCGGCCGCCTCGCACGGCCGACGGGACGGCGGCCCGGGGGCCCGGCCGTCCCGCGCCGCCGACCGTCCCGGAGCCCGGCCGCACCGTGCCGCCCGGGCCCGCGTCCCGCACCGCGCCGCCGGCCACCGCCTCGGGACCCGGTCGCCACTCGCCGTACGCCGCACCGTCCACGGCGCACGACGACCGCGCCCGGCCGGGTCCCGCCTCAGGACCCCGGTGTCCGGAGGGCCACCGCCGCGGCCTTCGCCGCCCTGCGGGCGAGGAGGGTCGTGGAGCGGCCGTCGAGGTAGGGCAGGACGACGGCCTGGCCTCCCCAGTCGCGCAGCACCTCCGCCTCGGGCAGGTCCTGGACGGAGTAGTCGCCGCCCTTGACCCAGACGTCCGGCCGCAGCCGGGCGAGGACGGCCTCCGGGGTGTCCTCGTCGAAGACCACGACGGCGTCGACGCTGCCGAGCGCGGCCAGCACGCGGGCGCGGTCCGCCGCCGGGGTGAGGGGCCGGCCGGGGCCCTTGCGGCGGGTGACGGACGCGTCGGAGTTGAGGCAGACGATCAGGCAGTCGCCGATGCGCCGGGCGCTCTCCAGCAGGCCGACGTGACCGGCGTGCACCAGGTCGAAGCAGCCGCCGGTGGCGACGACCGTGCCGCCCCGGGCCCGGACCCGCTCGGCGAGGTCGAACGCGTCCGACACGGGGTCGTCCGCCGCGGGCCCGGCGCGCTCGGCCCGCCACAGCTCCGGGTTGCCCGCACCGCCCGCCGCGACGAACGCGGCGGCCTCGGCGACGGCCCGTTGCAGCGCCTCCTCGGGGAGCAGCCCGTCGGCCAGCGCCGCGGCCGTCGTCGCGGCGAAGCAGTCGCCCGCGCCGCAGGGGTCCCCGCCGGCCCGGTAGGGCGCGGGCACGAGCATCGGGGTGCCCGTGCCGGGGCGGGCGAGCAGCACCCCGCGGTCGCCGAGGGTGACGGCGACGCCCGCCGCCCGCCAGCGCTCCGCGAGTTCGGCCCCGCGCTCGGCGTACGCGCCCAGGGAGGTGCCGCCGTCGCCGGGGCACAGGGCGAGCGCCTCGGCGGCGTTGGGGGTGACGAGCCGGGCGCCGGGCACGGGCGCGTCGCCCTTGGGGTGCGGGTCCCACACCAGGGGGGTCCGGCGGGCCACGGCCTCCAGGTGGGGCCGCAGCGCGCCCGCGGTGTGGCGGCCGTAGTCGGCGACCAGGACGGCGTGGGCCTGCGCGAGGGCGTCGCGCACCGCGTCGCCGGGTTCCCCGGGCGTCCCGCCGCCCCGGTCGATCCGCACGACGGGCCGCCCGCCCGCCAGGACGCGGGTCTTGACCGGCAGGGTGCCGTTCAGCGGGAGCTCGATGAGCCGGACCCGGCCGTGCAGGTCGCGGCGCACGGCCTCGCTGGCCTCGTCGTCGCCGAGCGCGGTCACCAGGACCACGTCCCGGCCGCCGCGGGCCGCGAGGGCCGCGGCGAGTCCGGCCCCGCCGGGGTGCCGCCGGTCGCCGGTGACGTCGACGACGGGTGCGGGCGCGTCGGGGGCGAGCCGGGTGGCGACGCCCTCGATGTCCTCGTCGAGCAGGACGTCCCCGACGACCACGAGCGGCTTGGGTCCGGTCATGACACCCTCCCGTGGGTGGTGACGGTGCGCCGGGCGACCGGGGTGGACACGGCGGCGTCGAAGCACTCGCAGAGCAGGTGGACGGCGACCAGGTGCGTCTCCTGCACGGTGGCGGTGCTGTCCGCGTCGACGCACAGGGACTCGTGGGCGGCCTCCGCGAGGGGGTTGGGGCCGCGTCCGGTCAGCGCCCACACGCGCAGTCCGGACCGCCGGGCGGTGACGGCCGCCGCGATGAGGTTGGCGCTGCGGCCGGAGGTGGACAGCAGCACCAGCACGTCGCCGGGGCGGCCGTGCGCGGCGACCTGGCGGGCGTAGACGTGGTCGAAGCCGTAGTCGTTGCCGATGGCGGTGACGCTGGACGTCTCGGCGTGCAGGGAGATCGCCGAGTAGGCGCGCCGCTCCTGGCGGTAGCGGCCGACCAGTTCGGCGGTGAGGTGCTGGGCCTGGGCGGCGCTGCCGCCGTTGCCCGCGGCGAGCAGGCGGCCGCCGCCGGTGAGGACGTCGGCGAGCCGTCCGCCCCAGTCCGCGACGCGGTCGAGGCCCTGGCGGCGGAACCGGTCCAGTGCCTCTTCCAGTGACCGGCAGTGCAGGTGCGCCGCGTCGAGCGCGGGGTGTGCAGGGTGTTCGGTCATGGCTTCTCGGGCGTACCGCCTCGTGGGGACGGCGGCGGGACCCGCACCTCCTTAGGACGTCGGACGTCGGTCCGGGGTCGGCGACGTCGGCGGGTGTCGGCGGGTGGGCGAGGAAGGGAGGCAGAGGGACTGGGGGCAGGAGGGCCGGGAGGCGGAGGGACAGGGCGCGGGGACAGGGGGCAGCGGGCGGAGGGACAGGGGAGGCGGGGTGTCAGCCGGCTCCCGTCGCGGCGGTCTCGGCGGCGTCCAGGACCTCGCAGTACGCCGTCTCGGTGGCCGCGGCGACCTGACCCCAGCCGTACCGGCTGAGCACCCGGCGGCGGCCGGCCACGCCGCACGCCTCCCGGGCCGCCGGGTCAGCGAGCAGCCCGGCGACGGCGCGGGCCAGGGCCTCGGGGTCGCGGGGCGGCACGAGCCGTCCGGTGCCCGGGTCGGCGACGGTGTCGAGCTGCCCGCCGACCGCGCTGGCCACCACGGGCACCCCGCAGGCCATCGCCTCCAGCGGCACGATGCCGAAGGGCTCGTAGTCGGCGGGGCACACCACCACGTCGGCGGAGCGCAGCAGCGGCGGCACCCGGTCGCTGGGCACGCCGCCGGTGAAGCGGACGCGGTCGGCGACCCCGGCGTCCCGGGCGACGCCGCGCAGCCGCCGCACCTCCGGGTCGTCGTCGAGCCGGTGCGCCGGGGGGCCGCCGACCACGAGCAGCTCGGTGTCGGGCAGCCGGGCGAGCGCGGCGACGGCCACCGCCGCGCCCTTGCGCGGCACGAGCCGGCCCAGGTGCACGATGCGGTGGCGGTGGGGTCCGCGCGGCGCGGCCCGGCCCCGGGGGGTGAACAGCTCGGCGTCGACGCCGCACGGCACGATGACGGCCTTGTGGGCGGAGATGCCCATGCGGGCCAGTTCGACGACCTCGTCGCGGCAGGTGGCGACGATCCGGTCGCAGCCCAGACCCACCTCGATCTCGCAGGGGATCCGCTCGCCGGGGCTGGTGTCGGCGAGCCGCTGGTGGCGGCGCTTGACCGTGCCGAGCGCGTGATACGTGTGCAGCAGGGGCAGGCCGCGTTCGCGGGCCGCGCGCAGGGAGGCCAGGCCCGACATCCAGAAGTGCGAGTGGACGACGTCCGGCGGCCGCCTGCGCCACGTCCGGGCCAGGTAGTGGCCGAACTCGTCCATGTGGGGCAGGAGTTCGTCCTTGGGCAGCGGCTCGGGCGGCCCGGCGGGCACGTGGTGCACCTCGACGCCGTCGCGCAGCGGCACCCGGTCGGGCAGGTCGGCCGCGTCCCGGCGGGTGTAGACGGTGACGCGGTGGCCGCGGTCGGCGAGCGCGGCCGCGAGGGAGGCGACGTGCACGTTCTGCCCGCCGGCGTCGACTCCGCCGAGCGCGGCGAGCGGGGAGGCGTGCTCCGAGACCAGCGCGACGGACAGCACGCCCGGGCCGAGGGGGTCGCCGCCGAGCGGGCCGGTGGGCAGGGGGCTGAGGGACGGGGTCATGAGCACACCTCCGTGAACAGGCGCTCCCAGTCGGCCAGGAAGCGCTTGAGCCCGTACCGTTCGAGGGCCGCCTGCCGGGCGCGCGTCCCGTCCTCGGCCGCGGCCTCGGGTTCGTGGAGGTAGCGGCGGGCGGCACGGGCCAGGACGTCGGGACGGGTGGAGAGGACGCCCGCGCCGGGCGGTACGGCCTCGACGGCCTCGGTGGTGGCGAGCGCCAGGACGGGCAGGCCCAGGTGCATGGCCTCCAGCAGGGACAGGCCCAGCGACGTCCAGCGCACCGGGTGCAGGTACATCCGGCGTTCGGCCAGGGCCGCGTGCAGTTCGGCCTGCGGCAGGTCGGCGGTGCGGCAGCGGTCCGGCGGCAGCGCGAGGTGCCCGGCCAGGCCCTCGGTGCCCATGCCGAACACGTCCAGCGGCACCGCCTCGGCCAGGGCGGGCAGCAGGTCCGTACCGGTGTACCGGCCGCGCCGCACGGGTTCGTTGACGACGACGGCGGCGCGGGCCAGCCGGCCGGTGAAGCGGTGCCCCGGGTCGACGATGCCGTGCTCGATCACCTCGGTGCGGGTGGTGCCGCAGTCCCAGAACAGCCGGTTGAAGTGCGTGACGTGCACGACGGTCAGGTCGGGCCGGTCCGCGCAGGGGTGCCGGGTGTCCGGCACGTCGCCGTCCGGGGCGTTGTGCTCCAGGTAGACGGCGGGCACGTCCCGGCCGGGGCGGCGGCCGCCGAGCCAGCGTCCGGCCAGCTCCAGCTCGTGCGGCCGCTGGAGCACGACCAGGTCGAACGGCGTGCCGGCCAGTTCCTCCGGTCCGGCCTCCCGGACCGAGGCGGGCCAGGAGAAGGTACGGGCCCGTCCCAGGCCGTCCGGCCCCCGGTCGGGGGTGACCGGAACGACGTAGGTGTGCGGGCCCTGGACGAACGCCGTCGTCCAGGAGCCGTGCACGTGCCACAGCAGGATGTTCATACGGCCGCTCCTCGCTCCGTCTGCTCCCCCCGGTCCCTTGCGTCCCCCTCGGTGCCGCCCTCCGCGAGCGCGGCCACGGCGGCGAGCACCTCGGCGTCGCCGATGCCGTCGAGGCAGGGGTGGCCCGGCACGGGGCAGTGCCGGGCCCTGGTGTGCGCGCAGGCCGCGCCCTGGTCGCCGAGCAGGACGTGCGGCACGCCGTACGGGGCCCACCGCTCGGCCGGGACGACCGGCGCGAACACGCTGACGACGGGCGTGCCGACCGCGGCGGCCAGGTGGGCGGGGCCGGTGTTGCCGGCCACCACCGCGCGGGCCCGGGCCAGGACGCCCGCCAGGTGCCGCAGGTCGGTGGCGCCGCCGAGGTCCAGGCCGTGCCGTCCGGCGACCCGCGCGGTCAGTTCCCGTTCCGCGCGGCCGCCGGTGACCACGACCCGGTACCCCTCGGCGGACAGCGCGGCCACCGCCCGCGCCGCGCGCCCCGCGCTCCACGCCCGCGCGGGCACGGCGGCGCCGGGGTGGACCACGACGTACGGTTCGGGCCCGGTGAGGTGCGTGGTGACGGGCGGGGGCGTGACGCGCAGCCGGCCGTCGTCGCCGGGCGGCAGCGCGAACCCGGCGGCCCGCGCCAGGTCCAGCGCGGCCAGCACCTCGTGGCGGTGCGGCCGCCGGTGGTGGCGCAGGTCGAGCAGGGCGCCGGGGTAGTCCTCGCTGTCGGCGGCGGTCCAGCCGACACCGGCGAGCTTGAGCAGCAGGGCGGCGGGCAGCGGGCTCTGGTGGTACGACACCAGCACCAGGGCCCGGTCGTAGCGGCCGGCCGTCAGCGTCTCGGTCAGCCGCCGGGTGGCCTCCCGCGTCACCCGCGCGGGCTCCAGCCCCACCCAGGGCGCCTCGTAGGTCAGCACGGCGTCCACGCCGGGCAGCAGGCGGCCGGCCGCCGCGCCCTGCGGGCCGCACAGCAGCGCGGTGTGCGAGGACCCGGCGGCCACGGCCCGGACGGCGGGCCCGGCCAGCAGCACGTCGCCCGCGCTGTCCAGCCGGACGACGAGCGTACGGGGCAGACGCCCGCGGCGGACCCGGATCATCGCGGCCTCCCCGCGGCCCGGCCCACCGCACGCGCCGCCCCCAGCACGCGGGCGACGACGACCACCCACGCGCACGAGCCGACACCACCGGAACGCGGCAGCGGACCACACGGGCCCGGGCTACCGGAGCACGGCAACGGACCACGCGAACCCGGCCTACCGGAGCACGGCAGCGGACCACGCGAACCCAAGCCACCAGGACGCGGCAGCAAACCACGCGAGCCCGCGCTACCGGAGCACGGCAACGGACCACGCGAACCGGCGCCACCAGGACGCGGCGGCGGACCATACGAGCCCAAGCCACCGGAACGCGGCAGCAGACCACACAAGCCCAAGCCACCGGAACGCGGCAGCGGGCCGCGCGAGCTCACGCCGCCGGCGGGCGGTCGCGCGGCGCGCGCCTCGCCGGCCGGCACGGCCGCGTGATCCGCCGGACGCACGGCCCCCGCACCCGCCGGATCCGCGGGCACGCCCGTGAACCCGGCGGGCGGCCGGGGGCCGTGCGCCGGGGTGCGCGGGGCGGTGGGGCGTTTCATGAGCGCAGCCGTTCCCTGGCCGCCTGGCGCGGCGCCGGGGACGGTTCCCCGGCCTCGTAGGGGACGTGCGGCGGTACCGCACGGTGCGCGATCCGCCCGCGCAGCCAGTGCCAGCACGCGGCGGGCGGCACGAGGACGCTGGTGAGCGCCATGGTGACGATCTCGTCGCGGGTGCGGGGCCCGGGCAGGACACGGGCCAGGGCGAACTCGGCGGTGCCGGCCAGCCAGGCCGTGGCGCAGGCCGCGGCGGCGCGGGGCCTGCGGAGCGCCGCGCAGCCCAGGGCCGCCACCCCGGCGCCCGTCACCGCGAGGTGGGTCCGCAGGCGTCCGCGGGGCGCGCCGGCGCGGTCCCACCAGTCGCGGCCGTGCAGCCGGGTCATCAGGACGTCGTCGGCGTTGCCGGCCTGGAGCCGGACGGAGATCCAGCGTCCGGCGGGCCGCACGGGGTGGGCGGTGGCGCGCCGGCCCTCGGTCAGCGTCCAGCCGGCGTCGAGCAGCCGCAGCGCCAGGTCGGCGTCCTCGCGGAAGGCCCGCCGGAACCGTTCGTCGAAGCCGCCGACGGCCTCCAGGGCCTCGCGGCGCACGGCCATGTCGGCGGTGATCCAGCGGGCGGTGGCGAGCCCGGCGGTGTTGCGTTCCCAGTCGGTGGGCGGCCGGTCCGCGGGCAGGGGCACCTCGATCCGGGCGGTGAGGCCGGCGGTCCAGGCGGCCGCCCCGGCGATGTCGAGGGCGAGGTCGTCGGCCCAGGTCGGCCCGGGGACGACGTCGTCGTCGAGGAAGACGATCCAGGGCACGTCCCCGGCCGCCCGCCACCCGGTGTTCCGGGCGGCCGCGGGCCCGCGGGCCCCGCCGTGCACGACCATGGTCCGCGCGCGCAGCGCCGGCGGCACGTGGGCCGCGAGCGTCCCGGCCGGGTCGGGCCGGTCGTCGACGAGCACGACCCGTTCGGGGCCCGGGCCGCTCGCCTCGGCCAGGGCGCGCAGGCAGGTGGCGAGGCCGGGCCGGCCGAGCGTGGGGACGACGACGGCGTAGCCGGTCATGCCGTCGGCCTCCGGCGCGGGCGTCACAGGCCACCGCCCTCGTGGGAGCGGAAGAACGCGCCGCGCCGGACCGCGTACGGGCCGATCGCGAGCAGGTCGACGGGCGAGGAGCCGAAGCACTCCAGGGCGTCGCGCGGGTCGTCCACCATGGGCCGGCCGGCGGTGTTGAGGCTGGTGTTGACGACGACGGGCACCCCGGTGAGCCGCTCGAACTCGCTCAGCATGCGGGCCACGAGGGGTTCGCGCGCCGGGTCGACGGTCTGGATGCGGGCGGTGCCGTCGACGTGCACGACCGCGGGGATGCGCTCCCGCCAGGCCGGCGCCACGTCGTGCACGAACAGCATGTACGGGCTGGGGATCGGCCCGTCGAAGATCTCGGCGGCGCGGTCGGCGAGCACCATGGGCGCGACGGGCCGGAACTGCTCGCGGCCCTTGACGTCGTTGAGCCGTTCCAGGTTGCCGGCGTGCCCGGGGTGGGCGAGCAGCGAGCGGTGGCCGAGCGCCCGGGGCCCGTACTCGGAGCGGCCCTGGAACCAGGCGACGATCCCGTTGTCGGCGAGGGCGCGGGCCACGGTCGCGGCGATGTCCGGCGGCCGTTCGAACGGCACGGCGGCCGTCTTCAGCCAGGCGCCCAGTTCCGCGTCGGACCAGTCGCGGCCGAGGTCGGCGCCGGTCATGGGCTCGGGTTCGTCGCCCGCGCCGGCGGACAGCAGCAGCGCGCCGCCCAGCGCCGTGCCGGCGTCACCGGCGGCGGGCTGCACCCACACCCGGTCGAAGGGGCCCTCCCGGGCGATGCGGGAGTTGGCGACGCAGTTCAGGGCGACGCCCCCGGCGAGGGTGAGCACCCGGTCGCGGGTCCGGCCGTGCAGCCAGCGCGCCAGGTCGAGCAGGGTCTCCTCCAGGACGGCCTGCGCGCTGGCCGCGACGTCGGCGTGGTCCTGCGTCCACGGCTCCTCCGGGCCGCGCGGCGCGCACAGGTCGTGCCAGGGCACGCCGCCGGCGTGGAAGCCGCCGTCGCCGGTCGGGTACACGTGGCGGCGCAGTTCGGCGAGCATCCGGGGGCGGCCGTGGGAGGCGAGCGCCATCACCTTGAACTCGTCCGAGGAGCGCAGGAACCCGAGGTGCCCGGTGAGCTCCTCGTAGACCAGTCCGAGCGAGTGCGGCAGGTCCTGGGCGTACAGCGGTTCCAGCCGGTCGCCCACGCGGCGGGCCGCGAGGTGGGAGGCGCGCTCCCCGCGGCCGTCGAGGACCAGGACGGAGGAGTCGGCGGCGTCGGGGGCGGCGAAGGCGCCGGACGCGGCGTGGGCCATGTGGTGCGGCACGAAGCGGACGATGCCGGGGTCCAGCCCGGGCAGGGCCGTCTTCAGGAAGCCGGGGGCCTCCCGGGCGTAGGTGAGCCGCAGGTGGTCCCAGGGGTCGTCCAGGCCCATGTCCTGCGCCGGCCGGGCCAGGTCGGGGTCGAAGCTGTAGGCGACCGCGTCGAGGTCCTGCGGGCGCAGGCCGGCGCGCTTCAGGCACCAGGCCGCGGCCTTCTCGGGCAGTTCCCAGGCGGAGAACGGCACCGGCCGCTTGCCGTGCTTGCGTCGGGAGAAACGTTCCTCCTCCGCGGCGGCGACGATCCGCCCGTCGACCACCAGGGCGGCGGCGGGATCGTGGAAGAGGGCGTTGATTCCGAGGATGCGCATGGGGTGGCAGGCCTTTCGGGGATCGGGACGGGCCCGGTGCTGCGGTGCGCGGGGTCCGGCGGGCCGGGGCGAAGCGGCCGGGGCTCAGCGGTCGGGGCTCAGCGGTCGGTCTGCTCGCGGAACCAGCCGATCGTGCGGCGCAGCCCGTCCTCGACGCGCACCCTGGGCTCCCAGCCGAGCTTGTCGCGCGCCAGCGTGATGTCGGGGCAGCGCACGGCCGGGTCGTCCACGGGGCGCTCGACGAAGCGGATCTCCGAGTCGGATTCGGCCAGCTCGATGACGAGCCGCGCCAGGTCCAGCATGGTGATCTCGGCCGGGTTGCCGATGTTGACCGGGCCGCGCATGCCCTGGGCGGCCGCCGCGAGGACGCCGCCGACCGTGTCGTCGACGTAGCACAGCGAGCGGGTCTGGCGGCCGTCGCCGGTCACGGTGAGCGGCTCCCCGGCGAGCGCCTGGCGGACGAACGTCGGCACGGCCCGGCCGTCGTGGCCGCGCATCCCCGGGCCGTAGGTGTTGAACAGCCGCACGATGCAGGTGTCGGTGCCGTGCGCCTCGGCGTGGGCGGTGGTCAGCGCCTCGCCGAAGCGCTTGGCCTCGTCGTACACGCTGCGCGGCCCCACGGGGTTGACGTTGCCCCAGTACCGCTCGTCCTGCGGGTGCTGCTGGGGGTCGCCGTACACCTCGGAGGTCGAGGCCAGCACGAAGCGGGCGCCCGAGGCGTGGGCGAGTTCCAGGGCGTGGCGGGTGCCGAGGCTGCCCGTCTCCATGGTGTGCAGCGGGAGCCGCAGGTAGTCCGCGGGGGACGCCGGGGAGGCGAAGTGCAGCACGAGGTCGGGCGGCCGCTTGATCGGCAGGCCCTCGGTCACGTTGGCCTGCACCAGGGTGAAGCCCGGCCGTTCCAGCAGCGCCGTGATGTTCTCGGGCCGGCCGGTGCTGAAGTCGTCCACGCAGGTGACGGCCGCGCCCGCGTCCAGCAGGGCCCCGCACAGGTGGGAGCCGACGAAGCCCGCGCCGCCGGTGACGACGGCGTGCTCCCAGTTCCGGGTGAAGGCGGTGGTCATCTCGGTCTCTCCTCGCTCGGCGGCGTCGGGCCCGGCACGACGGTTCCGCCTCGGGCTGCCGAGGGTGGCCGGAGGCCGTCGAGCCCACGCTCAGCCTCCGCCGAACGCGGGACCGCGGCACGGTCGCCTACGGCGAACGGGTGAAACACGCAGCGTGACGGAGGGAGGGTGGAGGCCGTCGGCGCAGGTCACGGGGGAAGTGCGCCCGGGGCGGGTGTCCAGGGGGTGCCGGGGCCGGGAGCGGTGCGGGACCGGTCCGAGGTCACCGGTCCGCCGGGTCACGGGAGCGCCCGGTCGCGGCGGCACCGGGGCACCGGGTTGCCGGGACACCGGTCAACGGTCACCTGTCACCGGTCCCCGGCCCGGCTCGGCCCGGGCTCAGGCGATGAGGGAGTGTCCCGGCCTGAGGAGGTCGAGGAGCTGGGCGTGGTGCAGTGCGGCCACGGGGGCGAGCAGGTCCGGGTGGCGCAGCAGCGCCGCGGCCCGGCGGTCGCCGGCGTCGGGCGCGAGCAGCCGCCGGAACGGGGCGGGCTCCCCGGTCCCGCCGACGGCCGTCACCGCCAGGGCGGCCAGGCCGGGGTCGGTGAGCAGGCAGGCCGCCCAGCTCGCCACGACCTCGTCGACCCAGGTGCGCCAGGGGTCGGTGCCGGGGTCGCCGGAAACGGCCGCGTCGGCGCCGGTGATCCAGTCGAGCCGGCCGGAGCCGCCCGGGCCCGCCACCCCGAGCAGGGCGGCGTCCATCGCCGTCGGGTACCTCAGCCAGGCCGCCACGGTGGCGGCCTGGCGCGCCTGGACCTCGCACAGGGCGGCGGCGAGCGCCCCGCCGGAGGCGGGGTAGGCGTGGGTCAGCCATTGCGCGGTCGCCGCGATGACCGGGGAGAGATCTGCGTGCACTGCCGGGCCGTCCGTGCTGCTGGTGAGGTCGGGGTCTGCACACGGTAGCCGCCGCCCGGCGGATGCGGACGTGAGCCGGACCTCCTCGGGGACGTGGCCTCGGCCACATCCCGCCGGCTCACCAGAACCGGTCGGTGAGCACCGGCTGGTGGGCGGCCTCGACGGTGTCCCGCAGGCGCAGGGCGACGCTGATGGTGGCGCGCAGCGCCGAGGAGCGTACGGTCTGGGCGGTCTCCGTGGCCAGGACCAGCAGGCAGGCGGCGGCCTGCTCGACCATCGGGAGGGGGAGCGCGTAGTCGTGGTCGGCGGCCGCGCGGAACGCCTTCAGGACGATCGCGGCGCCGTCGATGGTCCGCTGCGCGGCCTGCTCCAGGTGGTGCACGGCCTCCTCGCAGAGGGGGGCGGGCAGGACGATGGTGCGCTGGAACGCTGAACTCGTCATGCCCCGACTGGTCCCCGCCACCGGCCCGCCCGATCGGCGGGGGCCGGATATTTCACCGTCCCGCGTGACCGTTTCATGGCGAATGTCGCGGAACGACGCGCACCTTCGGACGGCGTCCGCCGCTCGCCGGGGGCGCCGGAGCGTCCGGTACGGGAACCGGTGGACGCGCCGGGCGGCCGCTGCCGGGACCGTACGCTGGGGCCGTGCGCCTGTGGTGGATCACCGGGAACGGGAATCGGGACGACACGGCCGCGCCGGACCGGCGCCCGGGCCGGGAGGTCCGGCGGTGAGCGGCGGGCGGGGCGAGGGGCCGGGGGCCGCCGCGGCCCGGCTCACCGGGCGGGCGGTGACCGGCGAGCGTCCGCTGTCGGGCGCCCTGACCGAGGTCACCCTCGACGACGGCCGGGTGGTGGTGGTCAAGCGCGGCGAGGACCCCGGGGCGGCCCGGGCCGAGGCGGCGGGGCTGCGCTGGCTGGCCGGGGCGGGCACGGTCCGGATCCCGGCCGTGCACGGCCTGGACGACGACTGGCTGGTCACCGAGCGGGTCCCGCGGGGACGGCCGACCCGGGAGGCGGCGGTGCGGTTCGGCGCGGACCTGGCCGCGCTGCACGCGGCGGGCGCCCCCGCGTTCGGCGCGCCCCCGCCGGGCGGCCCCGCGGACGCGTACATCGGCCGTGCCCCGATGCGCAACGCCCCCGGCGCCGACTGGCCGGGCTGGTACGCCGAGCACCGGGTGCTGCCGTACCTGCGGCGCGCGGTCGACCGGGGCACGCTGCGGCCCGCCGAGGCGTCCGTCGTCGAGCGGCTCTGCGAGCGGCTGCCGGAGCTGGCGGGTCCCGCCGAGCCGCCGGCCCGGCTGCACGGCGACCTGTGGAACGGCAACGTGCTGTGGGCCGCCGACGGTCACGTCCGGCTGATCGACCCGGCCGCGCACGGCGGGCACCGGGAGACCGACCTGGCGATGCTGCGCCTGTTCGGCTGCCCGCACGGGGACGAGGTCCTGGAGGGCTACCGGCAGGCGGCGCCGCTCGCCGACGGCTGGCGGGCACGCGTCGGCGTGCACCAGCTGTTCCCGCTGCTGGTGCACGCCGTGCTGTTCGGCCGGGGCTACGCCGAGCAGGCGCTGGCCGCGGCCCGTGCCGCCCTGGCCCGCTGAGGGTCAGCGGGTCACCACGTGCCGCTCGTCGGGCACGCAGTGGGTCATGGTCAGGCCCTCGACGTCCCGCGGCGGGTTCTTGCCGAGGTTGGCCAGCCGCTTGCGGTCCTCGTCGGTGAGGTCCTGGCTGGCCAGCGGTTCGAGGTCGGCGACGTCGTCCGGGCTGATGCCGAGGCCGTCGCCGACCCGGAGGCCCAGGTCGTTCTCGACCAGCAGGAAGTGCCACACCATGCGCTCCTGGACGGGCCGGTCGCACTGGGACAGCAGGTCGACGAAGTTCTTGACCAGGTCGTCGCGCTCCCAGTCCTCCATGAGGAGGTAGCGCTGGCCGGCCTGCAGGTAGTCGTTGGTCCGGGGGATGCGCTTGCGGGTGAGCCGGCCGCGGATCTCCGGGCCCTGCTCGTCGTGGGTCGGGTACTCGGCCTCGCGCAGCCCGCCGAGGATGGACGGCTCGTAGTTCACGGTCGGGTTCTCGCCGCCGCGGTCCACGAAGTACGCCATCTGGCCGCCGCGCTGGTTGGTGCGCACCTCGGCGTTCTTCGCCTGGTTGACCGGCAGCTGGAGGTAGTTCGGGCCGACCCGGTAGCGCTGGGTGTCGCTGTAGGAGAAGGTCCGGCCGACCAGCATCTTGTCGTCGGAGAAGTCCAGGCCGTCGACGAGCACGCCGGTGCCGAACGAGATCTGCTCGTTCTCGGCGAAGAAGTCCTCCGGCATGCGGTCGAGCACCATCCGGCCCACCGGCTTGGGCGGGAACTCCTGCTCCGGCCAGGTCTTGGTGTCGTCCAGCGGGTCGAAGTCCAGTTCGGGGTGCTCGTGGTCGTCCATCATCTGGACGAGGAGCTCCCACTCGGGGTAGTCACCGCGGGCGACCGCCTCGTACAGGTCCTTGGTGGCGTGGCCGAGGGAGCCGGCCTGCACGTTGGCGGCGTCCTCCTCGGTCATGGAGCGGACGCCCTGCTTGGGCATCCAGTGGTACTTGACCAGCTTGGTCTCGCCCTCGGCGTTGACCCACTTGTAGGTGTTGACACCGAAGCCCTGCATGTGGCGGTAGTCCGCCGGGATGCCGCGCGGGCTGAACAGGTTGACCAGCATGTGCATGGACTCGGGGGTCTGCGACATGAAGTCGAAGATGCGGCGCGGCTGCTGCTCGAAGGTGACCGGGTCGGGCTTGAGGGCGTGGATCACGTCGGGGAACTTGATCGCGTCCCGGATGAAGAAGACGCCCAGGTTGTTGCCGACGAGGTCCCAGTTGCCGTCCTCGGTGTAGAACTTCACGGCGAAGCCGCGCGGGTCGCGGGCGGCCTCGGAGGAGTCGCGTCCGCCGATGACGGTGGAGAAGCGGACGGCCAGGTCGGTCTTCTTGCCGCGCTCCTGGAACAGCTTGGCGCGGGTGTAGCGGCTGATCGGCTCGTCGCCCCAGGCGCCGTAGGCCTCGAAGAAGCCGTAGGCGGTGACGCCGCGGGCGTGCACGACACGCTCGGGGATGCGCTCCCGGTCGAAGTGGCTGATCTTCTCGAGGAACTGGTAGTTCTCCAGCGTGGCGGGGCCGCGGGCGCCGACCGTGCGCTGGTTCTGGTTGTCGTAGACCGGGTGGCCCTGGCGGTTGGTGAGCACCTTGCGGTCGTCGCCCGGCGCGGGACCGGTGCCGGATACGTCCGTCATGTTCGTGGGCTCCTTGAGCTCATGACCGGTGGCGGGCCCGGGCACAGCCCCGGGAAGCCTCCGGCCGGTGGCGGCGGACCCCCCGGGTACCCGGCCCCGCGGTATCACTCACGCATCGCGTTTCGCCTTTTCCCTGCGGGTACGGCAGCCGTCAGCTGCCGTCAGCTGGAGAGGAACCGGTCCAGCGCCGCCGTCAGCTCCGCGGGCTTCTCCACCGGCAGTTCGTGGCCCGCGTCCAGGACGCGGATCACCGCGTCGGGGTACGCCTTCGCCATGCGCAGCATCTGTCCCACCGGCAGTTGGGCGTCGTGGTAGCCGTGCACCATCAGCGTGGGGACGCGGATCTCGCCGACCCGGTCCAGGACGTCGAAGGCCCGCATCGCCGAGTACAGCGTCATCACCACCTCGCGGGGCGTGGCCGCCGAGGCGCGGATGTACGAGCGGATCTCCTCGCGCGGGTGGCCGGGGGCGAAGGCCCGCTGGATGTTGGCGGCGACGAACAGTTTGTAGGGGACGAGGGTCGACACCGCCATGAGCAGGCCCCTCCCCCGGCTGTAGGTCATCCGGCCGATGGAGTTCACCAGCACCATGCGCTCGACCCGTTCCGGGTGGGCCAGGGCGAGGGTCTGGGAGATCATGCCGCCCATCGAGTGGCCGACGAGCACGAACCGTTCGACCTTCAGGTGGTCGAGGAGCGCGACGACGTCCTCCGCCAGGTCCTCGATGCGCCGTGCTCCCGATCCGGTGCTCTCGCCGTGTCCCCGCAGGTCGAGCCGGACGACCCGGCGCCGCCGCGCGAAGTGCGCCATCTGGTGGTCCCAGCGGTGCCGGTCGGCGGTCCAGCCGTGCACGAACACCAGGGGCACGCCGTCTCCGTCGCGGGGGCCCTCGTCGTCGTACGTGAGCGTCGCGCCGTCGACCTCGAACTGCGGCATGGGCGGTCTCCTGGGGTGCGATCCGGTTACTGCCCGGTAGGGTAGTCGGCCGCGGCCCGGGCGTCAGCCGTGGTCCGCCCCGGCGGCGCAGGTCGCCGGCGGCACGGCGAGGGCCCGGCCGCCGCGTGCGTCGCGGTGGCCGGGCCCTGCGGTGCGCTCGGCGTCAGCCGCCGTTCAGCCGCGAGCGCAGGAGGTTCTTGCCCAGCTCGGCACCCTTGCGGCTGTCGGCCTGCGCCTTGCGGAACAGGTCCGCGACCTCGGTGTCCTTGGCGCGCTCGGCGTCCTGGATGTAGCTCTCCAGGCGGAGGGCGTTGCTCAGGCACGCCTCGACGTACCAGATCAGGTTGTAGTCCTTGTCCTGCGTACCGGTCACGCCGCCGGTCTCCGACTCACTGGTCATGCGGGCCTCCTCTTCGCGGTACTCGTTCCGGATCCGCACGCGTCCGGGCGAACGGCGCCCGGGGCGCGGACCTCCACAACGCCGGCCGGGTACCCGTGCTCGGACGAGGCACACAGGGCCGGAGGAAGTGGCCCGAACCGGACCCGCGGAGCCGCTCGGGCCGTCGCGCGAAGGGCGGTCCGGGGGCGGAGGAGGGCTGCCGCGGGGTGGAGTTCCGCGCGGGCGGCCCGGGTCGCCGCGGGGCACGGCCGGTCCCCCGTTCCGGTCGTGCCCCTGCGGCGCTCGCAACGTAACCGCACGCCGGAGCGGTTGTGAAGCGCGTCCGTGCCCGCTTCGCCGGCGTGAGGACTCACCCGTGCACAGGTGAGTCCGGATGGCCCGGATTCGCCCCTCGCAGGTCGGGCGGAGCGAGGTCGCCGAGGGCCAGGTGGGCGAGGACGACCTCGTACAGGTCGGTGCCGCCCGCGAGGAGCTGCCGCTGGAGCACCGGCTCGGCGCTGCGGACGTGCTCGCGGACGGTCTGCGCGTGGACGCCCAGGAGCTGGGCGGCGCGTTCGGCGTTGCCCCCGGCGGCGATCCAGGTGCGCAGGGTGCGCCGCAGGTCGCGGGCGTCCGCGTCGAGCCGGCCCAGCAGTTCGCCGGCCCAGGTGCGCAGCGCGTCGCCGGCCAGCAGGTCCGCGAGCACGGGGCCCGGTCCGCCGGATCCGGCCGGGAGCGCGGCGAGGCCCGCCTGGGTGTTGAGCGCCAGGTGGACGGCGGCCCGGACGGTGAGGTCGGAGAAGTCGGTGCCGAGCAGGGCCTCGACGCGTTCCATGCGGGCGCGCACGGTGTTGCGGCTGACGCCGAGCACCTTGGCCGTGTTGACGGCGGTGAACTCCAGGCCCAGCCGGGTGGTGGCGAGCAGTTCGGCGCGGGTGTGGTGCGGCAGGGCGTCGAGCGGGCGCAGCACGCCGACGGTCCAGGCGTGCAGCAGGGCCGGGGCCATCAGGCGCTCGGGATGGGTGCGTTCGGCGTACACCGCGGCCTTGTCGGAGCGGAAGTGGGCGACGGCGAGGGCGCTGACGGCCTGGCCGTAGGCGGTGGCGGTCTGCGCGAGGCTGTGCCGGGCGCTGCCGCCGAGGAAGGTGTCGCGGCGGCCGCTGACCAGGGACCGCAGTTCGGCGGCGCCCGCCTCGCCGGGCGCCACGACGATCACGTGGGCGTCGACGGCCGGGCAGCGCACCACGAGCGCCTGCTCGGCGGTGGCGCGCAGGCAGTCCTCGGCGAGCCGGTCGCGTTCCTCGGGGCTGCTCTCCGCCACGTAGACGCAGGCGGTGTCGGTGTCGAGGAGGCCGGGCCACAGGCCCGCGGCGACCCGGCGGGCCGCGACGGTGTCCTCGACCATCAGCAGTTGCAGGATCGCCAGCCGCAGGTCGGACGTCGCCCGCCGCAGCCGGTGCCCGGCCTCCGCGGTCTCCTGGGCGCGCAGCAGGAGTTCGACCACGCCGGCGGTGTGGGTGACGATGTCGGAGGTCCGCCGGTCGAAGGGGGCGGGGCGGGAGACGGCCAGCACGGCCGCCGCCGCGGAGTGCGCCCTGCGCACCCGGACGAGCCGCAGGTGGCGCCCGTGGTCCTGGAGCGCGGCGGACGCGATCCGCCCGGTGACGAGGTCGGCGAGCAGGTCGTCGTCCACGGGCGTCAGGGTCCCGGCGAGGAGGCCGCCGGCGTCGTCGCGCAGCGAGACCTCGGCGTGCGCGGCGGAGGCGAGCCAGGCCACCACCCTGCCGATGTCGCGCCCGGCGGGCTTGAGGTGCTCCAGCAGTTCCTGCGCCCAGGTCGGGCCCGCGCCGTCCGCCACCTCCACGCGACGGCCCTCGTCGTCTCGGCCAGCCACGTCGGCCCTGCCTCCTTCTGTCGTCACGCCCCGCGTCGCGGGCACGCCGGTCGGGGACGTTACCTCAAGGGTGCGGGAGGGCTCGCGGGACGGACGGGCGCGGGCACCGGGCGGCTCGTGGGACGGGGCCGGGAGGCACCGGACGGCTCACGGGGCGGGAGGCGGGAGGCACCGGACGGCTCGCGGGGCGGGAGGCGGGCCCGGCGGCTTCCGCCGTCGCCCTGCGGCGGAGGGCTCCCGTACGCGGGAGGGCTCCCGTACCCAGGACGGCCCCGCCCGCCGTCCCGGCGGGAAGCGCCGGGGCGGCGGGCGGGGCCGTGGGTGCCGGTGCCCGGGCGGGGCCGCGGCTCAGTGGGGGGCGGGCACCGACCGCCGGATGCCGACGGCGGCGAGCACCGCGCCGGCCAGGCACAGCACGCCGGTGAGCACGGCCGCGGCGTGCATGCCGCTGACGAAGGCCTGGCCGCTGCCCTCGACGACGGCGGCCCGCAGGACGGCCGGCATGTCGCCGGAGACCGGGGCGATGCCCATCGCCACGGCGTCCTTGGCCTCCGCGAGCCCGTGGGCCGTGTCCGAGGGCACTCCGGCGCCGGTGAGCTCCCGGGTCAGCGAGGAGCCGACCTTGCCGCTGATCACCGAGATCAGCACGGAGGTGCCCAGGGCGCCGCCGATCTGCAGCGCGGTGGCCTGCAGGCCTCCGGCCACACCGCCGTCCCGGACGGGGGCGTTGCCGACGATGGCGTCCGAGGCGGCCGACAGCACCATGCCGACGCCGAGGCCCAGCGCGACGAACGGGGGCCACATGGTGGCGTAGGAGGAGTCGGTCGCCCAGGTGAGCATGCCGAAGCAGGCGGCGGCCTGGAGCACCAGGCCGACGGGCATGGCGACGCGGGCGCCGAAGCGCTGGGTGACGGCCGCGCCCAGCGGGGAGGCGACCAGGGAGGCCAGGCTCAGCGGCAGGGTGCGGACACCGGCCTCGACGGGGGTGTAGCCGCGCACGTTCTGCAGGTAGAGCATGACGAAGAAGATCACGCCGAGCATCACGAAGAAGTTCAGGGCGGTGATGACCGTGCCGAAGGTCAGCGCCCGGCTGCGGAACAGCCGCATCGGCAGCAGCGGGTGGGCGGTCCGGTTCTCGTACCAGCCGAAGACCAGCAGGATCACCAGGCCGGCGCCGATCGCGCCCCAGGTGCCGGCGGACGTCCAGCCCCACGTCTCGCCCTTGACCACGCCGAAGATCATGGCCAGCAGGCCGAGCGCGAGCAGGACGACCCCGGGGATGTCGAACCGCTGCCGCTCCTCGGCGCTCCTGGCGGCGGGCAGCACCAGGGCGCTGAAGACGAGCGCGGCGACGCCGATGGGCGCGTTGATGTAGAAGACGGACTCCCAGTCGACGTGCTCGACCAGCAGGCCGCCGACGATGGGGCCGAGCGCGGTCGCGACGGCGGAGACCATGCCCCAGATGCCCACGGCCATGCCGAACTTCCGCGGCGGGAACACGGCCCGCAGGATGCCGAGGGTGTTCGGGACCAGCAGGCCGCCGAAGAGGCCCTGCAGGGCGCGGAAGAGGACGACGCCCTCGATGGACCCGGACAGGCCGATGGCCACGGACGCGACGACGAATCCGGCGACGCCGGTCAGGTAGAGCGTGCGCCGGCCGAAGCGGTCGCCGAGCTTGCCGCCGAGGATGAGGCTGGCGGCCAGGGCGAGCAGGTAGGAGTTGGTCACCCACTGCAGGTCGGCGGAGGAGGCGTCGAGGTCGCGGCCGATCTCGGGGTTGGCGATGGCGACGACGGATCCGTCGAGCTGGACCATGAACAGGCCGAAGGCGACCGCGACCAGGCTGAGCCAGGGGTTGGACCGGCGGCCGCCCTCGGGGGGTGCGGGGGCGGGGGAGGTCGGCTGATCCACGGAGGTGGACGGCATGGGAAGGGGCCTTGTCTTTCTTTCGGTGGACACGAAGAAGGTGGAGACGAAGAAGGGGTGGGAAGGGCCGGACGCGGGCGGGCACGGGCGTGCGCGCCCGGCGGCACGCGGCCGGCCGGGCAAGGGGGTGTCCGGGAGGGCGGGAGGATGCACAGCGGCATCACGGCCGCACCACGGCGGACGCGGTCACCGGCAGCGGCACCCGTACGCGCGCGGCACGCGGTCGTGCCCGGCCGCGCGGAGGGCACGGACGGTGCTCGGCGAGCCGCAGGGCGCGGGCGCACACCGGCGCCCCGCTCGACGAATCGCACGGCGTACACCGGCGCCCCGTTCACCGAGCGGCGCGGCACGCAGCAGCGCCCCGTTCAGCGAACCGCGCGGCGCCACCAGCGCCCGCTCAGCGAACCGCGGAGCGCACCGTACGCGTCACGGATCCTCAGCGAACCGCGGAGCGCACCGTACGCGTCACGGATCCTCAGCCGGCCGCGGGGTGCAGCGCCCGCGTCAGGGACTCCAGCGCGCCCAGGGCGGAGCCGAGGGCGTCCAGCTCGCCGTCGGTGAGGGCGACCAGCGCGTGGCGGAGGTAGCCGTCCTCCAGCCGGCGCACCTCGGCGAGGTGTCCGCGCGCGGTGGCGGTCGGGTAGAGGTGGGCGACCCGCTTGTCGGCGCTGTCCTGCCGGCGTTCCAGCAGGCCGCGCTCGGTCAGCTGGGTGACCAGGGCGCTGACGTTGTTGGGCTTCATCAGCAGCGCCTCGGCGGCCTCGCGCACGGTCGCGCCCTCCCGCTGCGCCACGAACCGCAGCAGCGCGAGCTGCGCCTCGGGCGGCTTGGGGTGCGGGAAGTCCCGCGCGATCCGCCGGTCCAGGGCCCGGTGCAGCGCGGGCAGCAGCGCCGCGAGCTCGGAGGCTACGCGGTCGGTGTCGCTGCGGGGCGCACGGGCGGTGGACATGCGCCGAGAATAAGGTATGCACATATAGGTATGTCAAGCGAGGCAATCACGGTGCACGACGGCCCCGGAGGCCGAGTGGCGGGATGGCGGGGTGGCGCCCGGCGGGCCACCGGACACGCCCCCTCCCGCACCCACCGCGGAGCCCCGCTCCACCGCACGGCATAAGCTCGGCGGATGGCGAAGTACTACGACGTGCACCCCGACAACCCCCAGCCGCGCACCATCAGCCAGGTCGCCGACAGTGTCCGCTCCGGCGCGCTCATCGCGTACCCCACCGACTCCTGCTACGCGCTCGGCTGCCGGCTGGGCAGCCGTGACGGCATCGAGCGGATCCGCAGCATCCGCCGCCTGGACGACCGGCACCACTTCACCCTGGTGTGCCAGGACTTCGCGCAGCTCGGGCAGTTCGTGCGGGTCGACAACGACGTGTTCCGCGCGGTCAAGGCCTCGACGCCGGGCAGCTACACGTTCATCCTGCCCGCGACCCGCGAGGTGCCGCGCATGCTGCAGCACCCGAAGAAGAAGACGGTCGGCGTGCGCATCCCCGACCACGTGGTGACGCAGGCGCTGCTCACCGAGCTGGGCGAGCCCCTGCTGTCCAGCACCCTGCTCCTGCCCGACGAGGAGGAGCCGCTGACGCAGGGCTGGGAGATCAAGGACCGGCTCGACCACGTGGTGGACGCGGTGGTCGACTCCGGCGAGTGCGGCACCGAGCCGACCACGGTCATCGACTTCTCCGGCGGGGAGGCCGAGATCGTGCGACGGGGCGCGGGCGACGTCTCCCGGTTCGAGTGAGCCGCGGCTGCGCGCGGCGCGCAAACCCCGGGCACCACGCTCCCCGGGAGCCCCGCACGGGCCGTGCGGGGCCGTCCCCGGGACGGCCGCGCGGTGCCGCGGCGGCGCCGACCAGGGGCCCTGCCTGAGGCCGGTCGTGTCACGATGGCCATGATCCGCCCCGCTCGCGGACGCGGGTCCCCGGCACGACACTCCCCCGCAGAGAGGCACCCCCAGCCATGACCGCCGCACCGGCCGTACAGGGCACCGCCGTCGACATCACCACCGAGGACGGCACCGCCGACGCCTACCTGACGCATCCCGCCGACGGGGAGCCGCGGCCGGCGGTGCTGCTCTACATGGACGCCTTCGGCCTGCGGCCTCGGCTGCGGTCCCTGGCGGACCGGCTGGCCGGGGCGGGCTACACGGTCCTGGTGCCGAACGTGTTCTACCGGCACGGGCGCGCTCCCGTGGTCGAGCTGCCCGAGTTCATCGACCCGGGGGCGCGTCCGGAGATCTTCGCGCGCCTCCGGCCGGTCATGACGGCCCTGACGCCCGAGCTCGCGATGCGGGACGCCGGCGCCTACCTGCGCCGGCTGGCCGAGTCCCCCGCGGCGGCCGACGGCCCGGTGGCGGTGACCGGCTACTGCATGGGCGCCCGCCTCGCCCTGCTGACCGCCGGGACGTACCCGGACCGGGTCGCCGCCGTCGCCGGGTTCCACGGCGGGCAGCTGGCGACCGACGCCCCGGACAGCCCGCACCTGGTGGCCGGCCGGGTCACCGCCGAGGTGTACTTCGGCCACGCCGACCAGGACCCGTCGCTGCCGCCCGAGCAGCGCGAGCGCCTGGAGAAGGCGCTGACCTCGGCGGGCGTCCGCCACCGCTGCGAGGTGTACACCGGCGCGCACCACGGTTTCACGCAGTCCGACACGGCCGCGTACGACCGGGCGGCGGACGAGCGCCACTGGGCGGCCCTGCTGGACCTGCTGAAGCGCACGTTCTGAGCCGGCGGGGCGGGCGCACACCCGGCCCGCCCACCCCGCGCCGCCTCCCCCGACGCGCGCCCCCGGGACCAGGCGTCCCGGCAACGCGCGCCCCGCCGGGCCCGGTTCGCACGACCCGGGCCGTCCGGGCGGCGCGCGGTCCGCCCTTCCGGCCGTCGCCGGCGCGTTGTTACGGTGCACCGGTGTCCGACTCCTCACGCGATACCGCCGCGGGCGCCGGCTGGGGCGCCGCCGAACCCGGCGCGTACCGGCGGCTGTTGCCGCCCGCGTCCGCGAAGATCTCCTGGCTCGACCCCCGGCTGCTGTGGGCCGCCCGCAACGGCGTGCTGGCGTCCTGGCTCGGCGATCCCACCGGCCGTACGCGCGGCCGCTGGGTGGCCCGGCAGGAGGCCGCCGGCGCACCCGCCGACAAGGTGATCCGGCGCACCGACCCGGACCGGTTCTCCTTCCTGGTCATCGGCGATCCCGGGGAGGGCGACGACCCCCAGTACGCCGTCGTGCCGGGGCTGCTGACGGCGGGCGGGGACACGAGCTTCGCCGTCATCGCCAGCGACGTGATCTACCCGGTGGGCAGCGCAGACGACTACGGACCCAAGTTCTTCCGGCCGTACCGGGACTACCCGGCGCCCGTGTACGCGGTCCCCGGCAACCACGACTGGTACGAGGACCTCGGCGGCTTCATGCGCGTCTTCTGCGACGACGCCCCGCCCCTGCCGCCCGGGCCCGCGCCCCGCCCCCTCACCCGGGCCTGGCTGCGGTCGCTGCTGTGGCACCGGCCGGACCCGGCCGACGGCCGGCACCTCTCCGAGGCCCGGAAGCTGCGGTCCGCCCCCGCCCAGCAGGCGGTCCAGCCGGGCCCGTACTGGGCGATCGACGCCGGTCCCGTGCGGATCGTCGGCATCGACACGGGACTCCTGGGGACCGTCGACGCCGAGCAGGGCGCGTGGCTGCGGGAGGTCTCCCGGGGGCCGCGCCCGAAGATCCTGATCACCGGGTCCCCGCTGTACGTGGACGGCCGGCACGAGCCGTGCCCCGTCGAGGGCGGCGGCACCGTCGACGACATCGTCCGCGACCCGGCGCACCGCTACATCGCGGCGATCGGCGGCGACATCCACAACTACCAGCGCTATCCGGTGACGTTGGCCGACGGCCGCGTCCTGCAGTACGTCGTCGCGGGCGGCGGCGGGGCGTTCACGCACGCCACCCACACCATTCCCCGGGTGGCGGTCGCGGGCGTCACCGAGCGGGACTTCCGCTGCTACCCGCTGCGCGGCGACTCCCTCGCCTTCTACAGCCGGCTCTACGGCCGCCGCCTGCGCATGCCCCGCTTCTTCACGCTGACCGAGGCGGAGGCGACCGCCGTGATCGCCGAACGCCTCGGCATCCCGCCCACCCGCGCCCCGGGCGCGCCCGTGCGCGTCACCCGGCGCGTCCGCCTGGTCGCCGGGCTGCTCGGCACCGCCCGCCGCCCGGACCGGGCCCGGCGGTTCCGGCTGCCGGTCCGCAAGGTCTACACGCAGGTGTTCTCGCCGGGCTCGGCGACGTACAGCCCGCCGTTCTTCAAGTGCTTCCTGCGCCTGGACGTGAGCCCGGAGGCGGTGCGGCTGCGCTGCCACGCGGCGACGGGCAACCGGGCCCAGGAGATCGCGCCGCCGGTCGAGGACGAGGTGACGATCCCGTTGCCCTGAGCGCGGGGCGGCCCGCCGGCCCGGGCGGCGGGAACAGGACCGGCGGGGGCCGGGTTGGCACCGCCGTGGAGCATCCGAGATCCGACCGGGGAGGGCTCGTGCCGCCGACCTCACGACCGCTGCGCAAGCTGGGGTTCCTGACCATCGGGCTGTTCGACGAGGCGGATCCGCGCCGCGGCCACGAGACCACGCTCGACCTCGTGGAGCTGGGCGAACGCCTGGGCTTCGACAGCGCGTGGGTCCGCCACCGGCACCTGCAGTACGGCATCTCCTCCCCCACGGCCGTCCTGGCGGCGGCCTCGCAGCGCACCCGCCGCATCGAACTGGGCACCGCGGTGATCCCGCTGGGCTGGGAGAACCCGCTGCGGCTGGCCGAGGACCTCGCGACGGTCGACGTCCTGTCCGGCGGCCGGCTCAACCCCGGTGTCAGCGCGGGCCCGCCGACGCACTACGACCACGTCAAGGACGCGCTGTACCCGGACACGGCGGACGCCGAGGACTTCGGTCACGGGCGGGTGGAGCGGCTGCTTCGGTTCGTGCGGGGCGAACCGGCGGCCTCGTTCCGCGGGGCGGAGGGCTTCGAGGTGTTCTCCGACCGGGTGCAGCCGCACTCCCCGGGGCTGGACCGCCGCATGTGGTACGGCGCCGGCAGCCTGGGCTCGGCCCGGTGGGCGGGCGCGCACGGCATGAACCTCCTCACCAGCAGCGTGGTCAAGGCCGAGGGGCCCGACGGCGCGCCCGCGGACTTCGCGGCCGTGCAGCTCTCCCACATCCGCGCCTTCCGCGCCCACCACCCCGACGGCGACGCCGCCCGCGTCTCGCAGGGCCTGGTGGTCGTTCCCACCGACTCGGCCTCGCCCGGACAGCGGGCGCGGTACGCGGAGTACGCCGCCGCGCGCACCCCCCGTACGCGTGCGCCGCAGGGCCCGGCGCGGCTGCTGTTCGCGCCGGACCTGGTCGGCCCCTCCGAGGAGATCGCCGAACGGCTGCACGCCCACGCCGCGTTCCGCGAGGTGGACGAGGTGGCGTTCGCGCTGCCGTTCAGCTTCGGGCACGAGGACTACGTGCAGATCCTCACCGACATGGCGGTGCGGCTCGGCCCGGCACTGGGCTGGCGCCCCGCCTGACTCACCAGCGGCCCGGTGCGCTGCCGGTGACGGGCTCCGACGGCCTGCCGTCCACCCCGACCGGCACGTCGCCGGCGAGCATCACCCGGTGCATGATCCGCGGGAAGCCGAGGTGGGCGGTGTCGCCCGGCGCCAGGTGGATGGTGGCCCGGTTGTCCCAGAACGCCACGCTGCCCGGCTCCCAGCGGAACCGGACCGTGTACTCGGGCCGGGTGGCCTGCTCCAGCAGCATGTCCAGGACGGCGCCGCTCTCGGCGCGGGACAGGCCGGTGATCTGCTCGACGTAGTAGCCGTTGACGAACAGCACCCGCTCCCCCGTCTCCGGGTGGACGCGCACCAGCGGGTGCACGGAGGCGACCTGGTGGTCCAGCAGGTGGCGGACGTAGGCGTCGTCGCCGGGCCGGGGCTGGTAGCCGACCCCGAGCCGGTGTTCGGCCCGCAGTCCGTCGACGAACGCGCGGACGGGGCCGGACAGTCCCGCGTAGGCGGCGGCCAGGTTCGACCAGGTGGTGTCGCCGCCGTACGGGGGGACGGTCTCGGCGCGCAGGATCGTCGCGGCCGGCGGGTCGATCCGGGCCCCGTGGTCGCAGTGCCAGCCGCGCAGCAGCGTGTGCCGGCGGCGCCGCAGCCACTCGTCGTGGTCCATGCCGAACCGGCCGCCCAGCTCCAGCCGGTCGGCGGTGGTCTCGATCTCCGGGACGTCCGGCGGCGAGGCCTTGCCGCGCCGGGGCAGGACCACCGGCTCGCCGAACCGGCGGGCGAACGCCACGTGCGCGGCGTGGTCCAGCCGCTGCCCGCGGAAGAACACCACCTTCCAGCGCAGCACCGCCCGCCTGATCGCGGCGATCACGGCGTCGTCCAGGTCACCGGCCAGGTCGACGCCGTGGATCTCGGCGCCGATGTGCCCGGCGGCCGGCCTCAGCTCCGCCCCGGCGTCCCGCAGCGCCTCGTCCGTCGTGGGGCTGTCCGTCGTCATGCGCACTCCGCTGGTCGTGGGCCCGTTCCTTCGGGGAGATCGTGACAGCGGGCACCCGGCCGGTGCGAGAGGGCGCCCCGGCGGATCAGCCGGCGGGCGCGGCGGCCGGCCGTACGGCGACCGCGTCGACCTCGAAGAGCATGCCCGGCAGCGCGAGCGAGGCGACCCCGCTGAGCGTCTGCGCGGGCAGCCGGTCCCCGAACCGGGCGTGCAGGGCCTTGCCGAGGACCTCCAGCTTGGCGGGGTCGTGGTCCACGATGTACGTCCCGAGCCGGACGACGTGCTCGAAGCCCAGCCCCACCCCGTCCAGCGCCGACCGCAGCCGGTCGAAGGCCAGGTCCACCTGGGCGGCGAAGTCGCCGGGCACCGGGGCGCCGGTGTCGTCGGAGGCGTACTGGCCGCCGATGTGGACGGTCTCGCCGGGCGCCGAGACGGCGTGGCTGTAGCCGAACGGCGTCGGGTCGTGCAGTGCGGCCGGGTTGGTGATGGTGCGCTGGTCGCGCGTCATGACCGGGTCCTCCCCTGGGGTGTGCGCCCGTTGCGGGCGGCGACGCGGGTGCGGCACGGGGCCGCCGGGGAGACCAGACCGGGCCTCCCGCACCTGCGAACACCGCGGGACGCGCCACCCATTCCTCAACGGCCCTTCTCCTCCCGGGCGTTGGCGGACACCGGTCCGTCCTCACGCCCGGTGGGCGCGCAGCGCGGCGAGTGCCCGGTCGGCGTGGGCGTTCATCCGCAGTTCGCTGCGGACGACGTCGAGGACGGTGCGGTCCTGCGCGATGACGAAGGTGGCCCGCTTGGTGGGTGCCAGGGAGAAGCCCCGCTTCACCCCGAACCGCTCGCGGACGGTGCCCTCGGGGTCGGACAGCAGCGGCATGCCGAGGGTGTGCCGTCCGGCGAACTCCCGCTGCCGCTCGACGGGGTCCCCGCTGATGCCGACCGGCCGGGCGCCGACGGCGGCGAACTCGGCGGCCAGATCGCGGAAGTGGCAGGCCTGCGCGGTGCAGCCCGGGGTGAGGGCGGCGGGGTAGAAGAAGAGGACGACCGGGCCGTCGGCGAGCAGTTCGGACAGCCGCCGCACGGTGCCGGACTCGTCGGGCAGCGCGAAGTCCTCGACGGTGTCGCCGACGGCCACCGGCCCGGTCACGACCGGCCCTCCCCGCCGCGCGCCACGCCGCGGGCCCACAGCACGAGCGGCACCTGCAGGGGCAGGCGGCCGAACGCCACGGCCCTCTGGGGGGCGGGGCGGTGCCGCCAGTCGACGGCCATCTTGACGTTGGCGGGGAACACCCCGGCGAAGAACGCGGCGGTGGCCAGCGCGGTCGTCCGGCGGGTGCGCGGCAGCGCCAGGCCCGCGGCCAGCGCGAGCTCGGCGGCGCCGCTGGCGTAGGTCCAGGTCCGGGGCGAGCCGGGCAGGCTGCGCGGGACGATCGCGTCGAACGGGCGCGGGACGGCGAAGTGGGCGACGCCCGCGGCGGCCAGCAGGCCGGCGAGCAGCAGGGGCGAGCGATCGGACCGGGACACGGTTCCTCCTCTGATGGCCTGCCGCCGGATATTACTGGACGGTAAGCACGCGGGCGGACGCGGGTCTTCCACACCGTCACCGGCGGCGGTCGCGGCCGCCCGGGGTGGTGCCGAACGCGCGGCGGTGCACCTCGATGAAGGCGCTGGCGGTGGACCAGCCGCAGCGGTGGGCGACGGTGGTGACGGGCAGGCCGTCGGCCAGCATGCGGACGGCGTGGTAGAGGCGCGCCTGGGTGCGCCACTGGGGGAACGTCATGCCGAACTCGCGGCGGAACAGACGGCTGAGGGTGCGCTCCCCCGCCCCGGTCGCGGCCCCGAGGGCGGCGAGCGTGCGGGTGTCGGCGGGGTCGGCCAGGAGGAGGGAGCAGACCGCGGCCAGGCGCGGGTCGGCGGGCGCCGGCAGGCGCAGCGGCTGCTGCGGGCAGAGGCGCAGCTGGTCGCGGAGCACGGCGAGCAGCCTGCCGCGCTCGGGGGAGGTGTCGCCGGGGTCGCGGGTGACGGCGAGGATCAGCTCGCGCAGCAGGGGTCCGACGGCGAGGACGGCGGGCGCGTCCAGGGCGAGCGGGTTGGCGCCGGGGAGCCCGACCAGGTGCAGGTCGAGCCGGCCGTGGGCGCGGTGGGCGTGGACGGTGCCGGCGGGCACCCACAGGGCCCGGGTGCCCGGCGCGAACCAGGTCCCGGCGTCGGTGACGACCTCGACGACGCCGGCGCCCGCGTAGACGATCTGGTGCTCGTCGTGCCGGTGGGCGTCGATCCGGGCGCCCGCGGTCAGGTACCGGGCGCCGGTCGGTGCCGTCGGCGCGTGGCGGACGTGCGGGGGCCGGGGACCCGGCGCGTCGGGGTGGCGGGTGTTCGACACAAGTCGGCAGATTATCGGAAGCGGGCCGTCTGCTCCGGCGCCGACGATCGCAGGGTGACGAACCGACGCACCCGCCGCCCCCTCGCGCTGATGTCCCTGGGCCACGCCTGCGTGGACGTGTACCAGGGAGCCGTCGCCGCGCTCGTGCCCTACCTGGTCGCCGAACGCGCCTACTCCTACGCCGCCGCCTCGGGCGTGCTGCTGGCCGCCTCCCTGCTGTCGTCGCTGGTGCAGCCCCTGTTCGGGGCGCTCACCGACCGGTGGGCGATGCCGTGGCTGCTGCCGCCGAGCGCGCTGGCCGCCGGGGCGGGCGTCGCCCTGAGCGGGGTGACGGGCTCGTACGCCGCGACCCTGGCGGTGGTGGCCGTCTCGGGGATCGGCGTGGCCGCCTACCATCCGGAGGCCGCCCGGGCGGCCCGGGCGGCGGCGGGCGGCAGCCACACGGCGATGGGCTGGTTCTCCTTCGGCGGCAACGCCGGTTTCGCCCTGGCGCCGCTGCTGGTGTCCGCCGTGGTCGCCGCCGGAGGGCTGGGGGCGTCTCCCGCGCTGGCCGTGCCGGCGGTGGTGGGGGCCGCGCTGTGCGCGGCGGCGGTGCGCTCGGCCGGGTCCGCTCCCCCGGCCGCCGGGCGGCCCCCCGCCACGGGCCGGGACGACTGGCCGGCGTTCCTCCGGCTGTCCGGCGCGGTGGTGTGCCGGTCGGTCGTCTTCGTCGGCCTGAGCGCGTTCGTCGCGCTGTACGTGCCCGAGCGGACCGGCGCGGGGCACGCGGCCGGCACGGCGGCGCTGTGCCTGCTCTACGCCGGCGGCGCGATCGGCACGGTGGCCGGGGGCCGGCTGGCCGAGCGGTACGGGCGGCTGCCGGTGGTGCGCGGGGCGTACGCGCTGACGGTGCCGGCCGTGGCGGGGGTGGTGCTGGTGCCCGGCTGGCCCGTCTACGGGTTCGTGGCGCTGGCGTCGGCGGGGCTGTACGTGCCGTTCTCGCTGCACATCACCCTCGGCCAGGACTTCCTGCCCCGGCGCGTGGGCACGGCGAGCGGGGTCACGCTGGGCCTCGCCGTGAGCGTCGGCGGGCTGGCGGCCCCGGCCCTCGGGGCGCTGGCCGACGCCACGTCGCTGCGCACCGCCCTGCTCCCGCTGATCGTGCTGCCCGCACTGGGCGGTCTGCTGCTGCGCGGCCTGCGCGAGCCCGTGGCCCCGCGGGAACCGGGCCCGAAGGCGCGGGTCCGGGGCATGCTGCCGGGCGGGCCGGGCGCCGGGTGACGTGCGTCAGGTGGCGGCCGGCGCCGCGGGCCGGGCCTCGGTGTCGTCGTCGGCCGCGTGGGCGAGGAAGTCGTCGACCATGCGGTGGAAGAGGGTGGCGAGCCGGCGCAGCTCCTCGGGCGACCAGCCGGCCAGGGCCATCTGCATCCCCCGCGCGCCGGCCTCCCGGACCCGGGCGACGGCCTGCCGGCCGGCCTCGGTGAGCTCGATGCGCTGGGCACGGCGGTCGTCGGGGTCGGGGACCCGGCTGACGTGCCCGGACCGCTCCAGCTGCTGCACCGTCCGGGTGACGTGCGAGGCCTCCACGCCCAGCCGGGCGGCCAGCTCCCCCGGGCGCTGCGGCTCGCAGTCGGCGATCTGCCGCAGCAGCGCGACGGCGGCCCGGTCCAGGGGCACGCCCGCCAGGGCCATCAGCCGCTCGTGGTGACGGGCGCGCGTGCTCAGGTACGTGATGCGGCTGAGCGCGCGCTCGATCTCGGTCACTTCCGGGGACACGGAGCCGTCGGGGAGCGGTGGTGTGGGCATACGACCGACTTTACCATCTCGTTGCCAAACTCAAGTATGCCGCACGGGGACGGAAGGGCACGTTCCGTCACGGCCCGGGCCGGAACGACCGACGGCCGGCCCGGAGCAGCCGCCGGCCCGCCCGCGGGGCACCGTTCGGGGGAACCTGCCGGCGGACCGGCGTGCGCGGCTCCGGGCGCGTCCACACCTCACCCGTGGACCTGCCGCTGATCCCTCCCATGCTCGCCACGCCCGGCACCCTGCCGCCCGCCGCGCAGGACGCGCACTGGGCCTACGAGACCAAGCAGGACGGCCGGCGCGTGGTGGTCTACCTCCCCGGGGACGGCGGTGTGCTGCTGCGCGCCCGGTCCGGGCAGGACGTCACGGCGGCCTATCCCGGACTCCGGCCGCTCGGCGCCGCGCTCGGCGCCACCCCCGCCGTCCTGGACGGCGAGATCCTGGCCCTGGACGAACGGGGCCGTCCGAGCTTCCAGTTGCTGCAGTCCCGGATGGGACCGGCGCACGCGCCGGGCCGGGCGGCACTGCGGGCGGCGGCGGTCCCCGTGCAGCTCGTGATCTTCGACCTGATGCACCTGGGACGGCGGTCCCTGGTCCGCCTGCCCTACGCCGAGCGCCGGGCCGCGCTGGAGGACCTGGGCCTGGACGGCCCGTCCTGGTCGACCCCGGCCGCGCTCGTCGGCCACGGCGCCGAGGCGCTGCGCGCCACCCGGGAGCACGGACTGGAAGGCCTGGTCTGCAAGCGGCTGGACTCGGTGTACGAGCCGGGGGTGCGCTCCCGGTCCTGGATCAAGATCCGCAACCTGCGCACCGAGGACGTGCTGATCGGCGGGTGGCTGCCGGGCAGGGGCCGGCTCACCGGTCTGCCGGGGGCCGTGCTCGTCGGGCAGCGGGCGGCGGGGCGGCTGCGCTGCGTCGGCGGGGTGGGGACCGGCTGGAGCCGGGCCGAGCGCGTGGAGCTCGCCGCGCTGCTGCGGGCCGCCGCGAGCGAGGTGTGCCCCTTCGACCCCGTCCCGGCGGTCGCCCCGGCCCACTGGGTGGTGCCGAAGCTGGTCGGCGAGGTCCGCTACAGCACCCGCACCCGGGACGGGATGCTGCGCCAGGCGTCGTGGGTGCGGCTGCGCCCGGACCTCGCGCCGCAGGAGGCGGCGGCCGACCTCCCCGACGACCTGGCGTGAGGCCGGTCCGGTTCCGGCCGCCGACTATTGGGCTGCCCTTCACCACGGAGTCGCCTGCACCCCCTTGGCATGCACGCGTCCAGTCGAGAAGCTGAACTCCCCCGCTCCCCACAGCCGTTCGGCTGCGCCCGGAACACAAGGAGGACGCAGTGCCGTCGAGCACGCCCGCATTCCGCAGCAGGAGGTGGCTCACCGGTCTGGCCGGTGCCGTCGCCCTCGTCGTCGCCTTCCCCGCCACCGCGTTCGCCGCGCCGCCCCCGGCGCTGCCCGCCAACGCCGAGACGCTGGACAGGACGTACCAGCCCGCCTACGACTACGACACCGACGGCTGCTACGCCACGCCCGCCATCGGTCCGGACGGCACGGTCAACGGCGGCCTCAACCCGACCGGCGCCCTCAACGGCAACTGCCGCGACGCCTCGGACCTGGACAACACCAACGGCTACAGCCGCTCCAAGTGCAACAACGGCTGGTGCGCCGTCATGTACGACCTGTACTTCGAGAAGGACCAGGCCCTCTCCGGCAGCAGCATCGGCGGCCACCGCCACGACTGGGAGCACGTCGTGGTGTGGGTGCAGAACAACACGGTGCAGTACGTGTCCACGTCCAACCACGGCTCGTACACCGTGCACGCCCGGTCCGCCGTCCGCTTCGACGGCACGCACCCGAAGATCGTCTACCACAAGGACGGCATCAGCACGCACTGCTTCCGCCTCGCCAACTCCAACGACGAGCCGCCGGAGAACCACGAGGGCACCTGGCAGTACCCGCCGCTGGTCGGCTGGAACGGCTACCCGGCGGGCATCCGCGAGAAGCTGACCGCGTACGACTTCGGCAGCGCCAATTTCGGCCTGAAGGACGCCAGTTTCGCCTCCAACCTGGCATCGGCCAAGCCGTCCGGCATCGCGTTCGACCCGTACGCCTGACGGGGCGCGGGCTCCGGCGGGGCACCGGTCCGCCGGGGCCCCGCCGCTCCCCTCCCGACCCGCGGCGACACGTCCGGCGCACGGCCTGCCGGCAGGTGACCGGAACGCGCCGACGGGCCGGGGCCGTTGGCCGGCGGGACGCGGGCACGCCCCCGGCGAAGGTCTATCGTGTCCGCATGTCCGTGCCCGAGCTGATCCGCATCGTGTCCCGCGACTCACCGATGGCGCTCGCCCAAGTGGAGCGCGTCCGTGCCGAGTTGGCGGCCGTCCATCCCGGTGTGCGCACCGCGGTCGTACCGGTGAAGACGACCGGCGACACGTGGCTGGGCGACCTGTCGAAGGTGGAGGGCAAGGGCGCGTTCACCAAGGAGGTGGACGCCGCGCTGCTGGCCGGCGAGGCCGATCTCGCGGTGCACTGCGTCAAGGACGTGCCCGCCGACCGGCCGCTCCCGGCGGGCACGGTGTTCGCCGCGTTCCTGCGCCGCGACGACATCCGGGACGCCCTCGTGCATCCGGGCGGGCTGACCCTGGACGAGCTTCCGGCCGGCACCCGGATCGGCACCTCCTCGGTGCGCCGGGTGGCCCAGCTCGCCGCCACCCGTCCGCACCTGCGGTGCGTGCCGTTCCGCGGCAACGCCAACCGGCGGCTGGAGAAGCTCGCCGCCAGCGAGGCGGACGCGCTGCTGCTGGCGGTCTCCGGGCTGGAGCGCATCGGCCGCCGCGACGTGATCAGCGAGGTGCTCTCCCCCGAGACGATGATGCCGCCCATAGGGGCGGGGATCCTCGCCCTGCAGTGCCGCGAGGACGACACCGGCCTGATCGACGCGGTCAGCGCCCTCGGCGACCCGGACACCCACCGGGAAGCCACCGCCGAACGCATGTTCCTGCACGTGCTGCAGGGTCACTGCAACAGTCCGATCGCCGGGTACGCGCGCGTGGACCGGGGCGGTGAGCTGTCCCTGCGGGCCTGCGTCTTCACCCCCGACGGCAAGACCCGCCTGAACGCCCACGAGTGGGCGGGGCGGCTGGATCCGGCCACCCTCGGCACGTCGGTCGCCGTGGCCCTGCTGCGGCAGGGCGCCCGCGAGATCATCGACGGCATCCCGCACTGACGGCGCCCCGCGCGCACCGGACCGGCGTACGGGCGCGACGCCGCCCGCACCGGCCCCGGCGGCGTCAGGCGGTGCCCTCCTCGGCCTGGTCGCGCAGGAAGACGCTCACCTGGTGCGCGAGGCTCTCGCGCGCGGCACCCGGCTGGGCCCCGGCCGCCGCCTCGTGCGCCCCGATGCCGCCCGCCCACAGCCGGCGGTCGGTCCACTCCTCGTCGACCCGCAGCTGGACCTGGACGTCCACCTGGCTCAGGGACGCCTCGGGACCGGCCGCGTAGAGCACGGCGGTGGCCCGGCGCAGCGGATAGACGTCGAAGCCCTCGATGAACTGGGAGTTGCGCCAGTCGATGAACGCGCCCTCGCCGTCGGAGCCGATCCGCACGTCGATCTGGCCGTCCTCCAGATGGACGCCGAGGTGCCGGCTGCCGCGGTTCTCGACGGTCACGCGGACGCTGAAGTACGTCAGCCCCTCGGCGGCGTCGTCACGTCCGCGGGGTGGCTCGGCGAGCTCCAGACGGTGGACGCGGACCCGCAGACCGGCATGCTCGTCGTACTCCTGCCAGTCCCCGACCACGTTGGGCTCGTACACAATGCACCTCTCGACCACCTCTGGAAGCTGCTTCCTATCTGTGCGCTCACGGCACTGTCAAATGCGCAGAATGCGCTGTGGCCAGGCAGTTCACCCCATTTGATCGGTGATCAAGCCGTGCCCAGCGGGAATCGGGGCGGGAGCGGGGAATCCGCCCGGTCCGGGCGTGCCGTACATCACGTCGCCGCGCCGGGGCCAGCGGGGCGGGCGACCCGGAGCCGGTCCGGGCGAGGCTCGCACGGCGGCCGGCGCGCGGGGCGCCGGCGGACCGGGACCCCGGCCCCGTCCTCCGCGCCGGTTCTCACTCCCTGAATTCCGCCGTATCCACGACGTGCCCGCGCGCTTTCCCTTCCGTCGTTCCGGTCGACAGCGCATCATCACCCGGTCGCATTCCGTCACGTATTGCCGGAATTGTTTCGCCGGTATCGTGTTCGGGAAAGGGCAATTCAGTGCTTCGGACAGGAGGCACGCCCGCAGGGAACGGGCCCGCCCGGTCCCGGTGCCTCCGCCAGGTCCGAGCCGGCGCTTCCCGCGGTGTCTGTCCCTTCAGCACCTGCTCAGGGAGGTGCGCATCATGCGTATCGCCGGCAGCACCACATCGCACCCCCACGACGACGCCCCGGACACGGCCGAGGCGTTCGCACGCCTCTCCCGGCTGCCCGACGGTCCCGCGCGCAAGGCCCTGCGGGACGAGATCGTCCAGGCCTGGCTGCCCATGGCCGAGCGGATCGCGGTCCGCTTCCGGGGACGGGGCGAGGCCCTGGAGGACCTCTACCAGGTGGCCGCCCTCGGCCTGGTCAAGGCCGTCGACCACTACGACCCCTCCCGCGGCAACGCCTTCGAGGCGTACGCCGTACCAACGGTCACCGGGGAGATCAAACGCCACTTCCGCGACCACATGTGGACCCTGCACGTCCCGCGCCGGGTCCAGGACCTGCGCAACCGGGTGCGGCAGGCCGCCAAGGAACTGTCGCAGACCACCCCGGGGCGGCCGCCGACCGTGGCCGAGATCGCGGAGTTCGCCCACCTGACCGAGAGCGAGGTGCGCACCGGGACGGAGGCCCTGGAGTGCTTCTCGGCGCTCTCCCTGGAGGCGGAGATGCCGGGGACGGACGGCTACGCCCTCGGGGACGCGATCGGCGGGCCCGATCCGGCCTTCGAGACCATCGTCGACCGCGTGGCCGTGAAGCCGTGCCTGGAGGCGCTTCCGGAGCGCGAGCGGCTCATTCTCTATCTGCGGTTCTTCCGGGGAATGACGCAGAGCAGCATCGCGGAACAGCTCGGTATTTCGCAGATGCACGTCTCCCGGCTGCTCAGCAGCTGTTTCGCCCACCTGCGCGAGGAACTGCTCTCCGAGATGCGGTGACGGCGGATGCCGGAGAATGCGCCCCGGGGAAATCCCGCGCCGCCGGACGGGTCACCGTTCCGGCGGCGCGCCGGGAATCTGGGTCGGTCCGAACCGGTCGAGGGCGTCTTCCAGCTCCGCCCTGATCTCCGCGGGCATGACGCCGCTGCGGCCCCAGAGGAGAATGAGCTCGGCGACAGTGCGCAATTTGATGTTCGTGTGCTGGGAGACCTCCTTCAGCACCGCCCATCCCTCGTCCGGCGCCACCCGGCCGAGCGCGACGACCATCCCGATCGCCTGGTCCACGACCGCGTGGGAGACCACCGCTTCCTTCAGCTGCTGTATCTCCTCCTGCAGCGCGAAGATCCGCTCCGATTCCCCGTCCGTGGGCATGATCACCTCCGGGTCCGGTGCGCCGCGGCCGTGCTGCCCCGACGCGGTCCGACGCATCCATCGTCCTCACTCGCCCCCTCGCGTGCCACCGGTGCGGGGCGGCCGGCGCGTCCCCGCGCCGGCCGGGGTCCGCGGCCGGGACACTCGGCAGGCGGCCGGAGCGGTTCAGGACGGACACTGGTGACAGCCCTCCGGCGGCTGCCGGCCGACGAGACCAGGACGCGACTGCCATGAACGACGAGATGCCCTCCCCCTCCGGTGCCTCCCCCTCCGGTGCGACGCGCCGCCTCTCCACCCACTCCGTGTTCGGCGCCCCCTGCTGGGTGTCGCTGACCAGCCGGGACATCAAGGCGACCGAGGAGTTCTACTCGGCCGTACTGGGCTGGCAGTGGCGGCCCGTCCGGCTCGGCGACCGGTTCCGGATCGCGCTGGCGGACGGCTCGCCGGTGGCCGGGATCGCCGGGGTGGCGACGATGTGGCAGATGGCGGTGGCGTGGACCCCCTACTTCGCCGTGGCCAGCGCGGACGAGGCGGTGGCCCGGGTGCAGGAGCGCATGGGGACGACCGCGGTTGGACCGATCTCCCTGGCGCCCGGCCGCGCCGCGCTGCTGGCCGACCGCGACGGGGCGACCTTCGGCATCTGGGAGGGCGAGCTCTTCACCGACTGGGAGACCTGGCGGCACGCGCAGCCCGTCTTCATCAAGCTGCACACCCGTGACGCCTTCGAGGCCGCGATCTTCTACGGCGAGGTCCTCGACTGGGCGTCCGGGCGTCCCGGCTGCTGCGAGGTGCAGTACGAGGGCGGCGAGGTGGTGCTGCGCAGCCACGGGTACGTGGTGGCGCGCATCGAGTCGGGGGCGCTGGAGGCGGCCCCGGACCCCACGATCCGCCCGCACTGGCAGGTCCACTTCACCGTCGACGACGTCTCGGCCTGCGCCCGCACGGCGGAATTGCACGGCGGCAGCGTCCTGTCCAAGGGCAGCGACGAGGCGGTGCTGCGCGACCCGGACGGCGCCCAGTTCACGGTGACCGCGCGCCGCGCCGTCTGACCGGCCACCGGGGAACGGCCGGGCGGCCGGGCGGGGTGCGAGCCCCGCCCGGCCGCCCGGCCGTGGACCCCTCAGGAGGCCTGCGCCCGGGACGGCCGGGACAGCAGCAT